>CALKWQ010000023.1 GCA_938003925.1 uncultured bacterium
CGTAACAAGGCATCCGTAGCGGAAGCTGTGGATGGATCACCTCCTTTCTAGGGAGTATTTGTCCTTCATCATCGATGAAGCAAGACAATAGTCGACATAGCACTTCGGTGCTATGATATTATCGCAAGATAATAAACATATTATTATCCTGAATCGATGCCGATTAGACTCAAAATTTTTATACCAATTTGAAATACAAAAAACGCCTTAAAGGCGTTTTTTTGTTATAAATATAAATATTCGACAAATTACTTATCTAACACCAATCAACTGTCTAATCTTTTCCATCTTAGCCTGAGTAATAATTTCGGCTTTTTTTCTACCCTCTGCCAAAATATCCTGAGCATCTTGGTCGGAAATCTGCTTAAACTTCTCTTGAAAAGAGACTAAAAACTTAGCTACAACCTCACCCAAATCTTGTTTAAAGCTTCCATAACCTTGACCAGCATAATCTTTCACTAAACGTGGAATTTGGCGATTACCTAAACGAGCGTAAATTGTGAGCAAATTAGCCAGAGCTGGACGGTTAACGGGGTCATAGTCAATACTAGCGCCAGAATCAGTCACTGCTTTCATAATCTTCTTTTTAGCAACTTCGGGATCATCTAGAAGCGCGATAAAACCATTATTATTATCATCACTCTTAGCCATCTTTTTATGTGGATCGCTTAGACTCATAATTCTAGCCCCATCTTGACGCACTAATGCTTCTGGTATAACAAACACCTGGCCTATCTCGTGATTAAAGCGTTTAGCGATATCGCGTGCTAATTCCACGTGTTGTTTTTGATCGTCTCCCACTGGCACCACCTGAGTGTCATACAATAAGATGTCAGCCGCCATAAGCACGGGATAATCAAATAAGCCCACTGAAACTGCGTCTTGCTTATCGCCAGCCTTATCTTTAAATTGCGTCATTTTTTTCAAATCAGCCATATACGTACCAATACAGTTCAAAATCCAGGCCAACTCGGTATGAGCCGGTACAGTTGACTGCTGAAAAATCACTGATTTATTAGCATCAATACCGGCCGCTAAATAAATTTTAGTAATATCTAAAATTCGCCGACGTAAATCAACCGGATTCTGCTTGACGGTAATAGCGTGATAGTCCACTACCGAAAAAATGCAGCGGTATTTATCTTGCATCTCTACCCACTGGCTAATAGCGCCAATGTAATTGCCAATAGTGAGATCGCCACTGGGCTTGATGCCAGAAAATACTGTTTTTAATTCTTTTGTCGACCGAAAATCTTTCATATATTAAGACTTATTAAACTTATTAATATTCTACTGTAATTATCAGCTAAAGGCAATTGCCGCAATTAACCCTAGCGCAAAACGAAATAGGTAATAATGCCATAAAAAGTGAGCACAAAAATACTGTTAGCCGCTAAGCGTTGATATTTTTCTTGGTGATACAATAAGCTTAGCAGAGCAATGGGCGTGATTAGATACCAGGGCATCAACCAAGTAAAACAAGTCAACAGAAAAACTGTGAAAACTAGTACAGAATAATACAATAAATTTGCTCTAGTTCCGTCGGCCCAGACCCGTACCAATAAATAAATATAAAAAATCAAAAAGATGGCCCGACTGACTATTATAGCAATATTTAAATGATTGAAAGTAAACAAACTTAACGCCGTATCTATCCAGCCGATTAAAGGTGATTTAATAAAATTAACAAAAGACCCTTGATTCAGAATGGAACCAATAAAATTTGAGACATCGGGGAAAAAGTACCAATAGAAAATAGAGGACACTAGACCGGATATCAAGATGTTAACAATCAGCCAGCAACGAGCCCGCCCAGAAACAGCCTCTCGCCAAAAAATTATTATCCAAATAGGAATCAAGACCACGGATAAGTATTTAACGGCTACCGAAAAAAATAACCATAGAAATGACCAGAAAACTGGCTTTTTCTTACTATTTAACGCTGTAGTCAATGATAAAACTAGAAAAAAAACCAGCATGATATCATTATGACCATTGATTGCCACCTCAAATAACACTAGAGGGTTAAAAGCATATAAATAGAAAGAGAATAAACTAAAACGGAAGCGATAAATCATTATTCCCACTAATACGTTAAGGCTGGCTAAAAATATCTTTAAGCCCAGCAAACTACCGAGAAAACTTGAATGGGAAATATAAGTCCAGGCTCCTGTTAAGATCATAAATAGAGGGCCGTAGGGGGCAGCCCTAAAACTCCAATGATTGTTGAACGCGAAGAAAAAATAATCCTGAGTCAAAGCACTGTAACTATGCAAATAAGGATTTAACCCGAAAACGGACCAAACTCTCGCCTGATAAACATAAGAATATAAATCGCTAGAAGTTAAAGGCCAGACTAATGATAAGGCTAGACAGAGAAAGGTAAAAGTAACTAATAATGGTCGCCAAGTAGCTAAAACCTTGCTCCTAAAAAATAAATGATAGAAATATAAAATTATTAACAACCATAGCGCTATCGACCAAAAGACCAAAGTATCGCTCAAACCAAGGCCTAGGTGGCTTAAATATAATTGTCGCCAAGGATAGAATAATGAAGAGACGGTAAATAAGGCTACAAACAATAGCAGAAAATAAAGCAACGGGCCTCTATCACTTCTTCTTATTAACCAGCGGCTAAAAATATGCATATATGTTAATAATAGATTAAGGCGAAATCAAAGGCAAACCAAAATAAAAAAGCCCGTAGATTACGGGCTAGCGAGGTGGACGGGACTCGAACCCGCAACCAGGGCCTTAAAAGGGCTCTGCTCTGCCAATTGAGCTACCACCCCTTGGAAAGAACCCAGTTATCTTATAAAAATATAATCTGATTGTCAAGATTTGACTTCTCCTAGAAATATCTCTACACTATTGCTATCGTGCTTTTTTCGGGGTGTAGTATACCGGTAGTACGCATGCATGGGGTGCATGTAGACCGGGTTCAATTCCCGGCACCCCGACCCTTGAAGCTGGGGCTTGTAGCTCATCTGGTAGAGCGCTGCATTCGCATTGCAGAGGTAAGGGGTTCAAGTCCCCTCAAGTCCACCAGACACCAACGACACGGGCTGTGGTATAAAGGCTATTATACACGCTTCGGGTGCGTGTGATCCCGGTTCAATTCCGGGCAGCCCGACCGTATAAAAAATCGCTAAAAAAGCGGTTTTTTTGTATGGTTGCTAAAAATAGCAAATATAACTATAATAAGGGCAGTAAAAATGAATTTTGTCGGAGGGCTAACCGTCCCAGTATGTTTTAATATTTATGATTGATTTTAAGCAAAAATTAGAAGAAAATGATGCGGAGAGTCAGCAATTTGCTCAAGTAGCGGCTGAGGAAAAACTATTAGCAGCCATCAAGAAGCGCCGTAAGGTTAAAAACTACTTTACAGCTATAATAATTTTGGCGCTAGTCTTTTCTGGTAAAGTCATCATGTCTAGTCAAGGAGCTAGCCAATGGCTTAGCAATAATACTTTATGGGGACGGATCACTCATCTCGCCGAAAATGATGACAACCAACTCCAGGGTGAAGAACAAGATCGTATCAATATTCTGCTCTTGGGCATGGGCGGAGCTAACCACGAAGGCGGCTACTTGGCAGACACGATTATGCTAGTTAGCCTCAAGCCCTCTACCAAGCAAGTAGCCATGCTATCTGTACCCAGAGATTTAACCGCACCCACTGATAACGGCTCTTGGCGTAAGGTTAATTCTATTCACGCCCTAGCTGAAGCCAAGACAGAAAATAGCGGCGGCCCAGCCATGATGACAGCTCTCAGTTCAATTTTAGGAACGGAAATCAATTATTACATCCGCGTTGATTTTGACGGCTTCGTGAAAATTATTGATGAGTTAGGCGGCGTGGACGTTAATGTAGAAAACACTTTAGATGATTATAGCTATCCCATCCGAGGACAAGAGGAAAACCCAGACTATTACGCTCGTTTTGAACACTTACATATAGAAAAAGGACAGCAACACATGAATGGCACTTTAGCCTTGAAATATGCTCGCAGTCGTCATGCTGGCGGAATAGAGGGCTCCGACTTTGCCCGCGCTAAAAGGCAACAATTAATTTTGGAAGCCGTAAAGGCAAAATTACTATCACGTAATACTTTATTAAAACCTGTGATGGTTAGCCGAATTATTTCCGAATTAAATCGTAATATCAAAACGAACCTGGATGTTTGGGCACTCCTTAAACTCTGGAATGATTATAAAGATACAGAGCGCAGCCAAATTCAGAATAAAGTTTTAAGCGATGGTCCGGAGGGCATGTTAATATCTAGTCGTGGCGATGAGGGAGCCTATATCCTTATACCGAAAACTGGTAATTTCCAAGACATCCAGACAATGGTGCAAAATATTTTTGGCATAAGTGAACCAACAACCAATAAACAAGAAAAGGCTAGTACTTCTAATAATCAAAACGAGACGACTCAAAAAGCACCTAGCATTAAAATAGAAAAACTAGAACAAGAGGTTAAAGTGGCCGTGCTCAACGGTACCTGGATTAGCGGCCTGGCCGCTGAAACTGCTCTTGGTTTGCAGTCCTATGGCTTTAAAATCACTGAAACCGCTAATGCTCCCACGCGCGAATATGAAAATTCTATTATTTATGATTTAAGCTATGGCCAGCAATTGACAGCATTAGAAACCCTCAAGGCTGCGAGCCAAGCAAACCTAGCTTATGATGCTCCTTCTTGGCTAGAAACCTATAAAAATAGTGCTGAACATCCTGACTTTATACTTATTGTTGGCTCTGATGGCAATTAAAAATACTACCATGAAAAATACTAGCGACCAATTACCTATTGTGGCCATATGCGGGCGTACTAACGTCGGCAAGTCTACTTTCTTTAACCGCTTAATTGAAAAAAAACAGGCGCTGGTTTCTGATATTGAAGGAACGACCAGAGATTGCAATATCGGTCTGGTACACTGGAACAAAAAAATATTCCGCCTAGTTGATACCGCGGGACTATTAGACGCATCCTATATTAGCGGTGGTAAAAAAATTAGCGATGATATTGACGCGCTTGCTCAGCAACAAGCTATCAGCTATCTTAAAGAGGCTAAACTATTACTATTTGTAGTTGATGGTAAAGCCGGCCTAATGCCAGAAGATCGCACCCTGGCCAAAGCTATCTACCAAAAGCCTAAATATCTACAAAAAACTATATTAGTAGTTAATAAAATTGATAGCGGAAAATGGCGCACTGAAGCCGCAGCTTTTAATAAGCTGGGACTGGGCGAACCACTGACTATTTCTGCACAAACTGGCGCTGGAACTGGCGATTTATTAGACATAGTATTAGAAAGGATTGAAGCCGGCATTGATGACAATAAAGAGAACGACAAAGAAATTGCTGCTCGTCTTTGTATTGTAGGCAAGCCTAACGTTGGCAAATCTTCTTTGCTTAATTCTCTACTTGGCTACCAGCGTGTAATCGTCAGTAACCGACCACACACCACCAGAGAATCGCAAGATATAGAATTGGAGCATGAGGGTAAAATTATCCGTCTTATCGATACGGCCGGCATCTCGCGACACGGTCATAAGGGTAAAGGTTTAGAACAAGAGGGCATCGCCATGTCTTTGCAATCACTACAGCGAGCTGATATCGCCCTGTTGGTCTTAGATATCAGTGAAGACCTGACCCACCAAGACGCCAAAATGGTAGAAGAAATAGTCGAGCGACACAAAAGTTTAATTATTATTGCTAATAAGTGGGATAAGATTAAAGAAAAAAGTCCCAAACATTGGCAAGAAGTTATTAATGGCAAGTTACCGTTTGCAACATGGGCGCCGATTATCTTTATTTCTGCAAAAACTGGCTCTAAGGTAAACAAAGTTTTAGATATCGCTTTAGAGGTAGCAGCTGCTCGCAAAACAGAAATTAGCGAAACTCAATTGAAGAAATTCCTAAGCCGAGTAGTAAAAGTACATTTACCCGCTAAGGGCAAAGGCTTAAAGGCACCTCATATTTATGAAATTGCTCAAAAACGCCACAACCCCCCGGCTTTTACCGTACGTATTGGCTCCAGAGACGATCTTCATTTCTCTTACGTGCGCTTCTTAGAAAACAGACTCAGAGAACAATACTCCTTTATTGGCACACCCGTACGGATGCATGTCATCAAAAACAAGAAAAAACACGGAGTCCGTGAAACTTAAAAACTATCATCATAAAAACCGCTTAGTAGCGGTTTTATGTTAATTTTATCGTCATTTCAAGCAGAATACGCTATAATATAAAAATTGGAAATAACTTTTCATCTATTTTATGCAAATCATTATTGGCCTTGGTAACCCAGAAGAAAAATATGCCTTAACCAGACACAATGCCGGCTGGTTAGCATTAGATCGTCTATTAGGGATGGATGGGTGGCGTCTAGAAAAAAAATTCCAAGCTTTAATTAAAGAAGTTGGTGGCGACTTATATCTAAAACCACTTACTTACATGAATAAATCAGGCGAAAGCGCCCAGGCCTGTCTAAGCTATTACCATCTACTAGAAAAACAATTTGGTTGGCGTCTCAAGAAAAATCAGGATTTAACACAGACTTTGTTCGTGATTCAAGATGATTTAGATTTAAACTTAGGCGCCTGGAAAATAAGTACCAACTCTCGCAGCGGTGGCAATAAGGGCATACAGTCAATTATTGACCATCTCAAAACTCAGCGCTTTACGCGATTACGTCTAGGCATCAAAACTGAAGCTCTACACCAATTATTGCCAGCCGACAAATTTGTTTTGCAAAAATTCAGTCCGCAAGAAATTACCATAATTAACCAAGCAATGGATGAAGGCTTGCCCGCCTTAACTAACATGAAAAACAATCACCTAGCTATTAAGTCGTAACCACAAAAACCCCCTTAACTGCTTATACAAAAAGCTTTGGCTATAACCGTTCACTAGGAGGAAAGTGGACGGATGTAGAAACTTTTGTACAAGCAATTAAAGGGGTTTTAACTTCCTAGCTTAAACAAAAAACGTTAAGATGTCAAGCCTGGACGCTCAAGCAAATAACGACTTATATTTGGCCATACTCGCCACCATCATACGCAATCAAAAACACTATAATCTCTTAAAATAGCGCTAATAATGAGTTGGATTGATTAGCTTATCAATAATAATAGCTTGACACCCGCTCAGTAAATAGTACACTGAGTATAGCCGAAAATAATTATCAGAACGACTGCGGTGAAAAATGGGTACGGGAAATAAGATTAAAAAATATGAAATTAATTATTGTTGAGTCTCCAACTAAAGCCAAAACCATCAGTAAATTTTTAAATAAAGACTACCAGGTAGAATCTTCTTTTGGCCATGTGCGCGATTTACCCGCTAAGGATATGGGTATTGATATCGAACACGATTTTAGTCCCAAATATGTCACCCCTCTAAAAGCTAAAAAAACTGTCAGCAATCTAAAAGCTAAAGCAGCCAAAGCTACGGACGTAATTCTAGCCTCCGACGAAGACCGAGAAGGAGAAGCTATTGCCTGGCATTTAGCCCAAGTGCTGAAACTAAAGACAAATAACACACAAAGAATAGTTTTTCATGAGATTACTAAAAATGCTATTTTACAGGCTCTAGAGCATCCTCGCCAGATAGACCAAAATCTGGTAGACGCCCAGCAAGCACGTCGCATCTTAGATCGCTTAGTCGGCTATGAGTTATCCCCTTTCCTTTGGAAAAAAGTGGCCAAAGGGCTGTCAGCCGGACGCGTACAAAGTGTCGCTATCCGCCTAATTATTGAAAGAGAGCGAGAAATACAGGCCTTTAATAGCCAGGAATACTGGACAGTAGAAGCGCTACTGCAAAGTCAACAAGCCAGCCTGAGTTATACTGCTAGCCTTTTTCGCCTTAACGGCAAAGCCTTTGATAAATTAGATATTGACGCTGAACGCGCAGCCATAATTAAAGCAGACCTGGCCGGAGCTAACGGTTATATCAATAAGATTGAACAAAAAACCGTCAGTAAGAATCCTGGTACTCCTTTCACCACCTCAACTCTGCAGCAAGGCGCCAATCGACATTTGGGTTTTAGCGCCAAACAAACCATGGTTATAGCTCAAAAACTATACGAGCAAGGCTTTATAACTTACATGCGCACCGATTCTTTAAATTTGGCAGCCCAATTTTTAATAGAAGCTAAAGAATACTTGACCACATTTGTAGGCAAAGAATACGCTCTGCCCTCGCCTCGCGTTTTTAAAACTAAGGGCAAGAATGTACAAGAAGCACATGAAGCTATTCGCCCCACCCTCGCTTCTAGAAGCCCGGAGGAGTTGAAAGGTAAGCTAGAAAAGAATGAGTATCGCCTCTACAAACTTATCTGGGAAAGAACTTTGGCCACGCAAATGCCAGCCGCTAAATTTAACGCCACAACCATTGATACAGAAATGACTTGCCAGCAAGGGCAAAAGTATATTTTCCGAGCTAGTGGCCAAGTCATGCTGTTTGATGGTTACTTAAAGATTTATCCAGAAAAAACCGCTGAACAATTACTGCCAGCACTAAAAGAGGGCGAGGCTATCGATATTTTAAATGTTAATACCGAACAGCACACAACCAAACCTCCGGCACGCTATAGCGATGCCGGACTAGTTAAAGATTTAGAGAAACACGGTATCGGCAGACCTTCAACTTACGCGCCAACCATTAATACCATTATCACGCGTAATTATATTGAAAGAAATGAGGATAAGCGCCTGCAACCCACTGCTATCGCCTTCGTCGTTAACGATTTATTAGTGGCACATTTCCCTAAGATAGTTGATTATAATTTTACCGCGGGCATGGAAAACGATTTAGACGCAGTCGCTGGAGGAGAAAAAAAGTGGCAACCACTAATCGCTGATTTCTACCAAGATTTTCATAACAACCTAGAAAAAAAATACGAAGATATTAAAAAAAGTGATATTATGCCCGAAGAACAATCCCAAGAAATATGCGATAAGTGCCAAGCGCCCATGATTATAAAAACTGGACGCTACGGTAAATTTTTAGCTTGTAGCGGCTTCCCCGAATGTCGTAATATAAAAAAGCTAAACGGGGACAGTAGCAGCAAGAAAGACGACCCGGCTTTAGCCTCTCTGCAAGAAAAATACCAAGGTACAGTCTGTGACAAATGTGGTTCCGAAATGAAAGTCCGCTCTGGCAAATATGGACCTTTCTTAGCGTGCAGCGCCTACCCTAAGTGTAAAAATATTAAAAATATCGACGGTCCAGGTGCAGGATTGGATATAGTTTGTCCAGCATGTAAAATAGGTAAAATTGTCAAAAAATTTAGTAAGCGTGGAGCTTTTTACGCTTGTAGTAATTATCCGGACTGCAAGAACGCTTACTGGAGTCAGCCGACTGGAGAAAAATGTCCGGATTGCGAATCTTTGTTGGTAACAGGAAAAGATGGTGGTATTGTGTGCAGCGACAAAGGCTGTGGTTACAAGAAATAATCTATAATTAAAATAGCCCAGAAAATAATATGCAAGAGCGCAAAATTAATATGCCTAATTTAGAGCAGCTAAGCGCGAGTCAACAAGCAGAATCAGCAGCCATAATTGAAATTAACACTAAGCCAACTCCGCCCAGCTCTATTATTAAAGAGGATGAAGGGCGGCAAATCTCTGAATTACGTTCAGCTATTAACAACGAGTATAATCAACCAAGCACAAACCAAACTAAACCCATGCCGACGACTGCAACGCCACACGACATCAAATCTGGCTGGTTAGAGAAATTGCTAAAAATAAAATCTAAACTTAAGCAGGAGAAAAAATTAGTTAATGACCCGGCCACTGCCTGGAATTCCTACTACGATGGAGAATAGAAAAACGAACCGCTAACTCAGCGGTTCGTTTTTAAAAACAATCTTAGTGAAGTTGCTATTTCTTATTTTTTGTTTTTTTATTTTCTGAGCCACCAGTATTTTGACGCCGTCTTTTAGCCTGAGCAAATTCTACTCCGCGCTTCAACAGTTCTCCTAAAACAGATAAATAGGCAGCGCTACCAGAAACTTTATTCCTAACTAAATCAATTAGCTCTTCAGCCTTGCTAACACCTCTTTCCACCTGCTTAATTAAACGAAAAATACGTTGTGCGCTAGCAATCAGATAATACAGCGACCAGCATAGAAAAAAGGCCAAAGAGGCTGCCGACAAAGCCAACACCCAATTTAAAATGTCACGAGAAGTCTCAAACATAAATTTAAATTATTAAGAAGGCTACACCCTCTGATACGAAAATTAAAAGTTTCTAATCTGTGCGTCAAAGCGATCGCGACAAGCTTGGATGAGGTCTGCCTGAATAATATCAATCTCTTCTGCGGTTAAAGTTCTATCCTTAGCCTGATAGGTCAAATGAAAAGCCCAGCTCTTAGATCCCGCGGCCAAGGCGCCTCCTTGATAAACATCAAATAACTCCGCTTGATTTAATAAAGGATGAAAATTTACTAACAACCTCCAAAAATCATTATATAATATTTTTTCATCAACCACAAAAGCAACATCACGCACAACAGCCGGATATTTAGAAACCTCCCTATATTGGCGAGACGGCATTGAGTTGGATAAAGTTAATAAATCTTGAAAATTTAATTCCACAAAAGCAACTTTGAGTTTGATGCCGAAAGAAGTAGTCACTTTATTCTCCAGTAAACCCACTAAACCCAGCTCTCGACCAGCTACATAGATGCCGGCAACCTGATTGGGCTGAGCCCAGAGAGGTGAATTTTCTAAAGCGGTAAACTCGGCTACACTCTGAGGCCACAAAGTACGGCTTAATAGTTCCACTAAACCCTTAGCCCGGCTAAAAACAGCAGCGCTGTCGGCCCCAGCAATCATTAAACCTAAACGTTTACCCTGATAAGGAAGTAGCTCCCCTTTTGCATCCTTGATGTAATCGCCAGGCAAAGGTAAAAATATGCGCCCTAATTCGAAGAGACCAAAACTGTGGTAATTAAATTGATTTAAACGCACATTCTGCAATAAACCCACCAAAAGATTGTGACGCAAAAAGACGTGTTGCTCAGAAATAGGATTAACCAATTTTAAGTAACGTGTTGGCTCTAAATTCAGTTTAGTTAAAGATGCCTCACTCAAGAAAGAATAATTATAAACCTCATGCAAACCACCGGCACCACTTAAGATATCTTGGATATTTCTTTCTAGACGCAATTCTGGATTGTCTGGCAATAAAGATAAGGCGACCGCAGGAGAGGAAGCTGCAATATTATTATAACCAACGATACGTGCTACTTCTTCTAAAACATCCTCTTTAATAACTACGTCTTTAACAGCGCGCCAAGTTGGCGTAGTAACTAGCAATACATTCTTAGACAGACTAACTCTAAAACCAAGTCTTTCTAAAATATTAATCGCGTCTTTCCGGCTGAGCTTATAACCGAGTTTTTTCTTTAACCAAGAAAAGTCTACCGCCAACGGTTCCGACTCCAATTTAAAATTAATTACATCAGTCGGCTCACCCGCTAACTCAGCCTCGGGCATAATTTCCTTAATTAGCTGCCAAGCCCTTTGCCAGGCAACCGAAGGCAGATTAGGATCAAGAGTTTTTTCAAACCTCATCGAGGCCTCAGTGCGTAAATTTAAACGTTGTGAAGCTTTGCGCACCGCTACCGCATCAAAGGTGGCAGCTTCTAGAATAATGCTGGTAGTCTGATCATTAATAGCGCTTTTAAGCCCGCCCATAATACCAGCGATAGCCAAGGGCTCAGAGCCATCAGTGATAATAATACTACTCTCCGGCAAAAGCCTATCTTTGCCGTCTAGTGTTTCTAGGCTTTCACCAGCCCTAGAGAGGCGCACGCTTATTTTTTTGATACCACTCGCATCAAAAGCATGCAAAGGCTGACCCGATTCTAACATTACATAATTAGTGATATCAACCAAAGCATTGATGGGACGAGCACCTACCGCCACCAAGCGTTCTTTTAGCCAGCGCGGCGATTCCATCATTTTTACCTTATTAATTTTAACCGCCAAGTAACGAGGACAAATATTTTTATCCTCCAGTTTTACAGCCACACTATCTTTACCAATTGGTTGCAAGATGGATTCGTTAATCTGCAAATAAGGACGTAGGGGTGTTTTCAAAAGTGCACCCAGCTCTCTTGCCATGCCATAATGACCCCATAAATCACCGCGATTAGATAAAGATTTGTTATCTATTTCTAAGATAATATCATCAAGCCCCAGATAATCGGCAAAATTCTGACCTACTTTAGCATGATCCGCTAATACCATGATGCCTTCATGGTCGGGCCCTAAACCTAGTTCATCTTCGGCACAAATCATACCAAAAGATTTCTCCCCACGAATGATAGATTCTTTAATGATAAGCCCGTTTGGCAACTTAGCTCCAATTAAAGCCACAGGGACACGTTGACCTTGAGCAACATTAGGCGCGCCGCAAACAATTGCTAAAGTTTCTTTTTTAACATCAACTTGGACCAGGCGTAAGCGGTCAGCGCTGGGATGAGGACTTACAGACAAAACTTTACCCACCACAACTCTGTCAAAAATTTGACTTTGAGCCTGCCACCCTTCCACTTCCACCGTATGCATAGTTAAAAGATCCGACAATTCCGTGGGAGTAATTTTTTTTGGTATCTTAACAAAATCTTTTAAGCAGTTTAAGGATAAATACATAAATAAGCTCGTTTAAAATTGTTTCAAAAAACGCAAATCGCCACCATTAAATAGTCGAACGTCATCGATGTTATACTTTAACATCGCTAAACGATTCAAACCAAAACCAAAAGCAAATCCTGAATACTGCTCCGGATCAATGCCGCCAGCACGCAACACGTTAGGATGAACTAAACCGCAACCAACAATCTCCAACCAGCCAGAATGTTTGCAAACACGACAACCCTGACCCTGGCATAAAAAACAGGTATATTCACCGTTGGAGCCAGGCTCAACGAAAGGATAAAATTTTGGTCGCATGCGCAATTTTGTTTCCGGTCCATATAGCTTTTTGCCAACGGCTTCCAAAACACTTTTCATGTGTGCAAAATTAACATTCTTATCTATCATCATGCCCTCCAACTGATAAAAGGTGTGCTCATGACGAGCATCGGTCGCTTCACAACGGAAAACTCTGCCCGGCATAATTGCTTTCAAAGGGGCTCCGTATTTTTGCATGGCACGCACCTGGGTATTAGAAGTTTGGGTACGCATGGTCAAATCGTACTCATCTTGCTTATTCTTCAAATCCACATAAAAAGTATCCTGCATATCTCTAGCCGGATGATGAGCTGGAACATTTAAAGCTTCAAAATTATAGAATTCGCTCTCTAGCTCGGGACCATCTAGAACGCTAAAACCTAGAGTAGCAAAAAAATCCTCTAGCTCTCGACGCACCAAAGTAAGTGGATGCAAATAGCCCCTCTCCAATTTATCGCCAGGAATAGTAGCATCTAAGAACATAGCGACCTGATCCTGTTTGCCTAGGGTTAATTGAACCTCATTAAATCTGGTCTGTAGCTCCTGTTTAACAACATTGGCAAATTCGCCTGCCTCGCGGCGCAGTTCAACGCTTAAATCTTTAAGTTCTCCCAACAACCCACTTAGCTCTCCTTTGCGAGACAAGTACTTTAATTCTAAATCACGTAAAGCGGGTAAATCTTGAATATTTTCTAAGGCAGTTAAAAATTCGGCTCTTAATTTTTCTAATTTATGTTTCATATTTTTAGAGGCGGCTTTTTTTGTAGCTAGCTACAAATAATTCTAAAATAGCAAAGATAATCAATAGTAAAGCCACATTGAGCCAAGTAAAGAGGCTGGCAGCGAGAAGAAATAAAGCAATAACAATAAACAAAGCGAATAAAAATGACTGGCGAAAAGCAGTGGAAACAGCATAGAAAGCTAATTCTCGTCGCAACGCTACAAAACGGATAATAAAACCCACCAAAGCTGCTGTGCCAGATAGGGACAAGAATAGTGACACATAAAACAACATGAAACCGAGCCAGTTAGTAGTCGTGGGGTCAATAAGGTTCAGCATTAAAACCGTAATAAACCAACAAACCGCGGTCATGGTTCCCATGACAATCAAATAATTCTTTAGAGTCATAAACTAAGCACCGCCAACCTTAGGCCAGCAAAGCGCTGTTAATATTGGTTAATTCCGCCTGATAACGAGACAACTTATCTTGTTCGGCTTGGATAATATGAGCGGGGGCACGACCAACAAATTCTTGATTGTTTAAACGTGCCTGTAAAGAGGTAACTAGCTTTTCTAAATTTTCTTTTTCTTTGTTTAGTCTCAGCTTTTCTTTAGCGGCATCAATGGCTCCCAAGAGATAGATTTCAGTTTTACCCAACACGATCTTAATAGCCGAATCCTCAGGCGCCTCGGCAGACATGGTTAAAGATGACACGCCTGTGCGCAAAGATTGAATTAAAGTAGTCTGGGCTAGTAAAATTTCAGCTTTTTCGCCTCTCACCAGGGCTTGTACTTTGCGCGCCGGCTCAATCTTATGTTCACTGCGTGCATTACGAATAGCAACAACAGCCTCTTGAATAAAGGCGAAATCCTGACTATCACCCAATTGATTATCTACCGTCTCAAAAACTGGCCACTGCTCTACCAGTAACAAAGTATTGTTAAAACTACGCCAGATGGCTTCGGTGACGTAAGGGATAAAAGGGTGCCACATGATTAAAATGTTTTTCAATAAATATACTAAAATTGGCGCCTTATCTTTCTCAGCTTTAGCTATCTCTAAATACCAATCAGCGAGCTTGTTCCAAGTAAAATCATACAAAGCTTCAGCTGCGGTGGAAAAATTATAGTCGGCAAAAGCTAAATCAACTGTCCGGCGAACTTGTATTAATTCCTCTATAATCCAGCGGTCAGCCAAAGTCTTAGGCTTAGGGATATGACTGGCAGCTGCCCGCAAAATATCTTCGTTTAAATCACTTAAAATAAAACGGGAGATATTCCACAATTTATTAATAAAATTGCGCTTAGATTCAATCTTTTCCTCACTATAACGAGAGTCGTTACCAGGAGTTGCTCCCATCAATAAAGACAAGCGCACAGCGTCAGTGCCATATTTAGCTATTACTGCCAAAGGGTCAACACCATTACCCTTAGACTTGGACATTTTTTTACCTGCTGCATCTAAAATTGTACCATGCAGATAAACTTGGGAGAAAGGCTTCTCACCCAGAGCGAAAAAAGACATCATCACCATGCGGGATACCCAGAGTGTTAAAATTTCGTAACCAGTTTCCAAAACTTGCGTAGGGTGGAATCTGGCTAAATCACCGCTCTTCACACCATCTTTAAAATTATCTGGCCAACCAAGAGTAGAAAAAGACCACATCCCCGAAGAAAACCAAGTATCTAAAGTGTTAGCGTCAGCTTGCCAACCGTCACCCGCTGGGGCGGTCTCGCCGACAAAAATTTCCTCCCCCCGATACCAAGCGGGAATACTGTGACCAAACCAAATCTGCCGAGAAATACACCAATCATGCAAATTTTCCATCCAATCTAAATAACGCTTATTGAAACGCTCTGGTAAAAATTTAATTTCTCCTTGTTGGGCGGCAGCAATAGCTACCTGTTTTAAAGATTTATCACCTAAACGGGCCAGGGGCTTATCTACGGCCACAAACCACTGCTTGGATGGCAGAGGCTCTATTGGGCTGTCACAGCGATAACAACAAGATAAATTATTTTCTATCTCCTCCTCCTTGATCATTAAACCCTGCCGACGCAAATTTTCAACTACTAACTCTCTAGCAGCCACACTGCTTAAACCAGCATAAATTCCAAATTCTTCTCTAATTAAACCATCTTCATTGATTACCTTAATCCTGGACAAATTTTGAACTTCAGCCATATGCCAATCAACGGCTGAATGTGCTGGTGTTACCCCCAATGCACCCGTACCGAAAGTCATTTCTACATCTCTGTCAGCAATAATTCTTAAATGTAATTTTTGTCCGCAAAAATTAACTTCGTATTCTTTACCAATATATTCTTGATAACGCTCATCCTTGGGATTAACAGCAACAGCGGTATCACCCAACTTTGTTTCCGGGCGAGTAGTAGAAATGGCAATGGGAAAATCAGAGCTATACTTAAAGGTATAAAGCTTAGCTACTTGCTCCTTATACTCCACTTCATCATCAGCCAAGGTTGAGTGACAACGCGGACACCAATTAACAATACGTTCGCCACGATAAATAGCGCCTGCATGATACATGTCTAAAAACATCTTCTGCACTGCCTGCTGGCGTGGCCCGTCTAAGGTAAAAGCTAACCGCGACCAGTCCAAAGAAGCTCCCATTTTCCTAGTTTGATGTAAAATAGTGGCTTGAGTTTCAGCCACAAATTGATTAACTGCCAGTAAAAAGCGTTCGCGACCCAAATCGTGACGAGTTTGACCGCTCTCGGCAAAAATTTTCTTTTCGACCATGTTCTGGGTGGCAATTGCCGCATGATCAGTCCCTGGCAACCACAAAGTACGATAGCCATTTTGACGACGATAGCGAATCATAGCGTCTTCTATGGCCAACATGGCACTGTGTCCTAAGTGTAATTTAGCAGTAATATTAGGCGGAGGAAGGATTACAGTGTAACTAGGAGCCTGCTCGGGTAAAGCCAAATTATCCGGATTAAAAAAACCAGATTCTTCCCATTGCTGATAAATATCCTCCTCAAAAAGAGCTGAATTATAAGTTTTATCTAATTCGTTTTTCATACCTTTTAAATTACCAAAAATATGCCTTTGCGTCAACCACAAATTGCCTTGACTCTAGCAAAAAATAATTATATATTGAATGGTTGAGATTAGACGAAAAACCGTAAAAACAGGCCACGCGCATGCTTACCTTAGAACAGCAAATTTTTAAACAAGTAGAAAAATCGGAGCATATCCTGATTACTTTTAACGCGGATTGGAACGGTGATGCCATTGCCTCAGCCCTAGCACTATCCTTATTTTTAAAGGGTCTGGATAAAAAAGTTGACATCGCCGCCCATCTGGCCACAAACGATGGATTACAAACTAAAAACGCCACGGCCTGGAACTTCTTGCCAGCCTATGCTAGCATCGGCCATGATTTAAAAAATCTGCGTAAGTTTATTGTTTCTCTAGATATCAGCCAAGCTACCATCAATCAGATAAAATATACTGTAGACGGACAAAAACTTAATTTTATCATCTCTCCCGCCAAGGGCTGGTTTAGCCCTGAGGATATCAGCACCTCTTCCAGTGGCTTTAAATATGATTTAGTGTTTGTGGTTGACACACCCGACTTGGAATCATTAGCAGCTATCTACGATAACAACGTGGAGTTTTTTTACAAAACCACTATTATTAATATTGACCACCGCGCTAGCAACGAGGAATATGGGCAGATTAATTATCTAGACCTTAACGTCGTTTCCACCGCCGAAATTATTTTCAATTTACTTAAACAGCAATCGCCAGACAAAAATCTAAACGAAGATATTGCTACCTGCTTATTAGCTGGCATTATTAGCAAGACTAAGAACTATAAAAGTCCTAATTTAACGCCCAGAACTTTATTAACCAGCTCTAAGTTAATAGGCATGGGGGCAAAACGGGAAGAGATTATTAATCAGTTATACCGTTCTCGTCCGCTATCGGTGTTAAAATCTTGGGGTAAGGTTTTAAATAACCTACAAACCGATGCCGACAAAAAATTAATCTGGTCCCTACTCAGCGGACCTGAGGCGGCAGCACTAACTGATGAAAACATTGATTTAAGCGATGTTGTAGAAGAGATTATTACTAGTGTACCTGAAGCTAAATTAATTCTTATTGCCCTAGCTGTGCCGGGAAAAACAAGTATTAAGGTATCCGCCTATGCTGTAAAAGGCGTTTCCGCACTGGAATTGCTCAAGCCCTTTCCAGCCACCGGTAATGCCAAAGCAGCCCAAGCTGATTTAACGATGACTCCAGAAAACTGGCAGAATGATTTTATCAAAAACATCAAAGAAAAGCTTGATAAAAATTTCACCTAATGATATAACAGAGAAAGATTATTGACGGTGGCCAGCAAGCTTAAATGCTACCGCGAACCATCTTCGCCGCTGGCGCCTATAGCTCAGGTGGTTAGAGCACCGCTCTTATAAAGCGGGGGTCGATGGTTCAAGTCCATCTAGGCGCACAAAAACATTGCCAAGTCTGCACCTATACAATATAATAAGAAAATAGGGGCTCGTAGCTCAGTTGGTTAGAGCGTTACGTTGACATCGTAAAGGTCGCCCGTTCGAGTCGGGCCGGGCCCACATTATTTTTCTCACTTATGTTAAAATTTTTTTCTGGCAAAAAGCGCCATCTCATTACTGCTACTGACAATTCGTCTATCAGTGACTGGATGGAAAAAGAAGCTGTTTCTGAGGGGCAGCTATCGGTTGATGTCTACCATACCGACAAAAAAATTATTATTCAATCAACTATTGCTGGTGCCAAGCCGGAAGATTTGAAAATTTCCCTGCACCATGATTTACTTACTATTCATGGCACACGCAGCCAACCTCAAACGGTTTCCGAAGATCAATATCTCTACCGCGAATGTTATTGGGGGCCATTTTCTCGCTCCATTATCTTACCGGCAGAAGTAGACAGCCGTAAAGTAGAAGCAGTTTTAGAAAATGGCGTGTTAACGGTAACGCTAACAAAAACAGCTCCCGAAAATATTGCTATTGATTTTAAAGGTTAATATGGACTACGAACTCACCGTTGCTGGCTTCAGCGCAGACCAAGTCATCTTAAAAGATCAGGAAAATAACCTGATTTATTGGCCTAAAGAAAAATTACCTCATATTCCAGAAATCGGACAGAAGATAAATTTTTCTATTGGCACCGATAAAGCGGCCTTGCTCAATGAATTATTACGGACAGAAAATTAACGTCCCAGTTATGAAGACTAAAAAAATTACTATCATTATTATTGCCTCCTTATTGGTGGTTTTTTTGTTTTTAGGCATCTTAGTCGCTTACGACCAAAAATCCAATCAAATACTACAAAAGAATTTATACTATGGCGATATCAACATCAGCGGCCTCAGTTATGAGGCGGCTATAGAGAAAATCACACGGCGGACGCAAGAAATGGAGGAACAAGGATTAAAATTAAGCTACGCTGATAATAAATTGGGGCTACCAGCTATAACCGCATCATTTGACACTGATTTGGCTTATCAATATTTCCGTTACAACAACGATAAATTAGCGGATAAACTAAAACCATACGGTCAAGCTAATTTTGCGGGACAGTTATGGCAACAACTTAGCCAACGCCAAGCTGAAATAATTACCCCAGACTTTCAACTAGATGAAGAAAAAATAAAATCATTGGTTAGCGAGTCTTTCCCGGAAAGTTATAAGCCAGCTACTGATGCCGTCTTTATACTTAATAATAACCAAGTAGAGATTGCCCCAGAAATACCAGGCAAGACAGTTAACTGGAAAGAATTATTCGCTGACATTTCCAACCGACTCAGCACTTTCTCATCTGCAGAAATTAAAATCAAAACTCAAACAGAATACCCAATAATATATGCTAGAGACCTGGAAGGTTTAAATGAAGAAGCTAAGCGACTTAGCGCCACCCCTCTGGTTTTAACCTATAAAGACAAGGAATGGTCACCGGAAAGAAGTGATATTATTGCTTGGCTAGCAGCTAGCCGCAGTGATAAGGAACTATCTTTATACTTCAGGCCTGAAAATATTGCCAAATATCTCACTGAAAAAATAGCTCCAGACGTTAATGTCGCTCCGGAAGACCCCCGCTTTGAAATTAAAGATAACAAAATATCTAGTTGGCAATTAGGTAAAGATGGCTATGAACTGGACGTAGCCGCTAGTGCTGAAAAAATTATTAACGATTATAAACAAACTGGCACTAGCACTAAGATTGAATTAATTATTAAAGTGACACCACCAGCAGAAGCTGAATCTTTTGATATCCGCGAAGTCATTGGTACTGGACACTCTAATTTTGCCGGTTCGTCTAAAAGTCGGCGCCACAATATCAGCGTCGGCGCAGCCGCTGTACATGGCTTAGTAATAAAGCCGGGTGAAGAATTCTCTCTAATGGGCGCTCTGGGAGAGATTGATGAGCACAGTGGTTATTTACCAGAATTAGTTATTAAAAATAACAAAACCATCCCGGAATATGGCGGCGGCCTCTGCCAAATCGGCACTACAGTATTTCGAACTGCCTTAGCTTCTGGTCTGCCAATTACGGCCCGCCAAAACCACTCTTACCGTGTTTCTTATTATGAGCCCGCCGGCACCGACGCTACTATTTATGATCCCTGGCCAGATTTGCGCTTCATCAATGATACCGGTAAAAATATTTTAATTCAGAGCCGAATTGATAAAGATGATATCTATTTTGATTTCTGGGGCACTAAAGATGGTCGTATTGCCACTACAACCTATCCTGTAATTTACAACATCGTTAAGCCAGCGCCCACTAAAATTGTAGAGACAGACGACTTAAAGCCTGGAGAAAAAAAATGTACCGAAAAACCTCATAATGGCGCCGATGCTTATTTTGACTATACTGTAATCTATCCAGAGGGATCAACTAGTACACCCTTGGAACAAACACGTCGTTTCCAGTCTCATTACGTGCCTTGGCAGGAAGTTTGCTTGGTGGGTAAGATACCCAGTGCCACCTCTACGCCGGACACAGCCAGTAGCACCCAGGAAACCGGTAACACCGCCTCTACTACTACCACTGTTACAGAATAATAGACGCTAATAAAAAAACCTTCCTTTAAACGGGAAGGTTTTTTGCAAACAAAAAAAGACCATCTCAAACGGGTAGGCAAGAAAATTTCTTCTAGGAATTACCGAGCCCACCACTGACACTTCGGTAGAAGTGGCAATGGTAGGCCCAAAAAACCCTAGCAAGAAAGTCCCCATGCTTGTCGTGCCTGACCCGTTTCAAATGGCCTTTTTCTTTTTTTAAGCAACTGTTTAATATATCACATTAAAAATATCTTGTCAATGCCTTTATCCACAGGTCTAGCAACACAGATTAAAAACCCAGACCTCTATAATTAATTTTCTTATTATTAGCATAAAAAATAACTGAACCTTGCTCATCTGTACGCCACACTTTTATCCCCGCTACCCTCAAACTGTTAATAAGTTCGGGATCGGGATGACCATAGGTATTATCAGCGCCAACGGAAATAACTACCACTGCCGGCTTGACTCGTGCTACAAAAGACGGATCATTAGAAGTATCTGCACCATGATGCGAAGCTTTCAAAATCTGAGCCTGCCACAAAAAACCAGAAGACAACAGAGCAAGCTCTCTCCGTCTGTTGGCATCGCCAGCGGCGGCGAGGGATAAGCCGTCGCAATTAAAATGCAGAGCTAACGACCAATCATTTTCATCGTCTGTCTTTAAAAATTCGGCTGTGGGCGGAAAGATGCACAAACTACAAGCCGGTTCTAATTGCCAACAAGTTTCAGATTGAGGATAAATTATTGCTGTCCCCTGAGAACGTAGACCAGATAATAAGGTCTGGGCGGCGATGCCGGATAAACCGGAGGGCAGCAGGGCTTGTTTAATTTGATAACGAGTCACTAATTCTGGCAAAGCAGCCAGATGATCGCTGTGACCATGACTAATAATCAAAATATCTATTGTGCGCTTCCAGCCAAGCCAACGCCCCCAACCATATAAAGCTGATAAGTCTGGGCCGCCATCAACCGCTATTATTTTGCCTTGGGGCGTCTTAAGAGCAAAGGCATCTCCTTGCCCAACATCAAAAAAGACCACCTCTGCCCGTGAAACCACTGAAGAAGAAAAAAAATAAAGCGGTATAAATAAAAATAGTAGTATAAAAAATAAGCGATACATTAAACCAGCTTAACACAACCTCTTTAAACAAGAATTAAACACTATCTAAACTAACTATACAAAAACCGCCCTTGCGGGCGGCTTTTGTATAATTTTCAAAATCAATAAAAACAAGTTTTATTTCTTTTTTGCGACCTTCTTAACGGCTGGTTTTTTAACAACTTTCTTCACAGCCTTCTTAACGGTCTTCTTAGGAGCCGCTTTTTTGACAGCCTTCTTAACAACTTTCTTCACAGCCTTTTTAACAGCCGGCTTCTTAGCGACTTTCTTCACAACTTTCTTAGTTTTTTTTGCAGTAGCCATATTGCTCACCTCCTTTCTGGGAAATTTCCCATTGATATTTTTTAAAAAAATTAAAATAATTTTTCTAAAAATAATTTTTTCTCTAATTAATAATATTATACTCCCTAAAGAATTTTATAGCAATAGTTTTTAACAAAAAATTTATAAAAACAAAAAAGAGCCGATGGCTCTAGTTTGTAAAAAATATTTTTTAATCAATTATAATTTATCACGAAAATAATTTATCATCTCATCGGCTTTAATTTTTGTTTGTTGCATGTTATCGCGCTCACGCACAGTCACAAATCCATTTTCCAAAGTATCGAAATCTACGGTCAAACAAAAAGGTGTACCAATTTCATCCTGACGGCGATAGCGCTTACCAATATTGCCGTTATCGTCAAACTCGCATGCGTACAAAGAACGCAATTGCGCATAAATAGCACGCGCTCTATCAACTAATTCCGGTTTATTCTTCAACAAAGGAAAGATGGCGATTTTTACCGGTGCTAATCGAGCAGGTAATTTTAAAACTACTCGCTCCTCGCCTGCACCCAATTGTTCTTCATGGTAAGCTGAATGTAACACTGCCAACAGAGCTCGATCAACGCCAAAAGTTGGTTCCAAGACATGAGGCACAAAACGACGAGCAGATTGTTGATCGAAATACTCTAACTTTTCTCCAGAAAATTCTGCATGCTTGGTTAAATCAAAATCACCTCGATGCGCCAGGCCAAATAATTCTTTGGTACCAAAAGGAAAATTATATTCTATATCTACCGTCTTACGAGAATAATGAGACAACTTTTCTTGCGGATGCTGATAGCGACGGCGCGATTCAGGAGATAAACCTAAATCCAGACAAAAAGCTTCTTGTTCTAAAAGTAATTGCTCAAACAAAGGTTCCCAGGGCTGTTCGGGATCAAAAAAATATTCTATCTCCATCTGTTCAAATTCACGAACACGGAAAATAAAATTACCAGTTACAATCTCGTTCCGAAAAGCTTTACCAATTTGAGCAATGCCAAAAGGAAGCTTGGGGCGCATCGTATCTAAGACATTATTGAATTCCACAAAGATAGCTCCGGCAGTTTCTGGACGAAGATAAACCGGCTCATCAATGCCATTCATATCGGTTTTAAACATCAGGCTCAAGAATCTAGCCTCAGTCCAATCTTTAGCGCCACAAGCCGGGCAAGCAATGTCTTTACTCAAAGCTTCATTCAACTTATCCAAATCGCCTTCTAAATCTAAACCCGTGGCTTCCTCAACTATGTGGTCAGCGCGGAAACGCTTCTTACACTTTTTGCAATCAACCATGGCATCATTAAAACCAGAAGTGTGCCCACTAGCTTCCCATAGACGTGGGTGTAAAATGATTGGGCCATCAATGCCGAAAACATCATCACGACTACTCACAAAACGCTGCCACCACAAAGCTTTAATATTATTTTTCAAAGCGACTCCATAGGGACCAAAGCTATAGCTGCTACCAAAGCCGCCATAGATCTCGCAGGCTGGAAAAATAAAACCACGACGCTTAGCTAAAGAAACTATCTTCTCCATTGTCTGATCTGTTTCTTGATTATATCCCATATCTTTAAAATAAATTAATTTATACCACCTTTTTAAAACTACATCTCCTCCAAGTAAGAAAAGCCGAGTAAGCTAAAACCATTAGATAAAACTTGCCGCATTGATTGTAATAAAGCTAATCTAGCAGCAGCCAGCGACGACTCTGCCTTCAGAATGTTAACTTCATGATAATAATCATTGCAAACTTGAGCTAATTCAAACAAGTAGCGAGCAACGATGGAAGGGTCACGCTGTTGGCCAGATTTAATAACTATCTCTGGAAACTGCTCTAAACGCAGAGCTAAAGAAACTTCTTTTGGATGATTTAAATTAGATAAATCTGCTCCAGTAGAATCAATAGTTGATTTACGCATGATGCTTGCTAAACGGGCCCCAGTATATTGAAGATAGGCAGCTGTATAGCCGTCAAAACGTAAGGCCTCGTCAACGTCAAAAGTAATTACCTTATCAGCGCTGACTTTAAGCATTTCAAATTTTAAAGCTGCAATAGCTAAAGCTTCAGAAGTTGATTCAATTTTCTCTACCGGCCAATCTTCATGTCGGGCGGAAACTTCTTTATTGGCCCGAGAAATAGCTTCTTCTAAAATCTGGTCATAAGTAATTACGTTACCGCTGCGAGAAGACATCATGCCATTTTTTAAAGTCACAAAATCATAACCAAGATGAGTAATTTGAAATTTCTCCCCGGCTAAAACAAAAATTTGAGCTAATTGGCGAAAGTGCAAGCCTTGTCTGACGTCAACTATATAAATAGATTCCTGCAAATTATACTGCCGAAACTTCTGCCTGGCTAAGGCTAAATCGGCCACTGGATACAAAGCCGTACCATCAGAACGGATAATAGGCATCACTCCCAAACCATAGGCCTCCAAATCAGCAATCACCGCCCCCTGACTGCGTACGAAAATGCCCCGCTGCAAAAACTCCTCTACAATACGTAATCCCTCCTCTATAACTTCGCTTTCGTAGAAAATATGATCAAATTTAATCCCTAAACGTTCATAAATTTCCGCAAAATAAGCAATGCTCCAAGATCTGGTTTCTTGCCAAAGTTGATAAGTTTCACCCTGGCGGCTCTCTATGGCCTTCATAGTTTCACTAACCTCAGCTTTGGCGGCCTCGTTATCGCCAAGTAAAGATGCGGCCTGGCTATAGCATTCGCCCAATAGTCTACCCTGGGGGCCTGTTTGCTGAACATAAGCAGGTGTTCGCTGCCAATGCCATAAAGTCTTGGCAACATGAATGCCAAAATCATTAATATACGAAACCGGAATCGCCTGATAACCATTAGCTGATAAAATCTTGGTGACGGCATCGCCAAAAAACAAATTACGCAGATGTCCAACATGATATTCTTTATGTGTATTGGCGTTGGAGTATTCCAGCATTATACGTTCTGGCTTTTCCGTCTCAGCCCAACCAAATTTATTGCCCTCTCGGCTCACATCGTTAATAGCGCCAGCTACTAAGGACAGGGGTTCTAAGAAAAAATTTAAATAGGGCCCAACCGCCTCCACTCGACTCACCAAATTTTTTAACTCGGGGACTACTTGTAAAGATTCGGCCTGTGTTTTTGCTAGTAGCGCCGGATTGACGCCACTGCTTTTAGCTGCAGCAAACATTGGCAAACTCAAATCACCTAAATCAGGCTGCAAAGGATACACAAAATCATCGGGACTAACTTGCAATAAAGTGGCTAATTTTTCTTTTAACAGTGAGAGATACATAAAAATGTCTGCTTATCACCCAACGGCTCAGCGGCCAGCTACTCTCAGCTCTATCCGCAGCCATAAATACTTGGTAATAATTTCTTAAATATGTTATAATAGTAGCAAACCTAGCTTAATTTTTCAATAAAAAAAGAGCAAAGTTTTAGCTTTATTATATTAGCCAAATTAACACAATTTTATGTTCTCTTATCGTCTCTTTGTCAAACAAGCCTGGCGCATCACTAAAAACTATCGCCATCTTTGGTTTTTCGGTATTTTTGCCGCTTTTACTGCTCTTGGAGGAGAATACCAAATTATTACCCAGGGAATGAATAATGAGCCCGGCGGTAGCTTAGTGAGTTCCAGCCTATTCATTATCTACAGCCTGTTCAATCCTAGTTTTTGGTCAGGAATAGCAGAAATTGCCGCCACAAACCCAGCCGCACTCTGGTCATTAATTAGCGTCTTGCTTTTAGTTTTAGCCTTGGCTGCAGTCATGGCTTATCTGGCAATTATTTCCCAAGCAGCGTTGGTAGAACAAAGTGCGCGTATCAGTCTAAGCAAAAAAAAGAAAGAAAATTTAAGTATTAGCGAAGGCTTAATTGAAGGAAGACGTCATTTTTGGAGAGTCCTAG
Source organism: uncultured bacterium (assembly GCA_938003925.1). Classification (GTDB taxonomy): domain Bacteria; phylum Patescibacteriota; class Patescibacteriia; order Patescibacteriales; family UBA12465. The sequence continues at coordinate 26,121 of CALKWQ010000023.1, forward strand.
CTTTAAATATCAGCAGTCATATTATTATCACCTTCAGTTTCACTCTCATAAGTTTGCCTTTGGCTCTACTCCTAATTACCGATACTGGCGCCTTAACACTGGCCTACACTCTATTATTCGTAGTTTTCGTGCCCGTCTCTTTAGCTATTGCTTTTATCATTAAATATGCCATCGCAGCTCAGGTTTTAGAGGGCTTGAGTTTTGTCTCGGCTCTAACTAAAGGCTGGAAAATTTTTAATAAAAATTGGCTAGTTAGCCTAGAAATGGCATTAATCTTGTTTATCATCAACTTTGCGGTTGGCATTGTAACTTTAGCCGCTATTTTCCTATTCTTCTTACCCTTATTAATTTTGTCATTGCAATTATACGCCCCCGTGCTAACTGCAGTTAGCGTCATCCTGACTCTAATCGCGATGGTTGTGGCCGCCTCTATCTTAAACACTTTCCAGATTTCCGCCTGGACTAGTCTATATTTACACCTGCAAGAAAAAAAAGGCTTGAGCAAACTGGAAAGAATCTTCAAGCGCAAGCGTTAAATCAAAACTTCTTCCTAGCCGCAGCTCAGCCTGCCGATTATCGGCGGATGAACTGCGGCTATTAATAATTATTAAGCTATGAGTGACGTAGCCTCAATTGAAAGTTTGATCAACCCAGAGTCAGCCGGAGATGAAGACAGTGTCCAGGGTAAATTTGCCAAAAAACAAACGGAAATCAAGCTCAAAGAAATTGAAAAGACCACTGAAAAGAGAGCCGGCGCTATCGGTCTACCTTATGTTAATCTTTTTTCCTTTCCTATCAGCCCAGAGGCGCTGTCACTAATCCCAGAAATACGAGCACGCGAGTTAAACGCTGTCTGTTTTTTTTATGACGGCAAAAATGTACGTATAGCTTGTTTAGAACCAAATGAAGAAATCGCTGATGAAATTACTAGAATCAATGAACAATATTTTACTGACGCTAAATTATATATTATTTCCCAAAATAGCTTAGAACAAGCTTTTGAGGCCTATAAAGCCATTCCTAAAATAAAAAAATATGATTCCGGCGTAGAGATAACGGAAGAGAATTTAGAGAAATTTAAACAAGATATTGCTAACTACAAAAGCCTCAACGATAAAATTAATGAAGTTAATGTCAGCGATATTGTCACGTTGATTCTGGCTACAGCCATTAAGGTAGGATCTAGCGATATTCATATTGAAGCTGAAGAAAGTGGTGTTGTTATTCGTTTTCGTATCGATGGCGTTTTACAAGAAGCAGCAACAGTAGACAGGGAAAAATGGAAAAAGATTGTTACTCGCATGAAAATATTGGCTAAAGTTAAGATTAATATTACCGGTAAACCGCAAGATGGCCGTTACACCATTCATCTCAAAGATAGCAAAATTGATGTTCGTTCCTCCTTCCTGCCCACCGCTTTCGGTGAAAGTGTTGTAATGCGCCTTTTAAATTCTAAATCCGTATCTTTAGAATTTGAAGGTTTAGGGATTAGGCCAGAGATATTAGAAACTCTGCGTCGTGAAATCCAAAAACCCAATGGCTTAGTCTTAACCACTGGTCCAACTGGCTCAGGTAAAACAACTACTCTGTATGCCGTACTTAACAAGCTTAATTTACCAGGCACTAAAATTGTCACACTAGAAGATCCAATTGAATATCAGTTAGCAGGCATAAACCAGAGCCAAGTAGACGCTCATCGAGGCTACACTTTTTCCGACGGATTACGCTCAATTTTAAGACAAGACCCCAACATTATCATGGTTGGAGAAATTCGTGATTTAGAAACAGCTGAAATTGCCGTGCAGGCATCTCTGACTGGTCATTTGGTTTTATCTACCCTGCACACCAATGATGCGGCGGGAGTAATACCGCGTTTAATTGACATCGGCGTTAAACCATATTTCTTGGTACCGTCTATTAATGCTGTAATTGGCCAACGTCTAGTACGTAAACTTTGCCCACACTGCCGAGTAGAACATCCATTAAATACTGATGAGATAGAAAAAGTGCAAAGAATTTTAGCGGTCATTTCGCCCAAGGCAAATATTAATATTCCTTCTAAGCTGCCGACCATGTACCGAGCAGGCGCTGGCTGCGAGCATTGTAATTTTATTGGTTATAAAGGGCGCTTAGGTATCTACGAAATCTTCACCATGGACGACAACCTTAAACAACTAACTATTGACAAGGCCCCATCCTTTAAAATCTTGCAGCAAGCCATTGAAAACGGCATGATCACCATGTTGCAAGATGGAGTACTGAAATGTCTTGAAGGCATCACTTCCCTAGAAGAAGTCTATCGTGTAATCGGTAATTTTGACTATGTAGACGAGCTGTATGATATTGTTATCTCCCAAACCATTGGTCGTGGTGTCAAAATTACAGCAGAAGAATATGGTCGCGCCCAAGCTATCATTACCAAAGTGGGGCAAGCTATTAATCTTAGTGACGTACCGTCTAAAGAATTAATCAAGTTGATTATGAGTATGGCGAGCGCTAGCGATGCCGGGGATGTTCATATTGAACCGATTGAAAACGGCGTTAAGGTCCGCTTTCGCATTGACGGTGTCATGCATGACATTTTAGATTTACCTAAAACTAGTTATTTGCCCATTTTGTCAGAAATGAAGATTTTGGCCGGCTTTGCCACTAATGTTAAAAGGGCGACTTTAGATGGACGCTTCAGTATTTATTTACCTGCCAGCAAAATAGACTGCCGCTTATCAATAATTTCCGGCGGCTACGGAGAAACTATCGTAGTGCGTCTGCTGTCCAATTCAGCCGCCTCTCTAGATTTAGAAAAACTTGGCATCACCTCGGTCGCCAAAAAAGCACTAGACCAAGCTATAACTAAAACTAAGGGTATTATTATCACTACCGGTCCAACAGGGTCAGGTAAAACAACAACTCTTTACGGGATTTTAAACAAACTGAATAAATCCGATGTCAAAATTATCACTGTAGAAGACCCGATTGAATACCAACTACCGGGAGTCATGCAAACTCAGATAGATACCGAGCATGGCTATACTTTTGCCGCCGCCATGCGCTCCCTGCTACGCCAAAACCCTAATATCATGATGATTGGTGAAATTAGAGACGAAGAAACTGCTAAAATTGCGATTGAAGCAGCGCAAACCGGCCACTTAGTACTATCAACTATTCACGCCAACAGTGCAGCTGGAGCCATTTCTCGCTTCGCCGGTTTAGGAGTAGAAAAATCTTCTTTAGCCAACGCGATTGAATTCTCTATCGGGCAACGCCTAGCCCGTCGCATCTGTCCGCACTGCAAAACAATAGATACCCCTAGCGCCGAAGCTCTGCAGCGCGCCCAAGAAATACTTAATAGCATTAATAACAAAGATATCAAAATTCCTAAAGAACTAAAATTCTATCGTGGTACCGGCTGTGACCAATGCAAGCAATTAGGATATAAAGGCCGCGTTGGTCTCTACGAAACTATCGCCACCAGTCAATCTATACAGAAACTAATACAACACGAAGACACTAATGATTATGATATCGAACAGGAGGCTATCAAAAATGGCACTGTTACTATTGCTCAAGATGGAATTTTAAAGGCTCTAGCTGGAGAGACTAGCTTAGAAGAAGTATTTCGTGTCATCTAAATTATTTATAAATACCTGCCGGAAGCTCAAATTCTGCCGGCCATAATAAAGACTACTTTTATGATTAATACCGGATTCGTCAGTAAACTTAAAACCGACTATCGCCAACGTGAACAAGAAAGAAGACAAATTATTAGTCGCTCCAATGATGTTCTCTTTCAGGCCAAGAAGACTATTTTTGCCCTCCAAAGAGAAGAATTAGAAAGCGCAGAAGAAAAGCTAATTAGTATGGAGACTATCTTAAAAAAGATGGAAAAAGATTTTGGTCCCACTAGACTGCGTGAAGAAGGCGCTTATCACGCTGCGGCGGAAGAGTATGTAGAAGCAAAAACTTTAGCTGCGGTGGTTGCAGGCAAGAAGATAACTCCGATTAAGGGCTTACATCTAGGTTATGATAGCTACTTGGGTGGATTCTGTGATCTTATCGGAGAAATGGTACGCCTTGCCACCAACCGTGCCGCCAAAGGTAAATATGAGAGCGTGGCTGAAATGAAAGATAAGGCTGAAGAAATTATGAACAGTCTGTTAGATTTTGATTTAACCGGATATCTCCGCACTAAATATGACCAGGCTCGCGGGCATTTGCGTAAACTAGAACAAATGGCCTATGAAATACGTTTACGCAAGGACAAATAAACTATGTTAATAGCTATTGCCTCCGATCTACATGATAACTTGGCCAATTGGGCAAGCTGCCACAAATATCTACAACAGCAGGGTGTCTCCACCCTGCTTTTCTGTGGTGATCTGACGAGCGTCAACACTTTAAAAAAAATTGTTCAGGAATTCTCTGGCGACATCTTTATGATTGCTGGCAATGCTGAATTATATACAAAGGCTGACACTGATAAAATGCCGCGTTTACATTTTCTTGGTCGCTACGGACAAACCACTATAGCCGACCAAAAAATTGGCCTTATCCACGAACCAGCCTATAAACAAGCACTGCTCAGAGAACATCCTAATCTTAAATATCTCTTTTACGGTCATACTCACAAACCCTGGATTAGTAATGAAAATGGAATAATTTATGCCAATCCTGGAAATCTAGGTGGACTTATTTATCCGGCCAGTTTTGCCGTCTTAGATACTGATAATGATAAATTGGAACTAAAAATATTGAACACACTCTGAGAATAAATCAAAAAATCCCTCCGTAAAACTGGAGGGATTTTAATATACAAAAAACAAGCTTAGATAAATAACTCGCGCAAATATTGACCGGTGACGCTGTCCGTAGCGCTAATAATATCTCGTGGAGTACCAGCGGCAACTATTCTCCCACCCCTTGCTCCGCCCTCAGGGCCAAGATCAATTACCCAATCAACCGCTTTGATTACATCAAGATTATGCTCAATAATTAACACGGTATTACCCTGATCGACCAGCATATTTAAAACCTTGAGCAAGCGATCAATATCGGCAAAATGAAGACCGGTAGTAGGTTCATCCAAAATATAGAGCGTGCGACCAGTAGCCCGACGCGATAATTCCGTAGCTAATTTAATGCGCTGAGCTTCGCCGCCGGAAAAAGTAGTAGCTGATTGACCCAAATGAATATAGCCTAAACCCACCTCGTCCAATGTGCTTAATTTTTGGCGTAAAGCTGATTGATCGTGAAAAAAATCTAAAGCTTCGCTGACGGTTAGATTTAAAACATCGTATATATTCTTGTCTTTGTACTTAATATCTAAAATCTTCTGCTGAAAACGCTGACCATGACAGGCTTCACAAGTTAAATAAACGTCGTTGAGAAACTGCATTTCCACCTTAATCATGCCATCGCCAGCACAGCGTTCACAGCGACCACCGGCAACGTTGAAAGAAAAGTGACCAGGGGTTAAACGCTTCAAACGCGCTTCTGGCAGTTCGGCAAACAAATCACGAATATATGTATATAGGCCGGTATAGGTGGCAGGGTTAGATCGTGGCGTGCGACCAATCGGAGACTGATCAATATCAATAACTTTATCAATATGTTCCAAGCCTTTAAGCTCGCGATGAGAACCAACCTCTGTTTTTGCCCGATAAAACTTCTTATTCAAAGCATTAGCTAAAATATCAGACATGAGCGTGGACTTGCCAGAACCGGACACGCCGGTAATAGCCACCAGTTTGCCCAGAGGAATGTGCACGTCAATGTTTTTCAAATTATGCTCAGTAGCACCAATAACTGATAAGAATTGACCATTGCCGGAACGAAAAGAATCACGGTTTAAAATAGACTTAGCGCCTGACAAATAAGCACCGGTCAAAGACTGGCGACAATCCTTAATGTCAGAAGGAGAGCCGGCAAACAGAATTTTTCCTCCATGTTCGCCTGCACCGGGGCCAACGTCAACTAAATAATCAGCCGCCTGCATCATCGCCGCATCATGCTCAACTACAATAACAGTATTACCATTATCTCGCAGATTCTTCAGCATGGTAATTAATTTATCATTGTCACGTTGATGGAGGCCAACTGAAGGTTCATCCAAAACATAGAGTACGCCACTTAAAGTTGAGCCAACTTGAGCTGCCAATCGAATACGCTGGGCCTCACCGCCTGATAAACTAGCCGCTGGGCGATTAAGTGTCAGATAGGATAAACCAACTCGCTCTAAAAATTCCAAGTTTTTTACAATTTCTTTTAAAATCGGCTGCACAATAGCTTGAGCGCCGTTCCAAGCACCTTGTTCTAACCACTCAGACAATAAAGGGCGCAGAACGTCTACTGTCTTTTGACCCAAGCTTTCAATATTCAAATTTTTAATTTTTACAGCTAAATATTCTGGGCGCAGACGCGCGCCGGCGCAAGCCGGACAAACAGCTAAGCGCATGCACTTTTCAATCTCTTGCTTAACAAAATTAGATTTTGTCTCTTCATAACGAGACAACAGTTCGGCGTTTAACCCCTCCCATTGCTTATCGCCATTTAAAATGGCAGCACGTTGGCCAGCGTTAAGTGTGCCCAAGGGTGTTTCCAAAGTAAAGTCATAACGGTCACCTAAAGATTTTAGCTGTAGGAACAGACTACTATTTTGACTCAGATTGGCATGAGCCAATGGTTTAATAGCGCCCTGCAACAAACTCAACCTGAGGTTAAACACCAACTCAGGATCTATTTCTGTCCTTGTGCCCAGTCCACCGCAATGAGAACAGGCTCCGTAGTTAGAATTAAAAGAAAAGTGACGAGGCTCTAACTCTGGCAAAACAAAACTACAACTAGCACAGGCATAGGGATAAGGATTCAGTGCCTTTTTCTTACTCTTATTACTGGCTGATTTTTCCGTCTTTTTTAAGCGAGTATGACAATGTGGGCAATAAGGCCAACCGACACGAGCATACAATAAACGTAAATAATCATAAATTTCCGTAACAGTCCCTACCGTAGAACGAGGATTATTACCTACAGTGCGCTGATCAATGGCAATCGCCGGAGACAAGCCTTCAATCAAATCAAAATCTGGCTTATCCATTAAGCCAACAAATTGGCGAGCATAGGCAGACAATGATTCTACGTAACGTCTTTGTCCCTCAGCATAAATAGTGTCAAAAGCTAGAGAAGACTTGCCGGAACCAGATAGCCCCGTAATTACAATCAATTGATTACGCGGCAAATCTAAATTGACGCTCTTTAAATTATGAGTACGAGCGCCACGGATTTTGATATTATTTTCAAGCATGGAAAGGTAAATAAATGATTTTTGAATAGTGTTCATTATACACGCAAATAAGCAAAAAAACAAGGGAGCCATTAAGCTCCCCAAACAACTAAAAGATTACTTAGAAAAAAGGAAAGAAGAGGCGAAAAAACCACATTAACAAGCGACGATGCCAGCCTAAACGCTTAAAACTCAAATCGGACTGACGAGCACTTGCTTGCCAGCGACTAATAATTTTTTCTAACTCAGCCACCGCCTGTTTTTGCTCAAAGAAAACACCGATTTCTAAATTAAAATTAAAAGAGAGAATATCTAAATTTTGCGAACCAACTAAGGCTTCTCTGTTATCTATTAACATCACTTTGGCATGATTCATCGCAGGCGTGAAATAAAACTTAACTCCCACCGAAGCTAAGCGAGCAGCATTGAAGTGATTGATTTTATTTAAAAACTTAATATCCGTATCTTCAGGAATAATAATCTCAACCCTAACACCTCTTCTAACCGCATCATCTAAAGAGGCCATTAGCCAGCGAGGAGGAAGTAGATACGGGGTAACGATTTTAATAGAAGTAACCGCTTCAGCTAATTTCTGACGATAATAGTCATTTAAATTATACTGCTTATCACCAAACTCCCAAGTATCAATCACCCAAGACTTAATTTTTTTTACTAAAGGCAAACGGCTGTGTTTTAAAATATGCTCATTTTTACCACCACACTGCTGATAGGTATATGCGAAAGAGCGCAGTAAAGGCTTGAGCACTCTGCCTCGTAAACGGATATGTAAATCCTGCCAGTTCCTAATCTTATTTTCAATATTAACACCGCCAAAAAAAGCTAAACGATTATCAATAATTATCAACTTACGATGAGTTCTCTTCAGCCAACGAGAGAAATATATAAATTCAATGCCTGCTGCTTTTAAATCCGCTACCGTGGCTGATTTTAAACCTGAACTGCCGTAGGCATCAGCAATGATAACTACTTCCAACCCGGCAACTGCTTTCTCCTTAAGCTTGCCAACAAAATCATGCGTCTGTCTGGTATCATCTAAAAAGATGTACATTTCAATATAAATAGAAACCTTAGCGCTATCGATAGAAGCTATGATGCCGTCCCAAGCCTTTTGTGAAGTTGTATAAAATTTATAACGCATATTACTATTATACCACGGATAAAGAAAAAAATGCTGACAAAAATGGGATGAAATCCCATTTTTAAGACAATAACATTTTTTTGATAGCCGGCAAGGCGCGCTTAGCCTCACGACGACCAACGTCAATTAAGGCTCGAGCGAGATCGGGATCAAAATATTTTTTATACTGATTAGCCTGGATAAAGGCTGAAGTATCCGGATTAAGTAACACATCAGCTGAACTTAAGGAATAACTGGCTAAATTGTGCAAACCAATTTGTGCGGAACGAATAGCAATGGCAGAAAAAGAAAAGTGATGACCGATAAATTCATGTTGATGGTATAAATTAACAGCAATCACTCTATCTGCTCCCTGATCTTTTAAAATACTAACCGGTACCGGATTACTTAAGCCACCATCAACTAATAAGCGACCCTTGTCTTTAAATGGCTCAAAGACTAAGGGCAAAGAAGTGCTAGCTCTAACAGCGCTAACTAGTGAACCAGACTTAATGATATGAGCTTGACCGCTAATTAGATCAGTAGCGACAATCTGCAAAGGCACACGGCAATCTTGAAAAGTTTTTTGCTGTAACATGCGTTGCAAAAAAAGTTCGAATTTTTTACCAGAAACAAAACCGCCACGAAAGCCAAAGTCAAATAAGGCCGGCAGTTTATACTTTTTGTTCATGACAATTTCCGTTTCCAATAAACTAAGATCGGTATAAACAGAAAAATAAGCACCCACTAAGGCCCCGATAGAAGCGCCACTAACGTAATCAATGGGTATCGCATTTTCTTGCAACACTTGGATCACGCCGATATGAGCAAAACCGCGAAAGCCACCGCTACCCAAAGCTAGACCGATTTTAGGAACCTGAGCCATAAATTTAGTAGTTAAACCTACCCCTATTTTAACTCCTTTTTAGCGAAGGAGCAAACAAAGACAAGCCTATAAAAAAGCTGCAATGGTGAAATTGCAGCTTGTCCTACGTATAAACGAAGGGTTTTAGAACTTGACTATCGTGTACGCACTAAATGCGTTGTAGAGTAAATCATATCTCAGTTCCAAGATTATACGACCATGCTCAGTCTTGAAGTCTTTGTAGACCTCAAACGAGGGAGCGAATCTGAGGTTTGACCCCTGTTGCTCACCATTAATACCTATAGCAGCCGCTAAATTATTAGTGCCAATCTTTTTGCTCATAATGAGCTCGTGATTGGTAAGGCTGCCTGTACGCCGGCTGTCAAATTTCACCGCATAAGTACCTTTGGTGCTTATCGGCGAAAAATGTTTATAGAAAAAAATTGGCACCACCATGTAACTGGTAGCTTCAATATATAATTCCTGAGAGAAAAATCCCTGATTTATCTCCCCAAAACCGGCTTGGCTGCGGAACCAATAATCTCCATTGGGCTTCCAGTTTAAGAAAGTAAAACTACCAAAGTGTTTTAAATTCTTAGTGCCAGCAAAGGCCCAATATTGATCATCGGAGACGCCCAAGGACACGAAGGCGTGTTTGGGATGAAAGGCCACCCAAGCCATCAGGGCATCCTCCTTGTTCCACTGTTCGTGAAATGAATGATAGCCCAAGGCGTAAACTTCGGCTGTAAACAACCGGTTGGCAACTCTGGTACCTGCATAGTCCCAGGGGACAGCAGCGGGACTAATCATGCGCCCAACTTCCAACAAAACGCTGTAATCGCCATACTGTTTGGTTGCCCAAACATCAGCGATATACTGGTCTTTATTATTGTTATCACCCATCTTGACCAGCATGGCACTGACGGTGGTCGTTGAATCTGAGTAGAGATCTGGGAGAGTAAGTCCCAGCACATCTGCTCCGTACTTTTTATAGTCGTACTTGAGGTTCCATTTTTCTGCAACAACTTCAAGCCGTTGTACAGAAACTTCAGACACATTGGTGTCGATTTTTACAGTACTTTCCAGGTTCACGTTTTGACCGAAAGCTAAGGAGTTGGCAATCATAGCGATGATCATATACACCGCAACTTCTATTTTTTTCATTATCTCTTTGTTTTTAATTAATACTGAATACGGTAAATTTGGTGACCTCACTAAGTATACTGAAGTCGCCAGGCGACAAGTATTAATTAAATAGAGGTACCGGGTCCAACGAGCGCTGATATCCTGGTAACAGGCCTGGAGTTAATGAAGCAACTAGCGTCATCAAACTGGACTCAGGGGCAATAGAAATTAAGGCTGGCGGCAACATTGGTGCCGACCAATCCCACTCCGACTGCAAAGTCGGTGGAGAGCTATTGCTATCCGCTATAGAGACTGACACTGATGGTACGCTGACAATATTATCATCAACGATGGTAGTGGCAGAGGCTAGCGACGGAATAAGCAAGGCGATGGTAACAACCATCATGACTGGCAATAGAGCGTGACGACGAGACAAACCGCGCTGATCTAACTCTTGTCGATAATCAGTGAGACTGATACGGCTATGAGCAAACCGGCTCACTTCTGCCAATTCATTTGCAGAAAGCAAGGAAAAAATATCTATTTCTCTCCGTTGCCGCTCTACTCTGAAAGCAAAAGTTCTGACGCCTTCGTGCCAAATTTGATACCAAGTACGCATAATTACTATTGGATAGAAAGTGAGACAGATAAGAAAACTCAGGGGGTTGTTAATTCCCAATTTATTCTTATCTTGATACCACCATATCCAAAGTAGGATGAAGGCTAGCGGCAGATTCTTAACATAGAATCCGGCCAACCAGGTTAAAACTATCATCACTACCTGCTGCCAATAGCCGGGGCTTTGGCGACGAGCCTGATCAGCTAATACGCGCTGGGTACAGCCAGGATCAAGAGTCTCTTGACTAAGCTGCCGAGCTTGCGACAAGCGTTGCATAAAGAGATTGTATTCAGTCTCAGATAAATTACGCCGCGCTGCTTTTACGTTAGCGTCAAAAGTAGATAATAATTGATTAACCGAGGAGCTAACTGCCAGAACAGCGAAACGATCAAAGTCGTTTTGTTGTTCTTTTAGTCTAATGGCCGTTAAATCGGCAAAATACTCCTCTGGTCCATAGGCGGCGCCCAAACTCTGAGCACGCTGCACTTTTTCCTGTAAATACTGGATATCGCTCTTGCCTCCGTCCGCCTTTATAGGCGGCTGAGGGCCATCTTCTAAGTGAGAAAATAGAGCGAAAAAACCAATATTATAAAGAAAAAGTACGGCCAACAACAGTTTAATGCTGATTAACAACGACTTTTTCATTTTATTCATTTTTTAAAGAATTTGCCCAATATCAGGCAACAAATTATTATATCATTTTTTATAAATTATGTCAATATATGCACTTTAGGGTTAAGATTGGCTAATAATAAAAATAAGTAGCCAAAGCGACTACTTATACCGGGCCATTACCAATAATTATCATATCTTTATATCACGATTAATTAAGCGCTGGTCGGGAATGTAAACGGGCAAATATTTAAAATTGGGCCGGGTTAATAACCCTCGTTTAACGGCCAGTAAGATATTTTGTCGATACCACCACGCCACGCGTTCATCGTGCCAAATTGCGTCGCGAAAAGGATCTAATAAGACATAACCATGCTGTTTAAATATGGCCTGCCAGTATTCTGGCCACTGTTCATTAACGTGACCAATGCCGACGTCGCCTTGGCCTGGCACCGCCGCACTAAAAACAATCACATCCGCCAAATCTACCAGATTAGTAATGAAGCTATCAGCTTTAGTTGCCGGCAAATGTTCAGCCACCTCTAAACTTAAGGCTAAATCAAAACGTCTGCCTAAATTTAAAGGTGTAACTAAATCATGACTGAGAAAATTATGATGGTCTATATAAAGCTTGGCGCGGTCAATATAATCACCATCTACACCTAAAATTATACTAGCCCCTCGTTCTTGCCAGACTTTTAGCCAGGTACCTAGACCGCAACCAAGGTCTACCACGCTCTCCGGATTAATGATCTGCTGGATTAAGGGCACAATAATCTGAGCTGAAGCATAAGAGCCATCGACCTGGCGACGAAAAAAGTTATCATCGTAAATATTATTTTTAGTCATAAATTTAAATTAGCACTCTATCTACTATGACAATTGTTGGCCGCTGGGTCAAATTTAATAAAAAACGGCTTCATTGAGCCGTTAATGATAATTAACTTTCCAAGTTGATTAAGCTTAGATTAACGTAACTAAATTAGATTATGCAAAAAGTTCCAGCGTAACGTCAAGCCAATTACCTCTTGCTGATCAAACCAGCGCAAATCTAAGGCTTGATCGTCCCGTTTTAACTCACCGCCAATAATATAACCTTCGAAAATTACTAATTCTACTTGGCTAGTATCGTTTCTAGACCCCTTATACTCCTCTTTGGTGATAATGCCATGATAGAGACTGGGACCAAGCTTAATCTGATATCCACTCTCCTCTAAAGCCTCTCTGATAGCTGCCTGTTCAAAAGACTCGCCAGCGTCAACGTGCCCACCTGGAAAGCACCAAGTTCCCAATGCCAAACGACCACCCTCTTGCAATAACAAAATTTTATCGCCTTGTCGCAAGCGCACAAAGGAGACTTTAGTTAACCCTTGGTCTGCTGATATGGAATCTATCATATTCATAAATATAACAATCTCTCTCTAAAAAAGCAAAAAATCACAATAAATTGTTTGACGAAGTTGTTTAAAGAGACTATCATATCAATATAAATTGATTATATAATTATATGAAGCCGAGATGCTGCACTAATAAAAAATTAACACTGGAGTATAAAAATCTGGCTCAGTTTTTGAGAATTATTGGCGATGATAATCGTTTAAGAATCTTGTGCCTACTGAAAGATAGGCAGCGTTGTGTTTGTGAAATATATCCCAACCTAAATTTATCTCAAAATCTTGTTTCTAGCCATCTAAAAATTATGCTGAATTTTGGCCTATTAACAATTAGACCAGAGTGGAAGAGAAATTACTACTCTATTAACCCAACAATTTTTAAAAAATATAATTCGTTACTAACTAATTTTTTAAAAAAATATGAGCAATAAAATTAACAGCATCCAGGTTTTAGGATCTGGTTGTCCGAGCTGCAAAAGGTTGTTTAATCTCACGCAAACAGCTTTAAATCAATTAAATATTGAAGTCGGCGCGGAGTATATATCTGATATTCGAAAGATTATTGAGCTCGGTCTAATGTCTAGCCCTGTTTTAATTATTAATAATAAAGTGGTCTTAATGGGCCAATTACCTAATCTAGAACAAATAAAAACGATCATTTCCTCCTACAAACAAGACTCGGCTAGCCCAGTGCGCGACACCCACACTCAAATTAACAAGTGTTAATATGAATATATTTTACCCAATACAATTATTTGCAGACATTATAAATAATATAACGGGACTGGACAAAGAATCTTATTTTGGAGGTACGATTAATTTTTTTGTATACGATGCGATTAAAATAGGACTACTCTTGATAGTGATTAATTACATAATGGCAATCACACGTTACTACTTCCCCATAGAAAAAGCGCGAACTATTTTAACTAAAAAGCGTTGGCTTGGCGTAAACTATCTAATAGCAGCAATTTTGGGAATAATTACACCATTTTGTTCGTGTTCATCAACACCTTTATTTATAGGCTTCATGGGAGCGGGCATACCTCTAGGAATTACTTTTGCTTTTTTAATTAGCTCTCCGCTTATTAACGAGGCTTCTATTTATTTGTTTCCCGCCATGTTCGGATTAAAAGTTACAATTTTGTATAACTTGTTTGGCCTGGCTATTGCGATATTAGGAGGCATGTTAATACAGAAGCTTAAGCTTGAAAAATATGTCATTCCAGAATTATTGAAGTTTAAATCTCGCACGCAAATTGAAATAGACGAGAGAGGTAAAAAAATAAGTGCCCGGCAATTAATCGTTTATTTTTGGCAAGACAGTGTGAGTATTACTAAGAAGATTTTTCCTTATGTAGTTTTGGGGGTTGGCGTTGGCGCTATTATTCATGGTTTTGTGCCAAGTAGTTTGGTTGAGCATTATCTTTCCGTAAAAGCCTGGTGGACTGTACCTATGGCCGTATTGCTCGGCGCCCCCATCTACGCTAATTCTGTTAGCGTGCTTCCGATAATGGAAGTAATGATTGGAAAAGGCGCCCCTCTTGGCACAGTTTTGGCCTTCATGACAGCTATTGTGACTCTTTCTATTCCTGAAGCCCTAATCTTAAAAAAAGTAATGCGCTGGCAACTATTAACAATATTTTTTGGCATTACTACTGTCGGCATTATAATTATGGGTTATCTGTTTAATATAATAATAGCGTAAACAATTAGCGGCGCAATGCTTGAGACTTTTGAATAGTTGTAGTGTTAAAACTAGCGGAGGATAATAAAACCTAAGACTTAGTATCTATAGAAACAGAGCGAGCAACCACCTCCGCCGTTGTATTAAAATGACAAAAAAAGAACGAGATTAACTCGTTCTCTTTTATGTGTAGTCCCTAGGGGAGTCGAACCCCTGTTACCAGGATGAAAACCTGGTGTCCTAACCGTTAGACGAAGGGACCAAGATAAAAAAATAAGAAACTAAAGCGTTCTTAATTGCAAAAATATTGTATAGATATTTTTTTTCTTTGTCAAATTGTGTTACAGGTTTTGTTCGTCTACTATTACCTAATATTGCCTTTATTTTAAAAAACCTTACAATATCTATATATGTATATTTTAGGAATTGAGAGTAGTTGTGACGAAAGCGCCGCTTCCGTCTTGATAGGCTCTGGACAAAAAACCAAAATTTTGAGCAACGTAATTGCTTCTCAAATTGATATCCACGCCCAATATGGCGGGGTTATTCCTGAAATTGCTGCACGTGAACACGTGTTAAATATCCTGCCCACTATAGAGACGGCGCTAAAAACAGCCGGTATTACCAAAAAACAACTTAAGGCGATTGCCGTCACCCAAGGACCTGGTCTTATCACCTCTTTAATCGCTGGCGTAGAAACAGCTAAAGCGTTAGCCTTGGTGTGGAATAAGCCACTTATTCCCGTTCATCATATTATTGGTCATATCTACGCCAATTTTATTAATACCCCAATAACTCCTCGTTTCCCCTTGCTGGCCCTAGTTGTTTCCGGCGGACATAGTAACTTGATTTTAATGAACGAGCACTACCAGTTTAAAATTATCGGCGAAACTCGCGACGATGCAGCTGGTGAGGCTTATGATAAGGCGGCTAAGATGTTAGGCTTATCTTACCCAGGCGGCCCCATCATCGCCCAACACGCCCAAGCTTTTAGAGAGAGCGGACGGAATTGCTCCATTATCTTGCCACGGCCTATGCTAAATTCACCTGATTTGGACTTTTCTTTTTCAGGACTAAAAACCGCCCTACTATACCACTTACAAAAAGATGCTAAGTGGCGCCAGCGTCTAGACGAATACTGTTTTGCCTTTGAACAAGCAGTCATCGAGACGTTGATCCACAAAACTTTGAAAGCAGCTAAGTCTACTAATCCCCGTAGCATTATTCTAGCTGGCGGAGTAGCGGCCAATACGGCGCTCAGACAACAACTGAAGGAACAAATAGCTCTAAAATTACCAAAAATAAAGTTATTTCTACCTGAAAAACAATATACTACCGACAATGCCGCCATGATTGCTGCTGCCGGATATTTTAGCTATTATAAGAAAAAAGAAGCTGCTTTTTTGCCTTATCAGCGCTTGCGTGCACGTTGCGATTTAAAAATGTAGTCAAGTAGTTGCTTTTTTACTGCCAATCCTTTAAAATATGGATATTCAACTGGCTCGATGGTGAAGTGGTCTAACACTGCAGTTTGCAAAACTGCCATTCGTGGGTTCGACTCCCACTCGAGCCTCAATAAAAATAAAAAGGCTTTAGTCTAATATATGCTAGACTAAAGCCTTTTTAAGTAATTACGACCTTAAATTAAAGTGAAATATCTGTGGATAACTTGTGTTTTCTGTGTATAAAAATTTAATTTTAGTCCAGAAAAGTCTAGACTTAAAATAAATAAATACCTCATATTTTTGCTATTATTAGACAATATATCTAATGTTTGCTAGAAAATATCACTAAGTCTTGCCTTATCCCCAGATACATGCTATAATATTAATAGTTAAATAAAGTTCTCTACACTAATCTCTTGATTACTACCGGCGCTAGTACGGTAAAGAAGAGCTAAAAATAGCTCAAGGAGCAGGAAACGTGCTAATCAAAAAGAAGAAGAAAGCTTAATAGAGTCTAAAAAAGAAATTTTATCAAGCTTTTATCTGAAAATTAGCAAAATCAATTAAAATAAACATCCCTGCAAAGAATTGGTAAGAGAATAAAGCTTTAAAACTAGCAGAAGCTCTAAATAATCCTGGCGATTATTCTTTAAAACAAAGAAGCTAGGATTGGAGCTCAGACGTTGGCCTATTATTTATATACTTTATATATTTTATAAAGAGGGGCCCGTTCTGGGCTCCTTTTTATTTAACAAAATAACTCACCTTAATTGCTTTTTCCCTCTAAACCTGATAAATAAGTAGTAGTCTAATAAATCTTTAGTTAAACCCTATGCCCCTATCTATCGGCATCGTTGGTTTGCCTAACGTCGGCAAATCAACCCTATTCAATATCCTCACCAAAAAAAGCGTGGAAGCGGCTAATTACCCTTTCTGCACCATTGATCCTAACGTGGGAGTGGTTAAAGTGCCGGATAAGCGCTTAGAACAGCTCGCAGCAGTGTCTAAACCGGCCAAGATTATCCCTACCGCTATTGAGTTTGTCGATATCGCCGGACTAGTCGCTGGCGCTAGCAAGGGAGAGGGTCTAGGCAATCAATTTCTTGCTCACATACGTGAATGTGACGCTATCTGCGAAGTGGTACGTAATTTTCAAGACAAAAATATTATCCATGTAAGCGGGGCAGTCGATCCCAAATCCGACAAAGAAACTATCAATTTAGAGCTAATTCTGGCTGATTTAGGCAGTATAGAAAAAAGATTGGATAAAACACGCAAGGAAAGTCGCAGTGGTAATAAAGAATTAATCTGGCAAACAGCCATACTGGATAAAATCTACCAACATCTAGAGGCTGGTCTGGCGGCTAGAGCGCTCTCGTTTGAGGAAGAAGAGTGGCCTTTTGTAAGAAGCTTAAATCTGCTTACCATCAAACCTATTATTTATCTCTTAAATGCCGATGATTTAGACAACTTACCAGACTTGGGTGAAATGGACGGAGAGGTAATTGCGGTCAATGTCAAAATGGAGGCAGAAATTGCCGCCCTACCAGAAGAGGAACAAGTAGAATACATCCAAGAATTAGGATTAAAGCAAAGCGGTTTAGACAAACTGATTTCAACCTCCTATAAACTACTGGGTTTAGATACTTTCTTTACCACCGGCCCAGACGAAACCAGAGCCTGGACTATTAAACATGGAACTAAAGGACCAGAAGCTGCCGGCGTCATTCACACCGATTTTATCAAGGGTTTTATCCGAGCAGAGGTGATCAATTGGCAACAACTGGTAACCCTAGGCAGCGAGTCTAAAGCCAGAGAACAGGGATTAATTCGGACTGAAGGTAAGGATTATATCGTCCAAGATGGTGACGTTTGCAATTTTCTAGTCAATAGATAAATTGAGATAAAAAAAATCCGGCTGCAAAGTCGGATTTTTTATTAGCAATTCATTAAACTATTATTTAGCCAACGGCATCATCGATGAATGACTAGCGCTTTTAGGGCCACTAGCTAAACCATGATTGTCGGCACGCTCACGAACCTGAGAAATAGATACAAACGGACGATTAACTGGCCCGGGCAGATTAGGTGAGGCCACACCACTTAAGCCCGAGTTATTGACTAAAGTTGTTTGACCGGCTAAATGTGCTTTTTCTAGAGGCTTATTATCATCTAAAGCGCGCACTATCCGTGGCCTTGCCACCGGCTGGCTTTTGCCTAGATGGGCTAACATCTTTTTAACTGTATTCTTAGCAGGAGAACTTAGGGGCGCTTCTTTGCTAATCTGACGCAAAGCCGAATTACGCTGACTAACACCAAATTTGCCTTCGCGAATCAAGCTTTCGTATTTGCGCACTGCTTTAATAATAGACTCTTGATTATCAGATAAAGAGCGTAAAGAGCTGTTATATTTAATAGCTGATTTGAGCTTGTCTTTAAAACTGCTAGAACCGCCAGTGGCATGAAATTTATCACCCCCTACCGGCAACCTATCAATTACCCCCATATAATTATTTTTCTAAAATTATTAGTTCTCGCCACACTCGCTGGCCTTCACGATGATATAAGATGGTATCACGATAACTTAACTGCACCCAGGGTAAATGAGCAAACTTTTCCGGCACTGCTTTAATTTGTCGCCACTGATCCAGGGCTGGCTTAATAAATTCATGACCAAAAAACACGGGCCACACCATTGCCACCCTTCCGCCTGGCTTCAGAATCTGATAAAAATTATTCAAAGCTTGAGTATAGAGAGTCTGTAATTCCGATTTAACTGCTTCTATATCATTAAGACCGCGTTGCGGCCCAAGATAAGGCTCCGTCACAATTAAATCAACGCTATTGGGCTTTAAAAACTGATGCAAACGGGTAGCGTTCTTGAGATGAAATTTGGGTTTCATGGTTAACCCGTATAATTCTCTGATCCATTCAGCATTAACCCGACTGTCTTTAACAGCCTTTTCGGACAAATCAATGCCTAAAAGATTTTCATAACCCAGCAACATGGCTTCAGTAATAATTGTACCTGAACCGCAAAAAGGATCTAAAAGCAGGTCTTGGCGACTATGCGCCCCCGCGCAATTAATCAAGATTTGTGCCAACTTAGGTGGCAACATACCCGAATGATCATCGCGTGCCGGCCGGCCGAAGTCACGTCGCGATAAATCTTTATAAGGCTGAATCGCTAGGGTGCGCACGATAAATAAATCTTGACCATGCCGGAAAAAAATTAATTCCGCTCCTTTGCTTAACAACTTATTCTGACCAACTACTACACTAGATAATTCTTTTTCCTTACTAGTAACGAGACGTGAGGAAATACCCAGAACCTTAAGCTCTTTCTTAATCTGTAAACCCAGCTTATCAGCAGCGAAACGACCGCCCACGCCGTGATCAGACAATCCAAACACTAATTTACCCTCTCCTCTCGAGCCTTTAGCCACCAAGAGTCGAGCGCATTGCTTAGCTAATTGCGGGAAGGGCGTGTTAATGGGAACAAAAGCTTCAATTGCGCCAATCTTGAGAGTGCCTCCCAACTGTTTAATCAAGCTCTCGGCCGCCAAGCTGGCATCTTTTTTAATTAAAATACGCTCATTTTCCCAAAACAAGCCAGATTCGCCCAAAACAGCAGCAATTTCTGCCACCGACCAGGACGGGTGCGTTCCTAAAATAAAAGCATAATCCATATGTATCCATAATGCCCTAACTCTTGCTTTTTTTCAAGCTTTATGATAAGTTGGGATTACAAAAAAATATTTAACATATCTTTCCCATATCCTCGCCTTAGTGCCAGGATAATTCCGTCACCTTAAAACAACGGAATTAAAGGTATTCCTAGGAAACCCAAATTCTGAAGAATACTTGGGTTTTTGTTTAATTAAGGGGTTTAAAAAAATGTTAAGTACAACTTACATCGTTTTTAAGCTCATCATGTTACATTATGTCTAAAAGCAAAGCCTCTGGACCGAGCCGCTACGAGCTGCTCTTCATTGTTCCCAACAATTATACCGAAGATGAAGCTAAAGTTATTATCACTAAAGCAGAAGCAGCTATTAGTGAACAAGGCGCTCAGATTGTCTATCGTGAATTCTGGGGCAAAAAGAAATTAGCCTATGTTATTAAGCAAAATCACTATGGCTACTACAACTTATGCGAGTTTGACGCGGAGCCAGCTTCTATTCTGAAAATTGACCGCAATTTGCGTCTATCTAAAGAAATTTTACGACACCAGATTATTAGCATCCCTGTAGTCACTGACGCAGAGAGGGCTGCTATCAAAGAAAAGCAGAACCAAGCCTCTGCTAAGACTGATAAAAAAGAGGAAAAAACAGTCAAGGAAAAAATGATTAAACCGGCTGTAAAGGCTGAAAAAAATGACAGCAACAAAGCCGAGCTCAAAGACTTAGACGAAAAGTTGGAAGGCATCTTAAACGCCAAAGACCTTGTATAAACTAAATGCTTAATTTTATAAGCGCGTTTATAAAGTTAAGTTCCTAAATTTATGAACTTAAACAAAGCCATGGTTATCGGCAATTTAACCCGCGACCCCGAGATGCGCACCACTCCTTCTGGACAAAATGTTGCTTCCTTTAGTGTTGCCACTAGCCTTACTTGGACCGATAATGCCGGTCAACAACAAAAGAAGACGGAATTCCACAACATTGTTGCTTGGCGCAAGCTGGCTGACATTTGCGGTCAATATCTCAAGAAGGGCTCCAAAGTCTATCTAGAAGGCCGCTTACAGACTACCGACTGGACCGGACAAGACGGGGTCAAAAGATACCGCACGGAAATAGTGGCGGAAAATATGATCATGTTGGACCGAGCTGGCAACAGCGACGGTTTCAGTGGTGGCAATTTCAACGCCGGACAAGCTAATCCTAGAGCTGCGGCCGAAGAACTGCCGACTATCAATGCTGACGAAGAGGAAGAAATCCGCGTAGAAAATATTCCTTTCTAAAAATTTAAAGACCAAAAAAAATATTATATGAATAATAAAAAACAAAAAGATTGCTTTTATTGCGTCAATCAACTAGACGTAGACTACAAGGATGTGCGTGCTTTACGCCGCTTTGTTAACTTCTACATGAAAATTTTACCAGGTGATCGTACCGGCATCTGTGCTTGGCACCAACGTAAGCTCACTCAGGCCATCAAGCGCGCCAGAGTTATGGCCTTACTCGCCCCAACCCACAAATAATCACTCTAAATTTTAAGCAGCGTAAACTATGTTGAACTTTAACGAAATCAAAATCGGTAAGGTGATTCTATTAAACAATGAGCCCTATGTCATTGTCAAAACCGATCACCATAAGATGGGTCGCGGTGGCGCCGTCTTAAAAGTAAAGTGTCGCAATCTAATCAACGGTAATATCTTGGAACGAACTTATCAGGGAGCTGAAAAAGCGGAAGAAGCGGAAACCGAAAAGAAAAAGGCCAACTTTATGTACAAAGATAAAGATGAGGCCTACTTCATGGACAATGAGAGCTACGAACAATTTAACCTACATGTAGACGAGATTGGCGACAAAGTCTTATTCTTAAAAGAAGGCACTGACGTCAATGTCCTTTATTTCAACGGCAAACCGGTAGCCATCGACTTGCCTATTAAAATGGAATTCAAAGTTGTCAGCGCTCCTCCGGGTGTGAAAGGGAATTCTGCTGGTAACGTTAACAAGCAAGTAGAGTTAGAAACTGGCGCCATTATCAGTGTGCCCATGTTTATCGAAGAGGGCGATATGATTCGTCTCAACACCGATACTGGTGAATATGTAGAAAGAGTCAACCAATAATTATCACCACCTCCTAAGACCGCCCCCGGTTTGGCTACGCCTCTGCGGGGCGGTTTTGTATCCTGACTCCTAAGTTACTGGCCGCCGACCGATTCATGCTATAATCAAAATATATGGAAATTTTGCTTATCCTCGGCCTGATATTTTTTACCATCATTGCCAGCTGGCGACTAGACTGGGCTCTTTTTATTGTTTTGGCGAGCTTGCCTACTTACCTACTACGCTTCAATCTAGGCCCTCTACCCATGACTATGTTGGAGGCAATGATTCTCATAGTCTTTACGGCGTGGTTTTTTCAAAATCGTCCTTGGCAGCGACTACAGAAAAAAGACTGGCAGGGGCGCAGACAAAAATATCCTTATCACTGGGAAATTATCGGCGTCTTATTAGCAGCTTGGGCAGGCTTAGCAGTCGCTGGTTTTCACAATAGTGCTTTGGGGATTTTTAAAGCCTATTTCTTAGAACCAATCATGCTCTATCTGGTCATCATTAACCGTGGGCAAGGTCAGGAAAGAAAATGGCTGTGGCCTCTGGCCATATCGGCTATGGTAATCAGTGGTGTAGCTATCTTTCAGCAACTAACCGGCTTATTCATCTTCAATGATTTTTGGGCCCAGTTATCCCAGCGTCGCGTCACTTCCGTTTTTGCCTATCCTAATGCAGTGGGACTCTATCTAGGCCCCATCATACCGCTGCTCATCGCTCTGTTCTATAGCTATCCTCGACGCAGTTCGCTGTTAGTAGCCAGCAAGAAACTAGTGCTACTATTAATTACAGTCGCCTCGCTGCTCGCTATCATCTTTGCTCGCTCCGAAGGAGCCTTGGTTGGTTTAGCCGGAGCGGCGTTTATCGTAGCAATGCTCGCCCATAAAAAACTCCGCTTAGCCGCGCTCGCACTAGCTACACTGAGCATGATTATCTTTAGCGTCTACGCTCCTGCCTGGCAATATCTCAGCAAGAAAGCTACTCTTATGGATTTAAGTGGGCAGATTCGCCAACAACAATGGCGAGAAACTATGCAGATGTTAACGGCTGGACGTTTAATAAGCGGCGCTGGACTTAGTAGTTATCAAACAGCGGTCGCCCCCTTTCATCAAGAAGGTATTTTTGTAAAAAATGATGATCCAGACTGGTATCGTAAAGTGGTCTGGAATGAAGAATATAAGAAAAAAGTCTGGCAGCCGGTAGAAGTCTACTTCTATCCTCATAATATTTTTCTAAATTTCTGGTCAGAAATTGGTCTCTACGGTGCCCTTCTGTTTGTCTGGCTTATTGGCCGCTACTACTACGATGCTCTGCGCTTGCTAAAAAAAACTGAACCGAGATTAAGAGCTATAGTCCTGGGCTTAATCGGAGCCATGAGTACTATTGTTATCCACGGCTTAGTTGATGTTCCCTATTTTAAAAATGATTTAGCTATACTCTTCTGGTTGTTGATAGCCGTATTGGGTATCATAAAGTTGAAAAATAAATAAAAATTATGATTTATCTAACTAAATATCTCGCACAGGCTGGTGTAGCTAGCCGCCGACAAGCAGAACAGCTAATCCGCACTGGCAAAGTGACAGTGGACGGCGAGTTAGCAGCTCTAGGAGCAATGGTCACTGGCAGCGAAGATGTGCGAGTTCGTGGCAAAGTGGTAAGTAATGCAGCGGCAGCCACTCGTTTGGTTATTGCCTTTAACAAACCGGTAGGCTACACTTGCACCACTCGTAATTTTGCCGGAGAAGATAATATTTTCAGTCTCTTGCCAGAACCATATCGCAACTTGATTATCGCCGGACGCTTAGACAAAGAAAGTCGCGGTTTGATTTTGTTAACCAATGATGGTAATCTAGCTAATCAGATTACCCATCCTCGCTACGAACATAACAAGAAGTATTTAGTGCGTTTTGCCGGTGAAGACCGCATGGAATTATCTGAACGCGAGCTCTATGCTCGCGCTAAAGATGGCATCCGCTCCGAAGATGGTGAGATTCTGACAGCTAAAAGTATTCGTAAAGAAGAAGGGCGCTGGGCGGTAACTTTAAGTGAAGGCAAGAAAAGACATATCCGCCGTCTATTCGCCGGTATGGGTCTAAAAGTGATTGACTTACAGCGCGTTAATATTGGTGAGTTGGGCCTAGGAGGATTGCCTCAGGGTAAATATCGCATCTTGAACGACAAAGATATCCAGAAAATTCTTAGATAATAAACCAGGAGAGGTGGCTGAGTGGTTGAAAGCACCGCTCTCGAAAAGCGGCAAGGGTGAAAGCCCTTCGGGAGTTCGAATCTCCCCCTCTCCGCAGATTAAAAATAGCCCTAAATAGGGCTATTTTGATAGGTAGTTTATCGCTTTAGAACGGCATGTTATAATTTAAATATGAAAAATATTAATCTTACAATTCTAGGGTCTGGTTCAATGATCCCGACAAAGGATCGCAATCCGGCTGGTTTTTTATTAGAAATTGGTAATTATAAAATATTATTAGATTGTGGACATGGTATTATTAGACGCCTGATCGATTATGGTTATAATTTACAAGATATTAATTTGACTTTTATTTCTCATTTTCATACAGATCACTGCGGAGATGCCTTCAACTTAATTCATTCGCGTTTTGTAGATGATATGTACAATAAGCGCGAGCATAAAAAATTGTTATACCTATGTCCAATAAATACGGGGGCGCATTTTAAATCATGGCGAAAAATATTTTGGCCGGAATGTAATGAAAAATACCCTGTAAAATTTAAAGAAGGTGTTAGCCGGTTAGTTATTGGGGATATTAAAATCGAAACTTTTGCGGTTAAGCATGTGAAATGGTTTCAATCAATCGGCTTAGTGATCAAATATAAGAATAAGAAATTGGTGTATACTGGGGATATTGGCTCAGATCATGATTTTAACGATTTGATTAAAAAAACTGATGGGGCGGATTTACTGATTACTGAAGCTTCTTATGAGAAACCGACCCCCAATCATTTCACCGTAGAACAAGTAAAAGATTTAAAACAAAAGGCAAATGTGAAAAAAGTTTTAATATTCCATTTTCGTCCCCAAACTGAAAAGAGAATTAAACACCTCCTTAGTCGACAGGAAGACTTTATTATTAAAAAAGACGGAGACACGTTGTTTATTTAGGTTTTTTAGGGGAATATCGTTCCCGGCGCGCCCCACCCTCTCCGCACTAATTTAAAAATAAAGAAAAAACATTATTTTTATATTTTGCTAAATAAATGGTATAATTTTGATATAAATAATAATTTTTTGGTATGAAAAACTATACGCTCATCCGCTGGGGCGCCCTTAACGCTCTAGGCGTACTCACCTATGTAATCTTGCTCGCCTCATTTTTTAGTCGCGCCAATCAATGGTTTGGCGAAACGGATAAAGAAATTTTTACTCCAGCCGCCGCTATCATGCTGTTTATTTTTTCCGCCTTGCTCACTGGAGGCTTAGTACTAGCTAAACCCTTAATGCTCTACATTGATGGGAAGAAAAAAGATGGCTTAAAACTATTCTTGTTTACCGGTATTAGCCTCTTCGTCTTCACCTTTTTATTATTTACAATATTACTAATAATAAAATAGTAAAAATAAATTAATATATCAAAAATAGCCCCGGCAGGGGCTATTTTAGTGAGGTTTTTTAAACTAAATGCTGCTTAATGAGGGCATAGACTTCAGCAATACTTAGCTCTCCGTCTATTTCCACCAGCTTATTACGAGAGCGATAATAATCCATCAGCACTGCTGATTCTTGGTTAAAAACTCCCATCCTATTGTTAACAGCCGAAGCATCCTTATCATCAGCGCGGCCACCAAATTCTGAGCGGGCAGCAATTCTTCTTAAAGCCTCGGCTGGAGAAATCTTGAGATAAAAAAAGTAGTCTACAGACAAGCCTAGACCAGCGGTGATTTCATCTAACATACCTGCTTGAGAAATAATTCTGGGAAAACCATCAAAGACAATGCCTTTTTCTTTAATATCAGAACCAACGCTTTTAATAACCTCCGACATCAGGTCGTCGGTAATTAAAGTACCGGCGTCAACATAAGATTTAATCT
Source organism: uncultured bacterium (assembly GCA_938003925.1). Taxonomy (GTDB): domain Bacteria; phylum Patescibacteriota; class Patescibacteriia; order Patescibacteriales; family UBA12465. Next base: position 52,127 of record CALKWQ010000023.1, read on the forward strand.
GCTTACCTAGCTCAGAACCAGAGGCGATTTCAGCACGCAAGCGATCACCCATGCCGAATTGAATTAAACCCAACTCTTGAGCCAATAATTCTGCTTGGGTAGTTTTGCCGGCGGCCGGCAGACCATACAAACTAATGATTTTAGACATATAATAAATAGTTTAACTGAAGAAGCATCTATTATAGGAAAAATTTATATCTTTGGCAATGGTTTTAAAAATCTAACAACTAAACATGTTCATAAGTGTATTATTTCCAACTGAATTGATATAATTAAGTTATCGGTAAAAATTAGCTTATCACTCCTATGGGCAAAGTATTTAAAATTACCTATATAGTATTAATGGTGCTGTTTCTAATCGCCTGGAGAAAAACTAGCCAACTGCCTACACCTGAATTAATGCACCCAGAGCTCTGGCAAGCACCTCGGCAAACCTATCATACCGCCAGTACAAGTTTGGAACTAAGCTATCGCGACCGAGAATACATCGTAGAACCATTAGCGGATTACGAAATCTGGGGCTTAGTTGTTTCGCATAATAATATTAATGCCTGGTATAACTACTACCATAATGAAAATTCAGTTAACCTTAAAGATGTGTGCGTGGTCTGGGGTGACAATATCAAAAATGGCGCCTACCTGCAGGATAACTTAAAATTTTATAGTGGCGAATGGACCTGCTATTACCGCTGGCAGGGTTATTTAAATAAGCCTTTTGATCCTCGACAGTTATCAAATAACCATTTGCTGGCACAAGATGTTGCCATTCAAAAAATTATTAGACAGGTTAACGTGGGCGACCAGATACACCTACAAGGGGCATTGGTTGATTATCGAGAAAAAGGAGAGACCTGGAAGCGTCAAACCAGTCTCTCACGCACCGATGAAAATAGCACCTCCCGCAGTGGCGGCGCCTGTGAAATTATGCTGGTAGAAAAAATTGATATACTGGCTCGTCACCAAGTTTGGTGGAATAGAATCTACGATCAAAAAGGCAAAATCTTGGGCAGCGTAATTATACTTAACCTTCTGTGGTTTTTATGGCCTAGTCATAAACGACCCAGGATTCAGCCGAAGGGATTTGAACCTACAATAACGGTTAAATAGAAAAAGACTAAAGTTATATTTTTACTTACTATAAACGCTGCCCGCAAGAGCAGCGTTTTTCTTAACCTACAAAAAACCGCCTCCAGGGCGGTATTTTATTAATCAGTGTGATTTTTTTCTTGTTCGACGCAAATGGTACAGCTCTTTAGATTTACGGGTAATAACTAAGATGGTTAACACAGCGATGTAAGAAGAAATAACCGAACCAGGCAGGTGGTAGGCGTCACCATAAGCAAAATCTAACAACAGTAAACCGATTACTAGAGCAGACCAAATGATAACGAAAATCTCCCCCGGATGACTTTCTTGGTGATGATCATACCAACGCTCAAATTCTTTGTTACTCACATAAATCGCCAAGATACTCATATAAATAGTGGCGATAGCGTTTAACACTTCCTCATATAAATTACCGTGTAAAAAATCCAAGATAATTAGAGCGAAGAAGATGAATGACCAGACGTTAATTAGTTGTCTCCAAAAACGGAAGTCATTCTTGAGTATGGTTTTTTTCATAATCATTTAGAGTCCGAGTAATTTCAACATCGGTGCCGCCAAAGGATCAGCGGCCGTGCCATAGACCATTACTCCGCCCAGCAGCCCGGTAATGGCAATCAAGACTGCACCCACTAAAGCCAATAATCGAAATAACCAAGGAGATAGCAGTTGCTTAGTCCTCATCAACAAAGTCTGAAAACGACGACCAGTCTCATTGTTAAGCCATTGCGGCGGAATGAAAATAATTAACTCTAGGATTAATAACACAAAGTAAAGATTAACTGAAGCGCCAGCAAAACCCTCATGCATTTCTACCAAGGCATGATTCGGCCGCACTAAATCGCTCGCTATTTCACCGGTGACATTGGCCAACCAAGCGCCCAAAAGACCGACTATAAGAAGAATGATGCGCGGGAGACGCCAGTCAACTGCTGGTAGTTTTTGGGGCCAAGGAAAAAGGCGTAATAAAGAGTATAAAAGGAAGAAGGCAATAGGAAAGTGGACAAAGATGGGATGGAGATTGTAATTCATATGGTTATTATATGATTAAAGCATAGCATAAGCACTAGGGATATTACCAGCTAAACAAAAAGACCTCTAACTAAGAGGCTTTTTGATTTTACAGTATACAATTTAATTAGGCTTTACCTAAAGTCTGCTCGCCATCATGCCATTCTAGTGGGCAAAGCTCACCGCTCTGCACTGCCTTTAAGACACGCAGGGTTTCAGTAACCGAGCGGCCGACTGAACCAGCGGAGACAACAATATACTTAATTTGTCCTTCAGGATTGATAATGAATAAACCACGGTCAGCCGAACCATCTTGTTCATTTAATACCCCGTAAGCCTTAGCTAGGCTTTGGGTGGTATCGGCCAGGATTGGGTATTTCACTTCGGGAAGGTCTTGTTCAAACCAATTCTTATGTGACCATTCTGAATCTGTAGAAGCGGCCAGAATGTCACAGTTTAAAGCTTTAAAGTCAGCTTCATGCTTGGCAAACCCCCGCAGTTCCGTCGGACAGACGAAAGTAAAATCGCGAGGATAAAAGAATAGAATTAACCAACGACCAGTATAATCGGTGAGGCTAACCTCTTTGAATTCGCCTTGATGATAGGCTTTAAGCCCCTTAAAATCAGGAGCGGCTTGATTGATATTCAACATAATTTTTATAATTTATAAATAATAAGTCAGGTGGATTTGCTTCACGTGCTTCCCTTGCAACTCTAAAGGTGCAGGTAGCTGTGGCGAAAAATCTAAATCGTAGACGCGGCCTAAAGCGGTATCAACCGCGTGGCCATGAGTATCTAACTTGGCATCATAACGAGAATTTCCTCCCGGAATCGGGATTTCCATAATTACACCCAGGTCCCTAAATTTCTTCAGATTCTTATACACCGTAGCCAGAGAGATGTTAGTAAACTCCTCCTTAACGCGGTCGTAGATGTCGGTGACGCTGGGATGAGAACAAGAAGAGGCTAATGTCCGGAAAATCGCTAATTTCTGCGGGGTAAGGGGCAACTTATGCTGCCGGCTCACTTGTTTAAAATTTTCTAGGCGCTGATTTAACTCCTGTTCACTGACCATCATAAAATAATTAATAATATTTATTAATGGATAACTATTATCCATTATAGAGAAGGCGGCAAATAATGTCAAGACCTCTGAGAACGACGCCGGTCAACTTGCCAAAACACTAGGCCTTACTTATAATTAAACCGATAAGCAGCGCCTCCATAGTTTAATGGATAGAACGCAAGCTTCCGGAGCTTGTAGTAGGGGTTCGATTCCCTTTGGGGGCACTAAGATTTCAGCAAAGAAAAGCTTTACAAGCTAAAATCTTTTTGCTAAGATTTTTCCTGTACCGCTCTTAGCGGTATTATCTTAACATCTGGATCGGTAGCTCAGCTGGTTAGAGCGCTGCCCTGTCACGGCAGAGGTCGCGGGTTCGAGTCCCGTCCGTTCCGCAACTAAAAAAATCGCTCCTATAGCGATTTTTTGTTAATATAAGATTATGAAGGTATTATCACTCAACACTTGGTGTGGCCAAATTTTTGCCCCACTACTCCAGTTTATCAGTGAAAAAGCCACGGAGATAGATGTTTTTTGTTTCCAAGAAGTCATGAGCACTGACACTGAGATTAAAGAAAGTCACGCCTGCCGCATGAATCTGTTTGAAGAGTTGCAACAAGTATTACCTAATCATCACGGCTATTTTGCAGTAGCTCAAGATGGAGTAGATATTGAGGGTCCGGTTGATTTCCAAACTTCTTTTGGCCTCGCCATGTTCATTCGCAAAGACCTAAAGGTAAATAAGGTGGGAGACGTCTTCGTCTTTCGTCATAAAAATGCCTGTCAGTTTAACAATGCCGACCAACATGCCGCTGTCACGATGGGCAGAAATATGCAGTATGCAGAAATTGAAACTGCTCAGGGATTATATACTATTTGCAATCTACATGGTCTATGGAATGGGCAAGGGAAAAGTGACAGCCCCGACCGCATCCAGCAATCACACCAGATAACCTCTTTTTTACAACAAGCGCTGGGCAAAAAAATCTTGGGTGGTGATTTTAACCTTTCGCCAGAAACTGAAAGTCTGCAAATCATCAAAACCGGCTTAATTGACCTTATTGATCAATATAATATTCAGTCTACTCGCTCTCATTATTACCGCCATTACGGAGAAAAGGATTCAAATTTTGCCGACTACATGCTGGTCTCCCCAGATATTATAGTACAAGACTTTAGGGTTTTACCTGACGTCGTTTCTGATCACTTGCCCCTATATTTAGATTGTGTGTAGGCGGGTAAACTTATACAATAAATATGTCCCGCTTGCCTTTTTATTCAAAATCCGTAAAAATATAAAAATCAGGAGAGGTGCCAGAGTGGTCTAATGGAACGGTCTTGAAAACCGTCGCTGGTGAAAGCCGGCCCAGGGTTCGAATCCCTGCCTCTCCGCAGATTGACAAAAGTATACTAATATGGTATACTTTTTTGTTATTAAAAAATATAAATATGCCAAGTCTTTTAAGTACAGAACGTAAATATAACCAAAAATATTATCATTATATATCGCAAGCATTTATTCTGTTAGCGATAATGCTAATTTTGATTTTCATAACTATATCAGCGTGGATTACAAATAATCATATAATGATATGGAATTTCATTTCTTTTCTATATATTACCTTTTTTGCATTTTATATATCCTTTTTAAGTAAAGAGGCTGAAAAAAATCATAATAGCTGGGGGACTGGTTATATGGTAGAAGAGCTAGTGGGGACTAAATTAGCTGCACTGGGAGATAATTTTAGAGTAATTCATGATATTTCAAAGGGAAGAAATAAGGAAAATATAGATCATATTGTGATTGGCCCGACTGGTATTTTTGTAATTGAATCCAAGGCTAATAAAAACGCAATGGTCTATTATAAAGATTATCAAAGAAGAATTAGTAAACTTGGCACAAAATTCATGAATCAGGCTGCTCGTAACGCCTGTTGGATACGTGAAACTATAAAAGAAAACTTGGAACAGAACGAATTTATACATGGAATTATTGTAAGACCACTAAATGATAACGGAAAGATAGATATGTATAGCTCTAATAGGGTTTGCGTTATGGATGGTAATACTGTTTATGACCACATCAAAAATTTTAATGGAAATTTAAGCCAAAAAACTATAGATCAGATATACTTTAAACTCTGCGAAATAAAAAGGGCTAATGATAAAGCAAACAGAACTTCAATACAAAAAACTTTGTCCTTTTTTCTTTAAAAGCATTCCAACTACGTCCCACTCTCCCCGCCAAAACAATTTAGTATCGGATAGACCAACAAAGCCTCGTAAATACGGGGCTTTTTGGTTGGTTATAAAAACCTACTTACCCCGAGGTAAACAGGATAGCGAGCTCTCTAATTTATTTATTACCATGTTTATGCTAAAATTCTTAAGTATTTAATGTTTTTATTAAGTTAATCTTTTATGGAACAATACCTAGAATTTGCAAAAAATTTGGCAAAAGAAGCAGAGGGCATAGCTTTAAAATATTTTAACTTTGAAGTTGAAACTATTATAAAAGAAGATAATACACCCCTTACAAAAGCTGACACAGAGATAAACGATTTAGTGATAAAAAGAATAAATGAAGTATACCCAGAACACAGTATTTATGGAGAGGAAAAAAGTGAGTTAAAAGAAAACTCAAAATATATTTGGGTTTGCGACCCTATAGATGGAACCATGCCGTTTTCAAATGGATTGCCAATTTTTACATTTTCTATTGCCCTAGTTGACCAATCGAATGGACAGCCAATATTAGGCGTAATTAATGATCCGGCAATGAAAAATATGTATTGGGCGATGAAAAATGGTGGATCATACAGAAACGGACAAAGAATAGAGGTATTAAAGACAGATAGTTTACTAAATACTTATTTAAATACAGATGCATCTGGTAAGGCTGTAGGTTTTTCAAATTTACCACTAATTAAAACTTTAAGCGAAAAGAAATGTGCAGTTATGAGATTTCTTTCTTTTATCTATGGAGGGGTTCAGGTTGCCAATGGTAAATTTATCGGGGCAGTATTTTATAATCCATATGGACACGATGTTGCCGCTTTAAAAATTATCACCGAAGAAGCTGGCGGCAAGGTTACCGATTTAAATGGCAACGAAAGAAGATATGATCGAGACGGTATTGGCTGTATTGTTTCTAACGGCATACTTCATGAAAAATTATTAGAAATAGTTCAGTTGGGGAAAATAAAATAGCTGATTAATGTAAGACAAAAAAGTTTCTAAACTACTCACTTACTCTACAGATTTAAAAATATTATTTTCGCGCTATTTTTGCTGTATAAATTTAATAAAAAATATGATAAATTTTGAAGATTTTTCAAACAAAATGGAAAATTCACCTCAAATTAAAAATCTAGATGAATTATCAACAACAATGAAGTATGTTGCGTCGGAGTGGTTAAAAATAACCAACATTGATGAGCACGGTTTAAGATTAAAGGAGGCGGCTATTCTTGAGGCTCTACAGACCTTAAGGATAACTGAAGAATGGAAGGCTCAAAATGTTGACTTGGCTGTAAATTTTATACAATTAGCTGATACTAAAAATTTGATAGATGAAATAAAAAGATTGTTTTTTTTGAACTCTGTTCCTGATAGCACAATCTCTGCCAGACAAACATTTGATAAAATAAATTTTATGAAAAATATAGAAAATTAACAATTTTACAACACAACTAAGCGCTATTATTTCCGCAGTTTTTAAATAGCCCTAAACAAGGGCTATTTTTGATACAAGATTTATTACTTCTGTACAAAATGCTATAATATATAAGTAGCCACTGTTAATCTAAAAGTAATTAACAATAAAAATATGAAAAGAAATCAACTCTACCTATCAATTGGAGCCTTAACCATCATGCTAGCATTAACTGGCTGCGGACATAAACCTGACAACAGTCAGCCCGCTAACACTGAAAAGCCGGCAGGCGCTCAAGAAAGCATGTCCGACAACCAAGAAGAGTCGTACTTTTCGGAAAAGATCGTAGACATGTTTAAAAAAGGTAAGCCTTTAGTCTGTACAACGGAAATGGAGAGTGAAGAAGGATTAATGACGGCTGTCTATTACTTTGACAACGCCAACGAACGTCTCCGAGTAGATATGAAAATGGTAGGTAAAGGCGATGGCGTTAACGTTAACACCACCAGCATCTCTAAAGATGGTTGGGATTATTTTTGGGATGATTTAATGAACAAAGATGGTTTAAAGGTAAAAATTGAAGAGGATAATGATACCGCGGAAACAGGCTCACCAGTTGACAACGAAGAAAAATTTGAATTCCGCTGCCGGCCCTGGCAGGTAGAAGTAGACAAATTTGAGTTGCCCGCTGACAAATCTTTTAAAGATATTTCTGATTTAGGCCAAATCGGTGGCACTATGCCGGTTACCACTGAGACCACAGTTACAACAGAGGCAACCGGTAGCGCGCCTGATGTGTGCTCGTTTTGTAATATGATTCCAGCTGGACCAGAAAGGGATGAATGCTTAAGCTCTTGCTAACAGAAAAGTCAAAAATAACAACAACTCTACAAGCGCCCTATATAATTGCTAGGGCGCTTTATATTTCAATCACCGCTAAATGGAGCAACTCTTAAACTTGACAATTATAGTATAAAATATTATTATAGAAAGATAAATTAGTACCTTTCACCTCATCAAAAAACCCCGAACATGAAAAAAGCAAGTATTCTGATTACACTCTTAGTAATATTACTGAGCTGTGAGAAACAAACAAATGACATTGAGAAATTGCAGTTTCTCCCCTTGCGCGAGCAAACTACCAATCTCTTCGTCACCGACGATTCAGTAGCGCAAACAACTACGGTAACCAGCGATGGCGCCGTAATTATGCAGGAAAAATGGCAGCACGGCGTCTACTCTGGCCCAATTATGCCAACACGTCTCCTTAGCACCAAGACCGCGGCCGGAACTGAATTTATACTACAGGGCAATAACGACCTGTTTTATAACCGTTTAATTGTTATCCAACCGGGCTCAGTTGTTAGCTATTTTGACATCTCTTGTGTGAAAATTATAGCCGCAGAGCTAAGAGAAGATAAATTTATCTGGCTGAAATACAACAACTCCTGGACGAGAACCGGCCCCCTGCCGGATCAACAAATTACCATCGGGCTAAATTGATAGCCCTGAAAACCTCAACCTCTTAGACCAAGAATTTTCTTGGTCTCTTTTTTACTTAACAACTAAATAAGTGGCAAAATATAGGTTTTTCCACCACAACTTGGTATAATTAACACATACCTTTAAATTTATGGAATTAAGTCACCAAGCAGACATCCACTGGGGCCTCTCTCTAAAAAAAGACGGACCGATGAAGTCACACATTAGCAATCGTACTGCTTTTTTGCAAAGACAGGGCTTGAGCGACAAGCTAGTAGCCTCTGCTAATCTAGCCCACGGAGCCAGAGTGGCTGCAGTAAAAAAGATTACCGCCTCCAGCATTTTCCCTGCTTGTGATGCCCTAATTACTCAAGAAAATAATTGCATATTAACAATCACCGTGGCTGACTGTCTACCAATTTATTTTTATGACACCAAACAAAAAGTAGTCGCTCTGGCACATGCCGGCTGGCGGGGAATTGTAGCCAACCTAATTCCGGCGACAATCAAAGCTTTTATTGATAACTATCATTCTCGAGCCAGCGACATTATTGTCGACGTTGGCCCTCATATCCAAGCCTGTCATTTTGAAATTAAAAAAGATATTTTTGGCCAATTTGCCGCTGACGACCTCAGTACTCGCGAGGGGCATGTCTACGCCAAGCTATCTGCTGTAGTGCGTAAACAACTGCTAGCCTTAGGTGTCAAACCCGATAATCTAAAAATTAGCTCGGAGTGCACCTATTGCGCCAGCGAGAAATACTTTTCCTGCCGACGTGACCGTCATCAAACCCTAGAAACAATGCTCGCTTATATCGGCTTAAAATAATAAATATATGCTTCAAGAAAAAAACTTAGCACCAAACTTCCAAGCACCAGACCAAAACGGGCAAGTACATGAATTAAAACAATATCGAGGTCAGTGGGTTTTATTATATTTTTATCCCCGTGATAATACCCCTGGTTGCACTAAAGAAGCCTGTGCACTACGTGATCAACACCCCGCCTTTCAACAAGTTAAAGCTGTGGTTTTGGGTGTCAGTTCAGACTCAGTGGCTAGCCACGCTAAATTTGCTGCTAAATGGCAATTGCCATTCACTTTATTAGCCGACCCCGATAAAAAAATTATCACCGCCTATCAAGCTAACGGACTATTTCGCCGTATTTCTTATCTCATTAACCCAGAAGGAATAATTGCAAAAACCTATCCCCGCGTTAAACCAGCAGAACACGCAGAGACGGTGAAACAAGATTTAATTAATTTACAAAAATAATTATCTAACCATAAGTTCCAAAACCACCATATTAGAACCAAAAAATTTAATATTAGCAAAATCTTGCCAAAATCTATATTTTTGCTATAATTTAAGTATAAGGAACCGGCAAGGTTTTATTTTAATTTGACTAAGAATAAATAAGAATATGGAAAACACTTTAGACCCTAAAGTCCTAGAAAAAATCAAAAAAGAATTATTGGCCCGTAAGCAACAGCTATTAGACAGCATAGCTGATATCGCCCAGAAAGATCCGCACGAGGCGGATAATTTGTCATCCAAATTTCCAGAATATGGTGACAAGCCCGATGAGAATGCTCAAGAAATCAGCGACTATACCGCTAATTCAGCCGCGGAAAAAGTTTTAGAAAAAACCCTAGCTGATATTGACGGTGCTTTAAAGCGTATTGCCAATGGTACTTACGGTATTTGTAAATATTGCGGTCAACCAATTGCACCTAAGCGCCTGCAAGCACGTCCAGTAGCTAGCGCTTGCATTGCTTGTAAAACAGAGCTTCAAGAAAATGAGTAAAACCTGGCGGTGCACAACAAATCTATTAGACATAGCTGGGCTGATGGTCATAGCTATGTTTTTTATATTAGACCGAGGACTCAAACAGGCAGCCCTAGCTCAAGGGCCAGACCAAGCCCTACAACTCATTGGTTCTTGGTTGAGTTTTAAACTAACCTTTAACCCTTACATCGCCTTTTCTTTGCCGGTATCCGGGCACCTACTGAATGCCTTAATCAGCCTAATTGTCTTATCTCTGTTTCTGAGAATAATTTACTTAATAATAAACAAAAAAAAGGCTAAGACCTATATTATACCCTTGACATTTCTTTTATTTGGTGCTATAAGTAATCTACTAGACCGATATCTATATGACGCCGTGGTTGATTATCTAGATCTCCGTTACTTTACCGTTTTTAACATAGCCGATATCATGATTAGTGGTAGCGTCATCTTTATTCTCATTAAACAATTACGTAATAATTAATTTATGTTCAAACAGGGATTTTTTGAAAATAGCTTTGAAAATCGCGGCACTGTCTTAGAACAGGAATATTTTCACAGCGTTAACAAACATACCTATGGCAACCTGATGGATGCTTATGAGCACCCAGAACATCAAGAACTCCGCACAGCTGCAGACATAGAAAGAGCCTTAATGCGCAAATACGCAGACAAACCTGAGTATACCGACAGTTTTAAACAAGACTCCTACATTAACTTTAAAGACGCCATGAAGCTGGTAGAAAAATGTCAGCCCGGTAATCCAGAAAAACCTCAAGCTTTTTTTGCCCGCGCTTTAAACGAAGAAATCTCAGTCCTGTTCGGTAAAAGTTATCAGAGTAAATTCTTTACGGCTGTAGGTTCACATTTAGATACTAAACATGGCATTGATGCCTTTATAAAATTATATGATGACCAGGGTAAAGAGTTAGCTTATGTCACTTTAGATATTTCTACCTGGAATAAAGGACAAAGCAAAGCTGATCATCTTATTGTCATTGATCGTGACAACCGTGATCATTATGATCCCAGCTCATCTGTTTTTGATAAAAAAGAATTTAATGATAGAATTAAGGCCGAAGCAAACACTTTAGTCGCTTTACTACAAGAAAAAATTAAAAAACAAACCAAAAAAATCGGAGATGAAAAAAAAGTTACTGGGGGCAATAACCATCATGCCGGCCCAGACCGTCAACGCCCCCGCCTTAATAAGCCAGAGGCAATTGCGAAAACCACTGGAATGGCCTAAGGCAGTCACCCGCTGCGCCTGTGCTCAGTGTGGCAGTATCAAAGAAATCAACCAACAACACGCAGATTTATTCCTGCAAATAATTAAAAAACCAGCCCCTGCGGCCGGTCTGAAAAATTTCTATTTTCGGGTTAGTTTTTGCGAGTACTGTCAGCAACAACCGCTAGTAATTCATTTGCTAGCTCTGTAAAACCACGAGGACTCTCACCAGAGGCCTCTTTTTTTAGGCTACAACTATTTCTCGCTCTTCAGGGCCTATTAATTTCAAAGTTATACGCCAGCAATCAGGGGGCAACAAATCGGCGGTCTTTTCGGCCCACTCTACCGCACTAATAGTGTCAGCAGCGCCCAGATAATCACCAGCACCAATAGCCACTAAATCACGAGCATCGTGTAAGCGATAGGCGTCAATGTGACAAAATTGCTTGACCATATCTCGGCGCAAAGCATATAACTTCATAATCGTAAAAGTCGGACTGTTTACCTTAGTCTTAACACCTAAACCAGCCGCGATGCCCTGAACCAGGGCGGTTTTGCCAGCACCCAAATCGCCAAATAAAGCGATGACATCGCCACCACGTAAAGACGCGGCCAGCCTTTGACCAAAAGCAAAGGTATCAGCCGGACTGGAACTAAAATGGGTTTGAGGAAGTTTCATATTCTTATTCTAAAGGATAAAGACAGGAAAATAAAGAGGCGGCCACCTTGACAATAATGCGCCAGAGTAATATAATTAGATATATATCTAAATATCAAACTATGCTATTTAATCGCACCTTTGCGGCCCTAGCTGACCCTAATCGTCAAGCCATCCTCCAAACCCTTAAACAGGGCGAACAGCCGGTAGCGGCTATTGCTGAAAATTTAGATATCACCCTGGCCACCCTGTCACATCACTTGGATATCCTAAAGCGAGCTGACTTGATAAGTGCGCGCCGATCAGGAAGACAAATTTTTTACAATCTCAACATGAGTGTTTTAGAAGAACTCAGTGAAGCCTTACTAAAATTTATCGGTCCTAAAAAACCGAAAAAATAATCATATGCCTAATATCACTTTCAAAACCGAATGGCGAGCTTTATTAATTCTTATAGCTACAGCCGCCCTAAGTTATTGGTCCTATCCTCAATTACCGGCCAGAGTAGCGTCTCATTGGAATTTTCAAGGACAAGTAGACGGCTGGACCAATAGCACTTTCCACGCCTTATTTTTCCCGGGTTTATTATTGGTGATGTATCTAGTATTTTTAATCATGCCCTACTTCGACCCTAAAAAAGAGCGTTACGCTGAATTTGCCAAAGCTTACCGACTCATGCGTGACGCAATTCTATTTGTACTCTTAGGCGTATTTGCTACAGCTACGTTTTATAACTTAGACTATCAACTTAATGTCGGTGCAATTGTAGCCGGCTTAATCGGCTTATTGCTCATGGTGCTTGGTAATTACTTCGGCAAATTGAAGCGTAATTGGTTTATTGGCATTCGCACGCCCTGGACCCTATCCTCGGAAAATGTTTGGAACAAAACTCATCGTCTTGGCGGCCGCTTCTTTATGTTATGGGGTTTAGGATTAGCTCTAGCCCCCTGGCTAAACTTTCAATTAGCCATGATTATCTTACTCAGCGGCGTTGCGATCATTGTTATTGGGATTAATCTTTATTCTTATTTGTTATACCGCAAAGAAAAGCAGGGTAAATAGTTTTAACTCCTAATAATAAAAAGACAGGCACTAAACCTGTCTTTTTATTATATGGGTGGGCGCACAAGGATTCGAAACATAAGGCACGAATATTTGAAACCCAATAAAATTAAGGCAATCGCTGTAAATACAGGATATAACGGTTTTGCAGGCTTAGTCAACCTTAACCAAAAAATACTCCATTTACCACCTTTTGGACACAATATGGACACAGTCCTTATTATGGCGATGCGGAAAGGTGAAAAATGGTTTATAATTTGCTGTGTAAAGAAAAGTAAAGTATAATATCAATATGAAAATCCAAAATGAAGATAATTTAAAATTTCACATTGAAAGCGATGATTATTTTGGCACTTTAGCCACAGTGTTAAGCCTACAAGAACAAAACTTATCAGAATATAAGAGATTTAAAGTGTCTGAAATATTAAAAAACAAGATTGATGAACTTATGTACTTGCAAAAGAACTATAAGATAATCAAAAAAGTATGAACGAAGAAAAAAAACAATTTTACACTGCCCAAGAATTAGCCGAACTACTTGGCTTTAATATAATGACCATTTATCGATATATTAAATCTGGTAAGCTAAAAGCCTACAAATTTGGTAAAGATTTTCGGATTGACAACGCCGAGTTTCAATCTTTCTTAAAAAAAGTAAAAATAAAGTAATATGCCAAAAACAACTAAGAGCCTGACTCAAGAAATTTTAATCAAGATTTTTAAAAATCCGGAGCAAGATCTTTTAATGTTTAACGACTTAAATAAAATTGATATTTACGAAAAGGATGAGGGTAAATTTTATATTAAGGCGATTTCTAAATCAGACGAAGAGAAGCTTGTATACAATACAAAAACCGGAAAATCCGCTCCGGAAGAAATCGTGAGACAGCTTTATCTCGTTCAATTAACAAAAAATTATAAGTATCCTAAAAATTTAATTGAACTTGAAAAACACGTTAATTTTGGAAGAGAAATAAAAAGAGCAGATATCGTCGTATATAGACCAGATGGAGTTACTCCAAAAATCATTATAGAAGTAAAAGCTCCAGGCGAAGAAAACGATGTTCAACAATTAAAATCATATTTAAACGCCGAGGGTGCGCCGGTTGGCGTTGCGGTAAATGGTAAAACAAGACTTATCCTATACCGTCCATACCCAAAAGATTTTGATGACACATTAGATGACATCCCTGCTTACGATGAGGAGGTTGAAGATGTTTTAGCAAAAAGAAAGACCTTAAATGATCTTAGAGAGGATGATCTCAAACAAACAATCCAAACACTTGAAGAATTAGTTTTAGCAAATTCAGGTCATGATAGTTTTGATGAAATTTTTAAACTTATTTACGCAAAACTTTACGATGAAAGAGAAGCTCTTTCTAGACCTAATGAGGAGCTTCACTTTAGAAAAAGTCCCACAGGAAAACCAGAGGAAACTAAACGTATAATTGATGAACTATTTGATGAAGCAAAAGCTGAGTGGTCTGATGTTTTTGAAAAAACAGATAAAATAAAATTAAGCCCTGAACACTTATCAGTATGCGTTGGAGAGCTTCAGGACGTGCGTCTTTTTGGCTCAAATTTACGTATTATTGACGAAGCTTTCGAATATTTACTTCCAGATGTAGCTAAAGGCAAAAAAGGGCAATATTTCACACCACGTATTGTTATAGATATGTGCGTTCAAATGCTTAACCCACAAAAAAAAGAATATGTTGTTGATACAGCCTGTGGAAGCGCTGGCTTCTTAGTCCATGCCATGCAATATGTTTGGAAAAATTTACCTACGGTCGAAGCACGAAAAGACTACGCAAGCAGATATCTTTTCGGTATAGATTTTGATGAAAAATCAACAAAAATTAGTAGAGCTATTATGCTCATTGCTGGCGATGGAAAAAGCCACATCTACAAAACATCATCGCTTGATACTAGGGAGTGGTCAGATCGCTTTATAAGCGAGCTTAAAGAATTAAAGCTAGTTAAAGAATTTGATGACTTTGAAACAAATAGACATAATCAAGAAACACTTCAACACCTTGACTTTGACGTTCTTCTTGCTAACCCTCCATTTGCAGGCGAAATAAAAGAAAAACATTTATTAGCTCAGTATACGCTTGGTAAAAACTCTAAGGGAAAAATGCAAAAAAAAGTAGAGAGACATTTACTATTTATAGAAAGAAATCTGGATTTTGTAAAAGCAGGTGGTCGGTTAGCTGTTGTTTTGCCACAAGGCATTTTCAATAACACAAGCGACGAATATGTTAGAAAACATATAATGGAAAAAGCTCGCATCCTTGCTGTTGTTGGGCTTCACGGCAACTCTTTTAAACCACACACTGGAACAAAAACCTCAATCATATTTCTACAAAAATGGACAGAGAATGAACTTGATAAAAGCGGTAGCCCAAAAGTTACCGACTATCCAATTTTCTTTGCAACTCAAAAAAAATCTTTTAAAGATAACAGCGGGAATTATGTCTTTCAAAAAGATAGCGACGGGCAGTTAATTAAAGATGAAGATAATAATCCGGAATATCTAAGTGATCTTGGAGAAATTGCTGAAGCTTTTGTATCCTGGGGAAAGGAGCAAAATTTAACCTTTTTAAAATAATATGAACTGGCAAACAATAGCTCAAAATCATGATCTTAATATATCAACAATAAATCTTTCAGAAATTGAAGGCGCATTTAGACTTGATGCGGATTATTACCAACAAAAATTCTACAACATTATAACTAAAATAAAATCAAAAAAATACGATACACTTTCTAATCTCGTAAGTAATAAAACTAAAAAATTTGATAAGAAAGAAAGTGGATATTTTAATTATTTAGAAATATCTAATATAAACACAACGACGGGGGGCTATAAATTTGAATTGCTTCCCATTGAAGAAGCTCCTTCAAGAGCACAAAAAAAACTAAACAAAAACGATGTTGTTATTTCGACAGTTCGACCAAACAGAAATGCAGTAGCAATAATTGAAGATGAAAAAGATAAAATGATTGCTTCTTCTGGTTTTTGCGTTTTAAAATCAAAAAATATAAATCCTTATTTTTTATTTACATTTTTTAAAACTAAACCAATTATAGATTTACTGATTAGAAAAACCACAGCCACAATGTACCCAGCAGTTTCTGAGCAGGATATATTAAATCTGCCAATTCCATTGCCGAGTTCATTTTTTGAAAAAGAAATTGAAAAAATTATAAAAAATGTAAAAGATTTTCAGGAAAAAGCCGAATTAGAATATCAAGAAGCGGAACAATCATTTATTAAAGAGATAAATCTCGATGGTTATATTACAAAAGACAATAATATTTCAATACGAAATCTCAAAGAATGCCTTAATGATAACCGTTTTGATGCCGAGTATTGGCAACCAAAATATGATGAAATAGAAAATAAAGTTTCTTTCATAAAACAAGAAAAACTTGAAGATATGGTGTCTATCAAGAAAGGTGTTGAAACCGGAAGCGAGGCTTACAGTGAAGAAGGTAATCTTTTTTTCAGAGTTTCTGATTTTTCAATTTATGGATTTGACGAGGGAGAAAAAAGGATATCGGAAGAATTATATGAGAAATTAAAGAAAAATTTTAAACCATTAAAAGAGGAGATACTTTTTACAAAAGATGGAACTATTGGCATCTCTTTCGCTCTGCATGAAGATGTTGATGCAATTATAAGCAGTGCCTTTTTAAGATTAAAGCCTAAGACAAAAATAAATAATGATTATCTCGCTCTAGCTTTAAATTCATCTTACTGTAAAGCTCAAATCGAGAGAATGTCTGGTGGCGCCATTATCGCACATCTTAAGCCGGATAATGTAATAAAAATAAAAATACCAATACTAACGGATGAAAAACAAGAGAATATTGCTCACAAAGTATCGAATGCTTTTCGGCTAAGAAACGAGGCAAAGAATATGCTTGAAAAGGCAAAAAAAACTGTTGAACTTTTTATTGAACAAGACGAGGAAGAAGCTTTAAAATACTTAAAATCGTAAAATGTTTAATTGCTCTAATAAAAATATTTACACAATAAAAACAGGCGATTTTGCCTGTTTTTATGTAACATTTTATATATCTATAAACATTACGATGCTTATTTTATATTAGTTTAACATATTATTTTTAATAAGAAGAGTAAACCCTTAAAAAATAAGGGGATGAGCTAACTATGGATCTTTATTTCTAGAAGTGCTATTATTTAAGTAGATAAATTAAATTATAAATATATGGAAAAGCTACAAATAAATGCTGACCCAAGTAAAAAATTTTTTATTGAAATGTTGACAAGGGATATCAGTTTAATTGACTGTATTCTTGATTTAATCGACAACTCTGTTGATAGCATAATAAAAGCCGCAAAGTTTGACCCGATGAAAGGACTGTATGGTAAAGAAAAACCATTAGATGCTTATAAAATATCTGTAAATTTTAACAAAACTACATTTTCTATTGTTGATAATTCAATCGGCATTACTAAGAGTGACGCTGAAAATAAAGTATTTAGATTTGGGTCTAATCAAGAAGAAGGAAATGAAGCTGGTCTTAGTGTATATGGAATCGGAATGAAACGATCTTTCTTAAAAATAGGAAGAGAAATAAATTTTAAAACAAAAAATAAAAAAGAGACAATTGAAGTAGACATTGATGTGTTAAAATGGCTAAAAAGCGCCGACTGGGACTTCAGCGGAAAAGTTAATACTTCAAGCGGTGCAACGGGGACGGTCATAAAAGTGTCAAATTTGTACGATAATATAATTTCTAATTTTAAAGATCAAACTTTTGAAAATAGATTATTAGATAAAATAAATGAAGTTTATGGTATTTTTTTATTAAACAAGTTAAAAATTGAAGTAAACGGGAAAAAGGCTACTCCAGTAATTCCAAAAATTGCGGTTTCAGCTAAGATAAAACCATCCATTGACTCTTTTGATGTAAAAGGAGTGCATGTAAAAATTATAGCGGGATTAACCCATGAAGATTCGAAAAGCTTAAACGGTTGGTATGTGTTTTGTAATGGCAGACTTATTTTAAGTGGCGACAAGACAGATCGAACTGGATGGGGTGGTGCTAATTTAAGACAATTCCACTCTAGCGTAAACCGTTTTGTTGGTTTCGCCTATTTTGAAAGCTCAAAAGTGTCATTACTACCATGGACAACAACTAAAGATGGAGTAAACTTTGACTCTGTTATTTATCAATACGCATTAAACGAAATGGTAAAAACCGCTCAACCAATAGTTTCATATTTAACTAACTTATATAAAACAGATAAAAATCTTGAGGGTTTAAGAAGCGCTATAAATATAAGCAATGAAACTCCGTTAAACGACATTAAGATAAACAAGCAATCTTTTTCAGCACCAAGCATTATTGAATCGAGAACAAAAGATGAAAGAGAAAAAATATCCTACACAGTATCTATTGAAGATATGAAAAAAATAAGAAAAATAATAGGAAACAACAAAATATCAAATACTAAAATAGGAGAAAAAACATTTTACTACTTTATTGAATACGAATCTTAATTATATGAAAAGTAGAAAGCTAAATTATATAACAAGACCATCAAAGCATATCGAAAGAAAAATATTCGTAGATGTTTTAAGATGTTTATCAAAAATTGGATATAATATCCCTAAATATCATTATGTAGGTTTTGGTAGTTATTATTACGCCGATTTTATTCTTTTTAATAGGCACTTATCTATAACTGACATGACATGCTTAGAAAATGATAAAGATATAAAGAAAAGAATGGAATTTAATAAACCCTTCAAATTTATTGATTTAAAAATTGAAGATTGTGGGAAATTTATTACAAAAATTGATAAAAGTAAACGATATATTGTCTGGCTGGATTTTGAAAAAAAATTAAATAAAACAATTTTAGTAAATATAAAATCTTTAATTCACTCTTTAAAAGATGGGAGTTTATTTATTATTACTGTGAATGCTGATTCCAAAGAAATGTCCGGTTTAGAATTCGCTAACGAAGCAATCTCTAGTGAATTTAACAAAAAACAAATTGACCTGCTATATCAAAAAAGTAGTGAGGAATTAAACCCCTTTTGTGGCGAAATCAAAAGAAATGATGTATCTCCAAAAAATCTTCCTAGTTTATACTCCAAAACTATAAAAAACGCCATTATAAACGCACTGATAGCCCGATCAGGGGAATCATCCTTCTATCAACTTTTTAATTACATTTACCAAGATGGCGCAAGAATGTTAACATTCGGCGGAATCATAGATAGTAATAATAAAGAAACGATAATAAATGAGTCACTGAGTGGTATAAAAAAATATATAAATTATGATGAAATACCTACAAAGATAGAATTACCGTCTTTAACGTTAAAAGAAAAAATATATTTAGATCAAAATATTGAAAAGAATGACAAAATAAAAGGTGGCTTAAGCGGGCTACCCTTTGAGTTGAGTTCAGAGGAACTTCTCAACTATTTAAAATTTTCAAAACACTATCCTACTTTCTACGAAACCATCATAAACTAAAATGAAAGACAAAATTATATTAAAAAGCAAGGCAAAATATATTCTCTATGAGGGGGATTGTCTTAACTTAATAAAAAATATTCCTGACAATTCAATTGATCTTGTTGTTACATCGCCACCTTATTGTATGGGTAAGGAATATGATAAATCATGCGAAGTTGATTATTTTATAAATTTACATGAAAAAATATTTCCAGATGTTGTTAGAGTTTTGAAGCCTGGAGGTAGCTTGTGTTGGCAAATTGGTTATTATGTAAATAATGGTGATGTAATCCCACTGGATTACCTAATTTATGATTTATTAAAAGAACAAAAAGAGTTGTTTCTAAAAAATAGAATTATATGGCATTATGGGCATGGCTTTCATAGCTCTAAAAGATTTAGTGGTAGACACGAGGTTGTGCT
This sequence comes from uncultured bacterium, assembly GCA_938003925.1. Classification (GTDB taxonomy): domain Bacteria; phylum Patescibacteriota; class Patescibacteriia; order Patescibacteriales; family UBA12465. The sequence continues at coordinate 72,105 of CALKWQ010000023.1, forward strand.
ATGGTTTACTAAAGGAAAAGATTCATACAAGTTTAATCTCGATAATGTAAGGGTGCCTCAAAAATATCCCGGCAAAACTTATTATAAGGGAAAAAGAAAAGGAGAATTTAGTGGTAATCCTTTAGGGAAAAACCCTGCTGATATATGGGAAATTCCAAATGTCAACGCAAACCACATGGAAAAAACTGAACACCCTTGTCAATTTCCAGTAGCTTTAATACAGAGGTTAGTGTTAGCACTTACTAACAAAGGTGATATCGTTTTAGACCCATTTATGGGCTCAGGGAGCGCTGGTATAGCGACTATTGTGGAAGGAAGAAGATTTATTGGATTCGATAATGATAAAAAATACTACAAGATAGCCAAAAAAAGATGTGAGGAATCAGTGGCTGGTAAAATTAAATTTAGAGCATATGATAAACCCATAATGGAGCCGAATCAGAAAATGGCAGTAGCCAGAAAGCCAGCATCATTTAAATAATAAAAAAAAGACGTTGACCACGTCTTTTTTGAAAATATATAAATTAAAAACCTTATTTAATATCCACGCCTACTGGTGTTGCTTTTTTATTACCGCCATCCTCTAAACAGTATAATATTTCATAGCTACTTCCGTCATTAGACTGATATGAATACAAAAAATTATACTTATTCAATGGATCCTTGGGTAAATTAGACATATAAACAACTCCAGAGTCTTTTGTGATTATCTTTGACAAATCTTCAATATTACTAGCTATCGGATACAAATTGTTATCATTGTAATAAAGCTCTAAGGCTGTTTGTAGTTGCTTAATGTCAGATATTCTCCTTGCATCTCGTGCTTTTTTTCTCGCTGAATTTAAAGCCACTGCGGACAAGGTTGATAATACAGCTGTTATAAACACAACTGTAATAATAATTATATATAAAGGAACTGCCATTTTAGATAAGAACGGTATTGCATTATATAAAAACGCAAAAAGGTTAATAACAAGCAACCAACTCATTAAAGACTGAAAATATTTAAAAGGACTCTTGAAGAGACGAAATCTATAATCATCAGAATTTGCTTTTAAAAATATTTGACTAATTTGATTTCGAACATCTTCATAATATTCGTATTGAATTGAAATTTTATTTAAAGAGAAATTTACTACATAGCCAAAAAGCAATAGCGGTAACAAAAGAAACCATGTCATTAAGACGTTGGTGTTATTATAAATTTTGTAGTTAATTAGCGTTACTACGATGGTTGATATAGCGAATATAGTAGTAAAATAGAATTTGATTAAATCGATTTGTATATCATTAAGTTTTTGCGACTTTAAATCACACTGCTTAAGCTCTTCTAGCAAATATGTCTTATATGCATCCATGGCTTTATATTTATTTATTGAAGTTTAATATAATAATATTACAACTTAAATAAGCGAAAATCAATTTATAATCTTAATACTTTTTAATTTTTATAACCCCGGTAATAATTGGACTTTAATTCAAAAATATGATAAATTTTCATTGACTACCTACAATTATTAGTAATAAAAGCACGAACAGACTGCTCAGTCTTTGCCGTTTTACGGACAGAAATGGGCAGTTGACCTCCGCAAAACGGTAGCTTCGTGCTATTGCTAATAGTGGGTAGTCTGGTTGACTGCCCTTTTTTGTTTGCCTAATTAACAAATTCCTAGTCAATAGAGTCTTAAAAAGATGCGGAATATTGCGGATTTTAAAAATATCTTTTTTCTTTAAAACGGCAACTAAACTACCTATACTTAATTCAATAAAGCCAATATTTACAAGGTTTTTATATAAGGATTGACCAACTTACGCAGAGAGGATTAGCCAAAACACAAAAATAAAAATCCGCATCCACAAAAAATCATTCTTATTCCAACAAAAAGACAAGGCTCAACTATTTATTTTCTAAATATTAAAAGCTAGCTATTAGTGGAAACCTGGAGTATGATGCTGTTGAAAAAAATAATGAGCCACCATAAACAATATTATGTATTTTAAATTATTAAAACGATAATTATAAATTTATGCCAGAAAAGCGCCCAAATAACAAAATTAAGTGGATCGTTGGCTTAACCTTGTTTTTCATTTTTGTCATTATTATTTCCATGACAAGCGAAGGCACGCCATCAAAAGAAACGACACATAAAGAGATTAGTAATATGACCTCTTTGCAAAAAATGACTATTGCCTTTGATGGCGGTTATTCGGAAAAAGAGATTAAAGACAAAATCACTGAAGCTATGGTTTTATATAACATGCCAATAACGGAAGAAGATTACAGTCGCGCCGGCAGTGTATTGGTTGCACTAAAACAACAAGAAAAAATAGAAGAAATGCTTATTTTGGATTATATGATCAATAAATTATATACCCCAAACATTAACCTAACCTTTCCTGGAGCCGCAGCTCTATCTGTTACGATTTTAAAAACCGGAGCCAATTAAAAACACCGTCTTCAACATTATCAAAAAAGTTGCTAAACTCTAACTAAGAGTTTATAGCAATTATATGAAAAAAATTGAAAAATTAAAATGGGACTTTTTTTGCGAACTAGATAAAGTTTCTAAGGAACATGAAAATAGAGCATTTAAAATCGGGCTATATAACAATCTGGATGATCCAAAAGATTTTAAATGTGATCTGATTGATAATTTGCATAGAAATGGTGCAATAGAAATATTAGACGAATATTTTGGAAACGCTACACACAAGGGGAAGCCAGTAAACATTGCTAAAGGAGCTAATCTAAGAATGTTTGGCTATAAGCCGATTGAAATGACTGTGAGGTTGAAATATGGACAGTTCAAAAGATTCTATGACGACCAACAGGACATAATTAAAACCAACGGGAAAACATTGGTGTCCTGTAAATATAATGGCGACAAAGGCTCTGTACTAAACATAAGCGATACACATTTAAGGTTCAAGGGGAGAACGTCTATGATTTTGTATTATTTATATCAGGCAAGAAAAGCAGACAATCTACAAACATACATCACATATAATGACTTTATAAAAACAGAACACCCTAACGATAAACACTATGTCGGCTCAATATTATTTGGGCAGGCAGTAGAAGATATAAATAAACGAGTAAAAAAAGAAGACGGTAACTATATAAATTCTGTTGTTGATATAATCCAAAACGGCAACCAATGTAATACATACAAATGGAACCCTAAGATATTAAAAAAATAACCAACTGGGTAGATGTTAATAAATCCCAACAAACTAGCTAAAAAGGCTAGTTTTTTGTTATTAAACATCTAGTTTATCAAAATATATAAAAGAGCGATAATATACTCACAGTCGTGCCCATAGCTACACGAGCGAAACAGAGCGACTATAAATAATTTGTGTGGAAACGTGAACAAGCGGATACCTGATCGACGTGGTTGCGATAACCATATTCATAACCCAGTATTTTTAAAACATTTCATTCTATCTCCTACTATATCTTCTTATAAATCTTCCACTATAAGGATAAGGTCAAGGGTAAGGAAAACGATAGACTAGTAACCACAGAGACAGGACAACGCATTGGCAATTGGGGTTTAGTATGACAAAGGTATTACAAATTTAAAATAATATAACAAAACTATGCATGATAAACATTATCCGCTTGTTTCATACCGGCTGAGCGAAAAAACTATAAATAAAATTAAAATGCTCCACAAAGAAACTGGACTCACTTATAATCTACTTTTTGTGGAAATAATAAAAAGATACATAAGAAAAATAGCTCGTGATACCAAGAAATTGTAATACAAAATTATATCTACTGAACTCGGATTTACTCGGATTTTAAAAAAATTCCAAAAGACAAAAAATGGTCAAATATACTCATTGTTATTAGTAAAAAATGCCCATTTTTACTGCTTAATAACAGTTATCAACTTCAATAATGTATTACTGATAATTTAAAAAATAGAGTTCAAAATCCGAATACAGAAAAATATACAAAGTTACCCCTAACTTATCCCCTAAATAAACTGGATAATATACCTAAAAAGTAATAGAGTGGTGTTGTCCAAATGTGTCTTAGTGGGGCACATTCCGCACCGCTCTTTAACAAATTAAATGCAACTAGGTTCAAGCGAACACAACCAAATATCAAGCCTTATCACGCCTAAAGATTTAGCAGTTTTGTTGAAGGTTTCTAATACAACTATTTACCGGATAATAGAGGGTCGTAAGATATCGTTTTATAAAATAAACGGAAGTATTAGATTTAGACAGGCAGATGTTGAGGCTTACATGAAAGTAAACCGCTTTGAACCGCTAAAGTAACTTTATGAGTATATTTAAGCGTGGAAATAAATATTGGATAAGTATCAGGCATAATAAGCAAAGATATAGACTATCCAGCCCCGCCAACACTTTGACAGGAGCTAAAGCCTATGAAGCCTCCTTAAGGGGGAAATTAGCCCTAGGACAGCCAATTATAGACGAGCAAAAAGAATCCATAAACTTCACCCAATTTGCCGATAAGTGGTTTAGCACTTACGTAATAACTAATAATAAACCGTCGGAACAGTTAAACAAGAAGATGGCTATAAAGAACCACTTAAAGCCATTCTTCGGAAAAATGGACATTGATAAAATCACTCCCCTAAATATTGAGGAATTTAAGGCTAAGAAACAAGCCGAGGGCAAATGTAATAAAAGTATAAACAATTACCTCGGTATGCTAGGCAAATGTTTAAACTGTGCCGAAGAGTGGGGTTTATTAGATAAAGTACCGAGAATAAAACCGTTAAAAATTCCACCTCAAAAATTTCGCTTCTTTACTGAAGCAGAATACAACCAGTTACTAGAGGAGGCAAAAAAAATTAACCAAGAATTTTATGAGATGGTTTTATTTACCCTAAGAACAGGGGTCAGGGTGGGAGAACTTAAAGCCCTTATGTGGGAAGATATAGATTTTAAGAATAAGAAAGTTACCATTAAAAGATCTATAGTAAACGGAATTATCGGCTCACCAAAGAGCAATAAAATAAGAAAGATACCTCTAACAAACGATACAGTTGAGATGTTAAATGCAAAAAAACGGGTTTCTGCCGACTTCTATATATTTAATCACGAAAAGAGCCGTTTCTCACTTAATAGGTCGCTAAAACGAGCTTGTAAAAATTTGGGGTTAAAAGTTGGCGGTTGGCACGATTTAAGACACACCTTTGCCTCAAAACTATCTAACAACGGAGTAGCACTTCAAGTTATTCAGGTATTACTCGGTCACTCTGATTTAAAGATGACTCAACGTTACGCACACTTAGAACCACTAACACTAAGCGACGCGATTAAGACACTAGAACCTAAAGAACCACTAGATTCTAATTTTGGACACAATGTGGACACAGTTCCAGAAAGTCCAATCATTTCCGAGGTTAAAAATATTCCTATAAACAGTAATTTTGTGCTTACTATAAAATAAAAACAGGTATTAACCTGTTTTTATATAAGGGTGGGCGCACAAGGATTCGAACCCTGGACCCCTTCGGTGTAAACGAAGTGCTCTAACCAGCTGAGCTATGCGCCCTATAATTAAGGGTTAGTGGGCGAAAGAGGATTTGAACCTCCACAGCCTTGCGGCCACAAGCCCCTCAAGCTTGCGTGTCTACCAATTTCACCATTCGCCCTTCAAGAAAGAGGCGTGAAGCCTCTTTGCTTTATTTGCTAAATTGTTATTATTAACGGATAACTTTTTCAGTCAAGCGCTTCTTGTAACCGCGCTTAAGGAAATATAGTTTTGCCCGACGAACTTCAGCAATCTTTTTTACCTCAATCTTAGTAATAGTTGGGAGATTTAAGGGGAAAATCTTTTCCACGCCAATACCGTCAGAAACTTTACGCACAGTAATAGTGCCACCAATTTCCTTATTATGCTTACGGGCGATAATCATGCCTTCAAAATATTGAATGCGCTCTTTTTCTTCGCCTTTAGAATTAAGCTCCTTAATTTTCTGATGAATTCTGACCGTCATACCAGGCTTTAAGTCCAGCTCCGCAGTCTTCTTCTCATCCTTAGGGTCATTTTTTTTCTCTGACATATTTGTTAGCTAAAAAACCAGAAACGAGAGTTTTCACTCCTCGCTCGGTCTAAATTACTTAAGTCTTGTCTAATATTATAATCAAAATTAACGGTTGTCAAGGTGGGGGAGCACAAAGGCGTAAACCTGATCAAAGACCTGATCAGGACTTAAGTTGGTAGTATTTAAATAAAAATCATAATTTTCTGGATGATACACATCAATACCATAATACTTCTGATAACGCAAGTTGTCACTCAATAAGCGTCTAGCCAAACTAGCCTTAACCGCTTGCACGCTATTCAGGTCGTCGCCTTCATTCCTTTGATTTTTTTGCTGTAAATGGCTAAAAATACGCCTAGCACCTTCTTCCTCATCTACGTCTAGATAAATTTTTAGGGAATGGGGAATAAAATACCAAGAAGTTCTGCCTTCAATCACAAAATTATCCTCATTTTTCCCCAGCTCACGCTGATATTCATCTACTTCACGGTCGGTAGCGGGGTCGTTTTCACCTAATTGATTATACTCAGCCAAAGTCAGACCTTTTTTGGCGGCAGCCTCTCTCCGCAAGCCGCCAATATAGTAATGCGGCCAACCTAACATCGCTGCCAACCGTTGAGCAATGGTAGATTTACCGGAGCCATGAGCGCCACTGAAAGAAATAATCATAAAAAATAAAAAGTGTGCCCTCAGCGAGTCAAACACACACTTATCACCTAATAAATTATCATTTTACTTTTACCCCTAAATTATACTATAATAATACCATATTTAAGATAAGGAGCAAGCTAAAAATATGCTTGCCAGCCAATAATTCCGCGCCAGCGCGCTTTTTTATGTATTTAGAAAAATTAGAAATCCAAGGCTTTAAATCTTTTGCCAATAAAAACAAACTGGTTTTTTCCAGCACCGTAGATCAAAACGGACGTCGCGGCCTCACCGCCGTGGTTGGACCTAATGGTTCGGGTAAATCTAATATTGCTGACGCTATCCGCTGGGTTTTAGGCGAGCAGAGTCTTAAAACTCTGCGTGGCAAAAAAAGTGAAGATGTAATTTTCTCTGGCTCAGATCAAAAAAGTCAACTAAGCATGGCCGAAGTTTCTCTATATCTCAACAATGCAGACCATAAATTAGTACCGGTAATCAGCGATCCCGTAACTGAAAACGCCCCAGAAACCGACGCTTCTGGACGTTCGCTCTCACCTTTTGATTATGATGAAGTGGTAATCACGCGCCGCTTATTCCGTAATGGCGATAGCGAGTATTTACTCAACGGCAATCGAGTACGTCTCGCTGATATTCAAATTCTACTCGCTAAAGCTAACGTTGGACAAAAGACATACAGCGTCATTGGACAGGGCATGGTAGAAAATTTTCTTAACAGCGGCGCAGCTGAACGTAAAGATTTTTTTGATGAAGCTACTGGCGTTAAACAATTTCAAATCAAGCGTGACATTTCTTTAAATAAGTTAGAAAATAGCTATGAGAATCTCAATCAAGTAGAGATGCTGCTTAATGAAATTCGCCCGCGCTTAAAGATGCTAACCAGACAAGTAGATAAATTGAAGAAGCGCGGACAACTGGAAATGGAATTAGCGGGCCATCAACACCATTACTACTTCCATCTCTGGCAAGATATCAACGAAAAATTCAGCCGCGCTAATCAGGGGTTGATAGCCTTAGAAAAGGAAGAGCGCGAACAAGCCGGACGTTTGGCTAAAATAAATGCGGAGCTAGAACAGATTAAAAGTAATGATGACAGTCTAACCGTCACTGGATTACAAGATAAAATTCGCCAAGCTCAACATGAACGCACAGAGATTATTAAAGACATTGCCCGTTTAAACGCAGAATTAGAACTCCAACTAGAGGCTCAAGGGCAGTTTGATGTAGCCTGGCTAAATAATAAGCAAGAGGAATTGAAAAGCGAACAGCAGCGATTACAACAACTTATTCAGAGACTAGATGGACGTACGGCCAGCAACCAGGAAGCCGATTTACGTGCCCGCCTGCAAAGCCTAGGCGAAGAAATTAGTCGTCGTGAAAGCTTTAAACAACAATATAACCAACAGCAAGAAACTAAAAACCAACTCCTAAAGCAGTTGGCTCGTTTAGATGCTGTACTGGAAGCTAACTTAGAAGCTCAAGGTCAGTTTGATGTAGCCTGGCTAAACAATAAGCAAGAGGAATTGAATCGGGCATTAGCTAAACTCAATCAAGAAATTACAGATATTAATTTGGAATCAGCCCGTAGTGCGATTAGCGATTTAGAGGCTAAACGATCCTCTTTAGACAGCTTAATTGCTCGCGGCAACAATGAATTACAACAGATTAACCGAGAATTAAGAGCTAGCGGCAAACCAGCTGCTGGACGTGAAGAAATTAATCAAAGCATCGATGCCTTCCTGCAACGACTGGACGCTATTAAATTAGAACAGGATTTGAATAAAATAAAAGCCCTAATCGAAGAGGCAAAACACGAATTTCAACAACAGATCCGCTCCTTAATTGACGGAGAGAATGCTGCTAAACTGGAAAAGGTCAAAAATTTACAAGCTGAAATTATTCAACACAGCGAAGCAAGACAAAACTTGATGGCTGAAATTAATGAACTGCGCCTTGACTTGTCTACCCGTCAAGAAAGACGACGCCTCCTAGATTTACAGCACGGCCAAGCCCTCAGAGAAATCAAGGATATTAATGACAAGCTGGCTAAGAGCCAAATAAAATTTGATGCAGACAAAATCAATCAAGAAAAAATAACTTTAAACAAAGAATTACAATCGTTAGAAATTTTACTGCAACAAACAGCCGCCAAGAGCCAAACCGATCACCTGTTAACGGAAAGACAGCAGCTGGTTAATGCCCTTAACGAATGTCGCCTACTTATCGCTGCCAATCAGGATCAACTACGGCGCTATCAAGAACAGCAACGACAAAATGACAAAGAAATACAGGATATTAAAGATAAACTGGCCAAAAGCCAAATAAAATTTGACGCCGGCAAGTTAGAAGATGATAAAAATAAACTTAATCATCAATTAGAATTATTGGATAAAAATCTTAACTCCTGGCAAGAGGAACTAACCTTAATTAATGCTAGCAAGGAAGAAGAAAAGAGGCTTTTATTTGCCTATCAAACACAAAGCCAAAACCTGCAGACTGAAATTAACCGCACTTCCAGCCAATTAAACGAGCTCAAAATTGAAGCTGCCCGTCAAGAAACTCGCTTGGAAGATCTGGAAAACAATATCCGTGATGACGGCCTAGAGCTAGCAGCCATTAAAAGCTATTCGGCTGATAACGACGAAGTGATAGAAGAAGAGCGTCTACGCAAACGCATTAACGAATTAAAAAGCCAACTAGAAATGATTGGCGGCATTGACCCAGAAACAGAAAAAGAATTTACTGAAACCAGCGAGCGCTATCAGTTTTTAGATAAACAGACGACAGACCTAAACGCTGCTATTCAATCTCTAGAAAAAGTAATCGCCGAGCTAGATAATAATATTAAAGAACGCTTTGAAAAAGAATTTAAAGTTATCTCGGAAAAATTCAGCGAATATTTTAAAATATTATTTAATGGCGGCAGCGCCCGTGTTTATAAACTAGAAGCAAGCGACAGCGCTGAAGAAACAACTGGCTCAGACAACAGTAATAATACCGTTGAAGACTACCGCTTTAAAAGACTTAAGCAATTACGCAAGCACAATGCTCTTGGTCTGGCTGGCATAGAAATTCAAGCCACGCCGCCAGGTAAAAAAATTCAAACTGTAGCGATGTTGTCCGGCGGCGAACGCGCCCTAACCGCTATCGCCTTAATTTGCGCTATTATAAGCGCTAATCCATCGCCATTTGTCATCTTGGACGAAGTAGATGCCGCATTAGATGAGGCTAACTCTGAGCGCCTAGCCCAAATCCTTGATGATTTATCTGCTAAAACTCAATTTGTAACTATTACTCATAATCGTGCTTCCATGAAAAGGGCTAGTATCATTTACGGCGTCACCATGAAAGCCGATGGCGTTAGCCAACTACTAAGCATCCGACTAGACGATATTGGTGCTTTCCGCAACTAAAATATCAAATACGATAAAACCGCCAAACTCAAGGCGGTTTTATTAATAAATCCACTTAATTAATTAAAAATACCTAAAAAATTAAATTTACTTTATCCCTATTTTTCTGTTATAATAACAGTAATCGCCTTAATCTAAAATTGGCGTGTGCATTTTAGTAAATCATCTTATGTACAAGAAAATAATTTCTTTAGCTTTATTAGCTATTTTCGTGCTTGGTTCTGGTTTTGGTTGTAAAACAGTAGACAAAGAAACTAAAGCGGCCATGGAGCCACTTACTCTCACTTATTGGAGGGTTTTTGACGGTCCCGACGCTTTTCAAGAAATTATTGATAAGTACAAGGTTATTCACCCTAATATTACCATCAACTACCGCAAACTGCGCTACGAAGAATACGAGGCTGAATTGCTCAATGCCTTTGCCGAAGATCGCGGTCCTGACATTCTTTCGCTGCACAACACCTGGCTGCCTAAGTACCAAAATAAACTGACGCCAATGCCAGAAAGCATTACTATGGCCTATCCAGTGGAAAAAGGCTCCATCAAAAAGGAAGTCATACCTGAGCTAAGGACAGTTAGAAGTCTGAGCTTAAAAGATTTGAGAGATAAATTTGTAGACGCTGTATACAGCGATGTCGTACTAGAAGATGGCAAAATATACGGCCTTCCTTTGTCAGTAGATACATTGGCTTTGTATTATAATCGCGATTTATTAAATAATGCCGGCATTACCGCCGCTCCTAAATATTGGAATAAAGAATTTCAGCAGAACGTAAAAAAACTTACCAAACAAGACCCAACTCAAGGTATTATTCAGTCTGGTATTGCTCTAGGCGGCAGTAATAATATCGAAAGATACAGTGACATCTTAGCGGTATTAATGATGCAAAATGGCGCTACCATGATGGATGGCAAACAGGTGTTATTCAATGTCGTTCCGGCCGCAACTAGAGACACCAATTATAACCCCGGACTAGAGGCTTTAAGATTCTATATTGATTTTTCCAACCCAGGGAAAGAGGTTTACTCTTGGAATGACGACTTACCTAATTCTCTAGAAATGTTTATTAGCGGCAAGCTAGCCTTAATGTTTGGTTACTCATACCATTTAGCCACTATTAAAGCCCAGGCTCCCAAACTAAATTTTTCCGTCAGCACCCTACCACAAATAGAAGGCAGTCCTATGGAAATTAACTTTGCCAATTACTGGGTAGAATCGGTGTCTAAAAAAAGTTTATACCCAAACGAAGCTTGGGATTTTGTACAGTTTGCCACTAAAGAAGAACAAGCTAAGACTTATTTAGAAAAAACCGATAAACCCACAGCTCTGCGCTCACTAGTAGCTACTCAACGAGAAGATAATGAAATTGGAGTCTTTGCAGCTCAGGTTCTTACCGCTAAAAGTTGGTATCGCGGCAAGAGCGTGTCCGCTGCTGAGACCGCTATTGCAGAAATGATTAATAGCGCCAAACAAAGCGCTGATAAAATATTAGAAGTCATTAATACCGGGGCTGCCAAGGTGCAACAAACGGTAAACTAAATTTATGTGGAAGAAACTACTACTTAGCTCAACCCTGGCTCTCGCCTTAAGCCTGAGCCTAGCCGCCCCATTAGCAGCCCAAACCGAAAACCCCGTTACTATCGTAGATACAAGCAGCCAAACTGCTGACGGAGAAAATAAGTATAATAGCGGCAGATACGACTTGAACGACATGGTGATGATTTTAGTCAGAGCTTCGCAGTGGATTTTAGGCATAGTTGGCTCTTTGGCCTTATTGATGTTTATTTATGGTGGCTTTATGTTTTTAATCTCCGCCGGCAGCAGTGAAAAGATTGGAAAAGCCAAAACTATTTTAGTTGCAGCGGTTGTTGGTTTAGCTATCGTCTTTGGCAGCTATTTAATCATTAAATTTGTTCTGTCCACAATTGGTTTTAAATGGAATTGGAACGGCAAGCCAATAGACGTTAAAGACGCTCCCACAGCAGTTATTGTTTCCGACTATTTATCATAATCATTAACGCCATGACCGGATTTATCTTTAAATCATTGGCCACAGAAGTAAGGGCGGGAGAAAAGTTAAAGGCAGCACGTTTGGAAAAAAATGTTCCCCTAGAAGACGTGGCCAAAAAATTGCATATCCGCAGTGATTATCTCCAAGCCTTGGAAAATGAAGAATACAGCCTTTTGCCGGCCGGCCTCTACGGACGCCAATTTTTAAAGGAATACTGCCAATATTTACACCTAGATCTAAAGCAAGTTTTACCCCTTACCCCGTTTGCGGATACAAAAGAAGAAAGTAATCCCTTTTCCCAAAAAATTCTTAGAAGCTGGCGTTTTCTGGTCTTTCCCAAAATTATCCGTAACACTGTTTTTATCTTATTATTCTGTGTTTGTCTGCTTTATCTCTTAATTTACTTCCGCCGCTTAATCTCGCCGCCTAATTTAGAAGTGACATATCCCGAACGTAATTTAGTAATTAACGAAGCGCTCATCGAAGTACGCGGACAAAGTGACCCGGAAACAGAAGTTCAGATTAATAATACCGTTATTATGAGCTCTCAGGATGGGAGTTTTATACAGGAGGTAAAACTAAAACAAGGCTTGAATAACCTAACTATTAGTGCTAAAAAGAAATATGGCCGAGAAAGCGTCATTCAGCGCCAAATCTTGGTCGAAGACAAATATGAGCAGCCCCAATAAAACCTTGCTATTTGACATAAATTTTATTTTAAATAAAATAGCACTAGGAGAAGGACAAAAGGTAGCCGAGTTAGGTTGTGGAAATTTTGGTTATTTTGTTTTTCCGGCCGCTAGATTAGTGGGTGCACGTGGTCGAATTTTTGCAGTTGATATCCTTAAAAACACCTTGGAAGATATTAAAAAAAGAGCTCTACAGGATAACCTGCAACAGGTAGAAACCGTGTGGAGTAACTTAGAGATATTTAAAGGCACTAAAATCGAAAATGCTAGTTTGGATAGTGTTTTATTAATTAATATTCTGCATCAGTCTGAAAAAAGAGCGGAAATTATACGTGAAGCGGTTAGAATGCTTAAAAATGGAGGTAAAATGCTAATTGTAGAGTGGAAGGGTATTGCTAGCCCCTTGGGACCCAAAACAGAAAAGAGAGTTAATAAAGAATCCCTAAAAGAAGCGGCCCCAAAATTAGGTTTATCATTAAACACTGAATTTGAGGCCGGCCCTTATCATTACGGCTTAATATTTCATAAATCATAAAACTATGCAAAATTTACTGACCTGGCGCTTCTGGTTCAACTTACGCCCCGAACCCTTGCTGCCATTATTTACTAAGATCTTTATAGCTTGGCTCGTATTATTATTAATATTAACCATCTTTACCGCCATCAAACAGCATCGCAAAAGCCTATATAAACATTTTTGGAAAAAATCATACGCCTTCGCTGTGGGCAATTTAATTATTGGCGCGGTTTTATTTTTCTTTAGTTATGAACGAGCCGCCTTTCTCTCCGCTCGTTTCTGGCTAGCCTTATGGTTAATCACTATGCTCTGGTGGCTGTGGCCAATTATCAAGAGCTATCGCCTAATCCCCCTAAAAAAGAAACAGCGCGAACAGGAACAAGAATTCAAAAAATATCTGCCTTAAAATAAAAACCCATCTGGAAACGGATGGGTTTTTAGTTATATATCTACCTCCTTAACTTTAATTTTCTACTTATAAGCTAAAAACAAAGATATAAAAAATGTTTAACACTCTATCGGCGCTCATAAATTAGGCTTAATTTATCACTGAAAACTAGCTGCCATTCGGGGTTAGAGTCTAAATAAAGACGTAGCTTGTCTGAGGTTGATAAATCGTTGTCGCTAATTTGAAAAAAGAATTTTTCCCAAGCCTGGAGTGATAAACTTTTATTCTCCGCACGTAATAAAACTAAACGGATATTGTAACTGTCTAAAACCTTACCGGGATCAGTCGTTGCCGATCTCAAGACAAAATATTCTTCTAGTACAGTATGCTGACCGAATGTGGCCTGTGGCATGCGCCCGTCAATAAACACTTGTTTTTCTGGATAAGACCATAATAAGAAACCACCCCAAGCGTATTCATTAAACAGGCGCCAGTCTTTGGTTTCCGGACGAGATTTTAAATAATCTAAGGCCGCACAAGGATACTTAATGTCACAAAAATCTCTGATGTTGTCTTGACGCCAAGGTAAGCGCCAAAACAGTGTCACGAGCGATACCGTTAATAAAAAAACTAGCAAACTAATAACTATCTTCTTGAATAAAAGATTTATTTGCCATTTAAATTCAACTAGAGCCTGCTGTAAAATACCAGTTACTAGCGGCAATGAAGCTATAACAAAAATAGGAAAGTGTCGACGAGATTGTAGAGACAGAACAAAGAAAACCGCCACTAGGCCGGCATCCCACCAAGAAATAAAGAGGCGGCGTGAACGCTGTTGCCAATAAAGTATAAAAATAGCAGCACTAAATGACAGATATAATATTTGTGGATAATATAAAGGAAAAACAAACTGTCCTCGCCACTCGGCAATATACTTCATATAAACAGTATTTGAATATCCCTCTAAAAAAGCATATAAACCCAGACCGTAAGGATTAACTAAAGTAGCTAACAAAGACAAGCCAAATATTATTATTAACTGAAATTTATCTTTAGTAGTAAAAGTGGGACAAGTGGCAAATTTATTAAATGGGTAGCGATGTAACCAAGGGGAGAGAAAAGTATACACCACATAAGCAGCCAATAAAACTAGGCCCAGCAAAAAACTACCATGGGCATTGGCCCACACCATAAACAATAACGGCAGGAACCATAACCAACGACGGTACTTAAAGTTGTTAGACAAAAATAAAAATAAGAGAGATAAAGCTAACAAACCAAAAGTCTGTACCCTAATCCCCAGATGTGGTTGACTAGACCAAAGGCCTGCTAACGCTAATAGCCAAAATAAAAATTTATGGCCGTCTGGACCTCCAAAAAGATCGAGCCAGCGCCGCCAGGTTAAAAATAGGGCGATTAAAGTTATGACTAGGAAGAATAAGTGCAAACTAATAAAGCCACCGGAGTTAAAAATGGCCGTCATGGCTAAATTTAATAACCACTCATGATCTAGCCATTTTACGTCTGCAAAAGCATAATTATAATAATTAAGATGGGGCGCCTGGGCGTCGTTAATAATGTCTTGGCCGACACGTAAATGCCAGCCTAAATCAACATCTGAATACGACAAAGAATTAGCTAGCAACAACCAAGCTAAAATCAAGGCTAACAGGATTGGTAAAACCGCTCTTGACAGTTTATATAGTTTATTACTCATATTTTTATTCTAACACACCCCTAATTGTTTGTCTTCTACGCTTGATTGTGGTAAAATAAAAACATCATTTAAATTATCAACAACTAGAGAGGTGGTGAATTATGAATAAAAAAATCGTAAAAAACTTATTAGCTTTCGGCATCTTAGCTGTCTTAGCTGTACCCGCTGTGGCTTTAGCGCAAATCGATGTCGGCTTAAATGAAATTGACAACGAAATTTCTTTAGGCAACACCGATCCTAGAACTACCGTGGCTAGATTAATCAACTTCGCTATGCTCTTCTTGGGTATTATCGCAGTGGTTATTATCTTAGCTGGTGGCTTTAAATGGATGACCGCCGGCGGTAACGAGGACAAAGTTGGAGAAGCCCAGAAGCTTATGAGTGCTGGTGTAATCGGCTTAGTTATCGTTCTATCTGCTTGGGGTATCGCCAACTTCGTCTTAAGTCGTTTGCTAACCGCAACCTCTTAATACCTTTCTAGAATCGATTTTGGAAAAGTGCGGCCCTTGTGTAAACAGGGGCCACCGCCCTGGATATCAGTAATTACTGGTGTACAGAGCGGTATCTGTGTAGAAACCAAATCAATTATAAAATTATGCTTTGCTCTAAAATAGCTAGAAGCGTATCCTTTTTTATCTTAACTAGCCTGCTGACAGCTGGTTTTTTTAGTATCGCCCCTACAGCTTCGGCAGACGATGATTACGGGCTAACGACCAGCGCTGGTAAAGTTAGCGCCTTCTCTAATCAAATAGCTAATTATAATGACAATTTCTTAAGCACTCGTGCAGGTGTGATTATTGGCATAATTTTATCATTTGTCGGAGTTATCTTTTTAGTGCTCATGATTTATGCTGGCTTAATGTGGATGACAGCCCAAGGCAATCAAGAAAGAGTAAACAAAGCGAAAGACCTAATGATTAATGCGGTTATTGGTTTAATCATCGTCATGGCTGCTTATGCTATTACTTCTTTTGTCGGCCAAAGATTAACTTAATATTTCTATGACCTTGCGCAAGCTGATTATTAGCACCTTCATGATGTTTGCCTTAATCTTTCCCATGAGTGGTGTCTTTGCTCAAACCTATAATTTTAACCAGAACAGTGGCCTTAACCATACCAGCAACACTGCCGGTTTTAATAGCACTGACACCAGTCTAGAAAGATATATTACCATTATTATTAATATTATTCTTTCTTTATTGGGTGTAGTGTTTTTAGGTTTAATGATTTACGGCGGCATCGTGTGGATGACCGCTCAAGGCAATGAAGATAAGGTAAAAAAAGCCAAAGAGTTAATTACAGAAGCTGTTATTGGTTTAATTATTGTACTAGCTGCTTACGCTATTACCTACTTTGTCCTTAAGTTAACTAGCGGCTCCTTGGTTTAAAAAATAAAAATGACTAAAAATACTAAAAACCAATCTATTTTCTGGTCCACCTTATCAATACTGTCTTTATTGCCAACAACAGCCTGGGCGGCCAACCTTCAGGATGCTTTTAAAAATGATAATTCTCCTCTAAAGGTGGCGGCTATCGGTGGTGGCATTTATCGTGAAGGCGTTATGCTAGAATCCATAGCCGGACAAATTATCACTGGCATTTTCTCTTTTTTGGGTATTATTTTTGTTGCTTTTACCATCTATGGCGGCTTTCTCTACATGAATGCGCGTGGTAATGAGGAACAAACAAAAAAGGCCACCTCTATTATTACCCAAGCTTTAATCGGCTTAGTAATAATCTTAGCCGCCTACGCCATCACTTATTTTATTTTTAAATTCTTTGTCTAATCATCTAGTATGAAATTCAAAAACTTCAAGCCAGTAGCCACTCTTTTCGTTCTTACTTTAGTGATGATTTTGCCTTATTTTGTGTTCGCCCAAGAAGCGCAAACCAACGGACAAGTCATTAACACTACCGGCCCCGCCAATCCCATCAACATGTTACAAAATGTAGCCACCGGCAACAGCGGTCCTTATGGCTCTACCGATGAAAACACTTTGCCGACCATTTTGGGCTATATAATTAATGGCGCTTTAAGTTTATTAGGTATCATCTTTATCGTCCTAATGGTCTTAGCTGGCTATAACTGGATGATGGCTTCCGGTAATGAGCAAAGAGTAGAAGAGGCTAAAGATACGATTAAACGCGCTATCATTGGTCTAGTAATTGTCTTGGGATCATGGGCTATTTGGAACTTTATCTTATCCAATATCATTGAAAGACTAAAATAATATGCGCACCCTCAAACATCTCATTGCCACTATCGCTTTAATCCTAATACCTCTAACTAGCGTTTGGGCTCAGACTGCTAGTAATACCCTAGTTGATACTATTAATAAGCCTACTCAAACCATGCTCACCAAATCTGGTTTGGGTAATTTTTCCTTAGGAGTAGTGATTAAAATTGTAATTCAAGGCGCCTTAAGCCTGCTCGGTATTGTTTTCTTAGTTATTATTGTCTTCGCTGGCTATCGTTGGATGACTGCTGCCGGCAATGAGGATTCCATCAAGAAATCTCAAGACATGATTAAGCGCGCTATCATTGGTCTGGTAATTATTTTTATGGCCTACGGTATCACCTATTTTGTCTTCCGCATGTTGCCATTTAGCGGCGGCGGCCAACCACCAGTTGGCTAAAATGATTTAAATTTACCTAAGAAAAAAGACCTGGCTGAAAGTCAGGTCTTTTTTAGAGTAGTAGAGGTAGGCATTAGTTGCCATACTGTACTGCTCTAAAATCGTAGGCATTGGTACCAGCGTCATCATAGTAGATGGTGTTGGGCATACCGCCAGGCTTGGTTATGCATTTGGAACCATATTGACTCTCAAATATAACCGTGTATTGTCCGGGAATAGTGAATTTAAATTCCTTTTGTGTTGGGGCCCTTTGCGAGCCTGCCGGGAGAATGATTTCGCGGTAGAAATTACCGGGGCCTTTAACCTTGGCGGTTACAGGATTACCCCAGTAATTCATGAGAATGCCCGTGAAGCGCTCAGAGGACTGATTCCCACTATTATCATCCATCGTGCGGACAATGGCGTAGGCCGTAGCAGCCTCGGTGATATCACGAGCATTGCCCGCGAAGTACATTTGCTCATCGTCTAAAGTAGAGCGAACAAGCAGGGAATCCTTATAGGCTTCCAGTTTTTTAACTGAGGCCAGCAAGGCAATTCTCTGTTCTTTAGCTTCATTCATGCGGTCTGTAGCTTCCAGTGAATTTGATCGAGACCAAAACATAAACTCGCGGTCTAACTCTTTCAGATTGTCTTTTTTTTGCTCAATTTGTTCATTGAGCAATTCAATCTTCTTTTCGATATCAGCCTGACGAGGTTGACCAATGTAGAATTCGCCACCGCGACGGTTTTGAGTTTGAGCATAAGCGCCACTG
This sequence comes from uncultured bacterium, assembly GCA_938003925.1. Classification (GTDB taxonomy): domain Bacteria; phylum Patescibacteriota; class Patescibacteriia; order Patescibacteriales; family UBA12465. The sequence goes on from CALKWQ010000023.1 coordinate 90,931, forward strand.
GCCATGAAAATGGCTACAATTAAAGAAAAAACAAATGTTTTCATGATGATATGGTTTTTAGATTTAATGAACTTTTTTACTATTCTTAGAGAAAAGGATAAAATCCTTCACTTAGAACTCTATATTGTATCACTTTTTTAGATATATGTCAATAACTTATCCCCAGCCCCTCTCTTGACTTATAAATCAGGCTGTGGTATAAAGGTAGGTCGCAAAAATCCCTGCTTGTCATTATCACTAATACCGTAGGGATTTTTTGTTTGAGTAAATAAACCACGCTAATATGAAAATAATCAAAATCAGCGAGGACTTAGTGCCTCTTAGTAGACGCCAGCGCACTGTCTTAGCTTTAATCATTGCCTGCGTCTTCCAGTTTATCTTTTTTTTCGCTCCGGTCTTAGCAGCAGAAGCAGTGGGGCAAGATGATACTGTCATCAAGATGAGCTCTACCAGTAAAGGAGCAGCTGATCCGATTGTAGCTGATTTAATCCAAGCAGCTCAAGCCCAAGCAGAAACTAATATCTCCAACGAAGTAGTCTTAGCAGAGGAGTCTGCAGTAGTGACAGATACAAAAACTACAGTTACTGTACTACGCACCAGCACTCATACCATGACCGCCTATAACTCTGATCCCGCCCAAACTGACGATACGCCTTGTATCACGGCTAACGGTTTCAATGTCTGTGAACATGGGGTAGAGGATACTATTGCGGCTAATTTCCTTAAATTTGGTACTAAGGTTAGAATTCCTGAATTATACGGTGACCGCATTTTTGTAGTCCGCGACCGCATGAATAAGCGTTACAGTGACCGGGTAGATATCTGGATGAAAGAAAAAGTTGATGCCCGCAAGTTCGGCGTTAAAGTAGCTAAAATAGAGATAGTAGAAGTGACTAATTAACAATTTTCAAAAGCTTATAAAAACACCCGCGACCAAATCTGGCCGCGGGTGTTTTGTGGTTGTTAATTTTAGAATAAAAAGGAGAGAAAACCCCGACGACGCAGACCCTTTTCTTTCTTCTTCAAATTAATGGTGGTAGGAATCACCGTATCAGGAATTAAAGAAATACTATCAATGCCTTCAGCCATTAAAAATTCGGCAAATTCAGGGAAGTCGCTCGGACCCTGGCCGCAAATACCAACTTTACGCTTGCGTTTTTTAGCAATAGCGATTAAATTACGAATCATAATTTTAACAGCCTCGTTCTTTTCATTGGAAACACCTTCAATCTTGAGGCTACCGCCAGAATCACGATCAATGCCAAGCACTAACTGGGTTAGATCATTAGAGCCAATAGAAAAACCGTCAAAAACATCACAGAATTTATCAGCTAAAATGATATTAGCAGGAATTTCCGCCATCATATAAATCTGCAGACCATTAACTCCACGCTTTAGACCATTTTTAGCCATGATTTCTTGAACCTTTTTACCCTCTTCCACTGTGCGGCAAAAAGGAATCATAATCTTAAGATTGGTCAGACCATAATCATCGCGGACACGCTTCATAGCCTTACATTCCAGATTAAAAGCTGGAACAAATTGTTTAGCATAATAGCGACTAGCACCGCGCCAACCAATCATCGGGTTAGATTCAATGGGCTCAAACTCACGACCGCCAATTAAATTGGCATACTCGTTGGTTTTGAAATCAGACAAGCGCACAATCACGTCCTTAGGATGAAAAGCAGCAGCAATAATAGCCACACCCTGAGCTAAACGATCTACAAAATACTGGGCCTTGTTTTCATAGCCAACTGTTAGTTCCTCAATTTGTTTTTTAGCTTCTTTATCTTGAAGGTTGGGATAATTAATAAGGGCTAGAGGATGAATTTTAATGTAGTTATTGATAATAAACTCCAGACGGGCTAAACCCACACCATCATTAGGGATAAAAGACTGTGCAAAAGCCAGTTCAGGCTCACCCACATTCATCATAATTTTAGTCTTGGGGCGCTTCAAATCCTTAATGTCTGTACTTAATACTTTAAAGGGTAGTTTAGACTCATAAACAAAACCTTCCTCGCCTTCAGCACAACTCACGGTAACGCTCTGACCAGTTTTAATAATGCTGGAACCTCGGTTGGTGCCAACTACGCAAGGAATACCCAACTCTCTAGAAACAATAGCAGCATGGCAAGTACGACCGCCTTTATCGGTAACAATAGCAGAAGCAATTTTCATAATAGGTTCCCAATCTGGATCAGTCATGTCTGTTACCAACACTTCGCCTGGTTTAAAGCTATGAATTTCTTTAACTTCCATAATCCGGCGCACCTTACCAGCACCAATCTTATTGCCGACACTCTGGCCTTTAATCAGTATCTTGCCCTTTTTCTGTAAACGATATTCTTCAATAACATTTAGATTGCGAACGCTCTGCACCGTCTCTGGTCGAGCCTGAATAATATACAATTGTTGATCGCGACCATCTAAAGCCCATTCAATATCCATGGCTCTTCCGTAATGCTCTTCAATAATCATGCCCCATTTAGCCAGCTGCTTAACTTGAGCGTCGGTAATGGAGGCCGCGTGACGATCTTGAGCAGAAACGGGTATATTTTTAACTGGTGATTTGCCACCGCGGTTATAAATCATTTTAACTGCTTTTTTACCAATAGAACGAGAAATAATAGCCAAGGTTGGTTTAAATACATAAAACTCATCTGGATTGACTCGGCCCTGTACAATATTTTCCCCTAGGCCATAAATGGAATTAATTAGCACCGTATTACGGAAACCTGACTCGGTATCAATGGTAAACATTACTCCAGACGAGCCCAAATCTGAACGCACCATTTTTTGTACCCCCACCGACAAAGCAATCGAAAAATGGTCAAAACCCTTGTCCTCGCGGTAAGAAATAGCTCTATCAGTGAACAAAGAAGCAATGCATTTTTTCACCGCTAGTAATAATTCTTTTTCTCCTACTATATTTAAAAAGGTTTCCTGCTGGCCAGCAAAAGAAGCATCGGGTAAATCTTCAGCCGTAGCGCTAGAACGCACAGCTACATCCAAAGACTTGCTATTATTTTCTGCAGACAAACGCTTATAAGCTGCAGCAATTTCTTTCTTAAAATCTGCAGGTAACTGTACGGCTAAGATTTCCGCACGCACGCGTTTGCCGTGAGCCATTAAATTGCGAGTGTCTTTGGTGTCTAAATCTTTTAAGATGTCCTTAATTCTCTGTTTTAAACCGGTACTTTCTAAAAAATAATTGTAGGCCTCGGCGGTGGTAGCAAAACCATTAGGAACTTTAATGCCTTGGTCTTTTAGTTTACGGTACATTTCGCCCAAAGAGGCGTTTTTCCCTCCGACTGAAGGCACATCCTTAATGGACAGCTCTTCAAAAAAACGAACGAACACGGGCTTAGTCATAAATATTATTTTAAAATTTTATTTTTATAAAATTATATTCCCATTATAGCACATTCTTTACTTTATCATAATAATACCATAATATAATAAATGAGGAATAATTGGCGGGCGTGGCGGAATTGGTAGACGCACTTGGCTTAGGACCAAGCGGGGCAACCCTTGAGAGTTCGAGTCTCTCCGCCCGCACTTTTTATTAATCACCATGATTAATTTCTTGCACTCTTATTGGCCACAGCCAATACTGCTAACAATGGGCCCGATTACCATACATTGGTACGGTCTCTTTTTGGTCTTAGGGATGACGGCCGGCATTGCTGTAGCCTGGCGATTTAGTCGCTGGCACCAATTGGAACCGGAGCAAATTTTAGACCTATCTTTATGGCTAATTATTGGCGGCATACTAGGCGCCAGAATATATGAGATTTTTTTAGAAGCCCCCTATTACTTCCAGCACCCACTAGCGATGTTTAAGTTTTGGGAAGGCGGGTTAGCCATACATGGAGCGATTATTGGCGGCTTTTTAGCTTTATATCTATTTGCCAAAAGATATCATCTGTCCGTACTTACTTTAATGGCTCTAGTCGTTCCTGGATTAGCCTTAGGACAAGCTATTGGTCGCTGGGGCAACTGGTTTAATCAAGAATTATTTGGACTGCCCACTGATTTACCCTGGGGCATACCTATTAGTTTAAACAATCGCCCCTTAGCTTATGCAGCTTATGACTTTTTTCACCCCACTTTCCTATACGAAAGTATTGGCTGTCTAATAATATTTATCGCCTTGCTAACCCTAAGTTACTATTGGCACGAACGACTTAATCAGCGCCGGCTAGTAATTATTGTGTCTAGTTACTTATTAGGCTACGCCGCGCTACGCTTCGGTTTAGAGCTAATCAAAATAGATATCACGCCGATGTTGTGGGGATTGCGCTGGCCTCAATGGGCCAGCATTATTCTAGTTTTAATCAGTCTTATTTGGTTATTAAAAAATTTTAAAAATAAAGCCGTATGATTTTTGGATTATTAAGCAAAGCAGATCGCAAGAAAAACCTCATTATCCTCTATATATTAGGAGCGATTTTAGCTATGGCCAATGCTTTGCCAGCCTATGTCCAATCCAATTTTCTGGGACAAATCATGTCACTATCTTGGGTGAGCATTTTCTTTGCCACGGCCAATTTGGTTACCGTGTTTGCCATCATTTTTTTTCCAAAAATGATTAAAAAAATAGGCAATATTGCAGCGACAAAAATAGTGCTATTTTTATTCATCTTCTCCTTATTAGGCATGAGCTTAGCTAGTCATCCAGCGGCAGTTTTTTTGGCCTTTATCCTTTTAAGTATTGCCAGCAATCTGATCTGGATTAATATGGATATTTTAGTAGAAAGTTTTTCTGATAATTCATCTACTGGGCTAACTCGAACAATTTATTTTACCGCCATTAATTTGGGCTGGATTCTAGCTCCATCACTATCTAGCTATTTAATAAAAATCGGTGATTATTATTGGGTATTTATAGCAGCCGCTGTCTGTTTAGTCCCATTCTTAATTATTTTAATTAAAAGCCAAAAAAAACTACGCGATCATCATCACTACAAAACCAGCCCTATTAATAAAACTATTAAAAAATTATGGCACAATAAAGATCTAAGAGGTATCTTTTTTATTGCTCTTTTGCTTAATTTGTTTTTTAGCAGCGCGGTGGTTTATATCCCGATTTATCTCCATCAAAACTTGGGTTTTTCTTGGTCGGTTTTGGGAATTATGTTCTCAGTCATGCTTATTCCTTTCCTATTATTTGAAATACCAGCTGGCTGGCTAGCGGATAAATATCTCGGAGAAAAAGAGATATTGGCTACTGGTGTTGGCATTATTGTGTTAGCCTCTTTTTTATTCTTTGCAATAAAGTCTACCAATCCCTGGCTGTGGGGCTCATTGTTATTTCTAAGCCGAGTAGGAGCTGCTTTAGTAGAAGCCATGAGGGAATCTTATTTCTTTAAGATTGTCAGCGCTAAAGATGTGCATTATATCAATTTTTTTCGTACTACAGCCCCACTAGGCTATCTCTTGGGAACCCTATTAGCTATGGGTGTGCTCAACTTTTACCCCCTAGAATATCTCTTTTTGTTCGTCTCGCTACTAATGGCAACCGGCTTTTTATTTATTTATATTATAAAGGATAGCAAGTAGGCCTAGTTGACTACCATAAAAAAATCACTTATTATATCTCCAGTATTAACCTGGCGGGTATCGTATAGTGGTTATTACCTAAGGTTTCCAACCTTATGAGAGGGGTTCGATTCCCCTTACCCGCTCTCTATAAAAACAGCCGCTTCTAGCGGCTGTTTTTTAATATTTACCAAATTCATAATTAACTATTTTTCTGCGTATCGGCCCGCGCACTAAAAAATATAAACCCCCGCGAAACCACTTCCAAAGAACCTTAAACACACCCTCTTTCTCTAGCCGCCGTACAGAAAAATATAGATAACAGGAAGTAATCATGCGATATTTTCCTATTTTGGAAAGGCGTTTAATATAATCATAATCTTCACCAATAAAAATACTCTCGTCAAAGCCTTTAATCTTTCGATGTGCCTCTATAGCGGCCATAATACCTACGCCAACTGAAGCTGGAAAAAAATATTGCCCCACAAAACAAACAGATTGATAACAGGCTTCAAATAAACGGTAAAGCGCGCGGCGTGAGTTAAAGTGTAAATAGAAACCGGCAGAGTTTAAATGGCGTCTTTTAAATTCCTCATAAGCAGCCGGCAAAAAATTATCTGGCAGGACCGTGTCGGCATCTAAAAACATTAACACATCGCCTTTAGCCTCTTGTGCTCCTCGATTACGCTGACGAGCGGGTGATCTTTTCTGATCTTGGACAAAGACGCAACCATAATCACTGGCCACTGACTCCGTTTTATCCTCTGAAACACCATCAGAAACAATAATTTCATAATCAGAAAACTTTTGTTTTTTAATAGACTCTAACAGTAAGGGGAGATATTTTTCTTCATTTAGCGTGGGGATGATAATAGAAAGCATATTATTTAAATAAAGTGCGGGCCAACTCCCAAAAACTTGGATCACCATGTTTATATTGCCAATACCACCACTCCACCCCCCAAAGATAGGCCTTCTTAAATTTGGTATCTAATGCGTACTGCAAATTATCACGGAACTGTTGGAGACTAAAAGAATAATCAGACTCACTCTTAGATAAATAGATAATTTTCCCTTGCGGCACCCAGGGCTCAGCTTGTAATTCTGCAATAATGCACTTATCCTTAGGAATCCCCACCAAACTAGCTTTAAAACCATAAAACCAAGGAGGAATAGGATAGCGCATATAGCCAATTACTTTATTCCAAATCACCCGATAAACTGTCGTGCCAAAAATATCACCATACTTAGCCTCTTTACGCCACATATTTAACTCCCCCGGGCCAGAAACTATCACTGGACGTTTATCTAAAGACTTTACCAAAGCAACCTCCTTCGCAAAAAAAGCTTCATCACTTGGCGGGCAGATACCAAAAGTATTGAGAAAGGGCTCATTCTCTACCTGCCAATATAAAATTGCCGGATTATCTTGATAACGCTTGACTGTCTTCTCTAACATTAATAAAGTATCTTTCTGAATATCTGCAATACTTTCCTGATTAGTCCAAGCCGGCGCATGACATTCTGGCCAGCGCGGGAGGCGCCAGCCAATATTAATTACAAATTTCACGTTACGCTTTGCTCCTTCTGAAATCATGAAGTCATAGTCACTGTAATCAAAAAAACCTTTTTCGGCCTCAATCTCATCCCAATAAATTGGTAGTCGTAAATGCTCCACTTGCAGGTCGTCTAAAATAGCAAAGTATAATTCACGCCAATTTAACCCTATTTCTGTAGCATACTTTTTAGAGAAAGTTACGCCAAAAAAATCTGGGTGGTGCTCAATATTATGACCAGCCAAGTGATTGCGAAAAATTTTCATAAATAAAACCAGGCTAACTATAATTACTATTAAAACTAATCCGGTTATTTTTAGAGATAACTTCATAGTGATAAAAAATATAAACCCAAACTGATAATAAGAATGGCTAGCGCCTTCTGTGCTAAAGATGGCCCGGAAATATCTTCTTTCATAATCTTAGGCGCTACTAAAGAAATAATTGCCCCCAAAATAATAATCCAAGCATATTGAACTCCTTGCAAAGCATTAACAACAGCTACCGGACCTAGAAAAACGGCATAATTTTGCAAAACAAAGCCTAAAGAACCGAGTAATTGATTACCAACCACCAGGCTTTGATTGCGTTTACGTCTGGGATTATGGGTAAATAAAGCTTTAATTTCCCTCCGTGCTCGCGGAGAAAACAGAATAAACATCGCCGCCAAAGCTGCCCCCAGTCGAGTCCACAAAAAAGTACTTAAAAATGGTTGTGTTTGGTAAGCCAGTTTGCTACCTACAAAAAAAATGGCGTAAGCCAAACCTGAGCCAAAAGCCAACACGATACTTAACCAAGACGCACGCTGCTGTAATTGCAACGAAGCAGATAATTTTTGCCAAAAGTTTTGTCTTTTGTTGGGTAAAAAAGCAACTACCGCCACACCAACAATCAAAAAGATAATGGCAACAATTTGGTTACTAGAAAATTTATCTCCTAAAACTAAAAAAGACAATGGTAAAGAAAAAATCGGAGTAGAACCACCAATAATCACCAACGAACGGGAAGCCTCTCCTCGACGCAAGGACGCATATAACAACATTAAAGCTACAGCAAACACCAGGCCTAACAACAGATTTAATAATAACCCACTAATACCCGGCCAAGACAAAAACCAAGGAGCTCCTAAAAACACCACCGCCCCCATGACACAAGCGATAAAAGTATAAGCGCGAGCGCTTCCTAAAACTTTTTCTACCAAAAACTTGTCAATAAGATTAGCTATGGCTAATAAAAAATAGGCGATCAGGGCAACTAAAAACCAATCCATAAATTAAGAGTTTAAAAATATTGCTTTTTCTATATTGACGACGCCGTCATGTGTAGCGTTTAAATAAGCGCTTAGAGCTGCTCTGGCTAATCGCCCATCAAGACGCCAGTCTAACAACCATTCGGCTACAAATTTAGGATTTAGACTATCTAAACCGGCGCCAATTGATAATAACCAATCTCTATTAAACACCTCCTGAGAACCAACCGGCTCAGACATAATAATAGGCAAGCCTAATCCGGCATAAAAACTCAACTCTGAAGGCTTGGTCCATAAGACATCTGTGCTACGTAAACAAAGGTTAAATAAACGGAAATATTCCATCTTCTGAGGATGATAAACAATCTGAACGTGGCTGTGGTTGGATAAATCTAAGCGTTTAACTTCCTCATTAAAATAAGTATTTACATCCTTCCTGCTGCCGGCCACTAAGTTTAATCTAACTTTTTTTTCTTTAATCATCGGGCTCAGCTGCTCTAAAATCAAAGCGCCTAATTCGCGCTGGGCGCCGGCACCACCAACTGCAAAAGTTACGGTAAACGGACGGTTGGCTTCATCTGGTAAATCAATAAAATTTTTCAGTAGTTCTGAGTAGCTATTACGAAAAGACTTGACTGGATCCAAGATGTTCAACCTAAGCCCTAAATCTTGCCTTAAAATATGATCATTCTCTCCAATATTTTCTGAGGGCAAAGGGAATCCGGTAATTTTAATATTAGAAGCCCGGACACCATATAAGCGTAGACGATCGTACACTCGCTGGTTAGAAACTAAATAAATAATGCGGCTATTTTTAGGATCTATAGGGGCCCAGGCTCGCGACACGTCAGCATCACAGGTGATACAATAAATATCCCCCTGATAATGATAATACTCGGCACAATAAGCTGCCACAAAAAAAGTGGTTACCAGCGGCAGTGGTTCACGATTCAAGACTTCTATAAGTTTTCGTCCCACCCCCCTTTTTACAGCTTTAAAAAATATTTTTTGCTGTATAGTCAGAGCTGAAAGATCTCGACGAGGATAAAAATCATCAATTTTTTGAAAGGCATCCATAGCCTTAAACACTAACTCGCCTAAACCGGGGATGCGTTTGAAATAAGAAATTTTTTCGTAAGATTTTTGACTGTTTAACCAGTAAGCTTTTTCCCAATCTTCAATGCCCTCATAAGTATTAAGGTTAATGGAGCCATCTCTGCTAAGATTAAGTAGCGGATAAGCAGCACGTTGGTGCCCATAGCCCATATCAGCGGCAATCAAATGAATCTTGCGGTTATTCATAAAAAAATAAAAAGTTAAATTCTCTTCTATATTATACTATAAAAAAATCGCCCCTGAAAGGGCGATTTATTTTATTTAGAAGTAGTAATTTGAGGGGCGCCAGCTCCTTGTATATATTGATAAGCATATAGGGCCGCTGCGGTTGCCTGCCCCATGGCAATAGTAATTTGTTTAAACTCGCTTTGTACCACATCTCCTGCAGCAAACAAGCCTGGAGTAGAGGTCATAAATTTTTCATCAACCAATATCTGTGCTTGTTCATTACGTTGAACAAAATCTGCCACCAAGTCAGTACTGGCAATGCGTCCAATTTCTACAAACACGCCATCTAAGGGCAAGGTTATAGTTTCTCCAACCTGATTTTGATAAACTAAGGCCTCGACTTTTTCTTGGCCTTGAATCGATTGGAGTTGGGCCTGAGTAATAATTTCAATATTTTCTCTAGCTCTAACTTCAGCCACTAAAGAATCAAAAGCCTTAAAGGTTGCACTCCTAGCTACTAGATAAACTTTAGAGGCAATCTTAGACATCACCTCGGCAGCATCAAAGGCGGAATTGCCACTGCCAACCACAGCTACAACCTTATTTCTAAACAAGGGTCCATCGCAATTAGCACAGTAAGACACCCCCTTACCGCTAAGCTCGACTTCACCAGGAATAGCCAGGCGACGAGGAGCTAAGCCCATGGCAATAATTACTGTTTTACTCTCATATTGCTCTTGATCGGTGAAAACCAAGAAAGTGCCATCCTCTTTTTTTTCTAATCTTTTTACTTCTTGATTCTTAATCTCTGCTCCAGAAGCAAGCACATGATCATTAAAACGAGTAATAAGCTCGAAATTACTAATACTATTAAAACCTGGATAATTTTCAATTTCTCCTGCCCAGATAATTTGACCACCAGGCTCTTTGCCGATGATTAGGGTTTTCATTTCTCTGCGTGCTGCATAAATAGCAGCGGTAATACCAGCTGGGCCTTGCCCAATAATGATTGTGTCGTACATAAAAAAATAATATTTTTAATTTGGTGAGAGACTATCATTATACTATTACTAAGCACAAAAAGCAAAAAGAGATATTTTATTAAATATTAGCCAATAAATATTATGATAAACCAATTTTATCTAATATTTAACAATAATAATTGTTCTACGCAGAACATTATTACACATTAAACCCTGCTTTAGCTATTTGTTCTACGTAGAACATTATTACACATTAAACCCCGCTTTAGCTATTTGTTCTACGTAGAACACCAGATAATCATTTACATTAGACAATTATTCAAAAATAAATACGGAGATTTAAAAATACTTATTAGTTGTAATAATTTTTTGTTCTACGTAGAACAAAAAATTCTACTGGAGTTAATAAATTTAAAAAATTATTTACCTTTATTTTATAATACATAGAAACTACTATTTATTAAATTAATATAATCAAAAATGTAATAAATTTTGTTCTAGACGGAACAATTATTAAAAAATAAAAGCAGAGACAAGATTATCCTAGACTTAAAAAATAATAACAAAAAACTGGCTTACGCCAGTTCTGAATGTGGACCATAAGGGACTTGAACCCTTGACCTCTTCCATGCCATGGAAGCGCTCTAGCCAACTGAGCTAATGGCCCAAAATTGTTCTACGTAGAACAAATATAAATATTTTTTATCTACTATATAATAACTTATTTTCTAAAAAAGTCAATAACAATAAAAAAGAATCTTTGTCAATAATGGTGCCCTCGCCAGGAATCGAACCTGGATTTAGAACTTAGGAGATTCTTGTTTTATCCATTAAACTACAAGGGCGAGGTTAAGATAATAATAGCCGAAAAAAAAGATTTTGACAACCCTCGTCAATCTATTTTTTATTATAATAACATTAAATAAATTTTTGACAAAGATGAAAATATATACTAAAATAAAATCAGTAAAATATTTAAGTAATTTCATTAAATATCAGTCTTAAAATTAAAAATCTGTCCCGATGGAGGAGGCGGATTGTTTAAATTTATGTTTAATAAGGACAACAAATTAGAAAAATTCAAAGACGCTGAAACTATTATTGGCGCTTCCATTAAAGTTAAAGGCAATTTTAATGGTCAAGGAGATATTGTAATTGAGGGCATGCTTGAGGGCTCACTTAAAACCGAAGCTAATGTTTTTATTGGTGAAAAAGCAAAAGTAAACGCCAATATTGAAGCTAGTGAAGCAATGATTAGTGGAGAAATAAGCGGTAATATAAAGATAAAAAAATATTTAGCTATTGGAAAAACAGCTAAGATTGGTGGAGATGTGCAGTGTGGCGAAATCTCTATCGAGCGCGGCGCCTCTATTACCGGACAAATCTTGGTCGCCACAGATGAAGTTAAAAAGAATGACAATAAAAAAATCAGACCTGAAGAAGAGGCCTAATAGCTGCGGCTTTATTTATGAATGCTTACATTTACGATGATTTTCTCAATAAAAGCCGTTATCGCCGCGCTTTAAATAAGGTTGAAATTCGCCTAACAGATCTCGGATTAAATGGTAAGATTATTCGTTTGGGCGCAATTAAAAACGTCAAGGAAGTTATCCAAACAGAAATTAAAAATGGGATTAAGAATATAATTGCTGTTGGAAACAACGAAACTGCCAATAAGGTCATCAGCGCGATGATAACTAATAAAACTTACGGATTTTTTCAAAAAGATATCCTGTTTTCTATTATCCCAATCGGTGATAATAACTCAATTGCAGCCTCTTTTGGCATTAAAAAAGAAGATGATGCGTGCAACATTTTGCTTGCCAGACGAATTAAAAAAATAGACATAGCTTTAGCGGGTAATAACATCTTTCTAAACAAAGCTGAATTAGTAAGTGATAATGCTCAAATTAAGATTGGCGAAGATTACGTTTTAGAATTAACCAAAAAAACCAAAGTAAAAATAGTCAACCTCAACGATGACGCTGATCTTGTTTATAAAGAACGAATTGACCCCTGTGATAATCTTTTAAACCTGGTGATTAATAACCGCGGCATTGATAACACTTTTATCACTAGTAGTGATATCCGCGTCTCTGGAGAGGGCCAATTAATTTTAGACGAATCTGTTAGCGTCCCCCTACCTACAGATGTTGGTATTATTTCTGAAAAAATCAACATTATCGTGGGAAAAGATAGAAGCTTTAATTAAAAAAACCGGGTTGACCCGGTTTTTTGTTTTTTTATATTATTTTATTTAATAACCTCACCCTCTACCACTGAGGTTGTTTTTTGAGTGCGAGCAATGAGCGTTTGTTGTAATACGGTTAAAAGGGTCATGACTAACCAATACATGGTTAAGCCGCCGGGCAAGGTAACGCCTATAAAAACAGTTAAGGCCGGCATAAAATAAAGCATTTGCTTATTCATGATTGCCGACATACTATCCTCCTTGGTAGCATTGGTATCTTTTTGAACTTTTTTGGCCATCATCATCTTGGCTTGCCAAAATTGAGCCGCTCCAGCCATAACAGCTAAATAAATATTGGGCTTGGAAAGATCGAGAAAGCCCAAAAAAACACTGTTAATTACTTCTGGTCGCTGAATAAAAGGATACACCAATTCCAAATGTTTACTCAAACCATCTCTAAAAACCTGATAAACAGCAATAAAGAAAGGCAATTGTAGTAATAAGGGTAAGCAAGAAGAAAAAGGGTTAACCTTGTGCTCTTTGTATATGTCCATAAGGGCTCTGCCCATTTCCTGTTGCTTGTCTTTATATTGTACCTTTAGTTCTTCAATTTTGGGTTGTAACTCTTGTAGGGCCTTCTGGGATTGAATTGATTTACGAGACAGCGGCCATAAAATTAATTTAATCAAAACGGTCAGCAAAATAATAGCCACCCCTAAATCTTGTAAAGAGATAGTATTATAAAGAAAAACCAAAAGATTTAAAATTGGCTGATAAAAAATGACTTGAAATAAGTGATACATAGTTTTATTTTAAGGGGTCGTGCCCACCCTTATTAAAAGGATTGCAGCGCAATATACGCCAGGCAGTCTTTAACCCACCTTTAATGGGTCCGTATTTAGTAATAGCTTCGATACCGTAGTTAGAACAAGTAGGATAAAAACGACAAAATCCGTGAGGATAAAAAAATTTAAGAGGACCGTGGTCGAAAGAAAGGGTTTTTTGATACAACCTGATTAAAGCGATAAAAATAAGTCCAAAGAATTGGGAAAAATACCGCCACATATCTTTATTTTTTTCTAATTTTAGAAAAAATATTTTCAAAATCAGCTTCAACGTCAACCAGTTTAGCTGTTTTAATTAAGGGTAGAGCAATTATAACACAATCGGCAAAAAAAGGTAATTTTTTGACTTTTCTTTCTAGGGCGGTAAAGACTAGCCGTTTGAGTCGGTGACGATTGACCGCACTTTTATCTATTTTTAAACCTAAAATTAAACCAAAACGAGAATAATCCAAATCGTTTTTAATAATTTTAACGCCTAAAAACCGCCCGTATATACTACGGCCGGTTTTAAAAACTCTTTCAAAATCTTTATTTAGGTAAATTTTCTTAACTCTTGGCAACATGGCGGCTTAGCCAACTATTTAGACAAAACCTCGCGTCCTTTGTCGCGACGACGCTTCAAAACATCACGACCATCTTTAGTACTCATGCGCTTAAGAAATCCGTGTTTTTTTGAGGCTCTTTTCTTGTTTGGTTGGTACGTTCTTTTAGGCATAATTTGGTATTTATTAAACAATTATAACTAACATAACACTAATTTTTTAAAAGGTCAATATTTTGAGACTTAAACTTATGCACCTATTATAAACACCTTGTAAACACTGCTTTGTCTTGTGGATAGCCTTTTTATCCCCTATAATAAAAGCATATATATTTACCTTATGAATAATGAACAAATTTGGCAAGCGACTTTAGGAGAGTTAGAAATTAATTTATCTAGAGTTAATTTTGTTACTTGGTTTAAAGATACTTTTTTAGCTTCTTTTGAAAATGGGCGCGCTATTGTTTGTGTTCCTAATGCTTTTGTAAAAAAGTGGTTAGAAGAAAAATACCACAAGAACATTGTTAACTCTTTAGAAAATATTACGAAACAAAAATTACAAGAGATTATCTATAAAATTGAATTACATCGTCCTGAAAAATCTAATTATGCCCAAAATCCAACAACAGAAAATATACCCCAAACAAACGTACAAGCTGAAGCAACCATTAAACCCTCAACCAACACCAATACTACTAACCGCTTTGGTCTAAACCCAAAATATGTATTTGAGAACTTTGTGGTTGGGCGTGGTAATGAATTAGCGCACGCAGCTTGTCGAGCGGTAGTTAATAATCTCGGCAAGGCTTATAACCCCCTCTTCATATATGGTGGCGTTGGTTTAGGAAAAACCCACCTACTCCAAGCCATTGGTAACGAAGTGGCAAAGCATAACGATAAAATACTATATACCACCAGTGAAAAATTCACCAACAACTATATTCAGGCAGTGCAAACAGGTAAAGCTAAAGATTTTAAAAACATGTACCGCAATGTTGATTTACTTTTGGTTGATGATGTGCAGTTTATGGGCGGGAAAGATGGCACACAAGAAGAATTTTTTCATACTTTTAACGAGCTTCAGCAGGGAGACAAGCAAATTGTTATGACTTCAGATCGTCCCCCAAAATCTATTCCCGCTATTGAAAAAAGGTTAATTTCTCGTTTTGAATCAGGCATGGTGGCTGATGTGGGTAAACCAGACGTAGAAACAAAGATAGCAATTTTAGAAAAAAAATCTCTAGAAAAAAGTTTTCCCTTAGATAAAGATGTTTTAATTTATATAGCTAATAATGTCCAAAACAATATTCGTGAGTTAGAGGGTGCCCTAAATAAAGTGGTGGTAATCCATCAATTAAATAATTCCGTCCCAACTCTTAAAAGTGTAAAAAATGCTCTTAGCGATTATGTTTCTAGTTTGCAGGTTAAATCTTTGAGTCCTAAGGATATTATTGAAGCTGTGGCCAGATTTTATGATGTTAATATTAAGGATTTAATTGGTAATAGCCGTCGTAAAGAATTGGTTGGCCCCAGACAGGCCGCTATTTATTTGATAAGAGAGGAGCTTAACACCTCTTATCCCAGTATCGGCCAAGAAATGGGTGGCCGCGATCACACCACCGCCATGCACGCCTACAATAAAATTCTAAACGAGATTAAGGAGAATGAAAATGAAAAGCTAAAACAAGAGCTGGAGTCTATCAAACAATTATTTACAAGCTCCCCGTATTAATGTGGAAGATGTGTGTATAAATTACAAAAAACTGATGATAACCATGTGATTAAACGACTAATAATAAGTTCAGAAAACGGACTATTAACACAACCCCATTCAATATTAACAAAACAATCTTGTGGTTTGCCCCGTTAATTAATAGTTTAAAACACAGGCAAATATATTTAATAATAGCTAATAAAAAGCTTAAAAAATTTTTCTCCACAAGCATTATTATTACTATTATTAAAATATATATAAATTATATAATATAATAAATATGAAGTTTATATGTTTGCAAGATAATTTAAAAAAGGGGTTGGCTCTGGTTAGTCATATAAATAATAAGAATATAAACTTACCGATTTTAAATAATATTCTATTTAAAGCAAATGATGGCGGAGTAGAGTTGATTAGCACCAATTTAGAGATAGGTATCACCCACCAACTTCGTGGCAAGGTAGAGGAAATTGGAGAATTTACGGTTGATGCTAAAATTATCAGTGATTATGCCAACCTACTACCAGAAGAAAAGGTTGAGCTTAAAGAAGTTGACAGTGAAATATCTTTAAAGTGTGGTAATTATAAGACCAAAATAAAAGGAGAGTCTTCTAAGGAGTTTCCACTGATACCCGTTATAGATCGCGGTAATTTCTGTGAGTTTAATATTTTTGATTTTAAAAAGGCTTTAAGTAGTGTTGCTTTTGCGGTTGCTAATAATGACAACCGCCTGGAGTTGTCTGGTGTCTCTTTTATTTTTAGTGATAATATTTTAACCCTAGCTGCTACTGATAGTTATCGTTTGGCTGAGAGAAAGATTGTGATTAAGGGTGGTAATATTAACAACAGTCAACTAATTGTGCCGTCTCGCACCATCCAGGAAGTTTTAAGAATAATTTCAAATTTCAGCGCCGATGCTCAAACTATTGAATCTGATATTGTTAAGATTTATGTTTCCGATAATCAAATTTTATTCTCTTTAGATTCGGTGGAAATTATATCGCGCTTAATTAGTGGTCAATACCCCGATTACAGACAAATTATTCCAGATAAGTATAAAACTGAAGTGGTTTTGAGAAGGCAGGATTTAATTAGGGCTATTAAAGCCTCGTCCATTTTTTCTAAAACTGGTATTTATGATATTTCTCTGGTTTTAAAAAAGTCTTTGGTTAATGTTTATTCCTCTTCCGGCCAGAGTGGTGAGAGCTCTATTGATTTAAGCGCTGAAGTTAATGGGGATGATAATGATATTACTATTAATTATCGTTATCTTTTGGATGGTTTGAATATTATTGAAAGCGAGCTTGTTAATTTAAGAGTAATTAATAACAACACTCCTTGCGCTCTATCTTCCCCAGAAGATGAAAACTATCTCTATATAGTAATGCCTATTAGAAATTAGAGTTATTTTACTTTATTAAAAAGAGCCGCTAATTAGCGGCTCTTTCTGTTATTTGTTTTATCAGTTTCTAATTAAATTAAAATTTACAGTTTTTTCTTGGCAATTTCCAACATCATCACATGCTGTTACTTTAATTTTATGATATCCATTTTCAAGTCCATCTAGGGCGACATTTATTTCGCTGTCCAGGTTATTACTGATTAAAGCCGACTCATTAATAAAATATTTAATTGACTTAACACCACGAGGAGCTGAGCTAATTATTTTTACCGGCAAAATATTTTGGTTGACAATATCGCCCTCTAAGGGTGTTTGTATTTCTATGGTTGGTCTATTTTCCTCTTTAATGAGCTCCGAATTATTTATTAATTCTTCGTTTGATGATTGTTGATTTTTTTCAGCCCAAGATTTTATAGCCTCTTCCCAAGCATTAAATTGCGGGTCTTGACTGGGATCTTCTGGTTCTGGTCCTAAGGGGTCTGTGCGATCAACATAAAAAAGTATGCTGTGGTGATTGAAAACTTCCGTTTCCACTTTTAACTCTTCGGGAGTATCTGTGCCCGCGGGCAAACCTGTTTCTTTGTTAATAATTATTTTTTTGGAATAACTAATTTCTCCATCAATAGCCGCCTTGCCAGTCTTTTCTCCGGACCAAGGATTAAATGTTTCTATTGGTCCATCACCCAAAGACCTTTTCATAAATTCATTCCAAATAGGAGCCGCCACCACACTACCATCGGCACCGGTGCTCATTTTAGAGTTGTCGGTGTTACCCACCCAAACGCCGGCCACTAATGATGGAGTATAACCAATAGTCCAGGCATCCTTGTAGTCGTTTGTGGTGCCCGTCTTAGCTGCGACGGGCCTGTTTCCGAGGGTGAGCCAGTTTTTGGCACCAAAGACGAAGGTGCGGGCCTCATTGTCGCTTAAAACACTATTTATCATTTGGGCGGTTTTAGTAGTTAGGGCCCTACTCTCCTTGGCTTGATATTCCTCCAACACCCTGCCGTCTTTGTCCTCAATTTTTAAAATAATAGCTAGCTGATTTACTTTACCCTCACGAGCAAAAGCGCTATAAGCATTAACATGCTCTATCATTTTTATTTCTCCACCACCTAAAACTAAAGACAAGCCAAAACGATTACGGTCGCTTAAGGTGCTATAACCAAGGTTTTCAGCTAGGTTAATCACTTGATTTATGCCAGCTAAATATATAGCCTTTACAGCTGGAATATTAAGTGATCCAGCCAGGGCTTGACGAATGCTAATCGGTCCATGTTCTTGGCCATCATAATTATGAGGTATATATGGTTCGGCGGAGCCTGTAGAAAAGTTAGTTACCACGTCATATAGTTTGGTGTCTGGAGTATAGCCCTGTTCAAATAAAGCAGCATAAACAATAGGCTTCATAGATGATCCTGGTTGTCTGGGTCTATCAGTGACGTTTACTTGACCATCAATGGTGTCATCAAAGTAATTACGTGAGCCTACCATTGCTAACACTTGTCCAGTTTTTGGATCAATGGCAGTTAGGGCGGCATTATTGGCATTATATTTTTCTTGGTAATTAGCTGTTTTTTCTTGAATAACCTCCTCGGCTATCTTTTGCTTGTCCCAATCAATTGTGGTGTATATTTTTAGCCCACCCCTTTCTACCTCGGTTTCGCCATATTTTTCCGAGAGAATATCTTTAACCATCATGACGAAGTGAGGGGCGGTAATGCTAGTTTCAGCTCTTTCAAATTTTAACTCAAAACTCTTGGCGGCATCTTTTTCCGCTTCAGATATATAACCCTGTTCAGACATTACATCTAAGATATAATCTTTTCTGCCCATTAAAATATCCTGGTTAGAACCATAGGGCGAATAACGGCTAGGCGCTTGAGGTAGGGCGGCCAATAGAGCTGCTTCTGCTAAGTTTACCTCTCGAACACTCTTGCCAAAAAACTTTTGGCTAGCAGCCTCAACTCCATAGGCATTAGATCCATAAGGTATTTCATTAAGGTACATTTGCAGGATTTCATCTTTGCTAAACTTTTTTTCAATACGCTGAGCTAGTACGATTTCTTTGATTTTTCGGACATAGCTTTTTTCTGAACTCAAGATAGCATTTTTTACAAATTGCTGAGTCAGAGTGGAGCCACCCGCTTTGCGGTTATAGAGTACATTAGTAACTAGCGTTCTAAACATTGCCCACAAACTAAAACCACCGTGTTTGTAAAAATTCTTATCTTCAATCGCTACGGTAGCGTGTTTTACGTGGTCTGGGATTTCCTCAAGACTAATTAGGGTCCTTTTCTCTTCGCCGTGAATTTCATATAAGATGTGTTCACCGCTGCGATCGTATATTTTTGTGCTCTGGGCAACTTCTCGGTCAATTAATTGGTTGGGCTTAGGCAGGTCACGCGATATCCAAGCTAGTACAATTAAGGCAGACAACAAACCCAAGGCTGCCATAATCACTATAATTAGAAACAACCTTTGTTTTAAATTTTTTTTCTTCTTTTTGGACTCAGGCTTGTCTCGCCAAAACTCAGCCTTAGGAGCAGAGACGGTTTTTAGCTTAGGTATGGGCATATTATTGACGATAATATTTAGCAGCTGCTTCTGGCAGGATTTGATTAATAATTAAACCTGATCCTAGCTCTACCCCTGCCCAAATACTTGATCGCGGCTGAATTTTTAGATAAAAATGTTGGTGCTGATTAGCAATATCGTTGTGGGTGAAAAAATTAAAGTCATAGTCTAACCCTTTTAATTTTAAAGCAATCAGTTTTAAGGCTCTTGCCAATGAACTAATCTCGGTTGCTGATAATAAGCTTATATTATCTACGTGTCTACGAGTGGTAATCCAAGCCTCATAAGGAAACTCGCTGGCAAAGGGACAAAAAGCTATAATTTTCTGATCTTGAGTGATTAGGCGTAAACCCCGAGATTCATCTAGGCCTAGCTGGCAATAAGGGCATTTATTATTTTTCAATTGATAGGCTAATATTCTATTTCTTTCTTCAATTATATCTGGAGGCAGAATAGAGGAGGCAAAAACTTGAGAATGTATGTGTCTTAAAGAAGCTCCGGCGGCGCGACCTTGGTTTTTGAAACACAAAATATAGTTTATTTTTTTGTCTTTAGTTAATTTTTGGCTACGTAGTTGAAATAATTTTAACACTGACTCTATTTGTTTCAGACTGAGGTTGCAAAAATCTTCTTGGTGCTCATCGCTATCAATAATTATTTCCTGATAACCATAGGCTTGCTTGTTTTTAACTGATAAGGCGGGGAAAATATTATTAATTGCTGCAACTCGCCAATTACCTTTGTTGGGTAGTTGTTGCAGGATTTTGTTTTTAGGTAGGTTGTGTGTGCAAAAAGGACAGGCAGAGTCTGCTTTTGGCTTTTTGGTGTCATTGGGCCTCTTATTTCTAGCCGGTGCAAAAATAATGCTACGGCCGTTAAGTGGGTTATATCTAGTTTCAGCTTTTTTTTCCATATTTTTAATTAAATAACAATCATATTATATCAGATTTCTAGATAAACAAAAAACGCGCTTTGGGCGCGTTTTTCCAGTTCTATCTGACAAGTATTTTACCAGATGTTGAAAATTTGTCAAATACGATATAATGTGAAAGTATAATTATATGATTAGCAGTAACCAAAACCCACTAATAAAAAATATCGTGCGTTTACGAAAGACCAGATCACGCAAACAGCAGGATCTAGTAATCATCGATGGCCTTAGAGAAATCTTGGTTGCCTTTGATTATGGTTTTGAATTTGTAGAGATTATTCATTGCCCGGAATTAAGCTCTGAAACCTGGTCTCAGGCCCCCTTAGAACCAATTACGGTTACCACTCCAGTGTTTAGCAAAATCGCTTACGCCGACAACCCCAATGGTTGGCTGGCTCTAGTGCGCCCTCGTTATCAACAATTATCCGATTTAAAGATGAAAGCCAATCCCTTAATATTAGTTTTAGAGGCGGTAGAGAAGCCAGGAAATTTAGGGGCGATGTTACGCACCGCCTACGCCGCTAAAGTGGATGCGGTTATTTTAAATAAATTACAAACCGACCTCTATAATCCTAATGTCATAAAAGCTAGTTCCGGACACGTGTTTAGCGACCAAGTAGTTATCGCAGACGTGGAAGAAACCTGGGCTTGGTTGAAAGATCATGGGGTAAGAATTTTTGCCACCAATATTAAAGCAGCTAAAAACTATACCCAAGTCGATTGGTCTTCATCGGCCGCTATTGTGATGGGCACCGAGGCTAGTGGGCTTAGCGATTTTTGGAAGAAAAAAGCAGACGAAAATATCATCATCCCGATGCAATCAGGTATAGACTCGCTGAACGTTTCTGTGAGTGCGGCGGTTTTAGTTTTTGAGGCTAGGCGCCAACGAGATTTAAAGTAATATCAGCTAATTTGACAGTCAGTGTTTTATCTTGTATTATCAGAATATTGTAAAAATATGCGCCCATAGTTCAACGGATAGAACACCAGCCTTCTAAGCTGGATACGTAGGTTCGATTCCTACTGGGCGTACTTGTTAGAGAATATTAATCAATTATTATATATGGAAAATAAGAAGAAAGCGGCCGTTTCCGCTTTAAAAAAGACGATGGCCACAGCTATTAAGCCTAAGGTAGTTAAGAAAGCTCCGGTAGCTAAGAAAAAAACCAGAGAAGAAATTGAAGAGATGTTTGCTTTCAGTTTTGGTTGCGATTGTAGCTCTTGCGGTCATCATTGTGGCGATCACAAGTAGTCTTAAGTAATTAAGACGATAATGGTGCCTATGGTGTAGTGGTAACACAGCAGGTTGTGGTCCTGTTATTTCGGGTTCGATTCCCGATAGGCACCCCCAAAGGGAATGTATAAAAATAACTCTAATATTAGAGTTATTTTTATTTTAGACTAGCTAGACCCCTAACGGGAAGACAAACTAATTGACAGAAGATGATAAAGGTTATATAAATATATAAAATTAATTTTCGCAGTAGTAACTTAAAATCAATAATCATGAAAAAAATTGCGGTAATCATAGATTCTAAATCTATAAGATTGTCTCTCGGTAAACTATTGAAGTGGAGGGGTTTTGATGTTTTCTTTTTTGAGAGCGAAAAGGATACAAAAGAACAGATTAAGCATATCGATGTTCTTATTATTGATCCTTTTATACCCACTGAGTATTTAAACAACCCTAATTTTCCAGTAAGTCGAGGGTATGAAGCTGGCGTGTATTTAATAAAAGAATGTCAGAAAATTAATCCGGGGCTTGATGTGTTGATATATTCATCAATTTCTGTAGAAGGCATAAAACTAGCTGGATTATCGGAACTTATTGCAAAAAAAAGCATGATTATGCCGGAAAAATTTGAAGACATATTAGAAAGGATTACGACGGGCTAAGTAACTCAAAAAGCTAAAGCCTGTGATTTTACATCGCAGGCTTTTTTATATCAATTTACCAAATATTCCATCAAAACAGTTTTCCAAGTTTTGCGTTTAGCCACCCCAGTTGGAAAAGACGAGTCTAAAAGCTCGTTTTTCTGTTATATAATGGCAAAAATATGGTTTGCGAGAATTGACAATCTGAATTAATTGACAAAAGACAATTAATATGATATACTCTTATGTTATATAGTTCATTCACAAGAAATAATAAGGTTAATTATCAAGTTTATTATAATTAGTAGATTTAACAATTAATCTTATTATTTAACATAAATATAAATAAAAATGGAATTATCATTAATTATCCTGGCAAACATAAGCTCAGGGTTTACTTTGTATTTTGCTATCAAAAAGCAAACCAAAAAAACATGGATTGCTTGGACTTTTACAGTCGTCTTTATCCTGGCTGTATTAGGACTACAAACACTTGGACTGCGATGGTAAATTTAATGACCTCCTCCCCGCACTCAAAAAGCTATCCTAATCGGATAGCTTTTTTCATACGGGGTTTCCTTTCGGGTCACGCTTCGCGTTAAGGCCTCCGCAATACTACGGGCGTCATTCATCCCCGCACTCGCGCTCCCGCTTCGCGGTTCGCCAATGAATACTCGTGCGGGGTTTCCTGACTATTTAAAAACACGTCCTGAATATTAAATTAATTCAGGACTTTTTAATTTACCAAATAATCTATCAAAAAAGTTTTCCAAGTTTTGCACTTAGCCACCCCTAAAGGGAATGTATGAAAATAACTCTAATATTAGAGTTATTTTTATTTTAGACTAGCTAAACCACCAATGGGAAGACAAACTAATTGACAAAATTAAATCAATGTGTTATAGTGTTTTGTTACACAGTTCATTTACAAATAACAATTAGGTTAATTATCAAGTTTATTATAATTAATAGATTTAATAATTAACCTAAATTAGTAATAATGGAAACACAAGAAAAAAAAGCCGATGGCATTGGCCCAGGCACGGCAGTAATCATTTTTATTGGGTTGGTTATTTGGGGTTCGATAGAATCCAAATATATGCCCTTGAAAGGGTTTAGATCGCTTTTCGATAACACCTGGATGTTAATCGAAGAAGTGTTTCTCCCGGCACTGCTGATCTCAATAATAGCGGGAATTTTTATTTCCCTGGCGGCCCACCTGATATACAGGGAGTTATAATTTTTACTGCTAAAAGTTTTTGTTAAAGGAGCTAAGAAATTAGCTCTTTTTTATATCAATTTACCAAACATTCAATCAAAATAGTTTTCCAAGTTTTGTAGTTAGTTACCCCAGCTGGAAAAGACGAGTCTAAAAGCTCGTTTTTTTGTTATATAAGAGAGAAAATATGGTTTGCCAAAATAATTTATTGACATTTTTAGATGATTTGTTAAAGTATAATCCTTCCAATCAGTGTAGGATAAAACCGAACAACGAGGCGCAAGTGGGCGCCTACAAGAGTTTAAAAAACTTAGAGACTGATTGCCATAGAGATCTTAATTGATCTCTTTTTATTTATTTAAAATCAAATACTCCATCAAAATAGTTTTCCAAGTTTTGCGATTAGCCGCCCATCAAGAATAACCCAATTTTAAAGGGTTATTTTTATTAGTATTAATATAGTTTATATCTTTTTTGTGGATGGGGTATAATGAAGGTGTAAATAGTAAAATATGAATAAATCAATATATAAAAAATTTTTAGTCTTATGTTTTTTAATTTGTGTTTTGTTTTTTTGGGGGGCTGTATTAAGTCCAGATTTTAACATAAGGAAAGGCGTTGCGCTTATTATTTTAGACATGAGCAAAGAGGAGTTGGCCAAAACGTATGAGAAAGATAATACTTTTTGCTTGATTGATAGCGACTGCGTCATCCAGGAGGACTGTTATTGCTGTACTGGCAATATGGCTGTAAATAAGTATAATTATAAGAATGTTGGTTGTGATAAAAATAGAGCAATCTGTGAAGCTATTTGTCCTCCTCAAGAATTATCGTGTGCACACAATATATGTGTTTTGAAAGATTTAACCCATTACTAATTTTTAGATAAATCATATTTCTAGATCAATTTATGATTAGATTAAATACGGATAACGATTATCAAATCAGAAAAATAACGCCAGACGATATTTTGGCTCTGCACAAAATATATTTTTTAGCTTGGTTGGACACCTATCCTAATGATGAATTTCATATCACAAAAGAGGATATTATTTATAAATATGAGCAAAGACTGACTCCGGAAAAAATCCAGGAAGGTAAAGAGAAGATTTTGCGCACAACAGAAAATGAACTCAAATTGCTTTTAGAGTATAAGGGAGAAATTGTGGCTCTTTGTAATGTGGTCAAAGAACAGGAATATAATCAGCTTCAGGCTATCTATGTCTTGCCCGAATATCAAGGTTTAGGACTGGGACCAGCTCTTTGGTTTGAGGCCAAGAAATTTTTAGATGCAAATAAAAACACCATCGTTCACGTAGCTTCATATAATAATCGGGCTATTAGATTTTACGAAAAACTGGGATTTATAAGTACAGATAAGGTTTTTAGTGATGAAAAATTTAAAATGCGAAATGGTGCTATTATTCCAGAACTAGAAATGATAAGGCCGGCTGAAAATAGACTACATTAACCTGTCCATCATCATCTATTGAGTGAATGTTTTTTCTGACGTTGTGCTGTTAAAAATTTTAGGTGCCTGATTCTGGGCTTATTGCCTGGGTTTTTATTTATTTGATATTTTTAGAAAATCAGGTAATATGGGTTTATAAGTTATAAAATTATGTGTGCAAAAAAATCTTATAATCTCGGCGGACAAAAGGAATTATTAACCATATACGAGTCCGACCAAGCCCTTAGTTTGGAGCAAGTTGAAGATTTAGAGGGTCCAGTTAATCCGGATAAAAAACTGGAGCTGCCAGACCTGTCTAAGGTGCGGGAGGTTTTACGTGAGTCCGGTTGGGAATTGATTGGTGATCGAGAATCATGTAGCGGTGGCGCCTTTGGCCCAATTTTTAAGTTAAAAGTTCGAGAGATGACTAGTGGTAAAGAGCTGTTTTTAATGGAAAGAACCTTTACAGAGATGCAAGATATTGAGCGCCGTTTTGGTTTGGTGGAAATAGAATCTGTTCCTTCCAGTCATAATAATCTTGATTCAGAGCCTAGGTACGAATTAATTAATCAGTCAGATCACCACCAAGATAAATTAATTATAGACTATCTTTATAATGAGGCTAGAGCCCTAAAAGAGTTACAAGCAGTTAAGGGTGTACCCAAATTTTACGGGGCGGTTTATGATGACCTTAACGGTTCAATCCTAACTGAATTTATTGATGGCCCTGATTTAAGCATGATTGTTTTACGAGGCAAACAGGCAATTATTGAATGGAATGTGCCGGAGCTATTAGAGAAGGTTAAAAAAATTTATACCGCTGCCGCTGAGGCTGGATTTATTCACCATAATCCAGTTGGAGCTACTATCATGATTGGCCCAGATCGTGAACCTTATTTGGCAGACTGGTATCTCTATGCTCAAGGCAGGATTGATGCTGAGAGCCCCATTAGAGATAAGTATTTACAAGGATTACGCGACATCGAAGAATTTGAAAAGATGCTACTAACAGCAGAGTAAAGAGGAATAAAAAATAAACCCAGTTATGAAAACACTGGGTTTATAGTTTTTGCACGCTATTTTTAATATCACGCCTCACGGCCTCCAGGCTGAAATCTGAAAAATTAATAGCCGGACCTATGTGTAGAGATATTTTTTTACCTCTTTTGATCTTTTGCCACTTGAAGCCGATATTAATAGGCATAACTTCGTTCATACCATTGATGCGAATAGGTATAACGACCGGCTTATAGCCGATAACAACACTGGCTGGGCCATAACGGCAATCACCAATTTGGCCGTCGCGGCTGCGAGTGCCTTCAAAGAATAGCAATAGATTGCTGTGTCGCAAAATGTTTTCATATTCTTTGATTTTTAAATTTGCCTCACTAAGACCGCAATGACGATAGGCTGGGATAGTCTTTAGAAAAAAACAAAACCAGCGTCGACTTGGTTTCTGAAAAAAATTTTCCCACGCAGCCGCGTTCCAGGGAATGCGGTGATAGTGTTTAATGACATCCCAGGGGCTAAATAAAGCATAGCCTATCAGTAGAGAGTCAATTAGGCTTTGATGATTAGATAGCAAGAGAATACCAGTTCCTGGTGGTAAATTTTCTTTGCCAATAATGGTGGTATGGTTTCTCACCCTAAATAACCACCAGCCCAAAAGCCAAAATATCATCAGTAACAGGGGGCTAATCAAGTATTGTGTTATTTTTTTCATGGTTTGTTGTTTTAAGGTTCTGACTCTATTTTAGACAGCTTTGTTAGTTTTAGCAACTGAGCACGCATATTTGTTGAATGTGATATAATTATTAGGGATTAATCCGATTACATAATTTATAAGTAGATTCTTGCATATGAAAATAAAAGTATTAGCCATTATTGTTTTTATCTCTATTTTTGCAGCTTTTATCCCCGCGGCAGGAGTGCTGGCCGCTGATTCGGAGAATGTTAAGGCTAAAGTATTAAGAATATTGGATGAAAAAAGCTTAGTTAGGGAAAACGGTGCTGTGGTTATTCAACAAGATGTAGAATTAATGAGTTTGAGCGGTAGCCTTCAGGGTCAAACTTTGATTTATAGGGGTATTAGCGAAGTAGATTTAGTTTCTAGTCGAACCTACACTCCAGGAGACTTGGTGTTTGTCAATATTGATCAAAATGAAGCTGGCGAGCAAGTAGTTTATATTACCGATTATGTGCGTGAGCGTGGCTTGCTCTGGCTGTTTATTCTCTTTGCAATCGTGGTTTTGATAGTTGGGGGTCGTATTGGTTGGCGCTCCTTGTTAGCTTTAGCTATTAGCTTTTTATTGATTATGAAGCTTTTAGCACCCTTAATTTTAAGTGGCTATAATCCTCTGGTGGTTGGCCCAGTCATTACCTTTTTAATCTTAATTACTTTAGTTTACATTACTGATGGTTTTAATCGCAAAGCTCACATTGCTATCTTAAGCATATTCTCTGCTCTGATTATTACTTTTTTGCTATCCTGGTTGTTTGTTAAGTTAACACAATTAAGTGGTACCGCCAGCGAAGAAGTTATTTTTCTAATTGGCGACAATATTAAAGCAATTAATTTCCAGGGATTATTGTTGGCCGCTATCATTATTGGCGCCCTGGGTGTTTTAGATGATATTGCTATTGGTCAAATTGAAGCGGTGGAGCAATTGATTATTAATAATCCCACTCAAAGCAGATCGCGCTTATTCATGTCGGCGATTACGATTGGCAGGGCTCACTTGGGCGCTATCATAAACACCTTATTTCTAGCTTACGTTGGTGCTTCTCTGCCTTTAATTTTGCTTTTTAACGTCAAAAGCGAGCCCTTCGTTTCTTTCTCTCAGGTTATTAACCACGAAGAGATTGCCACCGAAATCGTACGTTCTTTGGTTGGTGTTATTGGTTTGTGTTTAACCATGCCCATTGCCACTATTTTAGCTGTTTGGCTATTATTTAATAAAAAAAGAGTGGCAAAAATGACCTAATTAGAATCTTGTTGTTTGTATTACTATTTTTTAATGAAACAAGCTATAATTAAAATAAGAGGTTAAAGCTTAGAAACTGCGGCTAATTATAACTTATGAGACAAATATTTAAGTGGCGGAAAATATTTTTTGGCTTGTTAGCCGTAGATTTTATTTTAATAGCATCTATTCCTTGGTTGATTCGCGGCCCCTTATGGCTGGCAACCGAAGAGACTATTGAAGTAATGGCGTTAGCCTGTCTCCTTTCCTTAGCCTACGCGGTTAATTTTTTGTATTTACGGGAATTTGGTCGTTTACGACGTTATCAAGTCAATTTGGAGGATCGTTTGCAAGACACTTTCAAATATATCGGCTCGGTTAATTTACAGATGGAAGAAATGAGACAAGCCTTTGCTAATTTTAAAAAATATCCTGAAAACAAAAAAGATATACGCACGGTATTTGTTTATTTTTCCGAGAAGATTTTAGGCATGGTTAACGCCGACTGGATTATTCTGCGTATTATCGACATTAAAACTGGACGTACTTTGCGGGAAGACAAGTTTACGCGCAACAATCAAGCCATCACTTTTGGCAAGTTTGATAACCGAGATATTTTAGAGGGCAAGTGTAAGTTGGATCAATGTACCATTGTAAAATCAGACCAGGAAAACCTTAACATTAAAGCTTGCTGCATTTTATCTGCCCACTTGAATAATAAGGATCAAGAATTTTTTGTACGCTCCATGATTAATCAACTAGAAATGCTATTTATAGTTTTTTCTTCTTTAAATAAAGAACAAAAAATCAGACCTAAAAATATTAAGTCTGAAGCATAAAATTTTTTTCTGGATATTATTTAAAAAAGGGTCCGCATAAACGAACCCTTTTTAATTTATATCATTAGCATTGTTCAATTAACTTTAAAATTTCATCTCGCCTAACGGCCATCACGTCAGGACTATTAGCTTCTAAATTGAGACGAACTTTATCTTCGGTATTAGAGCCACGGACATTAAACCAAAAGTCCTGATAACTGATACTGATACCATCTAGCAGGCTAATGGTTCCATCCTGGTATTTGTTTTTAAGCAATTCAAATACCTTTTCTTTGTCTTTAACTGCGCGATTAATTTCGCCCGAGTGGCTGTAGCGTCTATAGGGCTGAATAAATTCAGCAACGCTCATGTTGGTTTGAGAAAATAGCATCAGTAATTTACCAATCATAATCATAGGCATTTCGAAACAACCAATCTCTAGATTTAGAAAAAAATGCCCCGAGGATTCGCCCGCAAAATAAGCATTTTCTGAAAGCATTTGCTCTTTAATTAGCGAGTGTCCTACGCGAGTAGGAATGGGAATGCCGCCAGCCTCAGTGATTAAATCAGTTGTGATTTTGCCCGGTCTCACGTCGTAACATATTTTACTGCCAGGGCGTTCTTGTAGAAATATTTGGGCTAGTAGGCCACGAATAATAGCAGGATCAATTAGTTGCCCTAGGTTATCCACAAAAAAGACGCGATCTCCGTCACCATCAGTTGCAATACCCAAATCGGCTTGGTTTTTTATAACGGCGGCTTGTAATTGTTGCAGATTTTCGGATTTTAGCGGGTCGGCTTCGTGTGCCGGAAAAGACCCATCTAAAGTAAAATTGATTTTTTCCAGACTAATCGGCAAGACACTCTCTAGTAGCTCCAGGTACTGAGACCCCATGCTGTTGGCGGCATCAGCTACAATTCTTAATGGTTTAATTAACTCTGGCTTAATGAAGTCAAGATCGTGTTGTAATTGAGCTTCAGCGGCATTGTGCAGTAAACTAATTTTGCCCACAGTGTTTGGCGCCTCTTTTATTTCCAATAGGTGATCGCGGAGCCAATTAATACCACTGTCACCACTAATGGGTCGGCTTTTAGTTCTTACTAATTTAAAACCGTTCCATTCCTTGGGGTTGTGCGAGGCTGACACCATAATACCGCCATCTGCTTGCTGTTTGGAAACAGTAAAGTAGAAGGCAGGAGTAGAAATTAGTCCGGCATCAATTACTTCAGCTCCTGCCGCCATTAGGCCCTGAACTAAATATTCACTGAGCGCGGGAGAGCTAAGGCGCATATCGCGGGCAACCACAATTTTCAGTGGTCTATCATCAGGGCAATCGCCGTCTTGTCGGCGCAGAGCTACAAAAGCTTGTCCTAATTCAGTGGCAAACTCTAAGTCAAAATCTTGATTAAAAATACCTCTTAGATCGTAAGCTTTAAAAATAGCAGGATTAAACATAAGCTTTAATTTATATTTTATAGTGATTTATTGGCGGCGCAGGTAAAGAATAAAGGCGCCCACTCCCATACTAATTGCTGCTAAGGATAATAACCAGCCGGCATAAGGTAGCGCAAAGAGTAAATAGGCAATAATAATGCCGCCAATCATCGCTAAATATAAGTTGTTAGTAATTGGTTGTTTTTTGGCTACAGTCTTAAGGAGAAATTGCCCGATGAAAATAGCGCCAACCACCTCTCCCATCCATAAAGACATTAACCATAGCCCCAGTAAGACCAAAGATAGCGGCAAACCAATCACAGTAATCATTAGTAAGATGGCTACGACTGGTATAATTAAGACTAAAATCAGTCCCCAAATAAGGCTGGTTAGAGTTTTTTCTTGAGCCGTATGATACATACCCATTAGGATATTTTTCCCTGGACCGATTAAAATGAGGCCGACCAAGATGGCGGCTAGCATATTATATAGAAAGGGCCAGATGCGATCAGAAGTTTTATTGTTCTGAGTGGAAGGCTCTAGTTGTTTAATTTCCCCGGTTACCGTAGCTCCGTCTTCTAATTCTAATTTACCGTTGGCCTGGTAATAAAGGTGTCCACTAATCTTAGCGCTGGGCGTGAGAGTAATATTTTGTGTTCGTTGGCTGCCGCGAAAATTAAAATCTTTACCAATACTACCAGCCACTAACAGATAGTCACTGCTGCCGTAAACACTGCCCCCAACTGTGCCCATAATTTCTGTACTGGCAGCACCGCTTAAGACATCCCAACCAATTTTAGCTTCAGGCCCCAAAATTATAGTGTTGCCAATAAAATTGACGTTTCTGGCCACCTGACCCTGAATATTAGCACTATTGGCAGCAACACGAACATTGCCATTAATTTCACCGTTAACAGTAATAGTTTGAGCAGCGGCGATTAAATCGCCATCTAGGCGACCATTGATAGTAATGGTTTGAGCTGCAGCGATTAAGTCGCCTTTGATTTCTCCATCAACTGTGATATTGTTGCTGGCGGCATAGAGATTGCCCTCAATAGTTTCGTTGGCGGACAAATAAATGTTTTCTCCCGATTTAACTTCAGCCGCTTGAGTTAGATGGGGCCAAAATAGGATAAGAGCGGCTGTTAGCATCAATAATTGGTTAATTTTTTTGGTCATAATGATAAAAATAAGAAATATTTGCTATAATAGTATCAATATTATATCCCAAAATTATGTTAGAAGCAATTCAGGAGCTGATTAAAGAAGCTTCGCTTTCGGTTAATAGTCGTGATTCCTTATCAGCTTTAAAACGAGTAATTAGCAAGAAATATCGCATAGATTCTTTGTTGAATTCCGATATCATCTTGGAATACAAGCGACTACTGTCTCTGCGGCAGATTAAACCTTGCCCGGAGTTAGAATATTTACTGCGTAAACGTTCGGTGCGGACCATGTCCGGGATCGCTCCAGTGGCAGTGTTAACCAAACCCTATCCCTGTCCAGGAACCTGTGCCTATTGTCCCAGAGAAAAAGAAGTTCCTGTTAGTTATCTGGCTAACGAGCCGGCGGTTATGCGGGCTATTCGCTGCCAGTATCACCCCTATACTCAAGTAGCCGCACGTTTGCGTGCCCTAGAAAATAATGGTCATCAACCAACTAAGATTGAAATTATTGTCATTGGCGGCACCTGGAGTTATTTACCGCAGAAATATAAATACTGGTATATTTTGAATTGTTTTAAAGCGGCTAATGATTATCGAGCTAAGGGTGAACTATCATCTGGTAAGTATTCTCAACGATTAAAACTCTCGGTTTTAAAAGAGTTGCTAAAATTAGAACAAAAAAAGAATGAAAGCTCACGTTATCGCATTATTGGTTTAACTCTAGAGACCCGCCCCGATTACATTAATCAGCAGGAGGTAGAAGAAATGAGAGTTTTGGGCTGTACTCGGGTAGAAATGGGGGTGCAGGCGCTAAGTGATGATATTTTACGTTTGAATAAGCGTGGACACGGCGTTAAAGAAATTGCTCAGGCCACGCAGCTGCTCAAAAGCTATGGCTTTAAAATTACTTATCACTTGATGCCTGCTCTGCCAGGCTCTACTCCAAATTT
Source organism: uncultured bacterium (assembly GCA_938003925.1). Classification (GTDB taxonomy): domain Bacteria; phylum Patescibacteriota; class Patescibacteriia; order Patescibacteriales; family UBA12465. Next base: position 123,627 of record CALKWQ010000023.1, read on the forward strand.
AGACCTGAAGATGTTTAAGCAATTATTTACCGATGAACGTTTTCAGCCTGATCAGATTAAGTTTTATCCTACGGTAGTTACTCAAGGCAGCTTGTTGTATAAGTGGTATAAGCAGGGTAAGTATAAGCCTTATTCCGATCGCGCTTTACAAAATTTAATTGTAAAGTGCAAAACAGTAGTACCAAGGTATGTACGCATTATTCGTTTAATTAGAGATATTCCTGCTGAGTCAATTATTGCTGGTAATAAGATTACTAATTTACGGCAGATTATGCAGCAGCGTGGAGTTAAGTGTAATTGTATTCGTTGTCGTGAAGCCAAAGAAGAGCAAATCCGGGACTATCGTCTTAATGTTGAGGCTTATGCCGCTTCTGGTGGGCACGAGTATTTCATTAGTGCTGATAGTTTGGATGGGCGAGTTTTGTATGGATTTTGCCGCTTACGCTTAGATAAAAACGGTCCGATTGCCCCAGCCTTGATTCGCGAGCTTCATGTTTACGGAGAGCTTATGCCCGTCGGTAGCGGCACCAGGGTGCAACATCGCGGTTTAGGTAAGGAGTTATTGGCACAAGCTGAAAGCATGGCTAGTGAGGCGGGCGCTAAAAAAATAGCGGTGATTTCTGGCATCGGCGTGAGGGGGTATTATCGTAAATTAGCCTATCGTCAGCGAGGTAACTATCTGTATAAATCGTTGTTGTAGTAAAGTTGTGTTTTTTGGTTGCTTAAATTATAATGATAAAGCTATGTTAATCACTAAGAACATCACCACTTGGTCTAGTTTTGTAAAAATTAATTTTTCCTCTCGTTAGGCTGGGGGCGTTTTTTGGTAATGAAGCGCTCTTGGGGCGCTTTTTTTTAATTTATTTCTAATTAACAGTGCTGTTATGAATATAACAACTATTAAAACTAGTATCTTTAAAGTCAATCAGGATTTATTGGCTTTTTTAACCGCCAATCTACCAACTCTCAACGACGGGGATATAGTTGTAGTAACTTCCAAGATTGTTGCCTTGGCTGAAGGACGGATAGTTAGTAAAAACTCGGGAGTCACCAAAGAGGAAATCATTAAACAAGAGTCCTCTTTTGTTTTGCCCACTAAATATGTGCGACTTACCGTTAAGGACGGAGCTGTTATGGCTAGTGCTGGTATTGATGAAAGCAATGCCCAAGATTGTTTTATTCTGCTGCCAGCTGATAGCTTTTTGGTTGCTAATCAAATTCGTCATTATTTACTGCAACAGCGACAATTAAAGCGGCTGGGTGTAATTATTACCGATAGTCGTTCTCTGCCGCTCAGGGCTGGTATTGCGGGCGTAGCTCTAGGTTATGCTGGCTTTGGTGGTCTAAGAGATTATCGTGGTTGTCCAGATATTTTTGGAAGACCGTTGCATTTTTCCAGAGTTAATTTAGCCGATAGTTTAGCTGCGGCTGCTGTTTTGTGTATGGGTGAAGCCGATGAACGCCAGCCTTTGGCTGTTATTAGTGAGGCTCCTGTAATTTATTGTGAGCAGGTGGATCGTCACGAGCTCTGGATTGATCCTAATGAAGATATCTATGCGCCTTTATTTAAAAATTATCCGGCGGCTAGTTTTGACAAAAACAAGCCCCTAAACTAAGATTAGATATATGGAAACAAACATTTTTCAAGGTCAAGATCCAGTGGTGGCTGATATCATTAGACGGGAGGAGCAGCGGCAAAATGAAGAATTAGAGCTAATCGCTTCTGAAAATTATGCTTCCGTGGCGGTGCGATCAGTGCTTGCCTCGGCTTTAACTAATAAATACAGCGAGGGTTATCCGGGCAAACGTTATTATGGAGGCAATGTTGTTATTGATGAGATGGAAACTTTGGCGATTGACCGCGCTAAAAAGTTATTTACAGCCGAACACGTTAATATCCAACCCTTGTCTGGTTCCCCGGCGAATGCAGCGGTTTATATGGCTTTTTTGGAACCGGGAGACAAGGTTTTGGGCTTGCGCTTGGATCATGGCGGACATTTATCTCACGGCCATAGTGTAAATTTTTCTGGTCGTCTTTATAATTTTGTGCAGTATGGAGTCAATCCAACTACAGGGATTATTGACATGGAAGAAGTGCGGCGGGTAGCTTTAGCTGAAAAACCAAAAATGATTGTGGCTGGTTTTAGTGCTTATTCTCGTGAGATAGATTGGGCTGGTTTTAAGGCGATCGCTGATGAAGTTGGTGCGTACACCTTTGCTGATATTGCTCATATCGCTGGCTTAATTGCGGGCAAACAACTGTCTAACCCTGTACCTTTCTTTGATGTTGTATCTACTACTACCCACAAGACGCTACGTGGACCAAGAGGAGCAATTATTATGTGTAAAGAGCAGTATGCTAAACAAGTTGATCGGGCTGTTTTTCCGGGCATGCAGGGAGGCCCTCATGACAACGTGACTGCGGCTAAAGCGGTGGCTTTTGGGGAGGCTATTCTGCCCGAATTTGAAAACTATGCTCGCCAAGTAATTAAAAACGCCCAAGCCTTAGCCACCGCGCTAATAGCTAGGGGTTATAAAATAGTATCTGGCGGTACCGATAATCATTTGTTAGTTTTAGATCTATCGCCACTAGGTTTGGCCGGGAAGGAAGTAGAAAAAGTTTTGGAAGCAATCGGTATTTCTGTTTCTCGCTCCACTATTCCTAATGATCCTAATCCCCCTATGAATCCTTCTGGTATTCGTTTGGGCACACCAGCTATTACCACCAGGGGGATGCAAACAGTAGAAATGGAAGGCTTAGCAAAAATAATTGATGAAGCCATTAAATATCGAGACCAGTTGGATAAATTGGCGCTATTAAAACAAGAGGTGATGTCGCTTTGTCAGCGCTTCCCTATTCCAGCTTAAACTATGAACAAGAACCATATCATTGACGGTCGCCAAATAGCTGAGCTTATTAAAGACGAAATTACTCTTAATATTTTTAAAGACCTCCCTCGTCGCCCTAGTTTGGCTATTATTCTTGTGGGCCAGCGTCCAGATTCGGAAATTTACGTAGCTCTTAAAGAGCGTGAGGCCAAAAAGGTTGGCATCGACACCCATCTTTATCGTCTAGAAGAAAACAGTTCAGAGGATGACTTATTGGGAGTGATTAATTTTCTAAATAATGATCCAGAGGTGGACGCTATTTTATTACAATTACCTTTGCCAGACAAGTTCAATGCTGACAAGATGATTGCGGCTATTAATCCCAGTAAAGATGCAGATGGTTTTCATCCAGAACATCCAGACTACATCCTGTCTCCAGTGATTGCGGCTGTTGATTTCATTATTCATGATTATAAGGTTGCTGGTCGGGCCTGTGTTTTCTATCGTTCAGAGGTGTTTGGTCAGTCTCTTAGAAAACACTTAGAAAATCACGGTTTATTAGTTGATCTCTTGCCAGTAGCTGAAACAGAAGACCCTTGTCATAATCGGAATCTACAGCAAAGCTTTAGCGAGATTAGCCGCCAAGCCGATATAGTGATTACTGCTTTAGGATTGCCTGAGTTTTTAAATCAAACATATTTAAAAAACGGCGCAGTCGTTGTAGATGTTGGCATTACTAAAGTTGGCGACAAGGTGGTGGGCGACGTAGATTTTGCTGGTGTCTTACCAGTGGCTGCCGCTATTACTCCTGTTCCGGGCGGTATTGGCCCAATGACAATTGCTTTTTTGTTTAAGAATGTGTGGGAAATTTATCGACGACGCTAACATAAAGCATCATTAATTATAATCAGTTTATAGCCATGCCCGCATGGCTTTACTGGTCTTTAGGAGATGGATAACAGAAAACAACAACTGATTGAATTGCTCAAAATTCATTTTGCTTATAACTCTTTTCGTCCCGGTCAAGAGAAAGCGATTGATGCTATTTTGGCCGGCAAAGACACGGTAGTGGTTTTGCCAACCGGTGGTGGCAAATCTTTGATTTTCCAGTTGCCATCTTTAGTTCTGGAAGGCGTGACTTTGGTTGTTTCTCCGCTTATCGCTCTAATGAAAGATCAGGTTGATTCTCTAGAAAGGGTGGGTATCCCTGCCACATTTATTAACTCTTCTGTATCTTTGAGCGAGACGGCACAGCGTTTGGCTAAATTAAAGGCAGGTGCCTATCGTCTCGTTTATATTGCTCCAGAAAGGTTTTACAATACTGCTTTTGTGGCGGAGTTAAAAAATTTAAAGATTGCTTTGTTTGCTATTGATGAGGCTCATTGTATTAGTCAGTGGGGCCACGATTTTCGTCCCAGTTACTTACGCTTAAAAGACGCTGTTAAATTATGCGGCCGACCTCCAGTGGTCGCACTGACCGCTACGGCTACTCCTGAGGTGAGGACTGATATTGCCCGACAACTAGGCTTATCTGATTACGAGTTGATAATTAGCGGTTTTGCTCGTCCTAATTTACAGTTAGCGGCCGTCATGGCTAACAATGGAAGAAAGTTAGAGTATATTCTAGACGCTGTACGTAGCCAAGATGGCGGCTCTGGTATTATTTACGTGGGCACACGTTCTAAGGCCGATGAGATTGTAGAGTTTTTATCTGACTATGATGTTGCTGCTGTTGCATATCATGCTGGCATGGATAGTGATAGTCGTGCCTGGGTTCAAGATCAATTTATGCAAGGCAAAGCTCAGGTGGTAGTAGCTACTAATGCTTTTGGTTTAGGGATTAACAAAAAAGATATTCGCTTTGTAATCCATCATGACTTGCCTGGGACCTTAGAAGCTTATTATCAAGAGGCCGGCAGGGCTGGTCGGGATGGTTTAACTAGTTTTTGTCTATTATTTTATTCCCCTTCCGATCGTTATTTACAGGAATTTTTTATTCAAGGAGATAATCCTAGCCCCAATTTAGTTAAAGACGTCTTTCGTTTTTTATTAGCCGCTCAAGATAATAATCCAGAGGGGGAAACTTCGGTTCTAATCACCTATACGGAACTAGCTAAACATTTATCAGAGCCAGCTCCCGATATGGCTATTGGCACCGCAATTAAAATTCTAGAAAAAGAAGGTTATGTTTCTCGTCCCAATGAACGCACCACTAATACTTTCATCAAACTTAAAGCTTCTTGGGAAGAAACTCTAAAGGCTATTAGTCCGCGAGCCAAGGTACAACTAGTCGTGGCAGAAAAGTTGCAACTACGCTTTGGTCATGAAATAGAGTCTGGTTGGCAATTTATAGCAGAAGATATCGCCATTATTTTACAACTAAAAAAGGAAGTGCTTAATCGAGTAATCAAAAAAATGGCAGAACAAGAACTGATTGAATACCGTCCGCCCTTTAAAGGTACGGAGATTAGAATTTTAAAGTTTAGCGATCCTGATGATTTAGCTTTAGATTTTAGAGCCTTAGAGTTAAAGGCCGAACGAGCTTATGGCAAGCTAGACGAAATGGAGGCTTATGTTTATTCTCATGATTGTCGCCAGCAGTATATTTTAAAATATTTTGGCGAAACCGACGCCAAACCTTGTGGTCGCTGTGACAATTGTTTAAAAGTTAATAAATTGCCATCACATAATTATCTGGGCGAATATTGATTATATGAAACCCCGGCGTTTAAAAGAATTAAAACAATTAGTCGCTTCCTCTTATGAGGTAACCGCTAAACATTTTGATGCTACTCGCTCTAAAACGGCGGCGGTTGATTTTTTGTGGGCCGCCAATCAGATTGGTCCTGATGACGAAGTGCTTGACGCCGGTTGCGGCAATGGGCGTCTACTGAACTATAATAATATTGAGCCGGAGAAGTATTTAGGTCTAGATCAGAGCTCCGTTCTGGTCGATTTAGCCGCTAAGCGTTATCCGCAACACCACTTTATCCACCAGTCATTAGATGATTTGTCTAAATTGCCGGCAGACAGCTTTTCCGTTATTTTTTGTTCGGCAGTGATTATGCATTTACCCGGCAAAAGAGAGCGACGCCGAGTGCTGCAAGAATTTCTTCGTTTAAGCCATCACAGGGGCAGGTTGATTATTAGTTTTTGGAAAATGGAAAACCGATATCGCCGCGAGTTGTGGCTAACTAGATGGCGCAAACTATCCGGTCGTCATCCTTACGGTTGGCGAGATTTAATTTTTCCCTGGCGCGATGCTCAGGGTAATGAGTTGTGTCCTCGTTATTATCATGTTTTTACTAAACGCAGCTTTAAAAGAGAGTTAAATAGAGCCGGCTGGAAGATTGAAGCGACTAGAGATGATCGCTTTAATTATTGGGCTATAGCGCGTAAAGGACAGTGATGCTGATTAAAAAAGGAATAAAAATACCAAATTGGTTGCGATAGGCTCAACTCTTGACACCCCCTGGGGGTGTATGCTAAGATGCTTAATATGAAAACCTCAGAGCAAAGAATTAATATTATCATCGGTCAATTAGAGGGTATTAAAAGAATGTTGGCACAAGCACCTGATGATTGTTTTGGCCTTTTAACTCAAATGAAGGCGGTAAAATCAGCTTTATCCTCTTTGACTGAACAAGTATTATCTTCAGAGCTTGACCGTTGTTTGAGCGACCATTTGTCAACTGAGCGTCGCCGGAAGATGGAGGTTTTATTTAAAGAAGTGCTTAAAAAATAATAATTAACTAAATAAATTTATGAGCAAAGCAATGGATTTAGTAAAAAGTAATTTTGAAGCCGAAGTCTTAAAAAGCGAAATTCCAGTTTTAGTAGATTTTTGGGCTCCTTGGTGTATGCCTTGTCGTATGATGGCCCCTATTTTGGATGAATTAGCTGGCGCCTTGGAAGGCAAAATCAAAATTGCTAAAGTTGATACCGAAAACCCTGAAAATCAAAGCTTGGCGATGGAATATCAAATCCAGAGCATCCCTAACATGAAGCTATTCAAGGGCGGTCAAGTGGTAGACGAATTTATTGGTATGCGCAGCCAAGAAGCTTTGCGCCAAGACTTAGAAAAATATCTATAATTTCTAGCAGTTAGCGGCCGTTTTAAATAAGCGGCCGCTTTGTTTAGTCTTAACTTTTAAATATATGAGTATCGTTCAAGATAATTTAGAACGCTTGCGTGATGTCGCTAATTTAGATGGTATTAGCGCAGCTGATTTAGAGTTAATTAGTCAGCCGGCACGTGTTCGTCAGGCTGACTTAGAGGTGCAGGGCAAGACTTACCCTGCCTGGCGCATTCTGTATAGTCAAGATCTTGGTCCTGGTAAGGGTGGAATTCGTTTTCATCCTGAAGTTAATGAAGATGAAGTTCAATCCTTGGCTTTTTGGATGGCTCTTAAAAATTCTTTGGCCGACATTCCTTACGGTGGGGCTAAGGGCGGTGTACGCTTTGATCCTAAAGCGGCTAGCCCTTCCGAATTAGAGGCGGTAAGTCGGGCTTATGCTCAAGTTTTTCATGACGTTTTAGGTCAAGATAAAGACATACCCGCTCCAGATGTCTACACCAATGGACAAACGATGGCCTGGATTTTAGATGAGTATGAAAAAATTGTCGGACACCATGAGCCTGGTATGATTACTGGCAAGCCAGTAGAACTAGGTGGTATAAAATTACGTTCTGACGCTACCGCTCAAGGCGCTTATTTTATTGCCCAGGAAACCTTTAAGCAATTTTTGCCAGAACGAGAAGCGCATACTGTTAAAGTGGCTGTACAGGGTTTTGGCAACGCTGGTCTATTTATGGCAGAGAAATTAGCTGCCGATAATTATCAGATTGTTGCTGTATCTGATAGCAAGGGCGGTGTCTACGATTCTAATGGTTTGGATATTCCGGCCCTGTCTGCTTTTAAGGAGGCTGGTAACAACGTGAGTAATTATAGCAGTGGACAGGCTATTAGCAATGAACAATTATTAGAGTTAGATGTGGATGTTTTAATTTTGGCTGCTTTAGAAAATCAGATTACTGCAAATAATGCCAACCAGATTAAAGCCCAGTATATTTTGGAGCTAGCTAATGGACCCATTAATTTAGCAGCCGATCGGATTTTAGATGCGGCTGGTAAAATTATCGTGCCTGATATTTTAACTAATTCCGGCGGTGTAATTGTCAGTTATTTTGAGTGGGCGCAAAATCGTACCGGACAGATTTTAGACGATGATTACCTCAAGGGTTTGTTGGAAAAAAAGATGCGGAGTAATTGGCAGCGGGTCTTTAATCTCTATCGGGAAAAAAATAATATCAGTTTGCGTCAGTCGGCCTACATCTTGGCTGTGCGTCGTATTTTAGCGGCCAAGCATTGGCGGGGACAAAAATAATCTAGTCTAACAAAAAACGCCCTGTCAAAGGGCGTTTTTTTATGATTCCGGTATTTAGTTGCAAGCAGCGGCTGAATTAGCGGCAGTCGCATTGAAGTTGAAGCCAAATCCAGGTGTTGGGGATTGGTTGTTGAGTTGCTGGCTGCAAGTCTCGGGTGTTTCATTAAAAGCAGCACAGATGGTAGCTAAAAGTGAAGCCGAGTCACGCCCGCTAGAAACTTCTTTGCCGTTAATGATTAAGGTTGGTGATCCGCCGACACCGTATTTAGTGTTATCAGCCTTATTAACGTTAAATCCGGGAAAACTTCCTCTCCAATCAGTCTTACTGGCATAGTTTTCGCTGACTTTAAATTCCTTATCAGTTTTACTTACACAGTTATTAATTTTACCCTTGTCTGCTACTTGACTCAAACATTCTGCACCCTTGCCTTCGGCCAAGAAACACTGCAGATAAGCGGTTAATTTTTCTGGCTGTTCTTTTTGAATGCAGTACTGCACCAAATTTTCATCTAACTCTTGTTTCTCGTGCATGGCGTAGTCGTTAAATTTCAGAGAAAAATCAATTTTATTACCCAAGGTTTCTAGCACAGGTAATAACCCTTTTTCCATCTGGGTACCATAAGGGCAGTAGCTCATTACAAATAATTCTACTACGGGTTTGTCGTTTTTAGGGATGTCGGCCGGCACTACAGGAGCATTAGCTTGCCCGCCGGTAGCTGCCGCCTGTTCTTGAGCAGTTTGTTCCATGTCAATAGCTTGAGGAAAGAAGAGCTTGCCATCTTTGCTGACATAGGACTCTACTGGACTTTCGGTGCCAATATCTATTTTCATCTTGTAAAGGTCATATTCTTCCGAAGTTTCGGTGATGCTGGCCTTACTGCCGCTAGGCATTAAAAAATTATTAATGAAATCTTCTGATTTAGCCTTGGCTTCATCAACACTGATTTCCTTATAATTATTTTTGCTTGGAATAAACAAGATTACCAGCGCAATTGCTATCACCACTAAAATGGCGGCAGCGATGCCCATGGCTTTCTTATTTTTAAAAAACCGCTTACACATTTTATTCATATTATTATTTAGTTATTTTTTCTATATTGAATAATTATAGAAAATTATGACTTTAAAGTCAAAGTTATTTTAGTTGTTTTAAGACAGTTTCTAGTTCTAATGGCAGTCCAATGCTAAATTCCTTCTTTTCCCCGGCTAGATTGTGAAAACTAAGATGTTGGGCGACCAAAAAGATACGTCCTAGGGCAGTTTTTTTGTTTTTCACTTTAGTCTTGGGCGTACCATATAAATCATCTCCAAGTAAGGGGTGTCCATAGGCAGCCAGGTGAACCCGAATTTGATGGGTGCGTCCAGTTTTAATCCTAACTTTTAATAGGCTTAAGTGAGGCCATTTTTTAACCACCACAAATTTTGTCAGAGCCTCCCTAGATTTATTTCGTGCTTTTAGATTGCCTAAGTCTCGGTTAGAGGGCTTGTTTTTCTCGGTTCCAGCACTAACAGGCAAGGCTGCCATTTTGTGTCCAGACTTAGCGCGCACAATTGGAAACACAATTTCTCCCTCTTCTTTTTTGATAGCACCGTGAACTAGGGCGGAGTATTCTTTTTTGATGGTGCGATTTTTAAATTGCTTTTTTAAATTTTGGAAGGATTCATTATTTTTGGCAATTACCATCAACCCGCTAGCCTCTTTATCTAAGCGATGGACGATGCCGGGTCTTTTTTCTTCCTCGCCAACGCCGGCTAATTGAGGATAGGCAGTTAAGAGATAGTCAGCTAAAGTTGTTTCATTGGTACTTTCAGCTTCGTGAACTATTAATCCGGCCGGTTTATTAATAACCAAGACCTCCTCATCTTCAAAAATAATTTCAATATTGCCATGTGGTGTTTTAATGTTGGTCATAGTTATTTTTTATTAAGCATTAAGTTAATGTCTTCCTTGGTAAATACACGTAGTATCCAGAGGCAGAAGCTGTAAAAAAACGCCGCGAGCATAATGCTAGCTAAGAGGCCGATGGTGGAGGCTGTAAACTGCTTGGGCCACAACCACAGACCAACACCCATAATTCCTGAGGCTATCAAAGCTTTAATTAAACCGCTCCAGTTTAAGCGAAAAGGTAGATGGCGATAAATAAAAACAGTAGAGAGTACAGCAATAGCTAGTTCGCTATAAATAGTAACAGCAGCAGCTCCAAAATAAGAAAAACGTGGTATCAGTAGTAGATAAGCGGCCAAAGAGCTGAGTCCGGTAAAGACATACATCCAGATAACCTTTTTTTGTGCTTTAATGGCAATTACTGCGTGTGCCATCATATTGCCTAAGAAGATGGCTGCTACCGCTATTATTAATACGCGTAAAATAAGACCGGCTTCCAAAAAATCGGGACCTGCTACCAGCACGATAATTTCGTCTGCTAAAAATTGCGTACCTATTACTAATGGAATGGCTGCTATAGCTAGGGCGTCAAATGATTTTTGTAGAATGCGGTTAAATTTTATTTGGTCGTGATTTTGCCAAGCACTAACTAGTAGGGGCAAAATAATACCAGCAAACATAAACGGCAAAGAACTTAGCACGTCAACAATCTTATAAGCAGCGCCATATAAGCCAACTTCGGATGAACTTTTTAGTAGGGATAAAATCAAGGTGTCGGCTCGCAGATAAATTAGATTGAAGGCGATAGTTATAGCTAGTGGCCAGGAGAGTTTAATAATTTGTTGCCATTGTTGCCAATTAAATAATGGTACAATGCGTGCAAAACGGCGCGCAAACCAAAAATGCAGACCAAAACTAGTCAGACTAGCCATGGAAGTGGTTATGAGCATGCCGTTTATGCCCCATTTCTGCTGGATGGACAACACTACGCCAGCAATTAGCACCAAGCGACTCAAAGTTTCCGCCCAGGCGGATTTATCCATACGCAGTCGATTCTGGAACAAGCCGGTCATTATCTGATTTAAAGCGGTAAAAATAAAAGAAGCTGAGGCTAGCATCACGCCAAGTTTAATGCCGGAACTATAATTGAAAAACAGCACTGTGAGTGGGGCTAGGCCGATAAAGATTAGAGCAGAAACTAGACGTAGACCAAATAGATTGCCTAAAATTTCTGGTTCTTTTTCTGGTTCGCTATTGATCATTTGCACCGTTACTAAAGTGAGTCCCAGGTCGGCTATAATTGCAAAAAAAGACAAGAAAGTAATGACGGTGGTATACTCCCCAAAGCCGGCTTGTCCTAATTCGCGCGTCATTAGCGCAAAAGCAGTCAAATTTAAAGCGGTTGCCGCCACTTTGCCGATTACCTGCACTAAGGTGTTATGAAAAATTTTACGCTGCAAACTCATAATTTTCTTGTTTTTTCGGGAAAGATTTTATATAATGATTATATCATAACATAAACTATATGCGCATTGCTACGAAAAAATCTTGGTTACTGATTGCTGGTTTAACGTTAAGTTTATTACAGCTCAGTTTTGTCTTAGTAACGACACCGGTAGGAGCCCAAGAGAATCATTTGCTGCAAAGCCAGGAAGGCTTTCAAAATAACGAAATCCAATCCGCTTTTACCAATGAGGAGCCAGAAGATATAAGAGTGACAGTTGTACGAATCATTAATATAGTGTTGTCTGTTGTTGGGGTGGTGTTTTTAATCTTAATTGTTCTGGCAGGCTTTAAATATATGACCGCCGCTGGCAACGAAGACCAGGTAAGTACGGCTGTTAAGCAGATTACCCAAGCAGTTATTGGTTTTGTGATTATCGCTTCCGCTTGGGGCGTCAGTTATTTTATCTTGCTCCGTATCAGCGCAGCTGCTAGTGGTGCCACTAATTATTTGTATTTCTAAGCTATTTTGACAAAATATTCAAGTTTTGTTATAGTATTTAAGTAAAGCTAATTGTGATAAACAATTAGCTTTTTCTCTATCCGTGTCGCCGTTTTGGTGTGCGCGGTCGTAAATAAATTTTTTGCTTAAGCTTTTAAGGCTATAAAAGCAGTTGTTAACATTATGTCTGACCTAACTAACGCCATTAAACAAGTGTGTGAAGAAAAAAACCTTGACTATCAAGCAGTGGTAAATACGATAGAGTTGGCTTTGGCTGCTGCTTATCGTAAGGATTACGGAGAAAAAAATCAAAATATTAAAGTTATTTTTGACCCGAACACAGCTACTTCGGAAATTTATGATGTGAAAACGGTGGTGGAAAACTTACCAGCCCAAGAAGAAGAAGAGATGCTGCGCCGTTTGAGCGATCCTGACTATAAGCGCGAAGAGAAGGAAGATCGCCGTGAAGAGCCGGTTGCGGAGGGGGAGGAGAAAGAACGTAAATTTAATCCCAAGACGGACATCCAGTTAAAAGAGGCGATGATTATGAAGCATGGCGCCCAAATTGGCGAAGAAATTATGACCGAGCTGCCAATTCCAGAAAGTTATGGTCGCATGGCTGCGCAAACAGCTAAACAAGTTATCATCCAAAAGTTAAGAGAGATGGAAAGAGACATGGTTTTGAATGAATTTAAAGATAAAGAAAAAGAAGTGGTTGGCGGCGTAGTGCAGCGTCGCGAGGGTCGCTTAGTGTTTGTTGATCTAGGTAAGGCTATTGGTATTTTGCCTTCAGAAGAGCAGATTTTTACTGAATATTATCGCCCCGGTGAGCGCGTTAAAGTTTATATTAAAGAAGTGCGCGAGGGCCACAAAGGACCGGAAATAATTTTATCTCGCCGCAGCGAAGAAATTTTGAAAAAAATCTTTTATTTAGAAATACCGGAGGTTGCTAATGGTTTGGTGGAAATTAAGGCGGTGGCTCGTGAGGCTGGCTCTCGTTCTAAGGTGGCTATTTATACAGAGGCGGAAAATGTTGACCCGGTTGGTTCTTGTGTTGGCCAGCGCGGCGCTCGCATCCAAACAATTATTAGCGAATTGGGCGGAGAGAAGGTTGATATTATTGAATATAGTGAAGATCCGGCTAAATTTATTGCTAATGCCTTAGCACCAGCTAAGACTCTCAGTATCGAATTACACGAAGCTGAACATAAAGCGATTGTAAAAGTCAGTTCTGATAAATTATCTTTAGCTATTGGTAAGAGTGGTCAGAATGTGCGTTTAGCCGCTCATCTCACTGGTTGGAAAATTGATATCATTGAATCTGCAGAAGATGGTGAAAAGAAAGTAGCTGATAGTGAGGCTGGCGAAATTATAGCAGAAGCAGCTTCTAAAGAAACGGCTGATGTTAATAACGAAGATATTGATGCGACTGAAGAGGCTACTAATCATGAAGAAAAAGCATAATTTTTTAGCCCCAACCTTACTGGAGGGTGAGCGTCGGGGTAATTAATAATATTTATATGATCACGAATCTCTTAATCATCGGCAGTGCTGTTGCTGCCATAGTTTATGGCTTGATCGCTGTGATGTTTGTCTTGCGCTTGCCTGCTGGCAATGAAAAAATGCAAGAAATCGCTGCCGCTATTCAGGCCGGCGCCAAGGCTTTCTTAAATCGCCAGTATAAAGCGGTTGGCTTGGTGGCTTTGGTATTATTTTTTGTGATTGGTCTAGTTCCTTCTTTGGGTTGGATGACAGCCTTAGCTTTTATTATCGGTGCACTTTTATCTGCTCTAACTGGTTACATTGGTATGTTTGTTAGTGTGCGGGCTAATGTGCGCACGGCCGAAGCAGCTCGAGGCGGATTACAAAAAGCTCTGACTGTGGCGGTGAGAGGTGGCAGTGTCACAGGTATGCTTGTTGTCGGCTTGGCTTTATTAGGTACAGCTGGTTTCTATTTTGCCACTGGCGATTTACATGCCTTAGTGGGCTTTGCTTTTGGCGGCTCCTTAATCTCAATTTTTGCACGTTTAGGTGGTGGTATTTATACTAAAGCTGCTGACGTCGGCGCTGATTTAATTGGTAAGGTTGAGGCTGGTATTCCGGAAGACGATCCTCGTAACCCAGCTGTAATTGCTGATAATGTTGGTGATAATGTTGGTGATTGCGCAGGTATGGCAGCTGATTTATTTGAAACCTATGCTGTAACCTCCATTGCAGCCATGTTGTTAGGCTCTTTGACCTTCGCAGTGGGCGGAGCGATGGATTCTAAAAATATTATCTTATTTCCCTTAGTGCTAGGCGCGGTATCAATTATCGCTTCTATTATCGGTATTTTCTTTATTCGCTTAGGGAAGAATAAGAATATCATGCAGGCTTTATATAAAGGCTTGATTGCTGCTGGCGTTTTATCCGCTATAGCTTTTTATCCGCTCACCAAGATGTTTGTAAGTGATCCAGCTGTGAGTTTGAAAATTTATTTAGCTAGTTTAATAGGTTTAGCTGTTACTGGCTTATTGGTTGTGATTACAGAGTATTATACTTCTACCGCCTTCGCCCCAGTTAAGGGCATTGCGGAAGCCTCTAAAACAGGACATGGTACTAATGTTATTGCCGGCTTGGCAGTATCTATGAAGTCAACGGCCTGGCCAATTGTTGTAATCGTAGCTGCTATTTTAGGAGCTTTTTCTCTGGCCGGTTTATACGGCATTGCTATCGCCGCGATGGCGATGTTGTCGATGGCTGGCATCATTGTGACTATTGATGCTTATGGCCCTATTACCGATAATGCCGGCGGTATTGCTGAAATGGCCAATTTAGGCGAGGATGTTCGCAATATTACCGATCCTTTAGATGCTGTGGGTAATACTACTAAAGCGGTGACCAAGGGTTATGCTATCGGTTCCGCCGCTTTAGCGGCGTTGGTATTATTTGCCGACTTTACTTTTAAGATTACTGATTTAGGTGGTAGCGCAGAGTTCTTAATCAATAATCCTTTTGTTTTGGCTGGTTTATTTTTAGGCGGCCTCTTGCCTTACCTCTTCGGAGCTATGGCGATGAAAGCCGTTGGTAGAGCCGCAGGTTCAGTGGTGGAAGATGTGCGCGCTCAGTTTAAAGAAAAGACCGGTATTATGGATGGCACAGAAAAACCAGACTATGGCCGCACCGTAGACATTGTCACCAAAGCCGCTATTAAAGAAATGATTCTACCGGCTTTAATTCCCGTCATCGCTCCTATTGTCGTCGGTCTAGGTTTTAACTTCTTTGGCCGCGGTCACGGAGTGGAAGCTTTGGGCGGCCTACTGGTTGGTTCTATTGTTACCGGTATTTTCGTAGCCGTTTCCATGACTTCAGGTGGTGGCGCTTGGGATAATGCTAAGAAATATATTGAACTTGGTTATTTTGGCGGCAAAGGCTCTGATGCTCATAAAGCTGCTGTAACTGGGGATACCGTGGGCGATCCTTATAAGGATACTGCCGGGCCGGCGATTAATCCGATGATTAAAGTCTTAAACATTGTGGCTTTGTTAATTATTGGTTTACTCATTTAAACTTTCAGTAGTTACACTATAAAAGCGTCGGTGTTTAAGCCGGCGCTTTTTTGTTGATTAATTGTTTAACTAAGTCACGCATTTAATGGCTAAATAACACCGTTTATTGGTTGTTTTAGGGATATGGTTAGTTTTAAGTCAAGCTTGCGTTTTCTAAAAAAACTGCTAAAATATAATAAATAAAGGAAAAAAATCAAGCGAGCCCACCATAGCTCGTTTATAATTGTTTAAAGATTATGCAAGTTATTAAAAAGGATTTAGAAAAATCACAAGTAGAATTAGTTGTTGTGCTAGAATTTGACGAATTTAAGCCATATATTGAAAAAGGTGCTCAGCATGTTTCTGAGCACGTAAAAATCGAAGGCTTTCGTGCAGGCAAAGTGCCCTATGAAATCTTAAAACAAAAAGTTGGAGAAATCAGTATTTTAGAGGAAGCAGCTCATATTGCTATTCGCAAGACTATTGATCAGGTTTTTGCTAAGGAATTAGCTGGTCGGCAACCAGTAGGTCAGCCAAATGTAGAGATTACCAAGTTGGCGCCAGAAAATCCTTTGGAATATAAAGTAACCGTAGCCTTATTGCCCACAGTCGCCCTAGGTGAATATAAAAATTTAAATATTAAGCGAGAGACACCAGCAGTTAGCGAAGAGGATATAGAAAAAACTCTGAAAGAAATTGCAGATATGCGTGCCAAGGAGAGCTTAAGCGCCGAAGCGGCTAAAGCGGGCGATAAGTTAATTTTAAATATTAATCTGAGCGTGGATAAAGTGCCGATTGAAGGTGGTCAGGCGCAGGAAGTGACTGTAATGCTGGGCAAGGAGTATATGGTTACTGGTTTTGACGAAAAAATGATCGGGATTAAACAGGGTGAAACTAGAGAATTTGAGTTGTTATATCCAGCTACTCATCACCAAGCCAATTTAGCCGGTAAGATGGTTAGTTTTACCGTCACCGCCACTTCCGTCTATCAGCGAGACTTACCTAAAATTGATGATGAGTTGGCTAAAGAGATGCACTTCAAAGACGTGGCTGACTTAAAGGATGCTATTAAAAAAAATATTTTAGCCGATCGCGAGCGTCAAGCTGATATTAAAGCCGAATTAAAGATGTTGGAAGCGATTGCTGATAAGGCTAAGTTTGGTGATATTCCCGACACTTTATTGACCAGCGAAACTGATAATATGATGGCTGAGTTAGAGCGTAATATTACTAATCAAGGTGGTAATTTTGCTGATTACCTCAAACACCTAAAAAAGAACGAAGCTGAATTACGTCTAGAGTTGTCACCGAATGCAGTTAAGAGAATTAAGACAGCCTTGATTATCAGGGAGGTTGGTTTAATGGAAAAAGTAGTTATTACTCCGGAGGCTATGGCCGAAAAGTTAAGCGGTTTAAAGAAGATGTATGCTCAAAACAAAGAAGCTTTAGAGCAGTTTAGTAAACCAGAATACTTGCGCCATTTAGAAAATATGATGTTCAACGATCAAGTCGTTGCTCAGCTAAAATCATGGAATTATGCCGACGCTGGCAAACAATCGCAGAGCTAGTTTTGATTACGACCTATTAGAGAATTACGAGGCCGGCGTGGTTTTGTTAGGCCATGAAGCTAAATCAGCCAAAGCTGGCCACGTTAGTCTCAGTGGCGCTTATATAAGTATTCGCGAAGGCCAACATGGGCCAGAACTCTGGTTGTTAAACACTCACATTTCACTTTACCTTTTTACTGGCCAACTCTTGGACTATAATCCGCTCCGCGAAAGAAAACTATTACTAAAAAAGAGTGAAATCTTACATTTGGTCGGTAA
The DNA here is from genome assembly GCA_938003925.1 of uncultured bacterium. GTDB lineage: Bacteria > Patescibacteriota > Patescibacteriia > Patescibacteriales > UBA12465. The sequence continues at coordinate 141,027 of CALKWQ010000023.1, forward strand.
AATACAGGAAAAAGGCTTGACATTGATTCCGGTTAAAATGTATACTAAACGCAGTTTCGTGAAGTTGGAGTTCGCTTTGGCAAGAGGTAAAAAGAAATATGATAAGCGCGAATCCATCAAGAAAAGAGAGTTAGATAGACAACTGAGAACTTTAACAAAGCGTAGTGTTTTGAGATAACCGGGGATGCCGGGCATCGATAATAACGACTGCTTCTAGATATTCAAGACGGGTTTTGGTTAGACCGTAAAAATAATCTAAAAACATAAATGTCAAAAATCTTGACAGGGCGTTTACTTGGAAAGTTCCGAGTTTCGCTCCCGTTATGGCTTAATTAAAAAATAGCCGTAGCCATCAGACCGGAGAGGCTTCAGCTCCGTCAACTGGTGTTATAATTTGAAGCTTGGTTATCACCGGCCCTCTCCTGGTGTTAGCGAGACAACGAGAGGTGACTGATACCGCTTTTGCCTGGTTTTAGACGATATCGGCGACACTAATTAAATCGGGATAATTTTGTAAAAGTATCTAGGGGCACTTATTAGACATGGGTTCAACTCCCATCATCTCCACACAAATAAGCCGCGGTGGCGGAACTGGTAGACGCGCTGGACTTAAAATCCAGTTGTAGAGATACAGTGCGGGTTCGATTCCCGCCCGCGGCACTCTTATTTTTAAGTTTTTTACTTAAAACAGCAGAGAGGCCTTGCCTTGAAGAAAAATATTTGCTATATAAAGTATAGCTTTTGCGGGTATCGTATAATGGTTATTATGCAACCTTGCCATGGTTGAGAAAGGGGTTCGATTCCCCTTACCCGCTCATTGGAGTATAAAAACGGCCCTAGGGGCTGTTTTTATTTGACTTTTTTTAATTTTTCCGCTATAAATAGCTATATAAATAATAACTTTTTAACCATGCGCATTAAATTCCATCGCGTTGAGCAGAAAGAAAAAAAATTCTTTAAGTCTAACACTCAAATTCGTTCCGAACAGGTTTTTTTAATTGATGAAACTGGTGAAAATGTTGGCGTGATGGATACCAGGGAAGCGATTGCTCGCGCCAAAGAGCTGGATTTAGACTTAGTGGAAGTTAATCCTAAGGCTGATCCGCCGGTTGCTAAAATTGTTGATCTTGGTCAGTTAAAATATGAGCACGAGAAGAAGTTGCATCGCCAGAAGGTGATGCAAAAGAAGATAGACACCAAGGTTATTCGTCTGTCTTTTCGTATTAGTGAACATGATTTTGGTTTTCGTTTGGCTCAAGCAGAAAAGTTTTTATCTAAAGAAAATAAAATTAAAGTGGAGTTGATTTTAAGAGGTCGTGAACGTCAATACCCACAGAAAGCCAGAGAAATTATTGACAGCTTTGTGGCTCAACTTCGCCAAAAACCAGATTTAGTAATTGAGGTGGAGCAGACCTTGACAAATCAAGGAGGAAGATTTACTATAGTGTTGGTAAATAAGAAATAACAATCTTTTTATCATCCAGGTGCTTTTCGCCTGTTTTTTTATCAAATTTATGCCGAAAATCAAGACCCATCAGGCTACAGCCAAGCGTTTTCGCTTAACTGCGACCAACAAGTTGAAGAAGAGAAAGGCTGGCCAGGACCATTTCAATTCTAGGGAAAGTGGCAATACTAAGCGCACCAAGCGTTTAGACATTAATGCCGACGCTACTTTAGTAAAAACCATTAAAACTTTAACCCCGTATCGATAGGATGCGGTTTTAAGCTAATTCTTATATGCCAAGAGTAAAAAGAGGAGTCAGTCACAACAAAAAACGCCGCAAGTTGATGCAGCAGGTTAAAGGCTACAAATGGGGCCGCAAGAATTTAATCAAGCTGGCTAAGACTGCTCGGACTAAAGCCGGCGCCCATGCTTATCGTGATCGCCGTAAGAAAAAACGCGATATGCGTGCTTTGTGGCAAGTTAAGATTAATGCCTTTGTTCGCGAACACGGTTTTTCTTACTCTAAATTTATTGGTGCTTTAAAGGTGGCTAATATTACTATTGACCGCAAAATTATAGCTGATTTAGCTGTGAGCAATAAGAAAGTATTAGCTGAGATAATTGCGCGTCTTAAGAAATAAACCTTTATGTCTTGGTTACAAATCGCACAAATTATCGTTTCCCTTCTTCTTATTGTTGTTATTTTGCTTCAGAATCGCGGCGCTGGTCTCGGTAGTGCTTTTGGTGGTACCGGCGGCGTTTATTTGACGAAACGCGGTCTGGAAAAAAAGTTATTTACTGCTACCATTGTATTAGCAGTACTCTTTTTTGGCTTATCATTAGCCAGCATTTTGGCTTAAAGCCAGTTCCTTCCGTTTCGTCCCCACTCTGTGGATTTATTGCCTCAAAAATTTAAGAATTTTTTTCAAGGAAGTTTAAAATCAATTTCCCGTTTTTTTGTTGCTCAACGCTTATTATCAGAACTAAAGCGTTTATTTGTGGATAAAGATTCTGCCAGTATGAGGGCTGATAAAAATTTGGTTTATTCCTTGGCTCCCACTAAAATTCCTCGTCAAGAGCAACTAAAGCATCTGGCTAAATTTTTAAATCCGCGAGAGAAATTAGTTTTGAAATTATCCAGCCTAGTCTTAATTCTCAGCTTGTCTTATTTGGGTTTTCGCTTTTATCAACAACACCTCGTTCTTATTCCTAAGGCGGGTGGCACCTATATTGAAGGAGTGGTAGGCTATCCCCAGACTATTAATCCATTATATGCTAGTAGTCGTGATGTGGATGCTGATTTGAGTCGACTCATTTATTCCAGCTTGTTTAATTATGACGAACAAGGGCGCTTAGCTCCTGATTTGGTAGAGAGTTGGCAAATTCAGGACAACAACAAAACCTACATTATGTCTTTGCGTCCAGATGTTAAATGGCATAGCGGTGAAGACTTGTTGTCTGATGACGTAGTTTTTACTTTTAATCTAATCAAGACTGCTGAGTTCCGTTCTCCTTTGCGCAATACTCTTAATGGCGCAGAAATTGAAAAAATTGACGATCACACCGTTAAATTTTCTCTGTCAGAGCCTTATGCTGATTTTTTAAGTTTACTCACTTTTGGTATTATGCCTCAGAGTGCTTGGGAGATGGTTTTGCCGGAAGCAGCGGTTTTGTCAGAATTAAATTTAAAGCCCATCGGCTCTGGTCCCTATAAGTTTGAAGCCTTAATTAAGAGTAAGGGGGGAGAGATGAAAGAATATCATTTAGTTTCTAACCCTGATTATTATGGGGCTAGTCCTTACGTTTCCGATATAATTTTTAAATTTTTCCCCGATTATACAGAATTGGTACGCGCTTTAAATGCCAATGAAATTGATGGAGCTAGTTATGTCCCCGATGATTTAAAAAGAGATTTATTAGCTAAACATTCCCTGTCTTTGCACAGCTTGCGCCTGCCTCAGGTTAATGCCATCTTTTTTAATCGTGAAAAAAATAAAGCTTTATCCGACTTGAAAGTTAGGCAAGCTTTAGCTTATGCTATCGACCGCGAGCGCCTATTTAAAGAAGTGTTGGGGGGCGCAGCTGTTAGGGCTGATGGCCCGATTTTAGCTGATGGTTTTGCTTACACACCCGATGACTCTAAATATAATTTAAATCGAGAGCGAGCGGAGCAATTGCTGGAAGAGAGTGGTTTTAAAAAAATTGAAGTTAGTACAGACGCCGTTAATAGCGAGGAAACAAGTGGCGAGGTGGCTGCTATTAAGCTCACGGCAAGTTCTACTCAATTAGAACCAGTCGGTTACTGGCGAGTAGCCACCATTGATAAGAATTTTCAGCCGTTGCTGATTAAGTTATCAGTCCCAGAAAATGGTCGCTTGGACGTGGCTGAGAGCATTAAGCAAGATTGGGAGGCGATTGGCGTTAAGGTTGTTATTAATAAAGTTAGCGCTGCCAGTATCGGCTCAGAAATGGTTGCTAGTCATAACTTTGAGGCTTTCCTCTATGGCCAGGTAGTTGGAACCGAACCGGATGTTGCTTCTTTTTGGCACTCTTCTCAAATCGGTGGACAGGGTCTCAATTTGGCTGGCTATAATAACAGCGAGGCTGACACATTACTGACAGAGGGTCGCCAATTGGCAGATAATTTCGATCTGCGTCTAGAAAAATATAAAAAATTTCAAGAAATTATCGGCGCTGAATTGCCGGCGATTTTCTTATATTCACCCGCTTACACTTATGTCCAGGCTAAACGTGTGCGCGGCTTTAATGGCGCTGTCATTAATGAACCCAGCGATCGCCTTGCCGGTATCGGTAATTGGTATCTGAAAACAAAGAAGCGCTTGTCCTGGTAGTATTATTTACAAATCGAGCTTAATTTTTAACAGAAAAATTGTCTCTGTTAGAAATAATAGTTAAGACTCGTCTATCTCATAATTCAACGAAAATCCTAGCATTAAAGATGGCTTTGGTTATTTTTTTAATCTTTGATTTTAAGTCTCAATTCCCATGATTACTCGTTACAAGTCCGGTCTCGGTACCGGCAAAGACAGCGCTGCTAACGCGGTGGCTAAAGCGCCCATCAGGCGTCGTTTCCCTGTGCGCACCCAACAGGTTTTTCGCAAAGAAGGCTCTGAAGATTATGTTAAAGTTATTGTTTTAGGTGGCTTAGAAGAAGTTGGTCGCAACATGACTTTAATTGAATGCAACCGTGAAATAATCATTATTGATATGGGTTTGCAGTTTCCGGAGGAAGATATGCCTGGTATTGATTATATTATACCCAACATCTCTTATCTGCGGGATAAGACAGATTGGATTAAGGGCGTGGTTATTACTCATGGTCACTACGATCACATCGGCGGCATCCCTCATATTATGGGAGAAATTGGTAATCCGCCTATGTTTACCGGTAAGTTAACGGCTGGACTGATTCGTAAGCGCCAGCAAGAGCATAAAAATGCACCTCAGCCCAAGATTAAAGAAATTGATGAAAACACCGTGTTGCAATTGGGAGCTTCTTTCCGTTTAGAATTTACTCGCGTTAATCACTCTATTCCGGACTGTTTTGCAGTTATTGCTAACACACCTTTGGGAACTATTATGCACACTGGTGACTTTAAGATTGACTTTACCCCGGTTAATGATAAACCGGCGGATTTACAACGCATTGCCCAAATTGGTAATCGTGGCATCTTAATGTTGATGTCAGATTCCACTGATGCAACTCATGCTGGTTATCAAATTTCTGAATCCGCCATTGGTGAAGAAATGGGAAAAATTATTGAGAAAATTGAAGGTCGTGTTATCATTGGTACCTTCGCATCTCAAATTAGCCGTGTGCAGAAGATTTTGGAACTGGCTAAACGTTATAATCGTCGCGTCAGTTTGCAGGGTCGGAGCATGAACACTAACGTGGAGATTGCCCATCAAATCGGTTATTTAAAATTTGACCCTAAAATTTTGATTGATGATAAAGAGCTTAACTCTTTACCCGATGATAAAGTTCTAATTATTGGTACTGGCGCCCAAGGCGAGGATAATGCTTTTTTAAGTCGCGTCGTTAATGGCGAGCATCGGGTAGTCAGCCTTAAACATGGCGATACTGTGCTTTTTTCCTCCTCGGTTATTCCTGGCAATGAACGTTCTATCCAAAATTTAATGGATATGGTGGTACGTCAGGGCGCAAAAATTATTCATTATCGCATGTTAGATATTCACGCAGGCGGACACGCCAAGCAAGAAGATCTTAAATTGATGATGCGTTTAATCAAGCCGGAATATTTCATGCCCATTGAAGCCAATCATTACATGTTACGTGCTCATGCTGAATTAGCCGAACAGGTAGGTATTACGCCCGAAAAGATTTTTGTAGCTGATAATGGCCAGGTTGTCTTGTTTAGAAAAGATGCGCGTGGGCAGTCATTAGGTAGTTTAACTAAAGAAAAAGTTCCTTCTGATTACGTTATGGTAGACGGGTTGGGCGTGGGCGACGTGTCCGAGGTGGTTCTGCGTGATCGCTTGATGATGGCCGGTGACGGTATGATTGTTATTATTGCCACCATTGATGCCAAAACCGGCAATATTATTGGCAACCCAGATATTATTTCTCGCGGCTTTATTTACATGAAAGAGAGCCGTGAATTAATTGAAAAAACCAGAATGCGTGTGAAAAATATTGTTAAGGACAAAAACCCCATGACGCCAGCCGATGATGATTTTATTAAAAACAAGATCAGAAATGACGTTGGTCAGTTCCTGTTTACACAGACTAAACGTCGCCCCATGGTGCTGCCGGTAGTGATTAAAGTTTAATATATTTAATATTAGTAAAAAATATAGTTTTAACCCAATTTATCGTTGCTATTGACTTTTTTGCTAATTTATTATATAATAATTTCATAGTTAGTTTATTTTTAATTTTTTAAAATTTATGAGCATGGAGAAAATCAACGGTGGCAACAATGAGTCTGAAGTCTTGACTCAAGACGAGTTGGTAGAAGCCCCTTTAACCACCCCCGAGGAAGACGCAAAAGCAAGCGCCGCCCTACAAGAAATTTTAGAACAAGCCAAAATTTCTGAAGAAGTTGTGCCTGAAAAAATTGCGGCCATATCGGCGGAAATTAAGGATTTCAAGTCTCCAGAAGAGATTAAATCTGAAATTGAAAGATTAAAGGCAGAGTACGAAGAGAAAAATGAAGCTTATAAAAGTTTTACTCATTTTAGTAGCACTGATTCCGGCATGGGAGCTCTCGGTTCTTTCGGTATGGGCCAGATGAGTCCAGCTAAATTAGAAGCTAAATTTCCTGGTATTAGTAATGCTCTATCTTTAATTAAAAAAGTAAAAGAAAAAAATAGTACAGGTTCAAAATTTTGGACTAAAAAGTTTTGGGGTGACCCAGAATTAGATAATTTTCAAGCTAAAGTGTTGCAAAATTATCTAACTTCAGGTGATATGGGAATTATAACAAAACCAGAACTTAGAGTAGTCGCCAAAGAAACACTGGCTAAGTTTTTAGAAGAGAATAAGAATAATGTTAACAGTATTAAGCAGGCTATCTGGGGTAATCGCGATGGTTCTTATTATCAAGGTGCCATTGCTAATCTCAACAAGCAATTGACAAATACTCAAGAAAAGTAATACACTCTTAATAATAAAATATTCACCTATTATAACACTCTCGGATTTCAAGGCGCCGTCACTCAAGGCGGCGCCTGAGGTGGCCCAGAGGCTCTTGCGCAAGCAGGGGTTAAGGATATTTTTTTATTTTCTGGATTAGTTATATTATATCCAGAAAAATTTCAATTTATGTCTACAGAGCAAAAACAATCCAGCGTGTTCGCGGATTTATTAGAAAAAGACGGCGTACAAGTGCCACAAGTAGGAGATATCGTTAAGGGTACTATCGTCACCGCTTCCAAATCGGAAGTAGTGTTAGATATCGATGGCGTGTTAATGGGCGTGGTGCGTGGTCCTGAATTATATGTAGAAGTAGAAGAGTACGCTCATCTTAAGCCAGGTGATCAGGTGGAAGCGGCAGTGATTGAAACTGAAAATGAAGAAGGGTATTTAGAAATGTCTTTTCGACAAGTCGGTCAAGAAAAAGCTTGGAAAAATTTACGTGAAGCTTTTAAAGAAAAAAATACTATCAAGATTCGCATTATTGACGCTAATAAGGGGGGCTTGTTGGCTCGTTATTGTCAGATTAACGGCTTTTTGCCGGTATCCCAGTTAGCTCCAGAGAATTATCCTCGTATTAGTGGCGGTGATAAAAGTAAAATTTTAGAAAAGCTCAAAACTTTTATTGGCCAGGATTTTGAAGTTAATGTTATTACTTTAAACGAGGAAGAAAATAAGATTATTTTCAGTGAAAAAGATGTATGGAATAAGCGCCAGAAACCCGCTTTAGATCGTTACAGTGTCGGCATGGTAGTTGATGGTCGTATTACCGCTATTACTAATTTTGGCGTATTCTTAAATTTTGATGACGGCATGGAGGGCTTAATTCATATTTCTGAGATTGCTTGGCAGCGCATTGATTCTCCCAACGAACTGTTTAAGGTTGGTGATCATATTAAAGCAGAAATTGTCAGTATTGATGGTAGCAAGATTTTCTTAAGCTCCAAAAAATTACAGAAAGATCCTTGGCAGGAGGCGAGTGCTAAATATAGCATCGGTCAGACCGTTAGCGGCGTGATTGTTAAAGTGAATCCCTTTGGTTTGTTTGTGAAGCTTGATGACGAGATTCACGGTTTAGCTCACATCAGCCAGCTAAGTTTAGTGGCTAAAGATAAAATCAGCGAATTATTTAATCCTGGAGAGACCCGTGACTTTGAAATTGTTAGCATCTCTCCTTCTGAGCATCGCTTAGGATTAAAATTGGCTGGCGACGTCGAGACACAATCCAGCGAAGCCGCACCTAAAAAGAAAAGCACTAAAACTAAAAAAGATGCATCCGAAGCCAAGGTAGTTGAAGCTGCGAGCGAGGATGACATTGCTGATTAAATTACTACTTAATTATCACAGCAAAAAGCGCCTTCCCTAGACTAGGAAAGTGCTTTTTGTTAATTGCCAAAATCCAGTCCGCGTTATATAATGGGAATACTATTTTTTAAGCAAAAATATGAAAAATTTATTGAAAAACTTCCTCATCTTTTTTCTTGTCTTTTTGGCAATTACAGCTATCTTTAGTACTTTTTCTGCAAATACGAAAGCGACACGAGTAGGGATTGAGACCTTGATTCAAGAGTTAAATCAGGATCAGGTAAAAGCCCTTACCGTTAGTGGGAACCAGGTAAAGATAGAGCTCAAAGATGGTGGCCAGCAAATAGTGCAGAAAGAAGAAAGCGAGAGCTTGTCCACCCTGCTAAACAACTTTCAGCTTAGTCCGGAAAAACTAGCGGCGGTGGCTATCAACGTGAAAGAACCTTCCGGCTGGTCTTATTGGTTGATGGCAATTTTGCCGTTTGCCCTGCCTTTGATTTTGGTCGCACTGTTATTTTTCTTTATGATGCGCAGTGCTCAAGGTATGAATTCCAAGGCGATGAGTTTTGGCCAATCTAATGCCAAAGAGTTTGATCTTAATGGCAAGGAGCCTGTCACTTTTAAGGATGTGGCTGGAGCTAAAGAGGCTAAAGAAGAGTTGCAAGAAGTAGTGGACTTTTTACGCTATCCTAAAAAATTCCAAGATTTAGGAGCGCGTATTCCGCGCGGGGTGTTGTTGCTTGGTAGTCCTGGCACAGGTAAAACTTTATTAGCTAGAGCTGTGGCCGGTGAAGCCAAGGTGCCATTCTTTCATATGTCTGGCTCTGAGTTTGTAGAAATGTTTGTTGGCGTTGGTGCTTCGCGGGTGCGCTCTCTTTTTCAAAAAGCCAAGAAACACTCGCCTTGCATTGTATTTATTGATGAAATAGACGCAGTTGGACGTCGGCGCGGTGCCGGTTTAGGCGGCTCTCATGATGAACGCGAACAGACTTTAAACCAAATCTTAGTAGAGATGGATGGCTTTGATGTAACTCATAACGTCATTGTTATTGCAGCCACCAATCGGCCAGACGTACTTGATCCAGCCTTACTGCGTCCTGGTCGGTTTGATCGCCAGGTAATGATTGATCGCCCCGACCTTAAAGACCGCGAAGCAATCTTAAAGGTGCATGTGAAGAAAAAACCTCTGGCGAAGGAAGTTGATTTAAAGCGCATCGCGGAAAGAACGCCGGGATTTTCTGGCGCCGATTTGGCCAATTTATTAAACGAGGCGGCAATTTTAACCGCACGTTTAAATAAAACAGTCATTGGTATGGAAGAATTGTTTTCGGCAATTGAGAAAGTTATGATTGGGCCGGAGCGTAAAAGCAGAGTGATTAATGACAAAGAAAAAAAGATTACAGCTTATCACGAAGCCGGGCATGCCTTAGTTGCCCATTTTCTGCCCAATAGTGACCCGGTGCAGAAAGTTTCCATTATTGCTCGCGGTAGTGCCGGTGGCTATACCCTTAAGGTCCCAACGGAGGATCGTTATTTTCAATCCAAGTCAGATTTTATTGATGAAATTGCTGTTTTGCTGGCTGGTCATTTGGTGGAAAAAGATATTTTTGGCGAGGTAACCACTGGAGCTACTTCTGATTTGCGTCGGGCGACTTCGGTGGCTAGGAGTTTAATTACTGATTATGGCATGAGTGACTTGCTTGGTCCACGTACTTTTGGCCAGAAAGAAGAGCTTATTTTTTTAGGCAGAGAAATTCATGAGCAACGTGATTACAGTGAGAAGATCGCCGAACAGATCGATTCGGAAATTTCCACCTTCATTAATCAGGCGACTCTTAAAGCTCAAGACGTCTTGCGTCAGCACCGAGAAAAATTAGAGCAAGTAGTTCAGGCTTTGTTACGTCAAGAGACTTTAGAGAAGGAGGAATTCGAAGCTATTGTTGGTTCTGCAACAGTGGCAGTCTAGAGTTCAGAATTTGACTAATATTATTTTTTAGTTATACTAAAAACAGATACGCGGCGCTCAAGATAAATTTTGCTGTAAATTGTTTAATTTTTGCGTTTAATATAAATATATGGCTAATCCTAAGAAAAGAAAATCAAGTAGTGCGGTGCGTACCAATCGGGCGCATTTAGCTTTAGATGTCGTCGCCTTAGATAAATGTCCTCAATGTGGTAAGGCAAAAAAACCACACACCGTGTGCGCTTTTTGTGGCACTTATCGGGGCCGTCAAGTTTTAAAAGTAGCGGCTAAGCCAGCTAAGGCTAAGAAATAATCTCTATGTCCAACCGTCATTTAGCTCGTACTATCGCTTTGCAAACTTTGTTTGCTTGGGATTTTAACGGCAAAAATGGCCAGAACACCGAGTCTCTGATGCGTGATAATTTTGTTAATTTCGCGCCTAATTTTGACGATGGTGGTTTTGTGGGGGAATTAGTGAGAGGAGTTGTAGATAATTTAGCCGATATTGATGTTTTAATCGTCCGCTATGCCACCGAATGGCCTTTAGACCAAATTACTACGATTGACCGTAATATTTTGCGTTTAGGTATCTTTGAATTAGTTTATACCGCTATACCGCCACGGGTCGCCATTAATGAGGCTATTGAGGTTGCCAAGAGTTTCGGCGGTGATGCTTCAGGCAAGTTTGTTAACGGTGTTTTAGGGGCCATTTATAATGATTGGCCCGAAGAAGAAAAAAAGAAAAGAGACAATCATTGGGATAAGGAGTCCGCTGCCATCCCCGAGGAGGGAGAAACGGTCGTTGCTGATCAAGAATCAGAATCTGCGCCGGCGTCCGATTAATAATAGTCATAATCTAAGCCCGCGTTTTTCGCGGGCCTTTGTTTAATCTTAACTTGTTGTGCAACGGTGTGGTGGCGCCTCATCTTTAGATGCCACGATTCCGCTACGTAACCAAATTTATGCCCGAGTTATCTAAATTACAAAAGACCATCAATTTACATTTTCACAATCAAGAAATTTTGCGCCAAGCTATGGTGCATCGTTCTTATTTAAATGAACATCCTGAATTCCCCTGCGGGCATAATGAACGTTTGGAGTTTTTGGGTGATGCGGTATTAGAAATTATTGTAACTGAGCATTTATATATTAATTATCCAGAGACGCCAGAAGGTGATTTAACTAATTGGCGCGCTTCCTTAGTTAATGCTAAAATGCTTTACGTTATTGCTAATGAGTTATCTTTAGAATCATATCTGTATTTATCTCGTGGTGAAGCCAAAGACAAGGACAAAAAGTCACGTCACTACATTTTAGCTAATGCCGTTGAAGCTTTAATTGGTGCAATTTATTTAGATCAGGGCCTAGATAAGGCTAAGGACTTTGTTTTGCACTGGATTGTGGTGAAATTACCAGAGATACTTAAGACGCAAGCTTATCTCGACCCGAAATCACGTTTTCAAGAACAGGCGCAAGATAAACGTGGTATTACACCTCGATATGATATTTTAGGCGAAGAGGGCCCTGACCACGCCAAGATGTTTAAAGTTGGACTTTATTTGGGTGAAGAGCTGGTCTCCACGGGTGAGGGTTCATCTAAACAAGAGGCTCAGGTGGACGCCGCTGCTAAAGGTTTAAAAAAGCTTAATTGGTAAAAATCTATGGACGTTAGAAAAATGTTGAGTCTGGCTGGCCAACAAGGTGCTTCTGATTTACACCTGGTTTTTGGTTTAGCCCCGATGGCTAGATACGACGGTCAATTACGTGCGCTCGTATCTGGTGATAAATCCTATCCACTGTTGTCAGATTTAGATTTAGAACAGGCAACTAAAACATTATTAGACGTTAATCAGCGCGCCAGATTAGAAGAAGATAGAGATTTAGACGCCGCTACCTCTGTTGATTCATATCGTTTTCGTTTGAATTTTTGTTTTGAGCGTGGGCATCTTAAAATTGTTGCTCGTGTTATCGATGAGCATAAGCCTACTTTGGAAGAAATTGGTATGCCTGCCTCTGTTACTGATTTATTGAATTTACCCCAAGGCCTAATTCTCGTTACTGGTCCTACCGGATGCGGTAAATCTACTACTTTAGCGGCCATGATTAATCAGATTAATAATCAGCGCACTTGTCACATTGTTACCTTGGAAGATCCAATTGAATATGTTTTTATCCCGGATAAAAGCATCATCTCTCAGCGCCAACTCGGTGATGATATGCTGTCTTTCGAAGCTGGCTTAAAGCATGCTTTGCGCCAAGACCCCAATGTTATTATGATTGGCGAAATGCGCGATTTAGAGACTATTTCTGCCGCTATTACCTTGGCTGAGACTGGTCACTTAGTTTTAGCTACCCTTCATACTTATAGTGCTGCTCAGACCATCGATCGTATAATTGATATCTTTCCTGCCCATCAGCAGTCTCAAATCCGCTCTCAGTTGTCTATGATCCTGGCGGCGGTTATTTCTCAGAGATTATTGCCACGCATCTCTGGCGGACGCATAGCGGCCAGAGAAATTTTGATTAGCAATAATGCCATTGCTAATCTAATTAGAGAGGGTAAAATTGCTCAGATTAAGACAGTGCTAGAAACTAATATCCAAAATGGCATGACCACCATGGACCGGCATTTAAAGCAATTATATCAGGCGGGCGAAATTGAACGTGAAGTGGCTTTAAACTACATGGAGGAAAGCGGCTTTATCGACTCTTAATATTAATCTAAATTATTGTTAAAATAAGCCCTTTTTACAGGACTTGACATTATTTTTAAAAGCCCTATAATTAATATCAGTTTTTATAAAGCCTATGTATATTCATTTTAGTGTCTCAAAAATTAAGCGGTTATAGAATAATTGGCTATTTTGCGATTATTTTAAAACCGCGACCATCGCGGTTTTTTGGACCTCTAGAATGGATTTATCTCAAATTAAATATTTACTCGCCTTTATCAGTTCGCTGGTAATGGCAACGGAATATTTAATTGCACTTTAACAGTTAAATATTTTTTTGTCGCTTTTTTCTAAAAAGCGAACTGTCTATCGTCGGTTTATTTTGCAATTTCCGGGCGATAGACAAAGTTAATCACGTTCGCGAAGGAACGTGTACGCTTTTGAAAACAAAAGTGTGGGAAAATCTCGTAAAGAGTGTATGGCGGATGCCTAGACATAAGAAACCGATGAAGGACGTAGCAGCCTGCGATAAGCTGCGGTGAGGTGGCAAGCAACCTTTGACCCGCAGATCTCCGAATGGGGAAACCCACTCCGTTGTAGACGGAGTAACCGCGGCCGTTTGGTAGCGGTGGAAGACCCGGCGAACTGAAACATCTTAGTAGCCGGAGGAAAAGAAAACAACAGTCATTCCCTAAGTAGTGGCGAGCGAACGGGGAGGAGCCTAAACCTGCCGAACTGAGATTTCAAACTAGTTTACTAGCGAGGAATCAGAAAGTTCTAGAGCTATATGTTCCGCAGGTGTTGCAAGACAGCGCGTTTACCCTCTAGATTGGGTAAAGGAGAGTCATAAAAAATAATTTTTAGCAGAATCGAGCTGGAAAGCTCAGCCAGAGCGGGTGATAGCCCCGTAAGCGAAAAAAATTATTTCTCTTCAGTGCTTGTTCTTAAGTAGTGCGGGACTCGTGAAATCCCGTATGAATCCGGGTCGACTATGACCCAAGGCTAAATATTTCTTATGATCGATAGTGAACCAGTACCGTGAGGGAAAGGTGAAAAGCATCCCGAGAGGGAGGTGAAATAGTACCTGAAACCATATACTTACAAAGAGTCGGAGCCCAGTTTACTGGGTGACGGCGTGCCTATTGAAGAATGAGCCAACGAGTTTGCTCTATGTGGCTTACATAATCTCCTCCGGAGAGTATGTGTAGTGAAAGCGAGGGTTAATAGCCCGCATTGTGCTTCACTTTTGCGCATTAAGTAATTAGTGCGTTAAAAGTGAAGTACACGTCGCATGGACAAGACCCGAAGCCGGGTGATCTAACCATGTCCAGGTTGAACTCTGTCGAAAGACAGAGGAAGGACCGAACCCACGAGCCGTGCAACACTCGGGGATGAGATGTGGTTAGCGCAGAAATTGTAATCGAACTCGGCAATAGCTGGTTCTCCTCGAAATAGTTTTTGGACTAGCCTCAAGCGCTGACTGCGGGGGGTAGAGCACTGGATGAGGGCGGGTCGCAAGATACCGTCTTCAATCAAACTCCGAATACCCGTAGGTGAAGCTTGGGAGTCAGACCATGGGCGCTAAGGTTCATTGGTCTAAAGGGAAACAGCCCAGATCACAATCTAAGGTCCCTAAATATATACTAAGTGTAAAAGGTGGTGTTGTGACTACGACAGTTAGGAGGTTGGCTTAGAAGCAGCCATCCTTTAAAGATAGCGTAATAGCTCACTAATCAAGTTGTTTCGCGCCGAAAATTTACCGGGGCTAAGTATATTACCGAAGATGTGAACTTTATGATTTATCATAGAGTGGTAGAGGAGCATTCTCTTCAGCGTTGAAGTCGTGTCGTGAGGCATGGTGGAGCGGAGAGAAGTGAGAATGTTGGCATGAGTAGCAAAAAGGCGGGTTAAAATCCCGCCCACCGAAAATCTAAGGTTTCCTGGGCAACGAGAATCGACCCAGGGTTAGTCGATCCTAAGGTGCAGCTAATGTAGTGTTAGCGTAACCGATGGAAGAGCTGGTTAATATTCCAGCACTACTGTGTTTTTCCGAAGGAGGGACGCGGTTCTAAAGTTTGAGCGAGCTATGGTATGTTCGTTGGGGGTTTCAAGAAGCGGCCCAGGCAAATCCGGGCCAACAGCTTCAAGGGACAGTCAAGAGATGAAGTCGCAAGATGGATTCAATTCAAGTAGCAGAGCCGACGAGAAAAACTTCTAGGGCTAAGGGCACAGTAACCGTACCGTAAACCGACACAGGTAGATGAGGCGAGAAGCCTAAGGTGTACGAGAGAACCTTCGCTAAGGAACTCGGCAAAACAGCGGCCGTAATTTCGAGATAAGGCCTGCCCTGCGCAAGCAGGGCCGCAGCTAAAGAGCTCAAGGGACTGTTTATCAAAAACACAGCTCTCTGCTAACTCGCAAGAGGATGTATAGAGGGTGAGGCCTGGCCAGTGTCCGAACGTTAAGAGGAGAGGTTAGCACTTCGGTGCGAAGCTTTGAATCCAAGCGCGGATGAACGCCGGCGATAACTATAATCGTCCTAAGGTAGCGAAATTCCTTGTCGGGTAAGTTCCGACCTGCACGAATGGCTTAACCACTTGAGCACTGTCTCAGCGAAGGACTCGGTGAAATTGCAAGACGAGTAAAGATGCTCGTTAACCACAGTCGGACGAAAAGACCCCGTGAAGCTTTACTACAACTTGATATTGAATTAGGGATACACATGTTCAGAATAGGTGGGAGCCTTCGGGCAACAGTGAGATACCACCCTTGTTTATTTTTAATTCTAACCCCGTGTAACGGGGGACAGTTTCTGGTGGGTAGTTTGTCTGGGGCGGATGCCTCCCAAAATGTAACGGAGGCGTTTACAAAGGTTGGCTATCCCGGAATGGAAACCCGGGAGATAGTGTAAAGGCATAAGCCAGCTTTACTGCGAGACTTACCGGTCAAGCAGTCGCGAAAGCGGAACTTAGTGATCCGACCATTCAATATAGGATGGTGGAAGCTCATCGGATAAAAGCTACTCCGGGGATAACAGGCTAGTCAGGTCCAAGAGTCCACATCGACGACCTGGTTCGGCACCTCGATGTCGGCTCGTCGCATCCTGGGGGTGGAGAAGCTCCCAAGGGTTGGGCTGTTCGCCCATTAAAGCGGCACGCGAGCTGGGTTCAGACCGTCGTAAGACAGGTCGGTCTCCTATCCACTGTGGTCGTGGAAACTTGAAGAGGCCCTTCCTTAGTACGAGAGGACCGGGAAGGACGAAGCTCTAGTGTACCTGCTGTTCTACCAAGGGCATTGCAGGGTAGCTACCTTCGGTTAAGATAAGCGCTGAAAGCATCTAAGCGCGAAGCTGTCTCTAAGATTAGGTTTCACAGACTGGTTAAAGAATATGACCTTGATAGGCTGTACGTGTAAGTCCAGTAATGGATTGAGCGGAGCAGTACTAATAAGTCGTCAGATTTTCCCACGCTTTTGTTTTTCAAGCAAAAATACTTCGAAAATATATAAAAAGACGCCATTGTTCTGGTGGTTAAAGCGGAGGGGTCACACCTGATCCCTTCCCGAACTCAGCAGTTAAGCCCTCCAGCGCCGATGATACTTGGGCCTGAGCCCTGGGAAAGTAGGTCGCCGCCAGAACAATGGTGTTTTTTTATTGGAAATTTATTTCTCATCTTAGAAGCTATTCAAAAAAGCACCGTCTCAAAGCGGTGTTTTTTTGTGCTCTATTTTTTTATTAGTGAAAAGGCATTATAATAAAATAATAATATATAACCTATGTCTTTAATTAAATCCATTTCCGGTATCCGGGGAACTATTGGTGGTGAGCCTGGTAATAATTTGACGCCAGTAGATTTAGTTACTTTTTTGTCCGCGTTTGCTGTTCAATTACATCGCCAATTTCCAGATTTACCAACACCGGCAGTCGTGTTGGGGAGAGATGGTCGTGTCAGCGGCCCCGTACTACATGATTTAAGCCGATCAATTTTACAGTTAAACGGATTAAAGGTCTTAGATGCTGGCTTGGCGACCACTCCCACCATAGCTATGGCGGTTACTAAACATCAAGCTCAAGGAGGGGTGATATTAAGCGCTTCACATAATCCTCGTCAATGGAACGCTTTAAAATTATTAAATAATCAGGGAGAATTTATAACTAAAGATGATGGCCTGGAGTTATTAAAACTTGCTGGTGAGGCTAAATTTATTTATCCAGGTATTGACTCACTTGGAGCAGTAGAGGGTTTGTCTACAGCCTTAGAGGAGCATTTAGAGGCTATTTTAAAACTAAAGCTGGTAGATGTCACTGCTATTGCTGGGCGTGATTTTAAAATCATAGTTGATGGTATTAATTCCGTTGGCGCCATGGCTATTCCCGCTCTCTTAACAGCTTTAGGTGTGACTCAAATAGAGGTTATTAACAGCGAGATAAATGGTGAATTTGCTCATAATCCCGAGCCTTTAGATGAGCATTTAAGTGCCGTTAAAGAGCGCGTTAAAGCGAGTGGGGCTGACTTGGGCATTGTTGTCGACCCTGATGTCGACCGTCTTGCTTTTATTGATGAACACGGCGAGATGTTTGGCGAGGAGTATACCCTAGTGGCTGTGGCTGATTACGTATTACATGATTATTGCCCTTGCTTCTATCAGAAGATATCAGTTTCCAATCTATCTTCTTCTCGGGCTCTGCGTGATATTACTGAAAAGCGCGGTGGCTCTTATTATGCTACAGCTGTAGGAGAAATTAATGTCGTGGCTAAAATGAAAGAAGTGGGGGCAGTAATTGGGGGCGAAGGTAATGGCGGTATTATCTATCCAGAGTTGCATTATGGTCGCGATGCCTTGGTGGGGGTAGCCTTATTCTTAAGTCATTTGGCACAAAGCGACGTTTCCGTCTCATCTTTGCGGCAGACATTGCCTGCTTATGAGATGGTTAAGGATAGACTGGACTTGCCCGTTGGTGCAGATTTATCGGCAATTTTAAATTTAGTAAAACAAGCTTACGTCGGAGAGCAAATAACAGACGTTGATGGCATAAAGATTGATTGGCCCGAGTCTTGGGTGCATCTGCGGGCTTCCAACACCGAACCAATCATACGTATTTATGCGGAAGCTACTTCCAAGGAAAAGGCTAGATTAATTGTTGACCAGGTTAAGACGGTTGTTTCTAGCTTAATTAAGTAGTGGATTTTAAAAGAGGCCCGGATATCGTGTGATGATTTCCGGGCCTTTGTTTTAGGCTTTTTTAGCCCTTCGTGTCGCCGCTCGCTTAATCCTTTGGTATCGCCAGTAGGAATAGATAATTTTTCTTAAATGAAATAGTAAGGGCGGACCGATAGCGATTAGTCCGAAGGAGATAAGGAACACTTTTAGACTGTTTACACCTAGCCCTAAACCGCCGACTAAGGTAAAACTGAGAGCAAAGAATAGGGGTAGTAATAACGGATTACTACGACAGTAATAACTTTTATATTTAATACTATTAATGATTAGAACTAGGGCCAGACACATCATACGTATGTTAGCGGTGAGCTCCGGGTTCTGATTAATTTTGGTAAGCAGTGATACGGAGCCTAGTACTAAGCCTAGAATAATACCGATAGCGCGCGCCTGTTGTTTGTCTCTGCGGTTACTTTTAACCGATAGCAACAGAGCGATGACTAGAGCTAAGGAGGCGTCTAGTAATTGGAAGCCGTTTATCCAGGTCACTAAAGCGGCAATAGCGTTAAATAATAATAGGTGGCTGAAGGTGTAGTGTTTCATTTTACCGATTGTTAAGGTTCATATTTTTATATAATATTAAATTATTTTTGTCAATATTAGAGTTAATTCTGGGTAGTAATTTACTCGTATTGATGTTAAAATAAAGATAAATAAATAGAAGAATCATCCTCTTTATGAAGACAAAAATCATTATTTTAGCAGCCGGCAAAGGTACACGTATGGGTTCAGAGTTGCCTAAGGTGCTAGTCCCTTTGCATGGTCGACCCATGATGGACTATTTATTAGCTGCCGTACGCGCTTCTGGCGCTGAAGATCGTCCTATCGTGGTTGTCTCGCCCGACAATCGGGATTTGATTGCACAGACTTTAGCTGCTTATGATTTTGAGATTGCAATTCAAGATCAACAGCTTGGTACTGGACATGCCGTAGCCTGCGCTAGGTCATATTTAGATCGAGATGTAGATAATGTTTTAGTTTTATATGGTGATCAGCCTTTTTTAAGGGCAGAGTCTATTAAAACTTTTTGTGAATTAACGCCAACTGCCTTAACTATCATGTCTACAATTTTGCCTAGCTTTGATGGTTGGTATCATAATTTTTATCATCTTGGCCGCATTGCGCGTGATAGTAATGGTCACGTCCGGGCGATTGTGGAATATAAAGATGCTAATGATGAGGAAAAAGCCATTACAGAAATTAATCTAGGCTTTATGTGCTTTAACAAGCAGTGGCTGCTGGATAACATTGATAAGCTTAATGCTAACAACAAAGCCCATGAATTTTATCTCACTAGCCTAGTCGATATTGCTAGAAATCAAGGCTTTAGTATCGATTGTTTGCCTATAGATTCGCGGGAGGCGATGGGTATTAATAGCCGCGAAGAATTATCCATCGCTGAAGGTTTAGCGACTAAAGAATGATTTCTATAGTTAGTGGCTGAAGCCGAAAATTATTTTTTTGTTTAGCACTAAAATATATGAGGCGTATTTTTTCACAGGTAATTATACTTATTTTGTTTCTGTTCTTAACTATCTTTGCCGCGGTTTGGTTTGAGGACACTGGCGGAGAAGAGCGGGATGCGGATAATAAGCGCGCTTCAGTGCGTTGGTTAGTGGTGGCTGGCCAAAACACTTGGTCTCTGATTGATGCTTTATTAAAGTTATCCGAGCCGACTGACTATAATGATCCCGATCTTCTGTCTGATCAGCCGTATTCAGGCTCAGATATAGCATCCATTGTCCAATCGATGTCGCCGACAGCTTCCAGTCAGAATGACAATCTATCTTCTTTAGCTGATACGGCTTTAGCCAGTGAAAATAGTGATTTTAGGGAGTTTTTAAATAGTTTTTTTGACAGGGCGCCGGCTCTATATTTAGATACTAAAATCTATAGTAATGGTTGGCGTAATTTTGCTTCTTTGTATTGGCTGGAATACCAAAGTTTACTTCAAGAATAAGGCTTTTCTGTTAAAAAAAGAGTTTTTATAGTATAATATATAAGCCGCTATTTGCGGTTTATCCTCTATTTAAGAGGTATTTAATTAGTTAATGTTAAACTCAATTTATTAATAAATAATGTGCGCCTGCTGACGGTTGGAGCTGATTTTCCCCGTTTTGGCGCTATATGTATGTCTAAAGATAAAAAAAGCCCTGAGCTCAAGGAAGAGACTGCTGGCGCCCTTGCGCACGACAAGCGAGTCGAGGCAGCTGCTAATGCTATGGAGCAAATTAAGACTAAATTCGGTGATGGCGCCATTATGAAATTTGGAGATGTGCGTAAAACTAACGTAGACGCTATCTCTACCGGTTGTTTATCTTTAGATTTAGCTTTTGGTATTGGTGGCGTGCCTCGCGGTCGCGTGATTGAAATTTTTGGCCCAGAATCTTCAGGCAAAACCACTTTAGCTCAACATATCGTAGCCGAGGTACAAAAATTAGGCGGTATTGCTGCCTTTGTTGACGCTGAACACGCTCTAGATCCTGATTACGCTGCTAAAATCGGAGTTAATGTTAATGAGTTACTAATCTCCCAGCCGGATTCAGGTGAACAAGCCTTAGAGATTGTAGAGACTCTGGTGAGATCTAATGCGGTCGATGTGGTGGTGGTAGATAGTGTGGCAGCTTTGGTTCCACAGAAAGAAATCGAGGGAGATATGGGGGACCAGCATATGGGCCTGCAGGCTAGATTAATGAGCCAAGCTTTACGCAAGCTCACCGGCATTATTGCTAAAACTAAAACTAGCGTTATTTTTATTAATCAGATTCGTAATAAGATTGGCGTCTTCTTTGGCAACCCAGAAACCACTACCGGCGGTAATGCTTTGAAATTTTATTGTTCAGTTAGAGTTGAGGTCAGAAGAGCAGCCCAAATCAAGCAGGGTGAAAATATCATTGGCAATCGTGTAAAGGTAAAAATTGTGAAGAATAAAGTGGCAGCCCCTTTTCGTACCTGTGAATTTGATATTATGTATAATGAAGGCATTTCAGTGGCTGGAGATTTAGTTGATACTGGTGTAGAGTATGGCGTAGTTAAGAAAAATGGTAATTCTTATACCTTTGGTGATATTAAGTTAGGCGTTGGTCGTGAGAACGCCAAGAAAACCATCAAAGAAGATAAAAAATTATTAGCTGAGATCCGAAAGGCTATATTAACAGAAGTTAAAAGCAAAGAAATTGAAGCCGCTGGTGGCAAAAAATAGCACTATCAATTAATCGGGCGCCCTAGTTAAGGCGCCCGTTGTTTATCTATATGACTTACGTGTTATCAGTGGGTGGTTCGCTGTTAGCTCCTTCCTCTGGGGTGGATTTGAAATTTATCAAATCTTTTCGTAATTTTGTGCAAAAACGTCTTGCTCGAGGGGATAGGTTAATTGTAGTTGCTGGCGGAGGATCAACTGCTCGTGAATATGTACGTGCGGCTGCCTCTAACGGTGCCAATGTCTACGAACAAGACTATGTGGGCATTTTAGCTACCCGTCTAAACGCCGAGCTGCTTAGAGCTTCTTTGCGTCCGTGGTCAAGTAAACAAATTATTATTGACCCTCTGGGGCCGATAAATAAGAGGTCACGGTTACTGGTTGCTGGCGGCTACAAGCCGGGCAGGTCAACTGATTATGTAGCAGTAATGTTGGCTCGTCGTTACGGAGCTAAAACAGTTATTAATTTATCCAATATAGACTATGTCCGCGTAGAAGATCCGCATAAAAACCCGGAAGCGGGCGTGATTACTGATATTGATTGGATTGGCTTTCGACGTATAGTTGGTGATAATTGGCGCCCGGGCATGAACTCGCCTTTTGATCCAGTAGCCTCTAAAGAGGCTCAAAAAATTGGTTTGACCGTAGCTATTATTAATGGGGCTAAATTAGCTAATTTACAGCGTTTTGTTGATGGCAAGAGTTTTGAGGGCACGATTATTCATGATTAGCAGTTATAATGATTTAATCGAAAGGTGATAATAAAAAGACCCGCTTTGCGCGGGTTCTTTTTATTATGCTTGAATAATCAATTTTATCTGTTCTTCCAGGCGGCGATAAACTTCGTCAACCTCTCCTTGCCCGTGAACACTGATCAGGCGTTTTTGGTCATGATAGAAGTCGAGTAATGGTTTAGTGCGCTCGGCATAGATAGAGAGACGATTTCTGATCGTGGCTCCATTATCGTCGGCGCGGTTTATTTCTTGTCCGCGCAACAGCAGTCTTTTAGCTAGCTCTTCGGAGTCTACCTCCAAGCTTAATATCAACGGGAGAGCCTTTGCGGCAAGGAGTACATCCAAGGTGTGTGCTTGGTTAATAGTGCGAGGATAGCCATCAAAAATAAAACCGGCATCGTGGCCGTTTTCTTCTATTTTATCTTTAACAAGTTTGTCTACGATTTTGTCGTCAACTAACTCTCCTTTAGCCATTATATCTTGTACTCTTTTTCCAATTAAGGTTTGGCGGGAAACTTCTTCCCGCAACAGCGCTCCAGTAGAGAGGTGGAATAAATTAAATTGCTCCGCGATTTTTTTAGCTTGTGTGCCTTTGCCTGCACCTGGTGGTCCAAATATAATAAGATTAAGCATAGTTTAGGTTAAATAAAAGAACAATTATCAGGTGCGCCCAGAGGGATTCGAACCCACGACCGTCTCCTTAAGAGGGAGCTGCTCTACCAGCTGAGCTATAGGCGCAAATTGTTTGTTTTTTGTGGCTGGGGAGGGGCTCGAACCCTCGACCTTAGCGTTATGAGTGCTACGCTCTAACCAGCTGAGCTACCCAGCCTTTATTCTTCACTTCTAACCTATCTGCAGCTCGACCGCACAGGTTCTATTATATTTATCTCGGGCTTAAGAGTCAAGCCCTCTGACAATTTATTGGTGCTCCGGAGAGGATTTGAACCCCTAACCTTGTGGTCCGAAGCCACACACTCTATCCAGTTGAGCTACCGGAGCGGTCTCTTTGATCTTTATATAGCTTATAACTACACAGTTACAGTCATTTGATAGGCACAAGGCTTGCCCAGATATCATATCCAAGCAAGCCCGATACCTAAATGGTCTTATTGAGTTATCGCTTACCCTTTAAGGCTTGTTTCAGATTGTAGCCAGTTTTAAACTTAGCTACTTTCACAGCCGGGATCGTAATCCTTTCTTTAGGGTTCTGCGGATTAACGCCACCGCGGGAGTAGCGGACGCGGGAAAGAAAAGTGCCGAAGCCGGTGATAGTGACTTCGCGATCATTTTTCAGCTCATCAATAATAGTGTCAGTTAAAACGTCAAGCATTTTTTCTGCTTGTTTTTTGTTTAAACCTTCCACCTCACGATAAAGCTTGTCGATAAGTTGCGCTTTGTTCATATATTTGGCGCCCGGATCCAGCGGAGCCAGGGGCGTTAATTATAATTATCTGGCGTATTCTATAACCCTTGTTTCTCTAATAACGTTAATTTTAATCTCTCCTGGATATTTTAGCTCACTTTCTATCTTTTTAGCAATATCTCTAGCCAAATTATGAGCTTTCAGGTCGTCCACTGCCTCCGGTTTAACGAAGACGCGTACTTCGCGACCGGCTTGGATGGCGTAAGCTTTTTCAATGCCTTCGAAGGTGGTGGCAATCTTTTCTAATTCTTCTAAACGCTGAATATAATTTTCGTGGCTATCACTACGCGCGCCTGGTCTGGCCGAGGAGATGGCATCAGCCACCTTGACTATGACGGAGGTAAGGGTGGCGGGCTGGTCATCATGATGAGTGGCAATGGGAGCGATAATTTCTTCGGGGAGGTTAAATTTCTTGGCAATATCGCGACCAATTTCCGTGTGATTACCTTGCACCTCGTGATCAACTGCCTTTCCAATGTCATGTAGTAATCCACCTTTTTTAGCTAAAGTCACGTCTGAGCCTAATTCCTCGGCTAACATGGCCGCTAGGTGAGCTACTTCGATGGAGTGACTGAGTGTATTCTGTCCGTAGCTGGTGCGATATTTAAGGCGGCCAAGTATTTGCACTAATTTAGGGTCGAAACCAGTAATGCCGACTTCGTACATCGCTTCTTCGCCGGCTTTTTTAATATCTACCGCCAATTCTTTTTTAGCCATTTCTACAGCATCTTCAATCTTGGTGGGGTGGATCCGGCCGTCTTTAATTAAATAGTCCAAGGTTTTTTTGGCGATATGGCGACGGATGAGAGAGAAGCCAGACACGGTAATAGCATTGGGGGTGTCGTCAACAATAATTTCAACGCCGGTCATCTGTTCAATAGCCTTGATATTTCTACCCTCACGTCCGATAATACGCCCCTTCATTTCATCGTTTGGCAGATCAATAGTGGTGGTGGTTAGTTCTACGGTATAAGATGATACCATTCGCTGCATGGCTAAAGCCATGATGTCTTTAGCTTTTTCTTGCAGTTTGTCGCTGGAATCATCTTCTAATTTTTTAATTCTGACAATTAAATCTTCAGCTGCCTTTTCTTCCACGCTCTTAAGTAGCAAGTTTTTTGCATCCTCTTGATTCAATTTGGCGACTTCTTCCAATTTAGCTAATTGCTCTTCTTTAATAGCTTTAATTCTTTCCTTAATTTCTTGAACTTCATTAACTTTATCGTATAATTTCTGTTGTTTGTCTTGTAAGTCTAGTAATTTTTGAGAAAAAGAATTTTCTCTTTGCTCTAATCTGCTCTGTAGACCATTAATCTCTTTGCGGCGCTGGCTCTCTTCCTGTTTAGCCTCTTCTATAATTTTAAGAGCCTTGTCTTGAGCTTTAAGTAATAGATCTTTTTCCTTGCTCTTGGCTTCGTTTAACAGCTTTTCCGCTTTGTTTTGAGCGTTATCCATCTGCCGGCTGGATTTTCTTTGGTAAAACCAAATACCAATAAAAAAACCACCCACGACAGCAATAGCGGCAATTACGTATTCCATAAAAGTAAAGACCGAAAGCAAGACAGCAGATGGCGTACGGGGACAACACTAAAATTTTCCTCTTATATTAGGGATTTTTGATGATATAAGTAAAAATGAAGGGGGGTGAAAATCAACATGTAGGCAGAAATTTGATATAAGATAAAAATCAAATAATGGTGAGCGGCTGTTTTTAGTGGCCAAGTTAGCCATTCAATAACCGCGCTAGTCTTGGATTACGGCTAATTAATAAATTTGCTAAGTAATATTAGTAATTATCTTAGCAAGGATTTTTTAATTTGTAAAGTGATTTTTGACCTGTTTTTTATTGACTAAATTTAAAAAATGACGTAATATTTAGAAATAATTAATATATTTAGCCCTATCAACTAGGCTTTTAGCTCAATTTTTTATGAATATAACAGAATTAGCTCGAATTTTACGTATTTCTCCTCAAGAATTGCGCGATCTTTTGCCTGAGCTTGGTTTTGCGATTGGACAAAAGGCAATTAAGGTTGATAATAATACCGCCAAAAAAATTATTAAAAATTGGCCAATTTTTAGAAGACAATGGGAACAACGCAAGGCGGTGGAGAGGGCTAAAAAACAGGATGAGGCTATTTTGCCCAAAGAAAAGAAGACTATTTACATTCCCAGTGTTATTACGGTGCGCGCTCTTGCCGAAGTTTCACAAATTCCAGTCAATCGTCTATTGACTGAATTAATTAAAAATGGAGTTTTTGCCTCTATTAATGAGAAAATTGATTTTGATACCGCCGCTATCATTGGTAGTGATTTAAATTTTGATGTCCAGTTGTTGGTAGAGGATGATTCGGCTGGAGATGAAGCTGAAGAAAAGAAGCTGCAGGATATTTTAAACCAAGAAAAACCTGAAGATATGCATGGCCGTCCGCCAGTGATTGTGGTGATGGGACACGTAGATCATGGTAAAACGAAATTACTAGACTCTATTCGTTTAACCGATGTGGTTGCTGGCGAAGCTGGTGGTATTACTCAGCATATTGGCGCCTATCAGGTAACCCGCAAAGATAAACGTCTAACTTTTATCGATACTCCCGGTCACGAGGCCTTTACGGCTATGCGTAGTCGTGGGGCTAAGGTAGCTGATATCGCGATTTTGGTGGTAGCAGCTGATGATGGTGTCAAACCGCAGACGGTGGAAGCTTTTCGTATCATTGAAGCGGCTAAATTGCCATTTTTAGTGGCAATTAATAAAATTGATAAGCCCGAGGCTGACGTCATGCGGACTAAACAAGATTTAGCTAATCAATTAAATATAACCCCTGAAGATTGGGGTGGAAAAACTATTTGTGTGCCCATTTCAGCCAAAGATGGTACCGGTATCGAAGATCTCTTAGATATGGTTATTTTAACAGCAGACGCTGAATTAGGCGACTCTCTTAAGGCTAACCCAGATGCAGAGGCGGCCGGTACAGTAGTGGAATCCAATATGGATAAAGCCGCTGGCCCAGTAGCCACCATTTTAATTCAAAATGGTACTTTGGTAGTTGGGGACCAGCTCTGTTTTGAAGATATTATTTATGGGAAAGTAAAAGCTTTGAAAAACTATAAAGGTGAAAATATCACTGAAGCTGGACCGTCAATGCCTGTCAAAATTTTAGGTTTAAAAATATCCCCAGCGGTTGGTGATATTTTGTATGTTGGTGATGGCCAGAAAGTAAAGATGCGCAAAATCAAGAGTGCGGATGTGCGCAAGGAAAAAATCATGTCTATTGCTCAGCAAGAGAATGGTGATGAAAATATTCCCAAGGTCAATGTCTTGGTCAAGAGTGATTTCTTAGGTTCGGCCGAAGCAATTGAAGAGTCTCTGATGAAAATTAATACGGAGAAGGTCAAAGTCAAGATTATTGCTAAAGGTTTGGGTAATGTTACCGAGGGTGATATTAAGAGGGCTGAAGATTCAGGGGCTCAGATTATTTGTTTTAATACTAAGATGCCACCTAATGTAGAAACTCTGGCCCGTAGTAAAAACATCCCAGTCTCTTCTTTTTCTATCATCTATGATTTAATTAAATACGTGCGCTCGGAGATGCAGAAATTAGTGCCGGAAGAAGTGACTAGAGTAAATTTAGGTAAGTTAAAAATTTTAGCTATCTTCCGCACCGAAAAACAACAGCAAATTGTTGGCGGCAAAGTTATTGAAGGCAAGCCGGAAAATAATGCTTTGGTTAATGTTTGGCGCGGCGAAGAGTTTGTAACTACCGGCAAGATTGCCAGTCTCCAGTCGGCTAAACAGGAGGTTAAATTTGTGGAAGAAGGCGAGGAGTGCGGACTTAAGTTTGAAGGAGCTCCGATTGTACAGGAAGGAGATATTTTTGAATTCTATCGTGAAGACAGAAAGATAGAAAAAATATAATTATGTCCAAAGTAGAACAGTTAAATGAATTATTGCATCGCGAATTAGCTTTAGCGGTTAATCAGGAACTGGAGTTTCCAGAAGCTTTTATTACTATTACTTACGTTTCTTGTAATCCAGATTTACAGTTTGCTAAAGTGATTGTTTCCGTTCTTCCCGATCATTTAGCGGGCACAGCTTTAAAGAAGTTAAAGGGTGCATCTGGACGTTTAGCCGCGGCGGTGGTAAAAAGAACGCGTTTGCGCAAAGTGCCTCGCTTGTTGTGGGAGTTTGACCCCACAGAGCGAAAGGCGGCTGTTTTAGAAGACGTTTTTTTGAGAATAGACGAAGAGGATGATACTGATGTGCTAAAAATTAATGACTAATTTTTTGATGCTAATTACTTCCGCCCTCACAGTGGGGGCGGATTTTTAGTTTTGACATTTAAGCTTTTTACCTATAAAATAGGGGGTTATGCTGATTAATCCTCGCTTCCAACAGGCCTACCAAATAATGCAGAATTCTGCTCGCGTTTTAATATTGGGCCATTTACGACCGGATGGAGACGCTTTGTCTGCGGTCTGCGCCTTAGGTTTAATAGTGGCTAATTTGGGTAAAGAGGTTTCACTATTCTGTCAGGACAAAAATCACACTCTGTTTGATTACTTGCCTGGTTTCACCGATATCTTGGCAGACAAAGCTGATTTATTGAGATTGACTTCAGCCGGTTCACTAAAAAATAACTTTGATTTAATCATTGTAGCTGATTGCGGTTCTTTGGCTCGTACCGGGCTAGTGGAGGAAATTCTAGCTTTTAAAAAACAGGGTGGCTTAATTATTGAATTTGATCACCATCCCCAGATTGATAATTATGCCGACTTAGAGTTACGTCAACCGGAATTATCATCCACCGCCGAATTAGTTTACAATTTTATTACTAGCAATAGAATCGTACTTACCCGTGAATTAGCCGATTGTATTTTAACGGGAATCCTCACCGACACGGGTAATTTTCTATATCCCTCCGCCAGTGATGCCACTATGCAAGCTGCTTCAGCGGCCATGGAGGCGGGTGCGCACTATGCTAAGATTGTAAATTATACTTTGCGCAATAAAGATGTAGCTATGATTAAGTTGTGGGGACTAGCTTTGGAGCGTTTATATTTAAATGCCCGTTATCAAGTGGCTATTTCAGTCCTAACCAGAGCAGACATTGTTAATTCCCTAGATACTGCTAATATGGATAATGCCGCTGAGAGTGATTTATTGAGTGGCTTAGCCGGTTTTTTAAGCAATCTGGCTGGTGCCAAAGCTGTGGCTTTATTGTATGAGGATCGAAACGGGGTAGTTAAAGGCAGTCTGCGCAGCACTCCGGATGGTTTTCTGGTGTCCGATTTAGCTAGAGCCCTTGGTGGCGGAGGTCATGAGCGGGCGGCTGGTTTTGCTTTGCCTGGTCGTCTCGAACAACGAGGGGTTAATTGGGTGGTAATAAATTAAAATTAATATATTGTTGTACCTTTTAAATCTTTAATACATGAGAAAAATAAAAACTTTCTGGTTTATCGAGCCGCTATCGGCCGAAACCAACCAAAGTATCGCCGCTGAATTGGCCAAAACCGCCGATGTTTGTGAGGCTATTGATTTGCCGGTAGGCGACGGATCTGAGCATCATGCTTTTCAGTTGCCAAGTTATCATTTAGTTTCCATGATCTATGCGGCTAAAGATAAGTTTGGTTTGAAATTCCGTGTTTACCGACGCCAAGGCAAATATGGAAAAATTGAAGAGTGGCATTTTGGCGCCAAGAAGAAAAAAGTGAAAATTTAATTTTAGTTTTAACATCTATTAAAAAGGCCCTTATTCAGGGCCTTTTTCTTTTTGTTTTTTGTTGCTGTTCGCGCCAAGCTTTAATTTTAGCGTGATTACCTTCTAGTAATACTTTCGGCACTTTGTATTGATTCTGGTTAGCCGTAAAGATGGCGGGGCGAGTATACTGAGGATACTCTAAAATATTTTCGGTTGAATGTGATTCTTCGGTGATGCTGGCTGCATTACCGAGGGCGCCGGGTAGTAGGCGCGTGACAGAATCAATAATAATTAAGGCGGGCAATTCTCCTCCGGTCAGGACATAGTCACCGATAGATATTTCTTTGTCTATAAATTTTTTAATACGTGCATCCACTCCTTCATAACGGCCACAGACGAACACTAATTCTTCTAGCTTAGCGTACTGGCGAGCCATTTTCTGATTCCAAGTGGTGCCGCTGGCGGATAATAAGATTACCTTTCTTTTATTTTTAATGGTACGACTTTTTTGTTTAAGTTCTTTGAGAGCTAGATATAATGGTTCTATTTTCATTAGCATGCCAGCGCCACCGCCATAAGGCGTATCATCTACAGTTTTATGTCGATCGTATGTCCAGTCGCGCAAGTCAAGCTTTTCTACTTTAATCAGTTTCTTATCCTGAGCTCTTTTAATAATGCTGTCTTGGAGATAGGAATCTAAAATGTTGGGAAAAATGCTTAAGATTTTGAATTTCATATGCCTATATTTTACAACAAAAAAGTCGGGTTGGAAACCCGACTTTTTATATTCTGCTTTGAGATTAAATTTTGAGATCGTCTAAAGCGGAAGTATCAACATCGCTCAAGTCAGCGGAATGTTCGCTGCTCGGGCGACTGCTGCGACGATTGCCGCCTTCTGGGTCGTAGATCTTTAAGTTGACGCGAGAGTTATTTTTAGCACCCACAATCTTGAGTAAAGTGCGGATTGCCTGTGCAGTCTGACCTTTACGACCGATAACATAGCCCATATCGGCTGGATTGATCTTCAGGGTTAAAAGTACCCCCATCTCATCCACGGTCCGATCAACGGCGACGTCGTTAGGATTACTGACGATGCTTTTTACGATCATCTCGAGAAACTGTTTGTCTGCTTCCATATTTGTTGTTGCTGGGCTTTCAAATGAGCCGAACTGGTGCTCGCCAAACTTGAAAGATCCTAGACTTAAATTATATTACCTTGCTGACGCAAGATTTATACTAATATTATAATTATCACTTACTTTTGTCAATTTAAGACTGAACTTCTTCGGTTGCCGCTTCTTCAGTGACAACTTCTTCTGCTGGGGCTTGGACATCTTCTTTGGTTGCAGCCGCTTTTTTATCAGCCTTGCTCTTCAACTGAGAAGCGCGTTTTTCATTAACTTTCCCAGCTTTAGAAGCGGTAACCTTTTTGCCTTCAATCACGCCTTTGCCCACCAAAAGGTTGTTAATGGTAGCGGTCATGCCGGCGCCTTTTTCTAGCCAATACTTAACCCGCTCTCCCTTAACTTGTAGGTCTTTGGAATAAGGGTTGTATGAACCTAAAATTTCCAAAGCGTTGCCATAAGGATCACGGCCTTTTTCAGAGATGATGAGGCGAAACACTTTTTTGTTGGTTTTGCCGATCTTAGATAATTTAATCATTAACATATGGTGTTGTTTAGGGGCGCATCCGATCGGAATATCCTGACGAATAACGCTATGCTATTTTTTTCTTTATTGACAAATATTAGCTCAAGGCTTCTAAAAAGTCAAGTTAGAAGCGAGGGCGGCGCGGACCGTTGTCGCGTCGCTGAAAACCACCAGGAGCAGGGCGGCGGAAACCACCGCCAGCACTTTCTCCATTGGATTTGCCCTTTTCTCCCTGCCACAGAGCTTCATTTTCTGGCAAATTCTTCATAGTCAGGTTAATGCGACCCTGATCATCTATTTCCCGAATTTTGACGGTGACAATGTCGCCGATTTGTAAGAAGTCGCTAGGTTTTTCAATGCGGTAGGGAGCTAGTTCGCTGACGTGAGCCATGCCGTCTTGACTATTGTTAAGTTGAATAAAAGCACCGAAATCTAGGAGGCGTACCACTTTACCCTTAATAATCTCACCAACCGCAAATACATGGACAATTTCTTTGACTTTGTTGACAGCTTCATCAACTTTTTCTTTATCGGTGCCGCAGACCATTACTAATCCGTCATCATCGATATCGATGCTGACGCCAGTTTCGTCAATAATCTTATTAATCACCTTGCCGCCCGGTCCAATGATAGCGCCAATCTTCTCAGGGTCAACGTGAAAACTAATGATTCTGGGAGCATAAGGCGATAGGTCGGCGCGCGGAGCGGGGATGGAAGCAGTAATAACGCCTAATATTTTGTTTAAAGCTTCTCGACCCTGTTTAAAGGTTCGGCTAATGATTTCTGGGGTTAAGCCTTCGGTCTTGGTATCTAATTGAATGGCAGTTAAGCCATCGGCAGTGCCAGTGATTTTGAAGTCCATGCCACCGTTACCGTCTTCTAAGTCTTGAATATCAGTTAAGACCTGCCACTTGCTTAGGTTATCATATGAAGCTAAGCCCATAGCGATGCCTACTACTGGTTTTTTAATTGGTACACCGGCATCCATAAGGGCGAGAGTAGAAGCGCAAGTTGAGGCCATCGAGGAAGAACCGTTAGAACCGAGAGTTTCGCTAACTACTCTGATAGCATAAGGGAAGTCTTCTTTATTAGGAATCATGGGTAGGAGTGCTTTTTCAGCTAGAGCGCCGTGACCAATTTCGCGACGTCCAGTTCCACGCAGAGGCGCAGCCTCACCTACACTGAAAGGTGGAAAATTATAGTGGTGCATGTAGCGTTTCTTGCTTTGTCCCTCCATCCCTTCCAATGATTGCTCCAAGCCAGGAGCGCCTAAAGTCACAATAGACAAGACTTGTGTTTCGCCGCGAGAGAATAGGGAGGTTCCGTGGTCGCGGGGTAAAAGGGCTACCTCAGCGTTTAAGGCTCGAATTTCATCAAGGCCACGACCATCAACCCGGCGACCTTCTTCTAAGATGGCTCTAGTAACTTCCTCATCTACGGCCTTTTCTACCAAAGTCTTGATAGCATAATTACGTTTATCGGCGCTGATATTTTGAGCAAATAGATAAGCGTCAAGTTGTTCCTTGATAGCCGCAATAGCTGCTTTACGCTCTCCTTTGGTGTAGTACTCTTTATTAAATAAAATACTCTTAACATTATCTTTTAACCAAGTAGATCCCAGAGCCAGTATTTCTTTTTTATCATTTTCGCTCTTTAATTCTTCTTCGTTTTTTAGGGCCTTCTTGCTAGAAGCAGTCTTAGGTTCAATTTGTCGTTGTAGTTCTTCGATTAAATCGATAGCCGGCTGCATTTTTTCTTGTCCGGCTAAGATTGCCTCCAGCATAATCTCTTCCGTCACTTCGTTGGCGCCAGCTTCAATCATGATGGTTTTATTTTTAGTGCCAGCCACAATCAAATCTAAACTACTAATTGCCTGTTCGGCATAGGTGGGATTAAAGACTAATTTATCTTCTACCCGACCAACGCGGATGCCGCCAATCGGTCCCCGCCATTCAATGCCGGAAATAGCCAAAGCGGCTGAGGCCGCCACTAAAGAGACTACGTCGTGGTCATTTTCTTGATCAACCGCCAGAACGGTGGTGATAACTTGTACATCACGGCGATCATCTTGATTAAATAGGGGGCGAATAGAGCGATCAATCATGCGGCCAGTTAAGACGGAGTCATCAGTCGGACGACCTTCGCGTTTAATCCAGCGAGAACCTTTGATAATACCAGCGGCGTAAAGCTTTTCCTGAAATTCAACCATTAAAGGAAAGAAATCCGTGCCTTCTCGGGCGGTTTTATTTTGGACGACCGTAGCCATAACTACAGTTTCTCCATATTGTACCAAAACAGCGGCATCGGCCTGTAGGGCCATTTTGCCGGTTTTAATTTGAAGCTGACGACCAAGCCAGTCGGTGCTGACAATCTTTTCCATAATTTTTTGTGGTCTTGGCCTTTAAATTACAGGACTGTATCGCTTTCCGTGGCTTAACGGCATATCCGTTAAGGGGGAATAACTACAGTACTATCTATTTAAAGGTCAAGATATTATTAATTAGTTATTATATTTTAACGTCCGATCAAAAATTTACGATCACCGCTTAAGTCGGTAAAATCGTCTACTTCTTCAATCAGGCGAGAAGAACAAGTTTTACGAAAGGCCATTACTTCCACCAAACAACCTTTGTTGTTTTGTAGGTAAGAGACCAGAGGCAGGTAATCACCATCTCCGGAAACCAGCACAATAACATCCAGTTTGTCAGCTAATTTGATGGCATCAATAGCAATACCAACATCCCAGTCAGCCTTTTTAGCGCCACCTGCAAAAATCTGCAGATCTTTCATGCGCACCTCAAAACCCTGCTGACTGAGCGCTTCAAAAAAGGCTGTTTCCTCGTCATTTTCTGCCCGGATAACATAAGCAGTGGCCCGGATTAATTTCCGGTCGGCCACTGCTTTAGTCAATATTTCTTTAAAGTTAACGCGTCTACCGTAAAGGTTTTTAGCAGAGTGGTACATGTTAGCGACATCTATCAAGACGCCGACGCGCTGTTCTTTGTGTTTAATCATAGGTATTTATTCGTTGTCTTCAGTTTCTTCAGGGATAATTTCAGCAACCTCCTCATCCTCACTGGCAACGCTGTATTTCTTCTCCTTTAATTTTTCTTCTTCTTCCTCAGCCTGTAATTTCTGGGCTATTTTAAGTTTCAACTTTTCAGCTAGTTCTTTAAATTGTTCGGCGTTCTCTTTCTGTAAATATTTTAACAATTTGCGACGTTCGCCGACTTTCTTTAATAAGCCTCGGCGAGAAGAGTAGTCATGTTTGTGCTGTTTGAGATGATCGGTTAATTGCTTAATTTCTTCAGTTAAAATAGCAATCTGTACCTGAGGTGAACCGGTATCAGTGTCGTGGACACGAAACTTTTTGATGATTTTCTCTTTACTTTTTTTGTCTAACATAGTGATAGCGCTTTTTCCGAGCAAGGGGGTTTGCACCCGTTGCCCAGAAGAAGTGATTAATTATAAAACGCTTATTTCAGCGCATTGATTTTTTTAGCTAAACGTGATTTTTTGCGAGCAGCTGCGCCTTTCTTAATGACGCCTTTCTTGGCGGCTTTATCAACCGCCTTCATTACTTGAGACAGGTCTTCTTTTACGCTCTTATCAGCAACTGCTACTTTTTTCAAACTCTTTTTAACTGCGGTTTTCATGACGTTTTTTACTTTGAGGTTAGCCACTTCTCTTTTAATGCTTTTGCGCAGTTCTTTTTTGGCCGATTTCTTATTAGGCATACTAAATTTTGATAAATTAGGTAAATTATTAAAAGTATTCTTATGTTAGCACAAAACTAAACAAAAATCAAGACTTAAATTACACTAGTTTTGAGGTGATATTATTATAAAAAATTTGTTTTTAGTCTTTACAATTTAATGATTTTTTGGCCAGTGGCAAGTAATCTTTTTGCGTCCACGGTATATAGTACTGGTGCTAAATTTTTTACTAATAATTCTTCTTTTTTTACTTCTCCTCTCTCTTTTTCTTGTCGCCAGATTTCATTATAGCGATAAAAAAGATGGTTTTTCTTCAAGAAATAATGATTTTTCTCTATCAGTTTAAAGCGTTTTGTGGATTTTTCTTTTGCCAAAACCAGTCCCTTTAGGTGTTTATCGCTCAGCCACAACTTTAGCTGCAGGTCTTGTTGGCTGATATTTTTAATTTGTAAATCAATAAAATTATAGAGCACGGTAGCACCGCTGCCGAAAGGCAAGCTGCGTCCCGAGTCAGGAAAAACATCTAAGGAGTGGTGATATCGTTCTTTGATCTCGGTGTCGCAATGCATTAAAATCCAGAACAAGAAATTAGACAGTTGGCATAATCCTCCCCCGATTCCTTCGGTTACTCTGCCGTCAGCCAGCAGCATGCCGTTCACGTAGCCTTTGCGCCTGCTCGGTTGACCAATACTGTGCCAGTAGGAAAATGTTTGCCCGGCGGGGATGATTAGTTTGTCCAGTTTTTTAATGGCTTGTTGGAGATTTACTGTCTTTGCTTCTTGTAGACGCGGGTCGCTATTGCCTAGTTGACGCCGTAGCACGCTCTGATGACGCGCCAAAATATAGGGGTAATAGTCTTTTGCGCGTTTGTTTTTTATCTGTGGAGTGCTGATGTTTTGATAATGCTTGGCAATCCTTCGGATTTTAATAATCGGTTCTTTAAAAAAAGGAAAACGCGCCGATAAGGCGCGTCGGCTCGGATGTTCAATTTTTTCAATTTCTATCAGTAGTTGCTGATGCAGAGCGGCGGGAATCATTTGGTTGATATAAATATTTTATATCTTCGTTATCACATGTCGGGGTACTGGGACTTGAACCCAGAATCTCCTGCTCCCAAAGCAGGCGCCCTAGCCAATTAGGCCATACCCCGTTATTATATTTAATTTTCGAACTTTTTCTTTAGAAAGTCAATCCAACCTATTAAACGAAAAAAAAGGTTGACGTTATTAATTCTAATATGAATGGTTCCGTGTGGCAATTTGTTAATAGTTTTTTTCCGGCTAGCTTTGCTTATTACATGGCTAACTTTACAAAAATTATTGCTATCAAGCTTAGTTATCTTCTTCCAGAAGGCAATACTCTTTTTGTCCTGGCTCTCACTGTTGTTATGTAACATTAGCTGCGCGGTTATGTCTGATTTTGTAATTGGCAAGAATCGTAAAAAGAATTTCATCATTATTCTAATCATTTCTGGATCGGAATTTGCGAAGTCTATGCTTTTCCACTTACTGCCTTGCGCACCCTTTTTATATCCTTCCCCCCAGTATAATGCTAGTCCAGTAATGAATAGCGGATCTGATAAAAATCTAATAGCTTCTTTAGAGGCTTTAGCTCTATTTTTTTCATGTTTATTCTGTATTAATTTACTTCTATCCTTATTGCGTTTTATTAATTTCTTTATTTTTATCGCCTGAATATGTTGGTGAATCTTCGCGCTTGCTTTTTTATCAAGATTTAAGTTTTTTAACCAAGAGCTGAGAGTGCTTTTAGAAACGCCGAGTTTCAAGCCTATCTGGCTGTAGGTTAATCCGTTTCTCCTTAATTTTATTGCTAACGCTTTATCGCTTCTCATAAAAAAATAAACCTAGTATTATCAATGTACCATAGGTTCATTTTTTTGTCTATTTATTTGTGCCCCGGGTCAGAATCGAACTGACGACACAAGGATTTTCCTTTTTCTGAGCCTAAGTTTCCCTAGGGATTGGACTATATCATCTCCGTTTTATTAAAAATAATAAAGGGCGGAGTTGGGCGCTCGCGGCGGGGTTATTGTTGGGCTCACCCGCTAGTCTCTACACCTTCTTCAATTTGAAACCCAATTGAAGCTTGGCTCGGAATTACCATTACGTCTTCACGCTTTAGGCTTCTCCGAATTCACCCAATTTTCATTCCAGCGTTTCCGCTGGACGGACCGAAAATCCAGTCCTTTGCTCTACCACTGAGCTACCGAGGCATAACTGAATATACAGATTAGTTGCGGGAGCTGGATTCGAACCAGCGACCTCCAGGTTATGGGCCTGGCGAGCTGCCAACTGCTCTATCCCGCGATTTTGGTTAATTTAATAACGGAAGGGTGGGCAATGGAGGATTCGAACCTCCGACCTCAACATTATCAGTGTTGCGCTCTAACCAACTGAGCTAATTGCCCTTTATTATGGTAAAGTAACAATAAAAAATAAGTTTCTGGCAACTTCTTGATAAAATATAACAGAAGGAGAATAAAAAAGCAAGGGTTTCTAATCTACTTTTTTTAGGCTAAAGAAGCTGTTAAAACGTATAGTTCGCTTTTGAGATCACTTTGCCCTTGTTTATTCTTAAAGTCTAGTCGTAAGAGCTTATCTAGACCGCCCCGTAATTCATTAATAGAAAATTTAGCGCTTTGACTTAAGCCCTTTTTAATTACAAAGGGATGTAATTTTAAATGGGTGGCTAACTGAGCTTCAGTTAATCCCTCTTCTGCCTGCAGGGCTTTTAGAGTAAGCATAATTC
Source organism: uncultured bacterium (assembly GCA_938003925.1). Classification (GTDB taxonomy): domain Bacteria; phylum Patescibacteriota; class Patescibacteriia; order Patescibacteriales; family UBA12465. The sequence goes on from CALKWQ010000023.1 coordinate 178,495, forward strand.
TAAATTGGCGCTGGAACATGGCCAATAGATATTCAGCGCTTAGGCCGGCAGCAAATTGTTCTTCTAGTAGCTGCAGAGCGAGATTACGGTTTTTTGTGCCTAGGGCATCGGTAAGAGCAAAGATATTGTCCTCCACTTCACTATTTACTAAGCTCTGCACCAAGTTGTTGTCAATTATTCCTCCTTGGCTAGCGGCCACTAATTTGTTGATTTCATTGTGTAGTCGCCATAAATCGCTGCCAGTGGCGGCGATTAACAGGGATAGAGCACTAGGTCCAATTTTGCCACCTTTTTGAGTGATTGCTTTTTTGGCAAAATCTAAAGCTTGGGTGTTGTTGAGAGTTTTAAATTCTTGTACGTATGGCTGTTTTAATAACCAAGCATATAATTTTTTAGCTTCAGCCTTTAACTTACTGGGCACAATCTCACCTTCATTGAAAATAATTGCGTTATCTTCAGCCCCACTTTGCTTGGTGGCTAGAGTTAACAACAAACTAAAAATTGCTTCACTCTTGTTGAGAAAAATATCTTCAATGATTACCATTCTCTTTTTAGTGAAGAGGGAACCGCCACTAACCTTTTCCTGCAATTCTCTGGACTCAATTTGGCGACCGTCTAGTGTAGTCAAACTTTGTCCCAGGGTGTCAACCGTGGACATAAAACGTTCTTTCAGTTCATTCAGTTTTTGGCGGCGGCGGAAAGAGTCAGCGCCGTGTAATAAAAATATCATAAAGAAACTATTTGCCAGTCAGCTATTTTTTGTTCTAAGAAATTTTCGCCTAAACGCAAAAAATTTTCTGGCTTATCGGTTAGACAAAAACGTCTTTTGCCAGGCTGTTTATTTTTTGTTTTAAAATCAGGATGTCTGTCTAAATATTTTTCTAAGCTGGCAGCGATAATTTCTCCCGGGTCAGGCACTAGACAGTTCTTGCCCATTAAGCGACGGGCGTCTGTTAGCAGAAAAGCATAATGTGTGCAACCCAAAATTAAGGTCTTAATTTTTTTTATTTTTAAAGGGCGCAAGTAGTTTTTGAGAATTTTGTTGGTTACATCCTTGCCGGCTAATCCCTCTTCAATAAGGGGTACTAGCAGAGGGGCGCTCGCGGTAGTCAGCTTAGCATCAGGGCGCAACTTTCTGATTTCTTGTTCATAGGCCTGAGAGGCAATGGTTGCACGAGTACCTATAACACCAATCTCATCATACTGAGCAGCATATTCTGCTAGCGGAATAATGACGCCTAAAATACGGCGATCTGGATATTTGAGGGGCAAATATTCTTGTTGTAATCGGCGCAAGGCTTGAGAGGAGGCAGTGTTGCACGCCAAAATTACCAGGCGGCAACCTTGGTTAAATAGGAATTCTACAGCTTCGGCGGTGTAGCGATAGATGACTTCTTGCGAGTGACCACCGTAAGGGACTCGGGCGGTATCACCCAGATAAAGATAATCGTATTGAGGTAAACGCTGTAGAAAATGTTTCAGCACGGTCAGCCCGCCTAAGCCAGAGTCAAACACGCCAATAGTATTAGTTGTTTTATTGTCGGGCATAATATTTAAATTGATCACCACGTTCTTTATAGTTTTTAAAGATGCCGAAACTGGCGCACGCTGTAGACAGTAGCACCACGTCTCCAGTCGTAGCTATTTTTTTGGCTAAATTCACGGCTTGCGCCATGTTTTTGGCTGAGTATATTTTTTTCTTGTCCAGACCAGCTTTTTTTGTTTCGGTTAATAAGCGCGGAGTGGCGGCGCCGGTTAATAAAATTAAAGCTTTGACTTTTTTAGCAATAATTTTAGCTAACGGTTTAAAGTCAGCTCCTTTGTCGGCTCCGCCAGCAATTTGGATTAGCGGCTCAGTAAATGACAACAAATCTAAAGCCGTGCTTTCAGGGGTGGTAGAAAAACTGTTGTCAAAATATTTCACTCCGGCGTAAGTGCCGACGAATTCTAAACGATGCTCTAAATTACGGAAAGACTTGATGGCGGCAGTGTAGGCTGCGGTTGGTAGTTTTAGTGCTTGACTAAGTGCCACGGCAGCGCCGATATTTTCTTGGTTATACGTTCCTTGTAGTTTAGAAGGTAGAGCGGAGGCTTGGAAATAGATAGTCTTACCGGATAATTTTTTAGTTTTTAGTTTAGATTTTAATTTTTGGTTAATAACTAAAATCTTATTGTCAGGATGATTTGCAATATTGAGTTTAGCTTGCCAATAGTCACTGTAAGAGTGGTGATAATTAGGATTAAGTGGGTCGGCTGGAGAGAGGTGTTCTTTAAACAGGTTGGTGATGATGGCATAGCGCGGTCCTACACGGAGAGCTTCTAATTGGAAACTAGAAAGTTCCAATACTACCCAGTCGTGTGGTCGAATACGATCAAAAAAACTGAAAGGAGCAATGCCAATATTGCCGCCCAGCCATACTTTTTTACCAGCCTTTTTAAGAATAGCTGTCATGATAGAGGCGGTAGTTCCTTTGCCTTTACTGCCAGTGACACCGATAATTTGTTGGCTGGGGCAAGTAGCTAGAAAAAATTCCATAGCGCTGGTTACCAGTGTTCGTCGCTTGAGCGCTTGTTGGATGCCTGGGCAAGCCAGGGGCCAACCTGGAGAACGAAAGAGTACTTCAAAATCTTCTAAGCGGCGGTTAAAGTCTCGACCTGTGCGCCAGTGGAGATGTTTGGTATATAAGCTTAGATTTTTATCAGCCTCAATAATAGTAGTTAATTGCGCCGGTGTGCGTTGGTCACAGACAGTGATTTGTCCTTGGTAATCATGCTTAAACAGCCACGCTAATAGAGCTTGGTTTTCTTTGCCTAGTCCCAGCAGGGCAATATTGTTAGACTGCAAATACATATTTTATGTTTATTTTAGTTCTCCCCAGTTATCGCCACTAGCAGCCTCCACTACCACTGGCACGGACAAAGGCAAGGCAGACGCCATCAGATTTATTAGGGGCTGAGTATATTGTTCCAGCTTATCGGCTTTAACTTCGAAAATCAACTCATCATGCACTTGCAGTAGTAGGCGGATATCAGCCTCTTTGCCTGTTAAGAAATTATTGATGTCTAACATCGCTTGTTTAATCATATCAGCAGCAGTTCCCTGAATAGGCATATTAATGGCCATGCGTTCTGCTGCGCGGCGAATCTGTGGTAAGTCGGCATTTAAGTCAGGCAATGGTCGTCTACGTTTAAATAGGGTTTCAGCATAACCTTGTTGTCTGGCTTCGTTAATGAAGCGTTCCATCATAGTTTTGATACCCGGATAAACCTGGAGATAGCGGTCAATAAAATTTTTAGCTTCAGCATAGCTAATGCCTGCCCCCTGACTGAGTCCGTGTGGTCCCTGTCCGTAGAGAATGCCGAAGTTGATAGCTTTAGCTGCGCGACGCATTTCTTTAGTGACGGCTGTTAGCTCAACGCCATTGATGGCCGCAGCTGTAGCGGTATGAATATCTTCCTGGTTTTTAAAAGCGGCCATCATCTTGTGGTCTTGTGATAGATGAGCAGCTAGACGGAGCTCAATTTGTGAATAATCTAAACTAAGTAATTTATATCCAGTTTCAGCTACAAAAGCGGCGCGGATGGAGCGACCCTCGGCAGTGCGAGTGGGAATATTTTGAAGATTAGGCTCGGTGGAAGAGAGGCGACCAGTTGCCGCGACGCTTTGGTTAAAACTGGTGTGGATGCGTCCATCCTTGGCACTGATTAAAGCAGGTAGGGCTAGGACGTAAGTATTTTGCAGCTTGCTTAATTCTCTGTATTTTTGGATTAGCGGGATAATATCATGAGCGCCAATCATTTTTTCTAATTCATCGTCAGCGGTAGAAATGCCGGTCTTGGTTTTTTTAATTCCGCGACTGTCTAGCTGTAGTGTGTTAAATAAAATATGCTGCAGTTGTTTAGGCGAGTTAAGATTAAATTCGGTGCCAGCTAAAGTATAAGCTTCAGCAGTGAGAGAGTTTAAGCTTTGTTCCAGTTGTTGCGCTAATATTTTTAAGGGTTTAGGATCCAACTTAATACCAGCATCCTCCATGTCAGCTAAAACTCTAAGTAAGGGCATTTCTAAGTGATTGAACAATTCTTGGAAGCCACCTTGGACTAGTTCCGGATTTAAGACTTTTTGCAATTGCCAGGCGCAGTCAGCGTCTTCGCCAGCGTATTGAGCCATTTTTTCAGCCGGCACTTGGGAGAAGGCGACAGCGTCTTTACTCTTGCCAATTAATTCCTCGGTACTTATTTTCTCCCAACCGAGTGAGCGTAAAGTAACGCTGTCTATATTATGCTGGCGATTATCAGGATGGAGTAGATAGGAAGCGAGCAGGCTATCAAAAGCCAGGCCTCTCATTCGAATGCCTTGATGTTTTAGCACGCGATAGTCGAACTTAAGGTTGTGTCCATATTTTTTGATTTGTTCATTTTCTAACAGCGGTTGTAATTTTTTTAACCAAGGATGGGCGCTGTTATTTGGCGCTTGTTGATAGCTAAATAAATCAAGGTTAGCACTGGTTTGTGCTCCCAAGTGAAGATAATAGGCTACGCCTGGTTCCCAGGCAAAAGATAAGCCTAGTAGCTGGGCCTGTAAGGGGTCTAGGCCTTCAGTTTCAGTATCAAGCGCAAAGGCTGTCTGAGTTTGCAGTTTTTTAAAGAAAGCTTGGAAGTCCGCGTCATTGTCTATTAACTGGTATTTTTTAGTCGCTTGGTTACGGGTAAATTTATCAGCGTATTCGTCGCTTTTAATTATTGTGTTTGCTTGGTGAAGATTTTTTATCTGTTTGAGCTTGCCTAAAAGAGAACGAAACTCTAATTCTTGGAATAAGCCGACCGCTCTATCTTCGTTAAAGTTGTCTAGGCGCAAATTATCCCAGTTAATTTTAATTGGCGCTTGGCGATTGATAGTAGCCAGGCTTTGGCTTAAGTAGGCCTTGTCTTTATCTTGCAGTAAAAGTTCGCGCAGTCGCGGACGAATGCGTTCATCATTATTATTGGCTGCGGTATAAACACCATCTAAAGTTTGAAAAATTTGTAGTAATTCGGTAGCGCCCTTTTCGCCGATACCTTTAACGCCGGGTATATTATCGCTAGCATCACCACGTAAAGCCTTATAGTCAACAATCTGGTCTGGCCTGAGACCGTAACGTTCTTTAACCTCTTGATCACCATATAGCACGCTCTCACTCAAGCCGCGACTCATGGTGTAGACCGAGGTGCGTGAATCTATCAGTTGTAGGGTGTCCATGTCTCCAGTGATAATAATGCTGTGCCAAGTAGTGGTGGTTTTAGCTTGGGTGACAATAGTACCAATTAGGTCATCGGCCTCAAAACCATCTTTTTCAAAGATTGGTATTTCTAAAGCTTTAGCCACTTCTTTAACTAGCGGTATTTGGTCGTAGAGCTCGTCCGGAGCCTTTTCTCTGGTAGCTTTATATTCTTTATATTCTTCATGCCGGAAGGTTGGCGCTGGTCGATCTAGAGTTAATACGACAAATTCGGGCTTCAATTCCAAAAAAGCCTTTAAAATAAAAGACGTAAAGCCGTAGACGGCATTAACTAAGCGCCCATCTTTAGTGGTTAGGGTTGGTGGAATAGCGTGAAAACTGCGGTGAATGAGGGCGTTACCGTCAATAATAACGAATTTAGGTACAGTAGTCTTCATAACTTTATTTTACCACGGCCTGGAGTTAATAGGCAAAGGCCGATGCGGAGATAAAAAAAGCGCCCACAAAAGTGTAGGCGCAGGGTGAAAATGAAACCGACGTAATAACTAGATGGGGAGTCTGACCGAAGTCAGTGGGGGCAAAAGTTATACGTATTCACAATGAGAGTCCGACCGAGGCCGGTTGAAGAAAGAACAAGCCGGTTAGCGAAGTTGACTAGCTAGGGTGGGTGGTAAACCACCAGCCCGTGGGATTCGTCTTCAACAACTTCATCCAATGCAGCGGCGCATCCATTCGTCGTTGTAAAAACGACGGGTAAGGGTAGGCTCACGAGTGTGGGCATAATAGCGGCCAGCGCTATGAAAACCAGAGTCGTGCAAGCCATTGCAACATTTAGTTCTTCCATGGCTACATTGTTGGATGTCCTTATCTTAGGCCAACGGCTAAAAAAGTCAAGACCGTTTGTCCACAGTGGGAAATTTATTCATCACATTAAAGATAGGATTTTATTTTTTGTGGTCATTTTGGTAAGATAAGATTAATATTAAATCAGTTAATTATGACGACTATTATCTCTCTAGTATTGTTAGCTGCCGTCTTTTTTGTCATTCTGGGGCATGGCGCTGACTTGTTAGTTGGTAACTTGCGGGCCTTAGCAGACAAAACCAAAATTCATCCCGTGTTACTGGGTACTATTTTAGGTTTTTTGACCACCATGCCAGAATTTATGGTGGGTCTAAACGCAGTTCGTCAGGGGGTGCCAACTCTTTCTCTGGGTAATATCTGGGGCGGCATCATTGTCATCTTTGCTCTCATTCTGGGTACATCTATCATCTTACAGCGAGAAATTAAAACCGATGGCCGCCTAGTAGTCATTTTACCCAGTTTTATTTTGATAATCTTTTCCTTATTTTTAGGCTTGAAGGGGCAATTGCATTATTATGACGGTCTGTTGCTGATTGCTTTTTATTTAGTATTGATTTATTTGGATTATTTGGCCGGTGGTCACTATCAAGCTGACACTTCTACAGAAAAAGCAGTGTTGGCTGCGGAAAATAAGCAAGAGGCTTGGCGCCATTGGAGCGAACGTTTTCTTTTTTGGAGACGTGAACTTAGTCGAGAAACACTGTGGGCGGTCATTGGTCTTTGTTTGGTTTCCGTTGCTTCCTATGCGATTATGGAAATAGCTGATATCGCCTTAGGTATTTTCCCTTTGCCGCCATTTTTGGTGGGGTTACTAATTTTTGCCATTGGCACCAATTTGCCAGAAATTACAGTGATGCTGAGGTCCTTAAAGACTAAGAGTGGTGATTTATCTTTTGGTCATTTAGTTGGCTCGGCGGTGAGTAATGTTTTAGTTTTAGCCCTGCTTACCTTTTTAACTCCCGTGTCGATTAATATCTCTTGGCGCTATTATTTTTTAATTTTAGCCGTCTTTATCTTATTATCCGTAGTATCCTTATTTTATGTCACCAGGCGCCGTTTCAATCGTTGGGAAGGTTTGGTCTTAATGGCTTTATATTTTTTATTTGTCGTCTGTGAGCTGTTTGTACGGTGGTAATAATTAAATTCTTTGTCTTTAATATAAAAACTCCGTGATTGCTCACGGAGTTTTTTGTGGACCCTACAGGACTCGAACCTGCCACCCCCTGCTTGCAAAGCAGGTGCTCTACCAGATGAGCTAAGGGCCCTCGTCTGACACTGGATAGTTTATATGGATTTTTGTCAGTCGTCAATTGGTGTTTGTCTATTGCTTGGGGATTAGCGGACTCAGTAGCCAGGAAAAGAAGTTGTTGCCATTACCGCTCATTAAAACAATGCCGATAAAAATAGCCAGAATGCCTAGTAATTTATAGCCCAAGCGTGAACCACCCTCGCTGCCAAGCTTGTCTTCAAACCAAGCCACGCGACCAAAGTTTTGGACAAACCATTCAGTTTTTATGACTAACAAAGCGCCGATGGCGATAACAATCAATCCAAGGATAATCATATTATTTAATATAGTTTAGAGGATTATATCTAGTGCCGTTAATAACAACCTCAAAATGAAGATGGGAGCCGGTAGAGCGGCCGGTTGAACCCATTAAGGCAATTAATTGCCCTTTTTCGACTTCTTCACCCTTCTTAACCAAGAGCTTAGAGGCATGGCCGTAGCGAGTTTTTTTGCCGCCTCCATGGTTGATAACAATGGTGTTGCCATAACCACCATTATAGCCACCTTGAGAAATTTCTACCACCCCCGAATCGGCGGCGTATAGTGGTGTTCCCACCTTGTTGGCTATATCAACACCGTTGTGTTTCCAGGAAAAGTATTGAGTAATGCGGTGGCCGACTGTGGGCCAAACCATTTTATTGCTACTGATGATTGGTTTATCAGCCGAGACAATATCCTTAATTACCTCTAAACCGGAATAGCTATTTTGGCTAGTATTTTTAGCGATATTGCTGCTAGCCGTAGTTGTGCGTTTCACGCCAGGAATAATTAATTGTTGTCCGATAGCAATAGTGCCAGCGCCACTCAGGCTGTTGCTAGCCATAATTTTATCAGCGCTAGTGTCATAAGTTTGCGCGAGTTTGCCAATAGTATCGCCGCGCTTTACCGTGTACAAGAAGCCGTCGGTAGGCAGTATCTTTAATTCATCGCCAATACGGATTAAGCCGAAGGAGCTTAAGTCATTAGCCCAGAGCACGGTGTTAACATTGAGACGAAAACGACGAGCAATAGTGCTGATAGTGTCGCCAGCTTTAACTGTATAAGTGATGATACTTGTACGTTCGGCAGGAGTATCAGTTTCAGAGACATTACCATTATTATTATTAGTAATAATTTGTTTAGGCTTAACTAGCATGTTGTTGTTTTTTGCTATCAAGCCAGTATCGACTTCTTCATTATTAGCCACCACCCCCCTAGGGGCAGAAACAGCGCTGCGACGACCGAGGTATTTTTCGGCGCTGAGGGTTTCTGGATTAATGGTTTGGGCATTCTCTTGTACTAATTCATCATTATATTGACCAACATCGCTGAATTCGTTTTTAACAATTTCAGCCATTACGCTACGCTTAGTTTTTCCTACTGACGCGCTGGCTTGCTTTTTGTCGGTTAAGTTTAAAATAAGGGCGGCGAAGATTAAAATCAAGGCTGCTAGGTGTAGCGATTTTTTCTTAATGAGTTCACGCTTGGATTGTCGGCCGAGGTCATACTTTTTTACCCTAAAAATTAGATAATAGAGTTGGACAAAGGGTCGATAAAACACAAATTTTACCAGCCAAAAAAGCGGCTGAAAGATAGCCGGCAGAGTATGCGCAATCAGTCCTTTGAGTCCCATTAGTAGTTTGAGACTGAAAAGTAAGGATTCAATTGCTATTTTCTTTAGTTTTAGGTTTTTCTTAAGTGTAATATTGTTATTACTTAAGTCTTTTTATACTACCATCTAAGCTCATTGCCCGTCAATTTGCGCAGGTCCATTTTTGTTTGCTATAATAATAAAAAAGCAATAGTTTTAGCTAATAATTAATTTTTAGAATATGAATAAGCTGGTTTTACTTCGTCATGGTGAAAGTGTGTGGAATCAAAAAGGTTTGTTTACCGGTTGGACAGATGTAGACTTAAGTTCTAACGGTGTTTTAGAAGCAAAGAAAGCTGGCCAGAAGCTAAAAAAAGCAGGCTTTAGTTTTGATGTTGCTTATAGTTCCTACTTAAAGCGCGCACTCAAGACTTTAGATATTGTGTTAGAGGAGACCGATCAGCTCTGGCTGCCGGTGGCTAAAGACTGGCGCTTAAATGAGCGTCACTATGGCAATTTACAGGGTTTAAATAAGCAGCAGATGGCTAAAAAATTTGGCGAGGAGCAGGTAAAAATTTGGCGCCGCAGTTACGATGTGCGGCCGCCTAAGATTGAGGCTAGTAATAAATTTAATCAAAAAGGCGAAGCTAAATATCGAGGCATCAAAGTCCCGACCGCTGAAAGTTTGCAGGACGTTGTCGCCAGGGTACAGCCGATTTGGGAGCAAGAATTGGCTCCTATGATTAAGGCTGGGTATCGCCTGCTAATAACCGCGTCCGGTAATAGTTTGCGAGCTTTAGTAAAAATTTTGGAAAATATGCCAGTTGCGGAAATTGTGGATTTTAACATTCCCACCGCCATTCCTTTGGTTTATGAATTGAATGATAAGCTGCAAACTAAATCCAGATATTATCTAGCCAGCGCTAAAGAATTGAAAGCAGCAACTGATAAGGTAAAAAACCAAGGCAAAAGAAAATAGATCAAGTAAATTTTAGTCAACATAAAAGCCCTGTAAAATACAGGGCTTTTATAATTTAATTGAAGAGGGTTTAGTTGCCGGGAACCATTAGCGAGAACGGCTTGGCTCCAGGGTAGGCTTTGTAGCCATAATCAGTGCAGAAGTTATTGATGTTGCTTTGGAAATAGTCTGGTTGTGCACTTTGAATGAGTCCAATTAGAAAATAATTAACCGCCATCATCCAAGCTTGGTCAGCTTGTCGGGGAGGAGTAATAATGAGGCGATGCTTTGGGTGGCCGAAGTAGTCATTATTGCCATAAGAGATAACTAATTCCTTTTGTGATCTGACCACGAATTTAGCGTGCCTGGCTTCACCGTAAGAGAAAGCGCGCAGGGAGAGATTGGGACCAAAAAGTTCATCTCTTTTGATTTCCAGCATAGGCGCGATGGCCATAAATTCATCCGGCAAGATAAAAGAATAAGCATGATACTTTTTGAAATTCTTTGGCAGTTTAAGTTGGAGGATAAAGCGAGCAATATCTTCGGTCTTCTCCCCACTTACCGCTAGCATCATTCCCATATAAGTTGAGGTATTGTAAGTGTATGGTTCTGGTAGTTTGCGGAAAATGTGAACCTCGTCGGCCAACTTGGCCCCACTAGAGTCCGCTGCGCAAGTAAATAAGGTTGTTTTGAGCCCACGTTTTTTGGCCATTTTTATTTCCCAAACTGAGTCTTTTTCGCCGGAAGCAGAAATAATGACCGCGTGAGTGATGGTTTTGTTTTTTATTAAATCCCGGTATCTGGTTAGTGTCTCTTTAAAATTACTTTCGTTAGCGAAGATAGCTTTTTGCTGACTAAAAATAACCGTGCCTGCGTTATAAGCGTTGCCGCTGCCAACGACAATTGGAAAAGTATATTTTTTTAAACTGAGACGAGCCGGCCTATTTTTCTGGAAAAAATCTAGAGCTTTTAGGACGCTTAAGTTTAAAGAATCTAATTTTACTTGAGCCATATTTTTAATTAATTTGCCTAATTTTATTGATGTTTACATTATAGAGGATATTGATTTTTATTTCAATTTAGGATAAGATGGGGGCGTAATAATTAATCTTAAAATGCTATGTCCGGACACTCCAAATGGGCGACTACGCATCGTCAAAAAGAATTAGTTGATGCTAAGCGTGGCGCCATTTTTACCAAGCTGGCTAATATTATCGCTATTGCTGCTAAGCAAGGTGGCGACCCTGCTGTTAATCCTGCTCTAAGAGCAGCTATAGACCGAGCCAGGGAGGTAAGTATGCCCAAAGATAATATAGAACGAGCTATTAAGAAGGGTACGGGAGAGTTAGGCGGAGAACAGGTGGAAGAATTGTATTATGAGGGCATCGGTCCGGCCGGTATTCAAGTAATTGTAAAGTGCACGACTGATAATAGAAATCGTAGCGCCTCTACCGTTCGGCATGCTTTCACTAAGAATGGAGGTTCCTTTGGTGCGGTGATGTGGAATTTCGAGCAGGCCGGAGTTATTCTGCTAGCTCAGGCAGAAATCGCGACTAAACATCTAAATCTTGATGATTGGGAATTGGAATTAATAGACCATGGCGCTAAAGATGTGGTTAGGGCCGAAGAAGGAATTACGATTTATACTGCTTTGAATGATTTTCAAAAGATGCAGGATTATCTCAAGTCACTAGGCTTAAAAGTAGAATCGGCAGCTGTAGAATATGTAGCTAAAGAAAAAGCACAGTTGAGTGCTGAGGATCAGGTTAAGTGCGACAAGTTTTTAGACGAGTTAGAAAATAATGAGGATGTAAGTGATTACTATACTAATTTAGCCGATTAAACATTTTATCGTCTCATAACTATTATCTAGGCTCGGAATCAGGCTCTAACTAATTCCGAGCCGCTATGTATGGAGAGAATCGTTTTAGGAATCGACCCTGGCATTGCTGACACCGGTTACGGCGTGATTAGTGTAAACGGCGGTCGTTTGGAGTGCCTAGAGTATGGGTCTATTAAAACGCCGCCCAACCTAGCTTTGCCCAATAGGCTATCCCAGCTTTATCAGGAGTTAACAGGCCTGTTGATTAAATATCAGCCTCAAGCCGCCGCCATTGAACAATTATTTTTTAATAAGAACGTGAAGACGGCTCTGATTGTGGGGCAGGCTAGAGGCGTTGTTTTGCTGGCTTTAAATCAAGCGAATGTGCCGATTATTGACTTTAGCCCGGCTCAAGTTAAAAGAGCGGTTTCAGCTTATGGGCAAGCCTCTAAATTGCAGGTACAAAAAATGGTGCAGATGATGCTTAAATTAAAAGAGCTGCCGCGACCAGATGATGCCGCCGATGCTTTAGCTGTGGCTATCTGCGGCGCTAATTATCGCCAGTATTAATTTAAAAATATGGGCAAGATGTTGAAAATTGTACATATAGCCTCTGAAGTCGCTCCTTTTTCTAAGACGGGTGGCTTAGGTGATGTGGCTCGCAGTCTACCTAAATCGCTTAAGCGCTTAGGTCATGATGTATGTTTAATTACACCCCTATATACTAAAGTGATTAATCGAGAAGAATACAAGCTGACGCCCTTATTCATGGAAGTTAAGCTGAGGCTTAATTCAACGGAGAGTATCGTAGTCAATTATTGGCAGGGACAGCTAATGGATGGGTTGCCAGTATATTTTGTTGAGTGTAAAAAATATTTTTCTAAACATAAGAATCTTTATGGCTCTAGTCATGAAAACGCTAGATTCCTAGTGTTTGATGTAGCTGCTTTAAAACTCTTATCTTTGTTAAAATTTCAGGCCGATATTATTCACTGCCATGATTGGCAAACTGGCCTTATTCCTTATTATCTCAAACACGATTTTCGTTATTCCAAAACCTTGAAGAACGCCAAGACAGTTTTTACTATTCATAATCTGATTTTTCAGTTTGGGCATAATTGGTGGGAGGTGCCATCAGAGCGGAAAGACTACGGCCGCGGCAAAATTCCACATCTTAGCGATCCTCGCTTGGAAGATGTTAATTTTGCTAAAAGAGCAATCCTATCTGCCGATATTATTAATACGGTGAGTGAGCAGTATCGATCGGAGATTATGACTAAGAAATTCGGTCAGGATTTACACCAAATTTTGAGGAATCGTTCGGACCGCTTATTTGGTATCATTAATGGTATTGATTATAACGCCTATAATCCGGATAAAGATGAGGGTTTGGCCCAGCGTTATAGTGCTAGTTCCTTAGGTAAGCGTTTATCGGCCAAGAAGGCTAATAAATTATCCCTACAGGCTTTAGTAGGTTTGCCGCAAGAATCACTAACCCCGATGTTATGCACCACTTCACGCGTTACTTTTCAAAAAGGCTTTAATCTGATTTTGAAAATTATGCCCGCGTTGTTGCGCTTGGATATCCAACTGGTGTTTATGGGCGATGGCAGTAAAGAGTATATCCAGCCTTTGAAGAAGCTGCAGAAGAAGTTTGGTCGTAAGTTAGTTTGGCTGCCTTTTGACCCCAAAATTGAAACCGCTCTTTATGCCGCCGCTGATTTGTTTCTCTTGCCCTCCAATCATGAGCCTTGTGGTATTAACCAATTAATCGCTATGCGTTATGGCTGTATTCCGGTAGTAAGAGAGATTGGCGGCTTACATGATACCGTGGATGATTATAATCCTGCTACGGGGCGTGGCAATGGCTTTACTTTTGTTCAAGAGGACTCTTTAGATTTTTTTGGCGCTATTGTCCGCGGCTTGGAAAACTATCAGCATCGTATGGCCTGGGAATCTTTAGTGCGTCAGGCGATGAAGCAATCTAATAGTTGGGAAATTCCAGCTAAAAAATATATCCAGCTGTATCGCCGGTCTAAGCGTTTATAAATTATGTTGTGGTTGAATTTTATCCATCTCTATCAGCCGGCCAATAGCTCTTCGGCGCGCATTAAAGAAGCGGCGGATAAAAGTTATTGGCGCCTGACACGTCTCTTGGAAGAAAATCCAAGTCTCTTTTTTACTGCCAATATCAGCGCCTGTTTATTAGAGCGATTACGTGATGAGGGTTATGAAGACTTGTTAGAAAGTTGGCGCCGATTAATCAAAGACGGTCATCTGGAATTAGTAGGCTCAGCCGCCTATCATGGTTTTTTGCCGTTTTTGCCAACCAGAGAAGTTTTATATCAAATTAAGCGTCAAGAAGAAATTATCTTAGAAATATTAGGCGTTGATGTGCGTGGTGGCGGCTTTTTCTTGCCAGAAATGGCTTATACTCCAGAATTAGCTAAATTAGTGCGGCAGCAAGGTTATAGCTGGCTGATTTTAGATGAAGCTGTGTTACCTAAGGATGCTAAAAATGTCAATGTTTGTCTGGATAATAATAGCGATTTGAAAATTATAATCCGTCATCGGTCAACATCAAATGCTTATTTGCCAGATACCTTAAACAAGTTGTCGCTTGCAGACCAGCGGCCAGAATTAATTATTACTGCTACCGACGCTGAGCTCTATGGATTAAGGCATGAGGATCCCACAGCTGAGTTAGAGAAAATGGTAAGAATTAAAGACCTAAGAACTCAAACAGTTTCTAATTTTTTGCAGCAACAAGTAGATTTTCCAACCTTAACCTTGCGTTCAGCTTCTTGGGAAACCAATCAGCAATCAAGACGGGAGCAACCTTTTGTTATTTGGCGTGATCGCCATAATCGTGTGCAAACCGATTTATGGCATCTAGCCGCCCTAGCTTTGGCAGCTGGAGAAAATTATCCTAATGACCCCGGTTATCAGTGGTATCGCTGGCATTTAAATCGCGGTTTAGCTAGTTGCGCTTTTTGGTGGGCTAGTGGTTGGGATTTTTTTCATAATTTTGGTCCCGTAGCTTGGAATCCCGATGAAGTAGAAAATGGTTTAAATGATTTGGTGAGATCTTTGCGGTCTTTGCAAGACCAGCGTAGTCTAAGAGAGAAAATCAAAGTGGAAAAATTGGCAGCTAAAATTCGCCGTCATCTCTGGGAGCTTCATTGGCAAAAGTATTGGTTAAAATAAAAATATTTATTTAATTTTTAAAATTTATTTTCCGAGGAGGTCGGAACATTTTTATGAATAAGGCTTTAAGCCTGTTCGATGAACAGGCTGTGCGCGTGTTGTTAGAAAGAGAGGTTTTACCTCTCTATCCAGTTTTTACCGGGATAGTTCGTTTGCAAGTGGTGCCCTATAAGAAGTTGATTTGGGAAACAACTTACCATGTGGTAATAGCTTACCGTGTCGTTTTCGCCACCAAAACAGGGGGCGAAGAAAATTTAGAAATTGTGTGCTCAGCTCATAGTAGTGAGCCGCGCGAGTTAGTATTTAAAGTGTTAAATTTTTTGTGGCAAAGCAATTTGGCTGATGATGAAATTATCCTGCCTCGACCCTTATTTTATTCGGCTGAATTTAAGGGCACCTTTTATCGCGCTATTGAGGGTAAAAATTTGTTGGACTTTATTAAACGCGATGACCGTGTTCGTGTGCAGACGATGGTAGCTCAAGCTGCTCGTTTGTTAGCGCGTTTACACGCAGTGAAGCCGCCGCAGGATAATAGTATTTTTAGTGATGATAATCGTCTATTGCGTAGCGTTGTGCCGGGCAGGGACATGATAATTTCAGAAATTAAAGAACGTTTTAAAGGTGAATTTGTCGATGATGTGGCTGCTCTTTATCAGCGTTTTATCGAGCAAGAGGAATTATTTTTCCGGGATAACTCTCAGCGCTGGTTAATTCATGGTGATGCTCATCCAGAAAACATTATTGCTGTGGGCGAACACAAAATTGGCATCATTGATTTTACCGACTTCTGTCCCGCCGATTTTGCTCGTGATTTAGGAGCCTTCTTACAGCAACTAGAATATAAAATTACACGTCATTTAAATGATAGTGATTTTGCGATAGCGATGAAAAAGTTATTTTTAAATACTTATTTGCAAGCTTCCGGTATTATTCTAGTAGACGCTTTGCAGGCCCGCTTAGATTTATACTATAACTGGACGGCTATTAGGACAGCAACTTTCTGGTTACTTAAACATGACTGCGAGCCAGGTAAGGCGGCTTTGGCTATTGAGCGCGTTAAGGAAAATATTAACACCAACAAACATGCCCAAGATTAAATCTAAGAAAAAAGTATTATTTTGCGCAGCTGAAGCTACTCCCTTGGCTAAAGTCGGCGGTTTGGCGGACGTGGTCGGTTCTTTGCCTGCGGCCTTAAAGTCACAACAAATTGAAGCTAGAGTTCTAATGCCTGCTCACGGATCAATTATGTGGCGCGGTCTACGGGCAAAAAGCATAGCCACTTTTTATGTAGTAATTGGTGGCCAGAGGGAGAGGGTTGTCGTGCGTGAAGTTCGTGTGCAGGGCGTACATTATTATTTGCTAGTCAACAAAAAATATTTTTCCGGTAATGTTTATGACGGCGATAATATTAGTAAATATCTGTTTTTTTGTCGGGCCGCTTTAGTTGCTTTGTCTTATTTACCTTTTCGTCCGGCAGTTATCCATGCTCATGATTTTCATGCCGCTCCCATTATTACTGAACTAGCGGTTAGAAAACGACGTCCAGGGTTAATTTTAACTATTCATAATTTACAGCATCAAGGCTGGACGGATATTACCACCTTAAAGGCTTTTGGTTTTCAGGAGACCTCTTTTTTAGGGCGTGTTAATCTTGGTAAAGATAATCAAACAGTTAATTTATTAGCAGCCGGCATTGCTACCGCTGATAAGATTACAACAGTGAGCGCCACCTATGCTAGGGAAATTTTAACTAGTGCTTATGGACAAGGCTTAGATAAATTATTACGTAGCCGTCGCCGTGATTTAGTGGGTATTGTTAATGGCATAGATGTCAATGATTATAATCCAGAAACAGATCGGTGGTTGGTAGACAACTATACCTCACTTAATTTAACCGCGGGGAAACAGGTTAATAAGAAGGCGGTTTTCAGTTATTTTGGCTGGCAAGAGGATGGCTCTCCTTTACTCGTTTTTATTGCTCGTTTTTCCAGTCAGAAAGGCTTAGATCTATTTGCCGAGACTGCGTGGCGGCAGCTCGCTCAGCGCTATGCTTTTAAATTAGTGTTATTGGGCAGCGGTGAAAAGAAATATGAAAATATTGCTTTAAGTCTGCAGAGCGCCTTACCTGCCAATATTAGGACGGTAGTCGCTTTTGATAACGCGTTAGCCCGTAATTTATACGCTGCTGCTGATTATTTTTTAGTACCCTCCCAATTTGAACCTTGCGGGTTAACTCAGATGATGGCGATGCGCTATGGCGCCGTGCCCATCGTCCGTGCTACTGGAGGCTTGAAAGATACAGTTAAGCACGGTCAGACTGGATTAACTTTCTCTACTTATACTATTCCAGCATTTACGAAAATAGTAGAACAGGCTCTGCGTCTTTATTATCGTCAGCCGAAAAAATTTCAGGCTTTACGTTTGGCCGGCAGGAGACAAGACTGGTCCTGGTCTGCCTCAGCTCCAGCCTATCGTCGTCTGTATGATTTAGTGTAATATTTTATTTTATGTCTTCCGCTCATTCTGCTGGCTTTTGGCCAGTTTTGGCCGCTTTTGTAGGAAATGCTACCGTCTGTGTTGGCAAATTCCTTGGTTTTTTAGTCTCTGGTTCTAGCGCGATGTTTTCTGAGGCTATCCATAGTTTTGCTGATACTGCTAACCAATCCTTGCTTCTGGTTGGTTTAAAGCGTTCACGTTTAGCTATTTCAGTAGAATATCCTTATGGCCATGGCCGCGAGCGTTATATTTGGGCGCTTATTTCTGCTTGCGGTATCTTTTTTGTTGGCGCTGGTGTTACTGTTTATCATGGCGTGTCTGCCTTGTGGCAGCCTTCAACCTTTCGTTTTAGCTTTTGGCCAGTACTTATTTTAATTATCTCTTTTGTTATCGAGAGCTTTACTCTCTGGCTAGCTTTTCGTGAATTACGTCGTGATCATCAAGGTCAGCGCTGGTTAAAAATATTAAAGACGGCCGACCCCACCACCTTGGCCGTGGTCTACGAAGATGGTCTGGCTGTTTTCGGGGTTTTAGTGGCTTTGTTAGCATATCTCTTAACGGAGTTTACCGGTAATCATTATTGGGATGCGGGCGGTTCTATTTTTATCGGCGTGTTGCTAGGTGTGGCGGCGGTGATGTTAATTAATAAGAATAGACATTATTTAGTCACTACTTCTATTCCGCCAGAGATAGAAGCGGAGGTAAAAAAGATTCTACTATCTGATCCGACGATTGAAAAATTAATTGACTTCAAGTCGGCCGTTTTAGACATTGATAAATATCTGATTAAATGTGATGTAGAATTTAATGCCGCCGCCATGATTCAGTATCTAGAGAGTTATCATTTTTTAGCCAATGAATATAAGGAAATTCAGGGAGATTACGAGGAGTATATGAAATTTTGCGTGGACTATATGGACCGGGTACCCCGTTTAATTGGGCGTAAAATAGATGAAATCGAAAAGCGCATCCAAGAGCGTTTCCCTAAGATTGTTTTTATTGACATTGAGATTAATTAGATTGGGCGTAGAATCGTCTGATTTGAGCTTTCGTCTCGCTTTTTGTATAATGAGAGCGTAGTTATTAACGCCACCGTGTTGACGGAGGCCTTTACTTTTATGGGTAGAAAAAAGAAAAACGCCGCTAATTCTCTGGCAGAGTTTAATCTACCTAGTTTTGAGCTAGACAATAGAGCTAAGCGCAGCATCGGCATTGTTATTGTCTTCGCTTTCGGCCTTATCGCTTTATTGGGCTTGTTTAATCTTTCTGGCCAAGCCGGCCTCTTCTTGTCTAAGTGGTTGACCCTTATTTTTGGCTTCGGTAAATGGCTGGTGCCGTTGATTTTTCTTTTCTGGGGCATATTGTTAGTGCGTGATAAGACGGTGGAGGTTAAATTTAGTGATTATTTGGGTTTGCTATTACTTTTTGTTTCTTATCAGACTTTATTTCATTTTTTCTTAGACCAGGCGGAATGGTTAAGCGGCGTTAAAGAGGGTATTGGCGGTGGTTATGCCGGTTACTACTTAAGTAGATTTTTCTTTTATTGCTTCGGTTTTTGGGGCGGAGTTATTATTTTACTGTGTTTATTTTTAGTTTCTTTAGTAATTGTTTTTAACACTTCTTTGTCTAAAATCATTGGTAAAGAAAGTTTTCTGGCTGCTATTTTCAAGACTATTACCCAGGCTTTTCGGGGTATTTTTTCGCCTGCGCCAGCCGAACCGGATGATCGGGGTAGCCAATTAGTGGAGCGAGCCAAAGAGGAAATATTGGAATCTTGGCAGCGTAAGCCGGTTGCCATAGAAGAAGTTGATGAAGAGGTCGCCGAAGAGGTGGCAGCCGTACACGCCAAAATTTCCCAGTCCGTTAATGATCGCGTACAAGAAAAAATAATTTTACCCAAAAAACAGATTAGGATTGACTTGCCTTTGGAATTATTAAATGGTAAGGCTGGCCAAGCTATCAGCGGCGATACTCAAACCGGAGCAGCTAAAATCAAGCGTACTCTAGAAAATTTTGGCATAGCAGTGGATATGGCTGATACTAAGGTTGGACCGACTGTAACTCAGTATACCTTTAAACCAGCTGAGGGGGTAAAAGTCTCTCGCATCATTACCTTAAATAATGATTTGTCTTTGGCTTTAGCCGCGCATCCTATTCGTATTGAAGCGCCGATTCCTGGTCAGTCCTTGGTGGGGGTAGAGGTGCCTAACAAAACTAAGGCGATTGTAGGGTTAAGAGAAATTTTGGAAGACGGGGTGTTTAAGGGGCGTAAACACAACATGAT
The DNA here is from genome assembly GCA_938003925.1 of uncultured bacterium. Classification (GTDB taxonomy): domain Bacteria; phylum Patescibacteriota; class Patescibacteriia; order Patescibacteriales; family UBA12465. The sequence continues at coordinate 198,200 of CALKWQ010000023.1, forward strand.
GATTGCTTTGGGTAAGGATGTTTCTGGCACTTCCTGGATTTATGATATTACGCGCATGCCTCACTTGTTGGTGGCAGGAGCGACTAATTCCGGTAAATCAGTTTGTTTAAATACCATTATTATTTCTTTGTTGTATCAAAATAATCCCGAAGATTTACGCTTCATCATGGTTGATCCTAAGCGGGTAGAGCTGCCAGCCTATAATGGTATTCCTCATTTATTAACTCCTGTTATTACCGACGTATCTAAAACTATTAATGCCTTGAAATGGTGCCTTAACGAAATGGATCGTCGTTACGATGTGCTTAACAAGGCGGGCAAAAAGAATATCCAGAGCTATAATAGTGATAAGCCATCGGAAAAAATGCCCTACATCATCTTTATCATCGATGAACTGGCTGATTTTATGATGACTTCCGGTAAGGAAATGGAAGCAGCTATTATTCGTTTAGCTCAGATGTCTCGGGCGGTCGGGATACATTTAATTTTAGCTACTCAGCGTCCTAGTGTAGATGTTATTACCGGCTTAATTAAAGCCAATGTGCCTGCTCGTATCGCTTTTTCTGTAGCCTCTTTGGTTGATTCTAAGACGATTTTAGATATGAGTGGGGCGGAGAAGCTGTTGGGCCAGGGTGATATGTTATTAACTACCGCTGAGCTGGCTAAGCCAAAACGTATTCAAGGCGTCTATGTGAGCGATCAAGAAATTAATGACGTAATTAGTTATATTAAAGAAAAGAGCGGCGAGGTTGACTATTTAGAAGGTGTCACTGACCGTCAAAAAGTTGGTGGTGTAGCCGGAGTTGGCTTGGATGGCACTCATGGCGATGAAGATGAACTGATGGCTGAAGCCCAAGAGATTATTATTAAAGCCGGTAAGGCTTCCACTTCTCTATTGCAACGTCGTTTATCTATTGGTTACGGCCGGGCTGCTAAAATATTGGACATGCTGGAGGATGCTGGTATTATCGGTCCATCTAATGGTTCTAAGCCACGTGAAATCTTAATCAGTAGAGAACAATTTGAAAATATGCAGAGTCAAAGTGTCAGCGCTTTACCGGTTCACCATCGCAGCGAGGCCGCAGCTCCTAGTAGTTATTTGGCTGACGAAGGCAATGATGACACCTTAGCTTTTGTTGCCGAGACTGAAAATGATGAAGAGGCGGAAGAATTAGTACTGGCGGCCGACGAAACGGATAATGATACCCCCGACTTTTTATTAGACGACACCGGCCCGGAAGATGACATCCAAGATGAAGACGAAATTTTAGAGTCTATGCCAGCCCCTCAAGAGCCAGTAGAAGCTCCGAAGAGAGAGGTTAAGCCTAGAGTTTTTGATGAAGAAGAGGACGGTATGTTTTTCAGTCGTTGAACGAATAGTTAAACAATATGATTACATCCTAAAGGCCGGCAACGGCCTTTGTGGTAAAGTTTTTTCTTTTCTCTTTTCTTGTTATAATAAAATATATGCTTGCAAAAATAAAAAAGATTATTCCTTTTAAGATCTTCCGGGTTTGTCAGCCTGCCTATCATTTTGTGCTAGGTTATTTGGCAGCTTTGTATTATCGCTTTCCTAGTCGTCAGCTTTTGATTATTGGCGTCACTGGCACTACCGGCAAGACTACCACAGTCTATTTCTTGTCTCGTCTATTATCAGCTAGCGGTTATAAGGCTGGCTATACTTCAACTGCTCAGTTTAACGATGGTCAGCGTGAATGGCTAAACGACAAGAAGATGACCATGCCAGGACGCTTTTTTTTACAAAAAATGTTGAGACAAATGGTTAAAAATGGTTGTCGAGTGGCAATTGTAGAAACAACCTCTCAAGGTATTGAGCAATTTAGGCATCGTTTTATCAATTATGACATCATACTTTTTACTAATCTGTACCCAGAGCATATTGAGGCTCATGGCGGCTTTGAAAATTATAAACAAGCTAAGGGCAAGCTGTTTGCGCATTTACAGCGTTGTCAACTTAAGTATTTAGATGAGAAGCGTAAGGTGGTGCTGAAGCCAAGTGGCTTGCGTCAAACTGAGTTGAGAAAAATAAAAAAGAGTATTATTGTAAACGGTGACGATGAACACGCTTCTTATTTTTTATCATTTCCGGCTGAAAGGAAGTACGTCTATACTCTAAATAAAGATTTGCGTGCACATCATTTAGCTGGCGCAGGAGGAGAGGAGGTGCAGCCGAGACCGGAGTTATTGTTATTTGAACCTTTATTTTCTGAAGCTGCTGGCTCCGATTTTTACTTGACTGGTGAGCGTTATCATCTGCCAATTCTTGGTTCCTATAATGTCTTCAATGCTGTGGCCGCCCTGGCAGCAGCACTGTCTTTGGATATTACTAGCAAGGAGTTGATAGTCGCCCTAGCTGAGATTAAGGTGTTGGCTGGTAAAATGGAAAAGATTGAACTGGGACAGTCATTTACCGTGCTAATCGATTACGCCTTTGAGCCCAAAGCTTTGGAGGCACTGTATCAGAATTTGGATTTCTTGCCCCACGAGCGCTTACTCCACGTCCTGGGTTCTGCCGGAGGTGGCCGCGATCAGTCTCGTCGTCCTTTATTAGGAAAAATGGCAGGAGAAAAGGCGGATATCGTTATTGTTACTAACGAAGACCCGTATGATGAGGATCCTCAGCTAATTATTGATCAAGTAGCTCTGGGGGTCGAACATGCCGGCAAATCTTTAGGACAAGATTTATATAAGATTTTAGACCGTCGTCTGGCTATTAGGGAGGCTTTACGTTTAGCCCAACCTGGCGATTTAGTTCTAATTACCGGCAAGGGGGCAGAGCAATATATTTGTGGACCACGGGAAACTAAAGAGCCTTGGGATGATAGACAGGTGGTCAGGGAAGAGTTGGTCAATCTTTTGTCGGTTTAAATAACTGTGTACAAGCTGTGTATTGACAAATATTGGCTATTGTAATATTATAGAAAATACAATCAGCTATTAGGTAAAAAAATTAAAAAAACGGTCGGTAAGGTGTAAAATTATTCTCTGTCCTACATTCCGTTTTTTTTGTATTTTTTGCCAAAATTCACTTTATAAATAACCTCTATTCTAAAGTGATTATAAATTCCAGGCGCAACTAAATATTCAACTCCCAACTCAAGCTGTGAGAAGTTTGAGATTTTTTTGTTGAAAGCGCCCCTCATCAAGTCAATAAAATTCAGGCCGGACTATCGCCCTTCTGCTCCACAGATGGCGATTGGTTTGCTGCCCCTAAAGTTCTATGTCTAATGCGACTGCCGTGGATAAAAAAATCGCCGAGCGCAAGTTCTTTACTGACTTCAAGGAAGTAATGCCCTTGCCAGATTTGATTGAAATTCAGAAAGATTCCTATCGCTGGTTTCTAGAAGAGGGTTTAGCTGAATTATTTGACGAAATTAATCCTGTCACCGATTTTATCGGCCGCGATTTAGAATTATATTTTGAAGATTATTATTTAGATGAGCCGAAGTTTTCTGAGGTGGAGAGCCGTGAAAAGAATATTACCTATGAAGCGCCTTTGCGAGTGAAGACGCGTTTAGTTAACAAGAAGACTGACCATGTATCTAATCAGGAGGTCTATTTAGGGGATTTCCCCATCATGACCGATAAAGGCACCTTTATTATTAATGGAATTGAGCGTGTCGTCGTATCTCAGTTGATTCGTTCTGCTGGGGTAATGTTTACCGCCGAGTTTATTAAAGGTAAAAAATGTTACGGTGCGAAGATTATTCCTAATCGCGGCGCCTGGTTAGAGATTGAAACTGACTCTAACAAAGTAATTTGGGTGCGTATTGATAGAAAACGCAAAGTGGCGGTGACGTCGCTCTTGCGTGCTTTTGGTTATGAAACCGACGAGGAATTGAAAAAATTATTCAGCGACGTTGATTTAGTTAAGAGCAGTGACGAACCGACTTACATTGAAGCTACTATAGAAAAAGATACGGCCAAGACCGAAGCCGAGGGTTTACAGGAAGTTTATCGTCGTATTCGACCTGGTGATTTAGCTTCGGTAGAAAATGCTCGTCAGTTGATTCATTCCATGTTTTTCCGCTTTGATCGTTATGATTTTGGCAGAGTGGGCCGTTATAAACTTAACCGCCGTTTTAGTCTTGATTTAGCTAACAAAAAAGAGAATCGAGTTTTACGCAAAGAAGATTTGTTGTTGATTGTCAAAGAAGTAATTCGTTTGAATATTACCAAGGAAGCCGAAGACGATATTGATCACTTAGGTAATCGTCGCATTCGCGCCATCGGCGGCCTGATTCAGAATCGTTTCCGTGTGGGTTTGGCACGTATGGAGCGCATCATCAAGGATCGCATGTCTACTACCGATATTGCCACTCTAACTCCGAATAAATTGGTTAATTCCCGCCCAGTTATTGGTGTGGTAAAGGAGTTTTTCATGTCTTCCCAGCTCTCTCAATTCATGGATCAAACTAATCCTTTGGCCGAGTTGGAGCATAAGCGTCGTTTGTCAGCCACGGGTCCAGGTGGTTTAACCAGGGAGCGTGCTGGTTTCGACGTCCGCGACGTTCATGCCACTCACTACGGTCGTATTTGTCCTATTGCTACTCCAGAAGGTCCAAATATTGGTTTAGTGGGTCACTTAGCCAGTTATGCTCGTTTAAATAGCTATGGCTTTTTAGAAACCCCTTATCGTCGTGTTAAACACGAGAAGAGTGGCAGCCGTATCACCGATGAAGTTGTCTATATCGATGCTTTTGAAGAAGAGAAATTTATTACCGTTGACTCTACTATTCCAGTGGATGCCAATGGTTGTTTTGCTGTCAGTCGTTATGAGGTGCGCAAATATGGCCAACCGGGAGTGGAGGATGTGAACAAGATTGATTTTGTCGGCGTGGCTGCTAATCAAATTATTTCTATTGCCACTTCTTTAATTCCTTTCATGGAACATAACGATGGCCAGCGCTCGTTAATGGGCACTAACATGCAACGTCAGGCTGTGCCTTTGGTTAAAGCGGAAGCGCCTATTGTTGGTACCGGCGTAGAAGCGCGGGCGGCGCGTGACAGCGGTCATGTGATTATTGCTAAAGAAGACGGCGTAGTAGTGAAATCAGATGCCGACGTGATTGAGGTGGAAAACAAAAAAGGCCAAATTACTAAATACGTATTGAATAAATTTTTGCGTTCCAATTCTTCTACTTGTATTAATCAGCATCCTTTAGTGATGGTTGGAGATAAGGTAAAAGCCGATCAGATTTTATCCGACGGACCTTCTATTAATAATGGAGAATTGGCTCTAGGACGCAACGTTTTGGTAGCTTTTATGACCTGGGATGGTTATAACTATGAAGACGCTGTAATTATTTCTGAACGTTTAGTGAAAGAAGACGTCTATTCTTCCATTCACATTGAAAATTATACTATTGATGTTCGTGACACGAAGTTAGGTCCGGAAGTTATTACTAACGATATTCCTAACATCAGCGAGGAGAAATTAAAGAATCTGGATGAAGACGGCATTATTCATATCGGTGCCGAAGTTTCTTCTGGTGATATTTTGGTTGGTAAAATTACGCCCAAAGGCGAGACTACTTTATCAGCTGAAGAAAAATTATTACGTGCTATTTTCGGGGAAAAAGCTAAAGATGTCCGTGATTCTTCTTTATATCTCGAACACGGTGAACACGGTAAAGTGGTAGATGTGAAGATTTTCTCCCGCGAGGAAGGTGATAAGTTATCAGCTGGAGTATTAAAGTCAATCCAAGTTTCGGTGGCCAATTTACGTAAGATTCAGGTGGGCGATAAGATGTCTGGTCGTCACGGTAATAAGGGTGTTATCTCTAAGGTGGTGCCGGCTGAAGATATGCCTTATTTAGCCGACGGCACGCCTATTGATATTATTCTTTCTCCTTTGGGTATTATCTCTCGTATGAATCTTGGCCAGTTGCTAGAGACTCATTTAGGTTTTGCTGCTCAGAAGCTTGGTTATAGAATTGCTACCCCCGCCTTAAATGGTATCAATGAAGATCAAATCAAAGGCGAGCTCAAGAAGGCCGGTTTACCGGAAGATGGTAAAGTTACGCTTTTTGATGGTCGTACCGGCGAAGCTTTCGATCACAAGATTACGGTGGGCTATAAGTATGTGTTGAAATTGAATCACATGGTGGAAGACAAGATTCACCAGCGTTCTATCGGTCCTTATTCTCTGATTACGCAACAGCCTTTAGGAGGTAAAGCTCAATTCGGTGGCCAGCGTTTTGGTGAAATGGAAGTTTGGGCCTTGGAAGGCTATGGTGCCTCTCACACCTTACAAGAGATGTTGACCATTAAGTCTGACGATGTTCCTGGCCGCAGCAAGGCTTATGAAGCTATCATTAAAGGTGAAGAAATAGAAAAACTGAACGTGCCAGAATCTTTCAATGTATTGATTCGCGAACTTAAAGGCCTAGGTTTAAGTGTGGAGTTGTTGGGAGGCAGTGGCGGCCAACCAGCTTCAGAAGTAGAAACAGAGCTGGATTTAGCAGAGAAACAAGACCCTCGCTATGATTATGATAAGCCGGAAATTATTGTGGCTGAAGATCGGGTAGAGGGCCCAGCACCGACTGAAGAGTAGTTTTAGGCCAAAGTTTTAATCAATTTATTCCATAATATATATGTTGAACCCAATTAAAACTAGCGACTTCAACGCCATCCGCCTGAAGCTCGCCTCTCCCGAAGAGATTCTTTCTTGGTCTCATGGAGAAGTGATTCGTCCGGAAACCATCAACTATCGCACTCAGAAGCCTGAAAAAGACGGCTTGTTTTGCGAGAAGATTTTTGGTCCGACCAAGGATTGGGAATGTGCTTGCGGCAAGTATAAGAAGATTCGCTATAAGGGTATTGTTTGTGATAAATGCGGCGTAGAAGTTACACGTAGCGTGGTTCGTCGTGAACGCATGGGCCACATCAATCTGCAGATACCTTGTACGCATATCTGGTTTTTACGCGGCATTTCCTCTAAAATTGGCTTACTACTTAACTTAGGTATCCAATCTTTGGAGAAGGTAATTTATTTTGCTAGCTTTATTGTCACTGATGTTGACGAAGGTCTTAAAGAGGCTGCTTTAGAACAAATTAAGAGTGAGCATAAATCAAAACGCAAGAGTATAGACAATGAATTTAATCAACAGGTTAAGCGCGCTCAAGATAGTCGTGCACAGCTGATTAAAGATGGCAAGAGTAAGGATGACGCTGATGATGAGATTAAAGAAGCCATTAAAGTGGCCACTAAAGAGCGCGATGAAAAGGCCGAGAATTTAGAAGAAGATTTTATCCAGGTTACCAAGGAGTTAAAAGAGCTCAAGCCGTTGTTAATCTTGTCTGAACATCAGTATCAAAATTTAAGTTTGAAATTTGGTCACTTGTTTGAAGCTGGTATCGGCGCTGAAGCTATTCGCCATCTCTTGGAAAGAATTGACCTGGAAAAGAGCGTGGTTAAGGTTGAAGAAAAACTTAAGGACGCCGTTGATTCTAAACGCGATAAGTTGATTAAGCGCTTGAAGTTGCTCAAGAGCTTCCGTAATAATAATTTACGTCCCGAGTGGATGATTTTAGCCGTGTTACCAGTGGTTCCGCCCGATTTACGCCCTATGGTGGCTTTAGATGGTGGTCGTTTTGCAGCCTCTGATTTAAATGATTTATATCGTCGGGTGATTAACCGCAACAATCGTTTAAAGCAACTGATTGATTTAAATGCTCCGGAGGTTATCTGCCGCAACGAAAAACGCATGTTGCAGGAAGCAGTTGATGCCTTGATTGATAACTCCGCTCGTCATACTAAAACCGTTACCGCTTCTACCGGACAGAAGCGTCAGTTAAAATCTTTGGCCGATGGCCTTAAAGGTAAACAGGGACGTTTTCGTCAAAATTTGTTGGGTAAGCGCGTAGATTATTCCGGCCGTAGCGTAATTGTGGTTAATCCTAAGCTTAATCTTGATCAGTGCGGTTTGCCCAAGATTATGGCACTTGAATTATTTAAACCTTTTATCATCAGCCAGTTAATCAAACGAGAGATTGTGCACAATGTGCGCAGCGCTTCTCGTTATATTGAAGCCGGACATGATGAAGTTTGGGATATTTTAGAAGAAACGGTTAAGGAGGCTTATGTATTATTAAACCGCGCCCCCACCCTGCATCGTTTAGGTATCCAGGCCTTTAAGCCGATTTTGATTGAAGGCAAGGCGATTCAGATTCATCCTTTGGTCTGTACAGCTTTTAACGCCGACTTTGACGGCGACCAAATGGCGGTGCATGTGCCTTTAACTAAGGATGCTAAGAATGAGGCAGCCAACATCATGCTGTCTTCTCATAACTTGCTCAAACCAGCTACCGGTGATCCCATTGTTGCTCCTGCCCAGGACATCGTGTGGGGTACTTATTATATTACTTTAGAAGATCCGGCTTATAAGGATCGTCAAAACCAAGAGTTGAAGCATTTTTATGATGATAGTGACGCCATGTTGGCTTATGATAATGGGCATGTGGCTCTGAATGAACCAGTTATTATAAAACTTGGCGGTGAACGTATTCGCACTACCGTTGGTCGCATGATTTTTAATTTAATACTGCCCGAGAAATTACGCTACATCAATGAAGTTGTGGGCAAGGGCAAGTTAAAGGACTTAATTAGAGAGTGCTTACGTCTTTATAGCGAGGAGGAAACAGTTAAGTTTATCGATAATCTGAAGAATAAGAGCTTTTCCTTTATTACTAAATCCGGGCTATCTTGGGGTTTTGGCGATTTACCGACTTTACCAGAAAAAGATCGCTTGATTGATAGCGCTAACAAGAACGTAGATTTAATCCAGGAACAGTATGAAGAGGGTTTGTTGACTGAGAGTGAGCGCTACGCTAAGGTCATCGAAGAATGGACTAATACGAAGGACAAAATTGCTGATATTTGTAAGAAGGGTTTGCTGGATATTTTGCCCGTGTATTCTATGATTGATTCCGGTGCGCGCGGATCTTGGGCTCAGCCAGTGCAGATTTTAGGCATGAAAGGTTTGGTGACCTCTCCTTCCGGTGCCATTATTGAATTGCCGGTGAAGGGTAATTTTAAAGAAGGCTTCGGAGTGTTGGAATATTTTATCTCCACTCACGGTGTACGCAAGGGTTTGTCCGATACCGCTTTAAGAACGGCTAACGCTGGTTATTTGACTCGTCGTTTGATTGATGTTTCTCAGGATGTCATTGTCACTGAAGAGGACTGCGGCGATAAGAAGGGCGTACTTTATACTCGGGCAGAAACCGATAAGACGGGTGAAGATTTCTATAAGAAAATTATTGGTCGCTACTTAGCTCAAGATTTACAGGATGATAAGGGTAAAGTGATTTTGAAGGCCGGGTCTTTGATTAGTGAAGATGTGGCTAGAGACTTTAAAGCCAAGTCTGTCGATGCTTTATACTTGCGCTCAGTGCTGAGTTGTCATTTACATAAAGGCGTTTGCGCTAAGTGTTATGGTTGGGATTTGGCCTATAATAAAGAAGTTAAACTTGGTTCGGCAGTCGGCATTATCGCCGCTCAGTCTATCGGTGAACCTGGTACGCAGTTAACGATGAGAACTTTTCATACTGGTGGTGTAGCTGGACAGGACGATATTACTCAAGGTTTGCCGCGTGTAGAAGAAATATTTGAAGCTAGAAGTCCGAAGAAAAAGGCGTTAATGTCTGATGTCGCCGGCCAGGTAAAGATTGAATATGCTCAGAAGACGATTAAAGATCAAGACGGCAAAGACATTGTCGTGCCTAATATGCAGGCTAAGATTTTAAGCATCATCTATCGTGGTAAGGAGCAGGAAAAATACTATTTCTCTGAAAAGATTAACGAAATGAAATTAGCTTCTGGTGCCACCGCTAAGGATAAGAAAAAATTATCGGCTGAAGTTTTAGTTAAGGATGGCGATAAGGTAGCAAAAAATACTGAACTTTTCCGAGTGGCCGGCGAAAGCGTAAAAGCTAAGAGTGCGGGCTTAGTCGTAGTTAATGATAAATTTATTGGCGTTGCTAAAGAGGTGGATAAGATTAAGGAGTTTTCTATCTTGAAGGGCACGATGTTAATGGTTAAAGATGGTGATACCGTAGAAAAGGGCACTCAGTTGACCGAGGGTAGTCTGGATTTGCGTGAGCTCTATAAGCTGAAAGGTGAATTAGAGACTCAAAAATATATTATTCGGGAAATTCAATATGTTTATTCTTCTCAAGGCCAGCCTTTAAATGATAAACATGTAGAAATTATCGCTAGGCAGATGTTCTCCCGTTATTTGATTAAGGATCCCGGTGATACTAACATGTTGCCCGGAGAAACAGTTGAGGCTGAAGTTTTTGAACACGCCAATCAGGTAGTTAAAGACCACGCCAAGGCCGACCGCTTACTTATGGGCATTACCAAAGCTTCTTTGACGACGGACAGCTTTTTGTCGGCGGCATCTTTCCAGGAGACTCCACGCGTTTTGATTGAAGCGGCTGTTAACGGTAAAATTGACTACCTGGAAGGCCTTAAAGAGAATGTTATTATTGGTTGCTTAATTCCGGCTGGTACGGGGTATAAGGGTAAAAAAGCAAGGGAAGAGTATGAGCAAATTCAACCCCAGGCTACTACCGGCAAGTCTTAGATTTAACCTTTTAGCAGTTAGTTAAAAATCCTTCCTGATATGGAAGGATTTTTATTTTTCCCTGTTATTTTTATATAAATCTAGTATAATAGAAGTAGCTTGCTAAAGATTGCAGACCAAGAAAAAATCTTCTTTTATGTTAAAAATAATCAAGAATATCAGAATATTTTGGCTAGCTTTATTGGGATTAATCGTCCTATTTTTTGCTTATCAGTTGGTGTCTCCTACTGGTGCTTGGACTTGTAGTCAAGATTTTAGTCGCAATTATTACGGACTGTTATCGGGATCGTCTTGTCTCGGCTCCGCCTCACCCTCAGAGCGAGTTGCTCGTAGCCAAAATGGTTCGCTTTTAGTTTTAGCTGAACCGGTATATTTTTCTGTTTTTAGCCCCAGGGCTTTTAGTAGGGCGGAAGTAGAGATTAGTTATCGCCCCCAATTAAGTTCAGCCACTCCTATTTTTGAAGCCGGTTTTTTGGCCGATAAAAAATTATGGCGTTATCAGTTACAGCCGGTTTATAATTTATGGTTAGAGCGGGGTCTAGCTGGTTGGCATGAAGTGGCTGACGGCAATCTACGCTTGTGGCAGCGTCAGCCAAAATTTGATTCCATCTCAGATTTTTTATCAACTTGGCGGCGGGCGGGCGTATGCACTTCAGGCAGCTGTTTAGCAGTATATAACCTTGATTTAACTCAGATGCCACCGGCACTCAATTTAGCCAATTTAAATCAAGTTAAGACTGACAGTATATTTCCTTATGCTTTGCGTGGTGCTCATCAATTTTATCTCTACTCGCCAGACGGACAATTAGAGCTTAGTGGATCAATCCAAGATTTGAATAATAATAAAGATCGGGATGACGCTGAAATTTTGGTCTTTGCCGGACAACATCAAATTGCTCAAGTTAGTCTACCTGACCAACGCCCAGAATTAGAGGAGAGTGGCAATATTAGTTCGGCTCAAGCCTTTAAGCTCAGTAAAGAAGACTTGAATCCTGGTCTATATCGAGTAGAATTTAAGGCTGGAGACGATCTGATTTTAGCCTCTTTTCGCTCCGCTTCGATTTATTTGTCGGCTATCAATAAAGTCTGGCCTGTTACTGACGGCCCAGTTTCTTTGTTAACCGATGCTAGCTATTTGCAACTCAAAGCAGTGGACCCGGTGGCTTTGCAGACAGTAGTTTTAGGTCAAGCTAGTTTGGAGATGAAAGAGATCTATCGCCAGTATGAATTACGTCATCGTGTTAATGGTGTTCAAGCCGTTACTTTAGAGCGGGGCGGGGTAGTATTAGAGAATAACGGCGTTTTTGCTGGTAGCGCTGAATCTTTATTAAATCCAGATTATCCGCGCTTTGATCGTTTTGCGCCCTTAGCAGAACAGTTGGATTTTGTTTTGGCTGAGTATAATCTATCTAGCGTTGGTGAGGACGGCTGGCTGACTTCTTCTTTGGACTTTGCTGTTAGTGATTTTTATCGCGAAAACGGCCGTTACAGCCTAATTTTATCAGTTCCAGGTTTAAATTTGGATAATGGTGCTGGTGGCTTGATTGAAATTAAGGAGATTAGAGTTAGGTTTTATGGTAAAAGCTTATGGGAAAAATTACGTGAACTGGTTCTTAATTAAATAAATTTCATGACTGAAAAAAAACGAGACATTTCTAGATCAGTGGTAGCGCTTTTAATGAAAGAGGCCGTTTATTTTTTAAGTGGTCTTTTATTGTTAGGAGCAGTTTGTGAACTTATTTTTCCCGGTCTTTTTTTGCTATATTTTAATGTGGCTTTAGTCGCTGGTTTGTGGTTAGTGGCGATTTTAGCTTGCCTACTTTATGTACGCCGGTAATAAGATTGTTGTAGTATTGCCAGCCTATAATGCCGTCGCTACTCTAGAGCGCACCGTGGCTGATTTACCATCGCTGGTTGATGAAATTATTTTAGTTGATGACGGAAGCCATGATCAGACTGCCGAGTTAGCCGCTAGACTGGGATTAATTGTTTTTCGCCATGAGCGTAATTTAGGTTACGGTGCTAACCAAAAAACTTGTTATCATTTAGCCTTAAAACGAGGAGCCGATATTGTGGTTATGGTTCATCCAGATTATCAATATGATCCGCGTCTGGTATCTTATTTTGTAACTTTTATCGCTGATGGTTATTTCGATGTTATGTTAGGATCGCGTATTCGCAGTCGCCAAGAAGCCCTGGCCGGCGGTATGCCACGCTACAAATATTATGCCAATCGTTTTTTAACATTAGTTGAGAATTTGGTTAGTGGACAGAACCTCTCGGAGTGGCATACGGGCATGAGGGCTTATTCGCGTCAGGCGTTGGAGAGTTTAAATTTAAGCCAAACTAGTGATGATTTTGTTTTTGATTCTCAAATATTATTTCAATTAGTTTCTAGAAAGTGGCGTTTAGGCGAGATTCCCGTGCCGGTGCGCTATTTTCCCGAAGCCTCATCTATTAACTGGCGTCGTAGTTTGCGTTACGGTTTTAGCACTTTAATTATAGCCGTCGCTTATTGGTTCGGTTATCGTCCTTAGTTTATGAATTTTCTGCATAAGTTTAATTTCAAAACAACTTATCAGTGGCGCCAATGGCATGCCTATTTTTTAATCGCCCTAGCAGCGGTCATTGTTTATGGGCAGAGCTTATTTTTTGATTATAGCTATTTTGACGATCAGCAATTGATTTTAGAAAATGCTGCTATTTTGGAGCGAGCGGAACCGGCAGAAATATTCTTTAATGATGTTTTTTTCGGGCAAAATAAATTTTATTATCGCCCTTTGCTAACTTGGTCTTTAGTCTGGGACTGGCACTGGGGAGGGGGAACGGTTTTTGCTTTCCATTTTAGTAATATCATTTTTCATTTTCTGGCTGCCAGTTTATTATTTTACCTATTACGTTTAATTTTCGTTAAGGCAGACTCGGCATTAGTTTTAACTTTGATTTTTACTGTGCACCCGGCGTTGACACAGGCGGTGGCCTGGATACCTGGCCGCAATGATGTTTTGGCGGCCATCTTTATCTTTAGCGCTCTGATTTTTTTATCACGCTGGTTTCGCAGAGAACGTCTTTTAGATTTGATTTGTTTATGGTTATTTTTTTTGTTAGCCTTGTTTACCAAAGAAACCACAGCTTTATTACCATTTCTGGCTTTACTCTGGGTGATAGTATTTGAGCGTCAGCATTTTACTTGGTTTAAATTAGGATTAAGCGCGGCTGGAGCGACAGTCGCCGGCATTATCTGGTATTTAGCTCGTTTAGCTGCTCTGGGGCCTACTGTTAGCGGCTCAATTTGGTCTTCTTTGTTAACTAGTTTGACTACTCCGGTTGTTTTCTTGGGTAAAGTTTTTTTCCCTGTTAATTTGTCAGTTTATCCCGTAGCTCAAGATGTGATTTGGTTTTATGGAATTTTAGCTGTCATCTTATTAGCGTTTTTATTCTATAGTGCTCGCGTTAAAAAATATGGTCCTTCTCTGTTTGGCTTACTGTGGTTCTGGTTTTTTATCATGTTAGGGTCTTCGCGCCCCGATGGTGATATTTTTCGTAATTTTATGGAGCATCGGCTGTATGTGCCTATGCTGGGCTTATTAATTGTGTTAGCGGAGACTGATAATTTTTGGCGTCATTGGCCACTGCAGCGCCGTCGGCAACTATTGGCGGCTCTGCTGTTTTTATTATCATTTCTAGCTTGGAGGCATAGCAATAATTTCCGTGATCGTTTCAGTTTTTGGCAACAGGCAACTGAGAGCTCTCCTCACGCAGCTTTAGCTTGGCGTAATTTGGGGGCAATGCATTATCTGGACGGAGATTTGGCCAAGGCTGAAAATTATTTTCGCCAATCTCTATTGCTTAACGACCAAGAACCGATGGCGCATAATAATTTAGCGGTGGTTTATCTTGATCGGGGTGATTTATGGCGAGCAGAAGCAGAATTGAAAAAAGAACTGGCAATTAATCCCGGTTACGATTTAGCTTTATATAATCTGGGAAGGGTGTATTATGAAAAGCAGCGCTATTTAGAAGCAGCTTCGTTGTGGCGAGAGGTTTTACGAGTTAACCCTTACCATCAAGCAGCTGCGCAGAAATTGCAAGCAGTACAACTAAAAATTCAGACTCAAAACTAATTTAAATTATGTCTTATTTACTAAGATTAGCTAATAATCCCATTAAAAGTATTACGGCCGCCGCAGCTCTAGTCGCTTTATTTTCGATTGCCTCTCGTTTTTTAGGGGTGGTCAGGGATCATATTTTAGCGGGGGCTTTTGGCGCAGGAGTGGAGCTGGATGTTTATTATGCCGCTTTTCGAGTACCGGATTTTATCTACAATCTAGTGGTGCTGGGGGCTTTGTCGGCCGGTTTTATTCCTGTTTTTTCGGAGATGATTAAACGCGCGGAGATTAATCCGAGCGACAAAGAAAAGTTACGCCTGTTGGCCAGTAATGTTTTTAATGCCCTACTGTTGTTATTATTAATTTTATCAGTGATAGGTATTATTTTTGCTCAACCTTTAACAGCTTGGATTGCTCCTGGTTTTAGTCCTAAAGTGCAAGCAGACACCGTTGCTTTGACGAGGATTATGTTTTTATCGCCTTTATTTTTAGGAATGTCCGGGGTACTGGGCGGAATTTTACAAAGTTATAAGCGTTTTTTTGTTTATTCCTTGTCGCCTATCTTCTATAACTTAGGCATTATTTTTGGCGCCTTATTTTTAGTAGAACCCTTTGGTTTAACTGGCCTGGCTTGGGGGGTAGTGTTAGGGGCGGCGCTACACTTTGCGGTGCAGTTACCCTCGGTTTATCACTTAGGTTTTGCTTATCGTTTTTACTTGGATTTACGTAATCGCGGTTTACGCCAAATTGCCGGTATGATGGGTCCGCGCACTTTGTCTCTCGCTGTTTCTCAAGTTAACTTGGTGGCTATGACTGCTTTGGCCTCCTCGCTTGATAGCGGTTCTTTGGCAATTTTTAATTTAGCTAATAATTTGCAGTCTTTTCCGATGGGGGTATTTGGCGTTTCTTTCGCGGTAGCGGCTTTCCCGTTCTTATCGGAAAATGCCTATAAGCCAGAGGAGTTAAAAGCCAGATTTTCTTCTACCATGAGGCAAATATTATTTTTCATTATTCCTGCGTCGGTTCTATTAATTACTTTACGTGCTCAAATTATTCGCGTTATTTTTGGGAGCGGTGCTTTTAGTTGGCGTGATACAGTTTTGACTATGGATACTTTAGGTTTTTTTGCTCTTAGCTTATTTGCTCAGGCCACTATTCCTTTATTGGTGAGAGTTTTTTATGCTCGTCGCGATTCTTGGACTCCTTTTTATCTAGGTTTGTTTTCGGTTGTAGTTAATATTATTTTAGCTATATATTTACGACTTCAGTTAGGAGTTGCTGGCTTAGCTTTAGCTTTCTCTATCGCCAGTATTATTAATTTCTTGAGTCTTTGGTTGTGGCTGTATTTTCGGGTTGGCTCTTTAGATTTAGATAAGATTTTTAATTCGGTTATCAAGTTTGCTGCTGCTGCTATCGGAGCTGGGGCAGTGGTACAAATTCTAAAAGTCGCTATCTGGCCATTTATTAATATGGAAACCTTTGCCGGTGTTTTTACTCAGCTCTTAGTGGCTGGCGGCGGCGGTGTACTGGCTTATGTCTTTTTCTGTTATCTGTTTAAGAGCGAAGAGCTATTGGCTGCCTGGGTGATACTGAGACGTCGTCTGCCCTGGAAAAAGGCTAATTTAGCCGATCAAGGTGAAGCTCGCGGTTTGTAATTATACTCTTGCCTGGTTAGCTGATACATGTTATGGTATTTTAACCAAAAAATAGCCATTTCTTATTTAATCTCAAACTCTAATTATTTATTGTCATGATTGATTCTAACTTTAAAATTCGTAACTTTGCCATCTTAGCCCACATTGATCACGGTAAGTCTACCTTAGCTGACCGCATGTTGGAGATTACTAACACGGTGGAAAAGCGCAAGATGAAAAATCAGATTCTAGACGGCATGGATATCGAGCGTGAGCGTGGTATTACTATTAAGTTGCAGCCGGTAACCATGGAGTACCAAGGTTATCAGCTTAATTTAATTGACACTCCTGGTCATGTCGATTTTTCTTATGAAGTTTCACGTTCACTAGCAGCAGTAGAAACTGCCGTGCTTTTAGTTGACGCCACTCAGGGCATACAGGCCCAAACACTAGCCAATCTTTATTTAGCTTTTGAGCAAGAACTAACAATTATTCCAGTGGTTAATAAGATTGACCTACCAGCAGCTAATGTCCCTAAGACTAAAGCGGAAATTATGCGTTTGTTAGGTTGCAAAGAGGAAGAAATTTTATGTGCTTCTGGTAAAACCGGCGAAGGAGTTGATGGCATCTTGCAAGCAGTTATTGCTCATGGTTTGCCTCCACGAGCTTCTGCTGGTGCTAATGCTCGGGCTTTGATTTTTGATTCCAAATACGATGAATACAAAGGAGTGGTGGCTTTTATCAGAGTCTTTGATGGCGAGATTAAGAAGGGTGATGTTATTAATTTATTAGCCACTAAAGCGCGCAGCGAGGCTTTAGATGTCGGAGTCTTTAAGCCAGAATATCACTCTTCCTCTTCCTTGACGGCCGGTGCCATTGGTTATGTCGTGACGGGCTTTAAGCAGGTGGGAGACTGTCGCGTTGGCGACACGATGGTAGCTGGCACTAGTCAGGAACCATCTTTAGCTCTAGATGGTTACACGGAAGTTAAGCCCATGGTTTT
This sequence comes from uncultured bacterium, assembly GCA_938003925.1. Classification (GTDB taxonomy): domain Bacteria; phylum Patescibacteriota; class Patescibacteriia; order Patescibacteriales; family UBA12465. The sequence continues at coordinate 215,559 of CALKWQ010000023.1, forward strand.
TGCCGGCATCTTTCCGCGCGAGGGCAATGATTTAGAAGATTTACGGGAGGCGATGGAGAAATTAAAGTTGAATGATGCTGCTTTATCTTATGAACCAGAGCGATCTGATGCGTTGGGCGTCGGTTTTCGTTGTGGTTTTCTGGGTTTATTACACTTGGAAATATTTCAAGAGCGTCTACGTCGAGAATACGATTTAGATTTGATTGTCACTGTGCCTAGTGTTGCCTATAGAGTAACTAAGAAAAGCGGAGAAGAATTAATTGTCAGGACTCCTCAGCGCCTACCTGATCCAACCGAGATTAGTTTGGTGTCAGAGCCTTGGGTAAAGTTAGACGTGATTACTCCCCAAGAGTATATTGGCAATATTATGAGCCTTGCTCAAGATAAAAGAGGTGTTTATAAGAATACTGAGTATATTTCGGCTGGTAGCGCGGAGGCTAGGGCAATTCTGCATTACGATATTCCTTTGTCGGCGATTTTAACCGATTTTTATGATAAGATTAAGAGCGTGTCCGCTGGCTACGCTTCTATTAACTACGACTATCTTGATTATCGTTCTGCTGATGTAGTGAAGTTAGATATTATGGTAGCTGAGGAGCCGGTAGAATCATTAGCTACTATTGTTTATCGTGACGACGCTTTCCGCCAGGGTAAGGAGATAGTCAATATTTTAAAGGATACCCTGCCGCGCCAAATGTTTGTGTTAAAAATTCAGGCCTCTATTGGCGGAAAAGTGGTGGCAGCTGAACGCTTGTCGGCTATGCGTAAAGATGTGACGGCTAAATTGTATGGCGGTGACGTTAGTCGTAAGCGCAAGTTATTAGAGAAACAAAAGAAAGGCAAAAAAAAGATGATGGCCGCGGGCAAAGGCAGCGTTGATATTCCGGCCGACACTTTTGTAAAAATCTTGAAGCGTTAGGAACTGGTATTTATTAATTTATAATTTTCTATATTTTATGAAGCGTCGCAAAATTATTAAAGTGGCATGGACGGTGATGTCGGTAATAATTATGATTTCCATGCTCGCCTGGACTTTTGGCGCCATGTTTTTCTAAGTACATATGAAAAAACAATGGCAAATTGCGGCCTCGTCTCCAGCTGAATTTTTAGCCTCTCTGCCAGCTGTTAATCCGGTAGTTGCTCATATTCTTTGGAATCGCGGTTTACACAACGCGGAAGCGGTGAGAGCTTTTTTAGATGATGTTATCGATCCGTCTCTAGTGTTAGATTTGACCGGCGATGGCAGTTTTTCGTTTTATAATCCCTTCTTATTCCGAGACATGCAAGCAGCGGTTGATTTGGTAATTTTGCACTTGAAGGCTGGTAATAAAATTATCGTCTATGGCGACTACGATGCTGATGGCGTAACGTCTGCGGCTGTTTTAGCAGAAGCTCTCAAGACTCTGCACGCTCAAGTTGAAGTGTATTTACCAGATCGTGTCAGCGAAGGCTATGGTTTGAATAAGCCAGCTTTAGAGCAGCTTAAGTCCCAGGGGGCTAGTTTAATTATCACCGTTGATAATGGTATTCGTAATAAAGAAGAAGTTGCTTATGCGAAAGCATTGGGTTTAGATATTATTATTACCGACCATCATGTCCTACCAGAGAAACGTGAAGATTTACCAGCTTGTCCCGTGATTGATCCAGCTGATGCCTCAGATCACTATCCTTGGCCATTTTTAGCAGGAGTAGGAGTATCTTTTAAGTTAGTTTGCGCTTTGTTGCATCAAGCTAAACTAACGCCCGCCCAAAAACGTTTAATTGCAGAACGTGCTTTGGATTTAGTAGCTGTAGGCACCATTGCTGATATGGTTAGTCTGTTGGGAGAAAATCGTTGGTTGGTAAAACAGGGATTAGTAATATTAAATCAGCATCGTCGTTTGGGCCTTAATGCTCTCTTCCAAACTGCAAAAATAGCTTTAGATAAACCTCTCGAGGCTTGGAACGTAGGTTGGCAACTGGGGCCGCGTTTAAATGCAGCCAGTCGTTTGGGCCATGCTAATAGCGCTTTTGCTTTAATTAGTGCTGAGACAGCCGAAGAAGCTAAAGTGTTAGCTCAAGAGTTAAATCAGCGTAATCTCAACCGTCAACAAATTACCGAAGAAATCATTAAACAAGTAGAGGCGCAAATTGATGTCGACAACCTGCCTCCTATTATTGTGGGCGTGGCGGGCGAAGATCAATTCTGGAATGAAGGCGTAGTCGGTTTGGTGGCTGGGAAAATATGTGAAAAATATCATCGTCCCACTTTAGTGGTGACGCGTATCGTAGAAGAAGCTGGAGCGGATTTGGTTAAAGGGCAGATGACGGCCACAAAACTAAGCTTTAAAGGCTCTGGTCGCTCTATTGAAGGTTTTAACTTAATTGTAGCTATTGAGTCTTGTGCTGAGTTTTTAGATAAGTATGGTGGTCATCCTATGGCTTGCGGCTTTTCTATCACTAGCGAAGAAGCTCTCGCTGCCTTTAAAAATAAATTATTCATCTTGGCACAAGCAGCTCTAACGCCAGCCATCTTAGCTCCTAAATTATCTCTAGATGCTTTATTGTCTTTAGCCGATATTAATTTAAACTTGGCTGATAATATTAGCGCTTTAGCACCTTTCGGTCAGAATAATCCTCAACCTCGTTTTGCTAGTTTAGCGGTGCGAGTAGAAGATATAGTTTGGATGGGCAGCGAACAGCAGCACGTTAAGATTAGGTTGGCCGCGACCAGCGAAATAGCGGCACCATCTTGCTGGGCGATTGCTTTTAATGCTGCTAAAGCTTACTCTGATTTAAAGATAGGTGATATCATTGACGTTGCCTACTATTTAGATGTCAATGAATTTAATGGTCGGCGCGAAGCCCAACTTAAATTAGTTGATTGGCGCGTCACGGAAAAAATATGAAAATAATTATTCACTCTGATGGCGGTGCTCGTGGTAATCCTGGTCCAGCTGGTATCGGCGCTGTCTTACACGATGAGCAAGGAGTTTTGTTGGCCGAAGTCTCTAGATTTATTGGGCACACTACTAATAATCAGGCGGAGTACCAGGCACTTTTAGCCGGATTAGAACAGGCTCTGATTTTAGGCGCTGACCAGGTAGAGTGCTTTTTAGATAGCGAGTTAGTGGTTAAACAAATTAACCGAGAGTATAAGGTAAAACACAAAGAATTAGCGCCGCTATTTTTAGCTGTCTATAATTTATTGACCAAATTTAAGAGTTATCGTTTTGTACATGTTCCTCGTGCTCAGAATGAAGAAGCCGACCGTTTGGCTAATGAAGCTATGGATAAGGGCGTTTAATCAGTTTATAAATTGCTAATCAAAAAACTACCTTGGTCGGTAGTTTTTTTAATTTAAATTACGGTTTAGGGGCTACACGAACTTCCGGGTGGATCATTATACTGAAAATGCCACCACTCGCCGCAGTAACGGAGCCAGCCGGCAGCTTGCATAATTTGTTGTAATTTAACGACGTCACTGTCGCTATAATTAGCTACACTTTTACTGCCCATCTTGCCGCAAGAAACCGAGCCCTTAATACAGACATCAATGGCGTTACCGCTACGATGTCCGCCGCAACTACCCGGTCGAGCGACATATTTAGCAGCTACCGTCTCGTCGCCATATTTAGCTACGGCTGCATCCCATAGATTTTGTTGGTGGGTGGCAGTGCGAAAAGCGCTAGTAACGTAGAGCTCTACTCCTTGTTTTTCTGCTTCAGCCACCGCTTTTTCTAGACCAGCATAACCCTCGGTACTTAGTACCGGTGTTTGCGCTTTGGTGCCGACCAAGCCGGCGATATTAATGAGGTCGCCTTCCTCTGCACACTTGTCTGAAGTGTTTACACCGCTATCGCTACCATTTTTAATGGGGTCAATAGTGATTCGTTCTATCATCTGTACGGAAATTGAGCGTAGAGAAGTTAAGTCAGGATTAATTTGAGAGAGAATAATGTAAGAGGTGCTCAAAATAATCATGCCGGTGATACTACCAATGATTAGGTCTTTAGCTTGGGATATTTTAGAAGCATCGCCGGCTGACACCAACCAAATTACACCCCCGGCCATCAGGACGATGGCAGCCAAGATGCCGCCAATACCTAAACCATATCTATATATTCCTTGGATATACTGAGCTATCCAAGGTATCTTGCATTGACCGGAATTATCAGGCCCAGTGCATTCTGCTTGGCTGAGCGTGATGGAGTCAATTGGCACTTGAAATTCAGGAATCGTGAAATCAGCTTTTTTATAAGGCTGTTCTTCTTTGGCGCAACAGCAATAAGCTTGAACATTGGTTCCGCTAGGTTTCTTGGCCAAATCACAGTCTTTACCGACAGCTTCATCTGCGTCACAACCTCCTACCCACTGCCCAGTAGGGGCGTAGGTGCCGCCTCCGGCAACATAAACTTTAGTTTTCCAAGTGCAGGAATATTCGGTCACCACATTACAACAACAAGGTAGTTCCGCGTCCGGAGAATACGGTGTTGGCTTGGGTAGGCCGGCACAATTAGTGTCATAGACCGAATTTTTAATTTTTTCAAAACAAATCTGATCGTAGGTTTTACCTGCCTGCAGCGCTTCCCAGGAGCAGTTTTGCATTTTGGTGGCGGCGGCGTGGGTGAATTTAAGAGGAATAAAAAGAGTAACCAGAATCATCGCCAAGGCAGTTAGGCTAAAGATTTTTTTGATCATATTTTGTAAATTTGTAGATTTTTGTCGGCGATATTTTGAATTTGTGCTATTTCCTTGGGTTTAAGGTGTCGGTAACGTCCTTGCATGAGCAAATAATTGTCTACCGGCTGAGCTTGGAAATTATTATTAATACTGGAGGCGCTGAGTTGTCCGCCTACATATTCTAGTAAAGGATAAAGGCCGCTCTGCACAGCTAAGCGTGCGGCCTTAATGGTTTCATCGGTTTTAATCTTCCAACCAGGCACACAGGGGGTTAAGATCTGGATATAGCTGGGACCAGGTGTGGCTAATGCTTTTTTTACCTTATTACTAATATCGTCGGGAAAAGCAGCGGTGCTTTGCGCTACATAACTTAAGCCATGAGCTAAGGCGATACTCATCATATCTTTCTTGTTTTGTTGGGCGCCGCTACTATTTTTTCCGGTCGGAGTAGTGACGGTATTGGCTCCCCAGGGGGTTGAACCGGAAGCTTGAATACCGGTATTAGAATAAGATTCGGTATCGTAGCAGATATATAAAATCTCATCTCCTCTCTCCCACATGCCACTGATTAGACCTAAGCCGATATCATAAGTTCCACCATCTCCAGCTTGAATAACCACCTTGGTTGGGCGTTTCTTTTTCTTTAAAGCCGCTTTAATGCCACTAGCTACAGGGGCGGCGTTTTCAAATAGAGAGTGTAGCCAAGGTAATTGCCAAGCACTCTGGGGATGGGCGGTAGTAGTCACCTCTAAACAACCCGTAGCGTTCACTAGGATGGTATCGGCCGTAAGGGCCCGCATCACCGCTTGGACAGCGCTGAGTTGTCCGCAGCCAGCGCAGGCATTATGACCCGGGGTAAGATGATGATTTTGGTATTTACCCATATCTTTTTATTTTTCGCGGCAATAGCTATAGGCTCCACCCGCACAAGTATAGTTTTTACTACCGCCTGAATAATATTGGGTAGCAAAACCCACCCAGCCGTTAACACACCACTCATTGCACTGGGAGACGGTGACATCATTCATACAAGTAGCGTAGGTGCAAATTCCACCAATACACCCCTGGCCACACAGGCAGCAGATTTTGTCACCGTCACATTTTTTATCATGACAATAGCCACTATTTTCCGGACTGGTGGGAGTAGGTTTGCATGGAGTGCCATTGTTTTCGTGTAGGCACTGTTTATTGATTTCTTTTTCTATCTCTTGACTTCGGGCACAGCACCATTTTTGTGGGGTATTGCCGCTGCAAGTGATGTCTGGCAGGCTTTGTTTACAAATAGAAATGTCTAAATTGATTGAAGGTGGGTCAGTATCAATGCATGTTTGGTTGGCGCCAAGACATAACAGTTTTATCTCCGCATCTTCGGGTAGACTTTTTAGATTATCTATCATGCCGTCTTCGCCGTCGGCCATAAAAATAGGCACTACTCCTTTAATGTCTCGGATTTTAAAATTCAGTAAATAAGGATTGACAGTTTTAAGCATAATCCAGGCGCCCAATAAGATAACCACTCCAATCAGGCTGCCGCCAATTAAAGTCTTGGCCTGGCCGACTTTATCGCTGCTGCCAGCCGAAGTTAGCCAGATAATACCTCCTGCCATCATAACGATAGCGGCTAAAATGCCAGCAATACCCAGGCCGTAGTCATAGAAACTAGTCACCATTTTACCGATATAACTAGTGTTATCTTCTTCCATGACGATGTCACTTTCAAAACCAGGGATGCCAACTTGTGGTTTAAAGGTGATGGGTTCAGTAGCTTGTGCTACCAGGGGCAAGCAACTGAAGAATAAAGAAAAAAAGAGGAATAAGCCAAATAATCTTTTGTTTATTTGCTGACGCATATAGTTCTACCAAAACCTTAGCCCCGCTTGGCGGGAGGATTTAATAATATTATGAATAATTTTAACACTAATATCATGTCCACCTAGACCGACGATGTGATTGCTACTTACCCCTTTAAATTGGGGCACATGAGCCATGACATCGCTGTATAAAGGCCCGTAGGCACCGCTGGAAGTGGCTTTTTCCATTATCACTAGTTGTTGGCAGTGCTGAGCAAAGCGAGCGATATCGCGACCAGGGAAAGGACGAAAGCTTCTTATTTTTAATAACCCGACTTGATTTTGATCTCTTAAGGCCTCTTTAATAGTGCCGCTCATAGAACCCATGGCAATTATTAAAGTTTTAGGCTGGCTAGGTCCGCAATACTCTACCAAACCATTATCGAAACGAGGTTTTAAAGCAATAGGAGAGGGTAATAATTTTTTCCAATGGCGATAGGCTTTAGTAATTGTATTTACAGATTTCTTTAAGTCAGCGTCCGCTTGTCGTTTTTCTTGCCAGTAGTGCTCGGGAGTGAAGAATCCGCCCAGAGTGATAGCTTGTTGAGAATTTAAATAAGTACCTAGCTTAGGTTGGTAGGCAGGTAGATATTTCTTAATCGTCTTCTTGTCGGGAATAATAACGTTTTCGTGGGAGTGAGTAATAATGAAGCCGTCGACATTAATGGCGACTGGTATGTTTAAGCTCTCAGCTAATTTGTAAGCGATGACGTGCCAGTCTACCGCTTCCTGATGATTTTCGGCAAACAACATTATCCAACCGGCATCTCGCATGGCCATCGCGTCACTGTGGTCATTCCAAATATTGATAGGTGCGCCTACCGCGCGATTAGCTATAGTCATAACTAGAGGTAGGCGTAGGCCGGCGGCGTTGTATAACACTTCCATCATCAATAATAATCCTTGGGAACTAGTAGCACTGTAGACGCGGCCACCGGCGGCACTAGCTCCTAGCACAATAGAAGCGGCGGCAAACTCACTTTCCGCTCGTAAATATTCATAACTCGCTTGACCGTCAGCTTGGAATTTAGCCAGGTCTTCCACGATGTGGGTTTGGGGAGTAATGGGATAAGCTGAAATAACGTCTGGTTGAATGTTGGCTACCGTTAATGAGATGGCGCGTGAACCTTCTAAAAATTGATTGTGTTTATTTGAAGCCATAGATAACTAGTAGTCTTTAACCATTTTAATTGCTTTAACCGGGCATTCGGCCGCACACAGACCGCAGCCCTTGCAATAATCATAGTCTGGCTCGGCTTTTAACTTACCGGCTGGATTTTTTTTCATCAAAATACAACTGTCGGGGCATAATTTAGCACATAAAGAGCAGCCGACACAGAGCTGGGGGTCTACTATTGGACGGTGGGTGCGCCAAGCCCCGGTCTTATTATTTAAGGCAGAGCCGGCTGGAGCGAGGGGGCGATGTTTTTTAGCTGGGTTGACGGACATATCGATAAGCGGCGAGTACAGCCGCGTGATTTTTATGAATTATTTCTTGCCCTTTATCCTTGAATTTAGCCGTGATGGCTGACTGGAGTGATTTGATGGTAATAACCGCGGTGGCTTGGGTAAAGGCTCCCAAAATGACGGTATTAACTAGATTTTTACCCAATAATTCTAGAGCAATACCGGTAGCCGGGTTAGTGATGATTTGATTGGCTGATAGTCGTTTTTTTAGTAAACGGCTTATCTCTGTAGGTGTTTGGCTACTATTAACTATTAACTTGGTATTAGCATTGATGCCAGCTAGCACGCTCTGATCCAGAAGCAGGCTTTCATCTTGGATAATCAGGATGTCTGGTTGATAAATTTGTTCGCGCGTAATGATGGGTCGCTTGTCTAAACGGACAAAGGCTTGGATGGGAGCACCGCTGCGCTCCACTCCAAAAGCAGGGAAGGCCTGGGCATAAAGACCGTCATTAAAAGCAGCTAGGGCGATAAGCTCGGCAGCGGTAACAACTCCTTGTCCTCCACGACCGTGAATCCTGATTTGTATCATATTATTGTGCTAATAAGCCCTCAATGATGCCAACAAAATTTTCTTCAGGATAAAACCCCGTAATTTTATAACGGTTTACAAACCAACTAGGGGTACCAGAAAGACCTAGTAATTCCGCGTCTGCAAAGTCATCATTAAGTCGGTATAGGTAAGTCTTATTATCTAAGCAAGTGTTGAATTGAGCAGAATCTAGCTTTAATTCTAGGGCTAAGTTTTTTAATTCTGTTTTTAGAGGCTCATCTTGCAGGGGGCTGAGCACGTCTTGCCTTTCAAACAGCAAATCATGCATTTCCCAGAATTTACCTTGGGCGCCGGCACAGTTGCCCGCTAGAGCTAAATCTATAGAATTGGTATGCAAAGGATAGTCGCGGAAAGTAATACGAATTTTATCCCCGTAAGTTTTGGCTAAATTACGAACTACCGGCGCCGCTTGTTGGCAATAAGGGCAGGCATAGTCAGAAAAGATGACAATTTTTACCTTAGCATCCACCGGCCCTAAGCTGTAGTTTTCTCCGCGCCCATCAATGGCTGCTGTAATTTTTTGGATTTCTTGCTCTTGATCAATTATCTGGCTATTATTACGTATTTCTTTCACTTTTTGTGCGACATAGGTGGCAGCGGCGATGCCGGCTCCGACAATGACTAAGGCTAAAATAACAATAATAATACCCCAGCCTTTACGGTACCAGGGTTGTAGTTTTTTTTGATGACGTCCTTTCATTTCTAAGTATTTAATGCGCTCGTCTAGTCCCATATATTTAATTGAAAAAAGCTATTTTTTTCTTTATACTTATTAAGTGTTTAATTTGATTTTATTATATCATAACCTCTAAAGCGTGGCTATTTTCTGGCTCCGTGACGGGCAAATATTTATGAAAATTATTTCTTGGAATCTTAATGGTTTACGTGCCGCTTTATCTAAGGGTTTAGAGTCTTTTTTACAACAAGAGTCACCTGATATTATCTGTTTTCAAGAAATAAAGATTGCTGATGCAACGCGATCAAGTCTGGAGATTGACTTCCCCGGTTATCAGGCTTTTTGGCACGGCGCTATGCGCCCAGGTTACAGCGGTACTGCAATATTGGTTAATAAAGGATTAGCGAATTATTCCGTAATTAATGGTTTGGGTTTAGAACGTTACGATAATGAGGGCAGGGTACAGATGTTAGAGTCGCCAGAGTTTTATTTGTTAAATGTTTATTTTCCTAATGCCAATCCCACTCTGGGCCGCCTTCCTTACCGCTTAGATTTTAATGCCGCTTTATTGTCTCGTATCAAAGAGTTAGAGTTGATAAAACCGGTGATTATTACCGGTGATTTTAATGTCGCTCACCAAGAAATTGATTTGGCTCGTCCTAAAGAAAATGTTGGTAATGCCGGTTTTACCGCTGAAGAACGGGCCTGGTTTAGCGAGCTATTGCAAGCCGGTTATTTGGATAGTTTCCGTGTGCTTAATCCTGATAAAATACAGTATTCTTGGTGGAGTTTTAGGGCGGGCGCCCGCCAGCGCAACGTTGGTTGGCGGATTGACTATTTTGTAATTTCCGCTAAACTTAGAAAAAAGATAAAAAAAGCTTTTATTCTCGACCAGGTGATGGGTTCCGACCACGCGCCTATAGGTTTGGAAATATAAATACATTTTATATGTACGATCATCAGTCAGTTGAAAAAAAATGGCAGCAAATTTGGCGAGAAAATAATCTATATTTGACTCGTGACGACAAGGCTAAGCCGAAATATTATGTTTTAGACATGTTTCCTTATCCTTCGGGCGAAGGTCTGCATGTGGGTCACCCTAAGGGTTACATCGCTACTGATATTGTGGCGCGGAAACGTTTAATGCAGGGTTATAATGTTTTACACCCGATGGGCTGGGATGCTTTTGGTTTGCCGGCAGAAAATTACGCCTTGAAAAATAAAGTGCATCCTCGTCAAGCTACTAATAAAAATATTGCTACTTTCAAGAGACAGTTAGAGTTGCTTGGCTTTTCTTATGATTGGAGTCGGGAAATTAATACCACTGATCCCGACTATTATCGCTGGACGCAGTGGATATTTTTACAAATGTGGAAACAAGGCTTGGCCTATGAATCCTTCGCGCCTATTAATTGGTGTCCTTCTTGCCAAACGGGTCTAGCTAACGAAGACTTAGAGGATGGCCACTGCGAACGTTGCGGCAGTTTGGTGGAACAAAAACCGATGCGTCAGTGGGTGTTAAAAATTACGGCTTACGCTGAACGTCTATTGAATGATTTAGATACGCTGCCTGATTGGGAAGAGGCCATTAAGGAGATGCAGCGTAATTGGATTGGTCGGAGTGAGGGATCAGAAATAGATTTCAAAATTAAAGACAGCGAAGATATTATTACCGTTTTTACCACCCGCGTAGATACTATTTTTGGCTGCACTTACTTGGTGCTAGCGCCAGAGCATGATTTGGTAACTTCTTTGCGTCCACACATTAAAAACTGGCCAGATGTGTCCGCCTATTTGGAGTCGGTGAAAAACAAAACCGAACTACAGAGAACTGATTTGAATAAGGATAAGACAGGTGTAGTTCTAGATGGAATCATGGCGGTTAATCCTTTTAATAATGAATCAGTGCCCGTCTTCATTGCCGACTACGTCTTAAACGCTTACGGCACCGGAGCGGTGATGGCGGTTCCAGCCCACGATGAGCGCGACTGGGAGTTCGCCCAAAAATACAACCTGCCTATCAGACCAGTGGTTTTACCGTCACCTGGCGCCGTACTGGAAAAAGATAGTGTTTATACCGACTATGGTCTTTTGGCCGAATCGGGAGAATTTTCTGGTTTAAATTCGGCCGAAGCTTTAGCCGCCATGTTTACTTGGTTAGAAAATAAAGGACATGGTCGCAAGCGGGTGAACTATAAGATCAAAGACTGGGTTTATTCTCGTCAGCGCTATTGGGGCGAGCCTATTCCTTTAATTCACTGTGAACACTGCGGTGTGGTGCCAGTACCAGAGGAGCAATTACCCGTGGTTTTACCCGAAGTGGAGAGTTATGAACCTACCGGCACAGGTGAATCACCCTTAGCTGCCATTAGCGATTGGGTTAATGTGCCTTGTCCGCAATGCGGAGCACCAGCTAAACGAGAAACTAACACTATGCCACAATGGGGCGGATCGTGTTGGTATTATTTGCGCTATCTTGACCCTAAAAATCAGCAGCAACTGGTCGCTAAAGATCAAGATGCTTATTGGTCACCGGTGGATTTATATGTTGGAGGGGCAGAGCATGCTACCAGACACTTAATTTATGCTCGTTTTTGGCATAAATTCTTATTTGATATTGGCGTAGTAAATTACCAAGAGCCTTTTACCAAGTTGCAGCACGTGGGTTTAATCATGGGGGAGGATGGCCGAAAAATGAGTAAGCGCTGGGGTAATGTGGTTAATCCCGATGAGATGGCGGAGCGTTTTGGCGCCGACGCTTTGCGTGTCTACGAAATGTTTATGGGTCCTTTTGATCAAGCCGCCGCTTGGAATACTAATGGCTTAGTTGGCGCTAGAAAATTTTTAGAAAAGCTGAATCAGCTGGTGACTAATAACCATGACCGGCGCGTGATGCCTGATAAAAAAGTTTTAGCCTTAGTACACAAAACTATCAAGAAAGTTGGCGAAGATATTGATAATTTTCGCTTTAACACCGCTGTTTCCGCGATGATGATTTTAGTTAATGAATTATCAGATTATTACCAACAACACCAAGCTTGGCCAGTGGACAGCACAGATATAGCAGCTTGTTTACAGATATTATCTCCCTTTGCTCCGCACTTAAGCGAAGAGCTGTGGCAGCACTTAGGTTATAACGGCAGCATTTTTCAATCCTCTTGGCCGGTTTATAATCCCGACTCTATTAAAGAAGAAAATATTAACTACATCATTCAGGTTAACGGTAAGCTCAGGTCGCAACTAGCTGTGGCTGCGACTGCTAATCAAGAAGAAGTAGTGGCTCTGGCTTTGGCCGACGCGACTGTAGTTAAGTGGCTGGCCGGCCAAGAACCCAAGAAAACCGTGTTTGTGCCTGGCAAATTAATTAACTTTGTTATTTAAGGAGTGTATGGAAAATATTGCCGCCAGAACTAAAGAGTTGTGCCGTATCTATGATATTAAACCCGCTCGGAGCAAGGGGCAGAATTTTTTAATTAACGACGGCATCTATCAAGCGATTATTAATGCGGCCGACATTAAGCCTGGTGAAACGGTGATAGAGGTTGGCCCAGGTTTAGGCTTTTTGACGGCTGCTTTAGCTAAGCGTGCCGGAAAAGTTTTGGCGGTGGAGCTGGATGATAAGTTGGCAGGACTGCTGCAAATAGCCATTGATTCTCAAGATGTTGCTAACGTCGAGGTGATTAATCAAGATATTTTGCGCTTTAATCCGGCTGATTATTTAGGTGAAACCGAAGATTATCGGGTGGTAGCTAATTTGCCTTATAATATCACTTCTATTTTTTTACGCACTTTTTTGTCTTCAGCTCGTCCGCCGCGATCTTTAGTTTTGATGTTACAAAAAGAGGTGGCTGAACGCATTATTACCACCGCCCCAGACATGTCCCTGCTATCTCTATCTGTCCAATACTATGGCACCCCAGAGATTATACGGGTCGTGCCGGCTTCTGATTTTTGGCCAGCGCCGGCAGTTGATAGCGCCATCTTGCGTTTTTCTTATGACCGACCGCGACCAACGGCAGCTTCTTTAAAGGCGGATAAGCAGTTTTTTCATCTGGCGCGTATTGCTTTTAGCGCTAAGCGGAAAATGTTGAAAAATAACCTGTTAGCTGGGTTAAAAATAGAGTTGCCAGTTTTGGAAAAGGCGATGGCTCAGGCTGAGATTAACCCTAAGGCGCGAGCCGAAGATTTGACACTGGAGCAGTGGCAATTTTTAGTTGCGGCTCTTAGTGATTTTATGTTATAATTTGAGTAATCTTGTTTTGCTTCTAGCTTTTAAAAACTGGATAGATTACTTATGTACGAACACTTTGAAGAAGTTCCAAAAGATGAGTCTCGTCGCTCATTTTTTAAAAGTTTGCCCAAACCCCAGCGAGCCGCCTTTTTATTCCTGTCGGCCCTGAGTTTGGGCGTTCTTATTTTATGGGGTTGGCAATTTAACTTCCGCCTCAATAGCCCTTTCTATGTGCCGGGAGTGGATGATAAGGAAACTAACGGTGATGAACTCGCTGTTTTTGAAGCGGCTCTGATTAATTTAGACACTGATGGTGATGGCTTAACCGATAATGAGGAGCGTAATCTGTACGGCACCTCTCCTTATTTAGATGATAGCGACAGTGATAATATTAGCGATCGGGCAGAGATAGAAGCCGGCACTAATCCCAATTGTGCGGCCGGTCAACAGTGTAATGTTCAAGATGTACCAGCAGTGACCAACTCCGCCACCGGTACAATTACCGTGAGTGAGCCTGATGCTAGCGTGGATGCTGGTGATGCTAATACTTTACAAACCATGATGTCTGGCCAGGCCGATGCATCTCAGCTGCGCGCACTGTTACTAGATAGCGGCGCTGACGCTACGATGTTGCAGAATCTAAGTGATGCCGAACTGTTACAGACTTATCAGGAAATGCTGGCCAGTCAAAGCTCGGCCACTCAATAGCAAGATTTATTATTTTGCAGATAATACCTGTAAAAATTTATGAACAAGCAATCTCATTCTTTTATTAACCGGCGCCGTTTAGGGGTGACCGCAGTTTTGGTGATGCTAATGGCTTCATTATTCCTGAGCGCTCCTCGTCCGGTTCAAGCTCAGGATTTTAATCAGGCCGTGAATAACGTCTTGACGCCAATCTGGTCTTTCTTGAAAAAAGCTTATGAAAAAGGAGGTGCCTCTGCCTTTCAAAAGGTAGTGCGCACAGCTTTGAATAAGATTGCTTACGATACCGCTACTTGGTTAGGTTCTGGTTCTGAAGGACAGAAGCCAATGTTTGTCACTCAAGGCTGGGGGGATTACCTGGCTCAAATTGGTGATGAGGCTGCTGGTGAATTTTTAGAAGAGGCAGTTAATAATTGGAATAACGCTGATTGGGATAGTGAGGGCAAGGGATCTGAAGTAAACGAACAATGTAAGGCAGCTTATCAGGCATGTCTTGGCGACAGTGGCTATAGTCAGTGTATTAGAGGTTGTACGCTTGGTGATAACGCTTGTCCGACTACTTGCCGCACTAATAATCCCAAAAAAACACAATTGGAATGTGAAAATCAATTGGTTAGTTGTGGCGGAGTATCCCAAGGAAAGGACAATGTGGCGACAGTTAAGACTGCTAAATCAGTAGCCGTGTGTCAGCCTTCCTCTATTTCAGCCAAACTCAACATCGCTATGGGGCTCGTGGACTATAATCGTCCGCAGGCACCTAATTGTACCGCCTCCGCGCTCGTTGCTAATTGGTATGATGAAGCTGAGCGCTTGACCGCCTTTAAGGATGATTATTTTTTAGACAAGTTCAAAGGTATTTTTAATCCAGTGTCTAACGATTTGGGTATCTACATGTCTTTGCGTACCGACATGACTGGCAAGATGGCCACTAAGGTTGAAGATAAAAAGACTAAATTAATTGCTGATGGTGGTTGGATAGATTTACAGAATATTGCTGGTGATATCGTGGGCATGCCTGGAGATGCTGAAACTAAGAAAGAGTCAGCCACTCAGGTCTATATTAACAACATGGCCACCTTTTCTGGGGATGCCTTGATTGACGCGGCTAATGTTTTTTTAAATCAGTTGGCTTTGACGGCTTTTAATAAATTCATGAGTAATTTGGGCAAGGAGTCAGCTGACAATAGTAGTTCTGTAGACTTTACTCAAAAAGATAACGATCCCAACATCCGCTATGGCGAAACTCAGGTGAAAGAAAGTGCGGCTAGCATTATCGAGCCAGATTTCAGTGTGCGCGCTGACTACGACATTTTGTCTTCTTTAAGCATGTGCCGTGATCGCAATAATCCTGGCCCCACTGAGTGCGTTATTGATGACAAGCTAATGCAGGGCGTAACCGAGAAAAAGACTGTAGCTGAAGCGGTAAAAGAGGGTTATTTGCATAAAGAGTGGTTATTTACTTCCGATTATCGCGATGGCGCCTATAATCTGCGCAACATCCAGATTATGCGTAAATATCGTTTAGTGCCAGTCGGCTGGGAGGTGGCAGCGGCAGCTAGCAAATCCGCGGCTTTAATTGATTTAATGTCTTGCTTTAGCGCGACTGATGCCTATAACGAGTATTCAGCTAATTTTGACGTGCGCAATCAGGGCTGGTGTCGCGGTTTGGTTGATCCTAACTGGGTTTTAAAGGCGCCTTTAAATTACTGTGCTAAACAAGGTTATAGTGCTCAAATTTTAAACATAGACGTTGTACCTGAGGCTACTAGTGATGGAGGTATGACTGATAAAGTGCAGATTACTAGAGCGGAAGATTATTGCGCTGACGAACAGACTTGTATTAAAGAAAAATCTGATGGTAGCTGCGAGGCTTATGGCTATTGTCAGTCAGAGCGCAGGACCTGGAACTTTGACTCTAAGTCATGTCAGCCTATAGATAACACCTGCAGTGCTTTTGTAAATTCCAGTAGCGGTCAGAAGGTAGCCTATTTAGAAAACACTCTAGATTATGGTGATTGCAGTGCTGACAGCGCTGGCTGTAAACGTTATTCTTTAACCGGAACCTATGCTTCTTCAACGGGTCAGATGAATTGGTCGGAGAATCCTCTGGCTAACGCTTATTTTAATAGCAAGTTGACTGATTGTTCGGCTACAGATGAGGGTTGTAAAGAGGTGATGCGGGTGAAACCGGGCTGGGGCGCCAATTTAGTCATGGGAGCGGATTTTGCTAACGACAACGTAGGCGACGAACTGGTTAACGGAATGATTAATGGTTATTGGCCAGTCTGGTCTAATGGTAATAAAGTCGCTGAAATTATTGATGCCGCTGATTTAAACGGCAGTGCTGCTGGTAAAGCTATTTTGCTTGCGTCAGTTGGCAATACTGCTAGCACTACTATTGGTTTATTTTCTGATAATGCCTTATCTCTGATTCCTGCCGATCTTAATATTCTATCTGGAGAAACCTATACCTTAAGTGCTGATGTCTATCTTCTGGATGGAGATAAGGTGCACGCTGTTTTGGGTGGCGATTATCAAGCCGCTGTAGAAACTCAGGATAAGAATGTTTGGCGTCATTTGTCAGTAACCCGTAGCTTGAAAGAGAAACCTTTATCAGAAATGTCTTTCTCTATTGTTGGTTATAGCACTGGCACGGCCGTGCGTTTTGCGGTACGTAACCTGAAATTAGAAATGACGTCTTGGGATTCTGGCTTTTCCGTCTACGGTGCTTACAAGGTTTATGAAAAAATCATCCCCCCTTATTTAGCCTCGGCTTGTTATATTAATGCTGACCCTGGCAGCCCTGACTATCGTTTGCGTGCTGACGCCCCGTCTATTTGCAAACAATTTGCTCGCCAATGTAATCGCGATGAGGCCGGTTGTGAAAGATATACCGAAGCTAGTACGGGTTTTGCGGTCGCGGCCCAGGCCGTTTCTTCTGATTATTGTGATTCTGCTTGCAACGGCTATGATTTGTATGTGGCGCGCGAAAGTTATTTTTATTCTCCTTTTGCCGAAAAGATTATCCCTGAAAACAGTCAAACTTGCGGCGCGGCTGCCGTTGGCTGTAGCGAATTTACCAATTTAGATGAAGTGGCTGCTGGTGGAGAAGGCAAGGAATATTATACTCAGCTTAAACAATGCATTAAGCCTAGTGTTACTAGTTGTGCTGATTTCTATACCTGGGTGGGCACAGAAGAGAGTGGGTATCAATTAAAGTCTTTAATTTTAAAGAAAGACGTAGATGGGAATCCGGCTGTAACTGAGGATGATGCTACTCTTTGTAATGCTACAATTTTCAATTTACCACCCACTGACCCTGGCTTTAATCCTGATTGCCGCCAGTTTTATAATAAAGCCGGTCAAATTTCCTATCATTTAGATTCAGCTACTATTACCTGTTCTGATAATTGCCATACCTATCGTTTATCAGAGAATAATATCGATACCACTGTGACTCAAGCTCAGTGCAGTGGTACTGACCGCTCTTGGAATGCTAGTGCTTCGGTTTGTTATGTCTGTAAAAACGGTGGTACTTGGAATGCTCAATACCAGTCTTGTTTATATCAGGCCATACCCAAAGAAGGAAAAACTTGCGCCGCCTCTCAAAAAGGTTGTCGTGAATATAATGGTAGCCTGGGTAATAATACTAAACTTTTAGGAGCGTATAGTTTTGAAAACAGCCTGGAAGGCTGGGAGGGGCAGTGTGGCGATGACGCTGTTTCGTCTCAAGTAGTTAATGTCAATAATGGCAAATCTTTGTTATATGATCGGGGAGCTAATATTAATGGCAACAACACTCAAATTGAGTGTGATCAACAAAATAACGTGAGCTGGCTAGATCGTTTATTTGGTAGTGCCAATGCCGCTCCCGCTTCCTTTGTGCGCCGCATTTTTGGCAAGAGTGTCTCTACAGGTAAGGCCTATACTTTGAAGTTTACCGCCATGGCTTCCTCGGCCACTGATGTCAGCTTTGCTTTCCTCAACCACCAAGATGAGATTGTCTATTTTAACGCTACTCCCGCCAATACTACTGGGACTGTAAACATCCCCGGTAATAATGAATGGCGTACTTACGAGTTAAATCTACCTTTATTAGATCATGAAGTTGATGCTCGCGAAGCTTTAATTATCACCGCTACCGGCGATTTCTACCTGGATAATTTAACAGTTACAGAAATTAAGAATCGTTATTATTTGATTAAAGGTAGCAGTGACGTGCCTGATGTTTGTTATTACGACATGTTAGATAATTATCAGGGGGCTGATTATAATTTAGGCTGCTCTCTTTATAACGACCGTGCCGGCAATGATCATTATCTGCGTCAATTTAGCCGCTTGTGTCAAGATTCAGCTGTTGGTTGTGAGTTAATGGTAGACACGGCTAATTACAGAGACCATCAAGCAGGTATCTGGAAAGACGCTAATAATAATGGTCAGTGCGATAGCAATGAGCCGGACTGTGTCAGTGTGGCTGGCGATCGCTTTTTCTACGCTATTTATGATGAAGCTAAGCGCTGTAATGCCGCCGATATGGGTTGTTCGCGCTTAGGTGAGTCCGTATCAGCTGGAGCTAATACTGATTGGAGTGATGTTTTCAAACGTAATAATCCCAATAATTATGATCAGTCTTTGTGTAATGCGGCTGATGCCGGTTGTGAAACCTGGAAATATTTAGATGGTAGCGGCTCTACTTATTTCAAAAATCCTGGCAATAATGTTTGTGTTTATCGTGCCAGCACTGACCCAGAAAAACCAGGTAAAGCTTGGTACAAGGTGCCAGTGATGCGTTGCGATTTAAATAATAATGGTACGATTGACGGTACGGAGCGGAATGGTCAGGTTTGTGCGGAGTCCGGAGATTGTCCGGGTGATCGTCCTTGTTTAGTTGATAATAATGATTATGATTGTGCAGTCTCATACTTCAAGACTATTGGCGTGGGTGGTGGCGGCAATCAAGTGCCCGTTCCTTCCGAATCTGCGGCTTTATGTGAAGCCGCCGCTTCCGGTTGTACCGAATATATTGATCCAGTGAGTATTTTTTCGGCTAATCTTATTTACAACCCCGCCATGGAAAATAGTAACGGCTGGACTCAGCCTGCTGGTTTATGGCAGCAGGATGTTACCATTGAGCCTAATAAGCTGTATATCTTTGCTTTAGACGGTGTGGCTAGCTCAACTATAACTAATAATGTCAGCCTTATCTTTGATACGGGCGTAGCTTTATTAAAAGAGGATAATAATTTTAGCACCAGCACAGTGACTACTCTCGTTATTCCTACCAATCTTCCTAGCCAGCGCTTCATGTTCCATTCTCGAGGTAATACGAAGGTGCGTGTGCTGGGTGGCAATTCTGCCTTTACCGTGGCTTTGAAAGAAGCGATTATTGATTATCAGTTTAGTCAAAATATTGATAAAAAGAGCTGCAATGGCTTGGTTAATTTTGATAATGGGTGTGTGTTGTTTAACGAGCGCTCGGTTAACGGCGGCAGTGGCTTGTTATCTCTAAGCGGCGCTTGGAACGCTAGTGCCAGTCTAAACGGACAGGTACCAGCTGCCTGCACGGTTGGTAATTGTAGTGCTAATCAGTTAGTAAAAGTGCGGCCTAATCGTGTCTGCGCTTCTTGGTTAGATTGTTTAACCTACGTTGTTGATCCAGAAACTAATCAGCGTACTTGTTATGCTTTAGGTGAGTGCAATCGTTTGAATGATAATAATGAATGCGCCAATTTTGTCAAAAACTCTACCGTGATTTTAGCCTCAACTACTTCGGATATTATTAAGCGCACCGGTTATTCTATTCTTGACCAATATTCCTTGTCGGGCATGAAAGAGGTTGGTTTAAATACTGAAGCTCATTATGATTTTGAAGCCGCCAGCCCAATTCTTTCTTGTCGCCAGCTGGGTTCGTTTGACACTGACTGTAAGTTTAACCAAGGATTAGCAGCCGACAGCATTATTAGTAGTCCTAATAATGCTCCTACCGATTATCCAGCCGAAGGCAAGACCTATTTACGAGTCATGGCTTCACAACAAATCTCCCCCCATTCTCCCGACGCGCCTATTTCGGTACAGAAAGGACAAGATTATTACGTTAACTATCTAGTTAACACTAAAGGCTCAGGCTTAAGTGCCAAGGTTTGGATTTACCCCGGTGATAGTTCTAGTTTGGTGCCGATTGCCACTCATGTCTCCAGTTCGCCTAACGGCTGGGAACGCAAAATCTTTAAAATCAGTGGCAGCAATTTAAACGCTAATTCTATTAGAATTTATCTAGGTGCTGATACCAACAGTACGGATGAACGTTATGTCTATTTCGATGACGTTAATATTGAACCAGTATTACAGGTAGCTGATGATAGTTATACAGCTGATAATTATGTAGCCAAAGAGTGTCGTCTGTATCCTTCTCAAGATGCTATTTCTTGTACAAGTAAAAATAGCCAGGTGGTTAGTGACGGTTTAGTTGGTTATTGTTTGCAGCATGATCAGGCCAACAAGAATGTTTGTCTGTTATGGTATCCTATTGATCAAATTAGTGCCGCTGGTAAGTCCAGTCGTTCTGCTCTGGGTTATCAGGGCGCCTTCCCCTTAAATTACTGCACGGAGGCGAATGGTAGCTTCAGTCTCGTCAAGAAGAAATTAGCTTATTATCGAGGAGTCAATGATGAAGAGCGTGATTGTCCGGATTGGGATTGCTCCTATCCCAGCAATTCTCCTAATTGCACGGACAACGAGGGCTTTTCTTGCCCGCAAGGTTATAGACTATTTTCTTCACAGTATCAATATAACGACAATCACGACGATCGCTGTCACAAGGATTTTTGGTGTATCCCTCTTGATAATTCCTGGCAGAAAATTTATATTGATGAAATTAGTCAGGACACCAACTGTACTTGGGCTAACAATGCGACCTGGTGGATTGACGCTACTTCGCCTTTTAGAATGTTAGTTAATACCCCTGGTCAGTATGTTAACGGCACTGCCGTCGGTGGCGGCCAATGCGGTTATAATCGTCGCATTAAAGTGGACACAGAAGGCTGGTACGTTTATGACGGCCTGTTTGCCAATGAGGCAAAAAATGCCAATCCTGCTATTAGGGTTTATGATTATAAATATCCAACTGATGATGAAGATCAATTAAAACTAATTTCTTCTAGCGACACTGACGAAGTGTACTATCCGACTTGCAATAAGTTTGTGCAGGTGGTGGATGCCGCGGGTAATAATAAAGCTTGGGTAGGTCGTACTAGTAAGTCTAGTTACTATCCCTATGAGACTCCGTTATTTTTCCGGTCCTCTACTAATTATTTTGGTTCCGCTTGTTATATTCCTAACGGTGGCGAATGTATAGAATACTGTAGCTGTGACAACCGCTGTGATTGTATCCACGGCGCTGAGGATTGTGAGGCTCCTTGTAATCAGGCTGGCGATTGTTATGCTCGTGCTGACGTTCCTGCTGACTGCAGTGCTCCGAGCGCGGTGCTTAACCCCAATGCCTTCAACTTATCTAAATATGGTCGTAATCGCGACTCCGTACCGTTTGGCGCAGCTACTTTCCCCGACGACTTCAATATTTTTAACAGCGAGGCAGTCAAGTTTCGTACTCAGTATTCTGACAAGATAGACCAAGAGGTTTTTGCCGGACGTCCTTATGGTTGTGTCAATGGTCAGGGCACAGGTTGCGCTAGCTTGGGTTACTGTAGTTTAAATCCGCAGGTTATCTGCCTGCTAGACACCACTACTAGCTCCAGCACTTCTCTGGTTAATCAGAAATCCTGTGGTAGCGCCAACGGTACCTGTGTGCCTTTGTGGAATAGCAGTCGTATCACTTCGGTAGCGTATGATCCTGACTACGTGTTGCAGAATATTTTCTGGAAGTCTTTCAGCGGTTATAAGATAAATGCTGCTGGTAATTCTTATATTCTTGGCGAGGGTTATAGTAGTGTTATTGATCCTGCAGGGCCTTGTGCTAATGTAGACAGACATTTGTCTCCACAAAACGATGGCACCTTTAATAATTATTGGTGTTTAATTTATCCGCGCATCAATAATGTTAAGCTGATTAATCCGATGGGCGCTCTTGCTTCTTCTACCACCGCGACTGGATATAATGTGTCTAGTCCTGGTATTTATACCCTGTCATTTAATTCTACTATTGATACGGAACAGCAACCAATGAAAGATTTGATTATTGACTGGGGCGATGGTTCTTTGCAAAGTTTAGTTAATCAGGATCATCATCCTGAAGCTGCTAATCCCCATAAGGTCTACCATTACTACAAAGGAGAACCTGCCATTGCTACTATTAGGATTAAGGTTTCTGATAACTGGGGCACCTATTGTTGCAGCCGCAACGGAGGTTCTTGCGGAACCAGTTCGGCTTGTCCTGGTAATTAGTAGTTTTATTGTTAATGCCAGAGTAATAACCAGGTTCCTAGTTATCTATTGACAATTTATTAATTAAGTTTTACAATAACTAGATTTCTTTACAATTAAATTAACCAACATAGGAGGACTAAAAATGAAAAAGTTGTTAATGTTGTTTGCATTTTTGCTGCTGCTCGCTGCTTGCGGCAAGGATCATCCGATTAATCCTGACCCACCCGATCCACCACCACCGGTTTATAAGGCGGAAATAACCGTACAGTTTGCCCCGGCTCCTGTTGACT
The DNA here is from genome assembly GCA_938003925.1 of uncultured bacterium. Taxonomy (GTDB): domain Bacteria; phylum Patescibacteriota; class Patescibacteriia; order Patescibacteriales; family UBA12465. The sequence goes on from CALKWQ010000023.1 coordinate 238,375, forward strand.
GGGAATCGCACCCTGTAGCCTTTGGGGTGTTGGATACCAATTTATTGGACAATGTTATTGTGGTTGATTATAACCATATTAACAATCCACATACTATTGTTTTCACCAAAGAACAGGCCCAAGCTTACCTCGGGAAGACGGTTTACCTGTATTACCGAACTTGCCGGTCCTATAACCTGCAGTGTTATGGACTGGAAGTCTATCACAAAATTTCTCCGTTGAAGGAGACTAATGAGGTGGTTAACATCCCGTTTCCGACTACGACTGACAATGTCGTGATTGGTCCCTGAGTCTGGTCTGTGTACGCATTTAGGCCCGCGTTGCTAATTCTATTAAAGAAAGAGCGCGCGGGCTTTTTCTATACTAAAAACCGACTACTTGTAGCCGGTTTTTTGGATTGAGGTCTGATTATGATAATGATAAGCGTCGTCTAATCCTGTCTTCGCCCATTACCTGCATGATTAAACACAGATTAGGTGTTTGAGTGCGTCCGGTTAGCAGCAGGCGCAGGACTTTGGCGATAGAACCTACCTGGCCCCGGTATTGAGCAGGGTCGGCTTTATAGTCTTGGTTAGTGGCAGCAAAGCCGTGTTGTTTGCCAACCACTTTTAGTTTTTCAAACCACATTTCCGGATTGTCGCTGATATTATATACAGCCAGAAAGTCTTTGATTATTTGTTGCTGGTTGGCTCCTTGCAGTTCGGTTAGGGCAGCTTGATAGACTGTTGATGGTACCTCAAAATTATCATCAAAGAAATAGGCGATTTCATTTTCTACCTCCGCCCAGCGGGCAATGTCTTTACGCGGCTTAGGCGTGCCCGATCTTTCAATGTCTAATATTTTTTGAATATATTCTTGATTATCAACTAACAGGCGATGAAAGGCCTGATTATATTTCTTGGCCCATTCCAAGGTATTACTAAAGACGGTGGGCGCGTCTAGCCGGGAAATTAATTCTTTGCTGATATCGTTAAGTTTGGCCAAATCGAATAAGGGACCGTTAGAATTAGCTAATTTTTTCCAGCTGAGCTCAAAGCTAGTATTATCAGCGGTCGGATTGGCTCGACGCCAATCTTCAAAATTGGAGTTGGCAAGGTTTAGTAGATATTCTATTACCGCTGCGGCTGGGTAGCCGGCCTGTTGGTAGTATTCCATGTTCGCCTCTTGGTCTTTACGCTTGCTCAATTTCCTTTTTTTTCCTTCATCCATTTTTTGGATTGGAGCCAAATGAGCATATTGTGGTGGCTGCCAACCTAAAACAGCAAAGAGCTGCAAATGCAAGGGCAGAGAGGGAAACCATTCATTGCCCCTGATGACATGAGTGGTGCCCATTAAATGGTCGTCAACGGCGTGAGCAAAGTGATAGGTAGGGAGGCCGTCAGTTTTGAGGATAACAATATCTTGGTCATTTTCGGGCATCTCACGGCGGCCAAGTAGAAGGTCGTTAATAATAATTTTCGTGTGGAAATTACCAGGTGATTTTAAGCGCATCACCGGTTTTAGCCCCTGTTCTATAGCTGCCAGCGCCTCTTCTGGGCTTTTTGTTCGCCAAGCAGCAAAACGTCCGTAGTAACCGCTGCGTTCGCCAATGGTTTCTTGATGGCTACGCAATGCTTCTAACTCTGCGGGGGTAGCAAAACAGGGATAGGCCAAGCCTTGTTCGTATAAAGCCTTAACGTAGCTTTGATAAATTTGGATACGGGCGCTTTGGGTGTAGGGGCCGTAATTGCCACTTTCTTGGCCGTCGGCACCAAGGCCTTCGTCAATGGTGAGGTGATAGTGTTGCAGGGTGGCAGCGAAAAGCTCAGCCATGCCGGCAACCTCTCTTTTCTTGTCGGTGTCTTCAATGCGCAGGATAAAAATTCCCCGGCTTTGATGGGCTAAACGCTCGGAAATCAAAGAAGTGTAGAGGCTGCCTAAATGTACAAAGCCAGTTGGGCTGGGCGCAATTCTGGTTACTAAAGCTCCTTCAGCCACCGAACGGGAAGGATATTTCATAGCCAATTCCTCAGGAGTAGCCAAGGCTTCGGGGAAGAGTTTTTGTTTTAATAAATCAACAGGATTGGTCATAATATTGAAAGATTAGCTCGTTATTTTAAAATTACCTTATCAGGGCTAAAAAGTAAAGGTTTTGTTAGTGTTATTTGTATGTTATTTACTTTCCTTTTACGTCTTTTTATTGTAAAATAATAACAAGGACACTGGTAGTAAAAATGTCGCCCCATTATTTACTTAGCCCAGGTTCTCTTTAATTATTTGCTGCTCAGTTATGTCTGTTGATGACCGACTACTTTCTACTCAAGCTACTACTCAGCCACTTGACCGGCCCGAAACTAGTGCGGATAGAGCCGGCGCTTTGCGTGCCGCTCAGAGAAACGAGGAAGAAACTACTGCCAGTTCTGACAATATGGGCTGGCAAGAGCAAATGGCGGTGGCAAAAAAGCAGTGGCTACTAAAGGCGAAGACTAAGACGGCATCCATGCAGAAGAGCTTAAGTTCTGGTTCTAGTAAGTTGTTGCAAGCGGCTTGGAAAAATATTGTCACTACTTTTGGTTTCAGTTTCTTTTACGTTTACATCCATTTGTTTTTAAAAAATGTTTTTGGTTCACGCTTTTTTGCTCCTTTAGGCTCTGAGTGGTTTGATCGCCCTGGCACTACTCTTGCTTCCCGAGATCGTTTGGGTTCCAGGTTAAATTTAGTCGAGACTATAGGGGTATTGATTATTAGTTTATTGTTATTTTTTCTGATTATTTCTGCTTTTTCGGTCTCGGCAATGATTATGGAGGTGGTTACCAATCCTCTGCGTTCCGCTGTAACCATTTTAAGCGATTATTTTCCTAGTTGGGTAAATAGAGTTTTTAATTAATAAATACAAATTTAAATTTATGCGCCTGAAAGCGCTTCATTCTAAAAAATTTAGCAAGACTTTGCTGTTAGCCCTGTTTCTGAGCGCCTCTACTTTTCTTATCGCTCCTCACGCGATGGCTAGTTTCGGTGATTGGGCTGGAGAAGTTGTAGGCGGTATTATCGGTATCCTGATTAGCGCCTTGGGCTTAATTTTGATTCTAGTGATTAAGGGTCTAATGCTCATCGCCACTTATCAGCATTTTATCGATTCGCAGGCTGTTAAAGAGGGGTGGTCAATTGTGCGCGATTTATCCAACATGTTTTTTGTGGTGATCCTGTTGGTCATCGCTTTTTCTTCTATTTTGCATCTAGAGAATTTTAGTTATAAGAAGTGGTTGCCGAAATTAATTTTAATGGCTGTTTTAATTAACTTTTCTAAAACTATCTGTGGCCTCATGATTGATGTGGCACAGATTATCATGTTGACCTTCGTTAATGCTTTTAAAGATATAGCCGGCGGTAATTTTATCGACATGCTGGGGATTAAAAGTATTGTCACCATGGCTAATGACAGTGACAATGTTGGTTTTTGGACGATTGTAGGCGCTTACGTGTTAGGTCTGATTTATATGGTAATTGCCTTAGTGGTAATTACTACGATGTTGATGATGTTAACGATGCGTTTGGTAATGATCTGGATTTACGTAGTCTTATCACCTTTAGCTTATCTACTAGCCGCTTTCCCGGGCGGAGCTTCCTATGCTTCGCAGTGGTGGTCAGAGTTTGTGAAGAATTTAATCGTTGGTCCGGTGATTGCTTTTTTCATTTGGTTGTCTTTTGCTGCTTTGCAAACCGGAGCGGAAATGGATATCGTTCAGACTGCAGCTAATACTACGGGCGCTATGGCTACCGAGGCGGACAATACTTTAAATTATGAATACGGTGATGACCCTGGCAAGCCGGTGGCTTCCAGTGAGGCTTCTACTCCTGGTGCTTTGGTTAAGTTTATCATTGGCATTGGCATGTTAATTGGCGGACTGAAAATCTCTCAACAAATTGGTGGCGAAGCCGGTTCTATGGCGGGTAAGGGTATGGGCAAAATCAGTAAGCTGGGGGCGGTCGCAGCTGGCGGTGTTGGCGGCTTTGCTCTAGCGCGAGCTAAGTGGGCCGGGCGTCAGGGCTTAGGAGCGGTTGCCAAAACTACTCAAGGGGCCGGTAAAATTTTGGGTGGCAACAGTACGATGGTCGGGCGCGGTCTGGGTAAGGTTGGTGATATTGGTATGTCCTGGCGGAGCGATTTAATTGCCGCTAATAAGAAAAAGAAAGTTGATAGTCGGAAGAAATTTTTGGAGAAAATTGGGGTTGATTCAGGTACGGCTGATAAGATCAATCAAACTTTTGGTAAGAGCCGTAATGCTCAATTTGGCGCTAATGCCGTTAACGCTACCGCAGCCGGTGGTGTGGTTGGCGCTTCCATGGGGGCGGCCTTTGGTTCGGCTCTTGGCCCGCTGGGAGCCTTATTGGGCGCTGGATTGGGACTAGGTTTTGCCAAGGTGGTTAAGAAGGCCGCTGAGGTTAAAGATGCTAACATGGGTGCTAGTAATGTCACCGCCGCTCAAGCGGATGTAACGGCTAAAGAGACGGCCGTAACTACCGCTTTAGCTGCTGCTGGTGGTAACGCGAAAGACCCGGCAGTAGTAGCAGCCAAGAAAGAACTGAAAGAATCCAAGTCAAAATTAAAGTTTGCTGAGGGTAAGGGTTTGAAGGGTGGCGTGGTCAGCGGCTTAGCCTCCTTGAGTGGCTTTTCTACCGAATATACTTCTGCTGCAGCTAAGAAAATTGCCGAAGTGGAGAATAAGGCTCGTCAGAAAATATCTTCTTTAGCTAATGACCCCACCTTCATGAATGATGCTTCGGCTGGTATTGCTTACAGTTCAGATGGTCAGAAAGAAGACCAGGAAGCCTTTATTAGACATCTTAGTGACGATACGCCCGAGGCGGCCGCTGCTAGAGCTAATATGGAAAATTGGGTTAGAACCGGGGTATCATCAGATAAGGATAAAAATGTCTTGCGTTCACTAGCCAAGGGCATTGCTGCTACCAATAAAAAGGGAGAGGTTGATACCAGTTCTTTAGCTGCGATTGTGGCTGCTATTAATGCACATGTTCCAGCCGATCTAGACAGTACGGTGGCCGGTTTTGAACCTGGCGTTATTTCCTATCGCCAGTCTGGCGTTGTTGGCGAAAAGGGTACCGGCGGCATGTATGTTAACACTTTTGCCCAGAATAAAGAGGGTAAAGATGTGTTGGGAGCTGATTTTCAGAAACTCAAACAACAAGGATTTAAGATTGATGCTAAAGCCGATGGTGTGTTTATTCCTGCCGGCAATCAGATGGCTGCTGTGGCTAAGGCTTTAGTGGCTCAAATTCAAGGCGCGAAGTTAGATTTAGAGAGGGATCATGATAGCGGCAAGATAGATGACGAGCAATATATTAAGAGTAAGAGTGACTTAGACAAGGCTGAACAACGCTTACAGAAACCTGAATCATTGCAAGGACTGTCTATTATTAACACTAAGAGCGCCAACTTTGGCCGTGAAGCTCGCCTGACTACCGCCTATCACGAACAGATTCATCAGGGAGGCATCAAAGATGAAGCCTTGACTGAGGGTATTGCTAAAGCCTTAATGGCCCAAAAATTATATGGTCGCAATGCTGCCACTGGTGGTCGCCACGTCAATGAAATTGCTGCCAAAGCGAAGCAAATGAAAGATGGCGGATCTAGTAATGCCGATATTTTGAAAATGGTTAATCAAGAGGCCTCTCAGCGTTCAGCCGCTGAAAGCAAGAGTAGGGCGGAGAGAGTCGTGCAGATGGAATCAGGCAAGCGGGAGACGGAGACGGATTTTGTTGCCTCTTCAGTTGCTGGCAGTAATGTTGAAGTAAATATAGATACTAAAACTTTAGAGACTAAACTGGATAGTTTACAGAAGAGTTTTAAATCTCTCAAGTTGCCCGCAGATAATAGTAGTAAGATGGCGCAGTGGTTTGCTGCTTTAAATACCACTATTCGTAAAACTAGTGGCAATACCGCCAGAGCTATTGATAAAATGCCTGTCGCCGAAGCTTCCACTCCGCTAGAAGTTGAGTTGATGGCTGACACGATTAAGTAATAACTTTTCTTTTTATGAATTATATTGCCGAATGCTTAAAAAGATTTCAGGAACTGGATGATAAATTTAAGACGGATTTAGGAGCCGGGACTGCTTATTTGGCCATGAAGTCTTTAGAGGACGAGTACCAAGTTCATTTATCTTTTGTCTTGGTTTTATTGGCTGTCGGTGAATTGGAGGAAAATGATGTGGCTGAGTATTTGCAGCTTAAGTTTAAGCTAGATGCCACCCGTTCGGTCACCATAGCGCAAAGATTAGCCGCGGAGGCCTATTATCCAGCAGTGGAAAGAGCTCTGGCAGCCTCAGCTCTTAGAGAAGATGAGTCTTTAGAAATCAAATATCAGGCGTTTGAATTATTGTCTATTTTTGAGGGCAGTTTACTATCTTTTTTACAGAAGAATCCGGCCGAGATCAAAGATTTTAACATTGCGGTATTTGCTGCTATTGATGCCGATAATGCCTTGGAGGATAAGCTGATTAATGCTTTGTATGCCAATAAAGAATTAATTTCTAATACTAACATAATGTTAGGTGAGCGCGAGGTCAGACCGACCGTCGCTAATTGGATTAAGCACTTTGTCGCTGATAGTGGTAGTGGTTTATTTGATGGCTTGGTGCTCGCTAAATATTTGAGCACTTCGGCCTCAGTTAGCCAGTTGAGTGCTTCTGATAAAAATTTGTTATCTAAAGTTCTTAAAACTTATCGCAATCTGGTTTTCTTTCCGGAAAGTATGGATAACATCCCCTTAGAATTGTGGGAGGTTTTACCAGTGGAAAACGAGAACGGTATGCGTGATGTTTTAGCTGATGGCGAGATGGATGAACAGCCTATCTTGAAAAAATCAGTAACTGCAATTAAAGAAAAAGTTCAGCAAGCAGTCGTTACAGAAGCACCAACAGCGGGCACCGACAACGAACCTTCTCAGTTAGCTAAGTTGCAAGCAGCTCTCAATGATTATTCTCCTAACAGCTTAGAGTATAAGGTGATTAAGCAGGAGCTTGATCGTCTGCGTCAGCTGGCTGGTAAAAAAAATATTTAGTATTCTTGGTGTTATTATCAATTATATATAGCCGCCTTTAAATGGGGCGGCTTTATAGTTTTTTGAGCTATTTTTAAGACACTTTTTAGCTTTCACATTTTTGGGGAAATATGCTAAAATGGAGATAATGCCCGGAACAGATATCTGCGCTTTCTAATTTTAGTTTTTTCTTCGTTGTCTCATGTTTGATTATTTGCAACAATTTAATAAACTGCCAAAAGAGCTTAGAGAGAAAGTATCCTCGCCAGCCGTGATGGAGATTTTGTCGTCTCTGGAATCTAAGTATGGTTTGAGTTTGGCTATGTTGGTGATGCAGGTGATGATTAAACAAATTCCTCTCAAATCTTTGCCCTCGCACTTTGTGGCGGATATGGGCTTAAGCGCCGAGAAAGCGCAAGCTTTGACTCAAGAATTGCAAGAAAGAATATTTTTTGCGGTAGCGGCTTATCTTGGCCTTAGACCTTCAGCCCCGCTTACCCCAGAAGAAAAAGAGTTGCAGACTTTGATGAAAGAAAATAGTATTGTGTTGCCAAGCCAAGATTTGATGTCTCGTTGCCGTCAAATCTTATTAACATACCGCAAAGGGGTACGCACTAAGATTGATACTCGTGCCGCTTTAGAGAGATCAGTAGCTCAAGGTGGTTTAGGTTTAGATCAGGCCGCTTCCGATCGTTTATTACGGGCTTTAGAACAACCACTGCCATCGGCCAAGGCTACAGTCACAGCGACTGTAACTGCGAATGCCTCTGTTACTGCTCTAAATAATTTAATCAATAACAATGAAAAAGGAGCTTACGATCTGAAAAAAGCTTTGGCTAGCGGTCAGGTCAAGCCTCCGGCTGCTTTGGCTGATAAGTTTAAGCCAGCAGGAGTTAAATTAGACCCCAGCCATGAATTAATAGCGCCTGAGTCAGAATTGAGCTTGGAAGCGCCTGATAAAATTTTGAATTTGCCCACCAAAACTCCTGCGCAGGCAATTAGTACACCATCGGTCAAGCCATCAGCGCCGGCAGCTCCTACGCCGACAACTATTAAAAGTGATATCTCTGTTGTTCCGCCTGCTCCCCTTGTTCCTCCTGTCCCCGTTGCCCCGGTCGCCACAGAAGTTTCTGCAGTCACTGCAGACAAGCCAGCAGCACCAGCGGCGGCAACAGCTAAAGATTTATCATCCCTGCAACCGCCGGTAGCGGTTAATGCGCCTTTTAAAAAAGCCACGACTGGAGGCCTGTGGTCAAAATTATTTAAAGATAAAAAAGAAAAAGCTTCTGCTCATCAGTCTTTAGGCAAGATTACAGCCGCCAGTGTTAATTTGGAAGAAGCAGTCAGAATGGCTAACCAAAAAGCAGCCACTGCTCGTCCCGCGGCTTCTAGTGAAACTCGTCCAAAGATGGAAGACGTGAAGGCGCGACCAAAAGTGATGGGGCCCCTGGAAGAGTTGCGTTATTTAGATTTAATCAATTTTCGGCGTCTAGGTTCCGACCCTAAAGACATTACCACTAAAATCGTATCAAAAATCAGATTGTTGGAAAAAGATGGTTATGACCGTATGGTAGAAGGGGTTCAGGCTTGGCGTCAAAGCCCGGTTAATAGGATTTATGTGCGCCTGGTACAAGAGGCAGTAGCTAAAGGTGTGACTTTAAAGGAGGCGGTAGCTATTCGTCAGCAAGAAAACAAGGAAACTCTCAGCATGGAAGAAATAGAAGCAATCGTAGCCATGAATAGCCAGCTCATGTTTTAAATATGCAGCAATTTACAGTACCTCAATTTATTGATGTAGAGAGCAAAATTATTGGCCCGATTACGGTGCGTCAATTTTTAATCTTTTTGGGCGGCGCCATCATCATCGGTATTAGCTATAAGATTTTTGATTTTGCTCTGTTTCTGACTGTTGGTATTATTGTTTTTGCCCTATCTGGAACCTTTGCCTTTTTGAAAATTAATGGCCGACCCTTTCATTTTTTTGTACTTAATCTGGTGCAAACTTGGCGTCGCCCCAATTTAAGGGTTTGGAATCATCATTTAGGTTTTGTAGATAGCCCCGAGTTTACCCCTACCATTAAAGCGGAACCTTTAGTAGCCGTAAAAGAAACGTATCATTCCTCGCGTTTAGCCGATTTATCTCTAGTGGTTGACACTAAAGGTCGCTATCGTGGCGATAAATCTGAAGATATTTAATTTTTATGCCCGAAAACAGTTTAGCGCGCAACAAAGTTAATGTGTCTACTCAGCAGTATTTAGATATTGCTGAGATTAAAGATGATGTTGTTATCATGAAGGATGGTACTTTGCGCTCAGTTTTGTTAGTATCCAGCATCAATTTTGCTTTAAAAAGTGAAGATGAACAGAATGCCGTAATTAATTCCTACGTGATGTTTTTGAATAATCTCAATTTCATGTTGGAGATAGTTATTCAATCGCGTGAATTAGATATTGATAATTACCTTAATTATCTCAGAGAAAAAGAGAAACAACAGCTCAATAAATTGTTGAAGATTCAGACCGCTGAATATGTGGAATACATCAAGGAGCTTACTTCCATCGGCAAGATTATGAATAAGAGATTTTATGTTGTTGTGCCATACAATCCCTTGTCCGACAAGCATAAGAGTTTCTTTTCTTTGTTGCAGGAGGCTGTTAAGCCGGCCACTTCTATAAAATTAAAAGAGAAGAGTTTCTTGCGCTACAAAGAAATGCTCAACCGTCGCCTGGAAAGCGTTATTGGCGGTCTGGAATCAATCGGAGTGAGCGTAGCTCGTTTAGATACCCAGAGCTTAATCGAATTGTATTACAAGACTTATAACCCAGAAACGGCTAAAAATCAGAATTTAGTTGAGGTGCAGAAGTTGCGAGTGGAGAGCAATTAATATGACCGTATGATTAATTTTAATAAAAACGACGACAAACAAAAAATTACTCTCAATACGCCGATTTCTCTTAAAGGCAAAGAGCGCTCTATTGAGTCTGATCCAGAATTGACTAGGGAAATTATTGAAGAGGAAAAAGCTTTTAGGCGCGGCGTTTTGACGGTGCGCGATATTATTTCTCCGGCTAGTCTGCAGATTACCCCTAAACATCTTCGCCTTGGTTCTAAATTTGTACGCACTATTTTTGTAATTGGCTATCCTCGCTATATTAGCGTTGGCTGGTTTGCTCCGATCATCAATTTAAACCTGACTTTTGACGTTTCCATGTTCTTTTATCCGGTTAAAAGTTCTATTATTTTAAAACAGTTGAAGAATAAAGTTGGTGCCTTAGAGGCTCAGATTGTATCTGACGCGGAAAAGGGAGCAGCGCGCGATCCTTTGCGAGAAACAGCTTTGCGCGATATTGAATATTTGCGCGATGCCTTGACTCAGGGTACAGAAAAATTCTTTCAATTCTCTTTGTATGTTACCTTGTATTCTGACGACTTGGAGGAGCTAGATCGGATGTCGGACCAGGTAGAAGATATTTTTGGTTCACGTCTAGTTTATTCTCGTCGTGTTTACTTCCAAGCAGAACAGGGATTTAGCTCCACACTACCTCTTTGTAATGATGAGCTCTATATTACCTTCAACATGAACTCCTCGCCGATTGCAGCTTCTTTCCCCTTTATCTCCAGTGAACTCACCAGCGATCGGGGTATTTTGTATGGTATCAATCGTCATAATAACAGCTTAATTTTATTTGATCGCTTTTCTCTGCAAAACGCTAATTCTGTTGTTTTTGCTACCTCTGGAGCTGGTAAATCATACGCTATTAAACTGGAGATCCTGCGCTCTTTAATGATGGGCTCTGAAGTGATTGTCATTGATCCCGAGTATGAGTACAAGCATTTAGCGGAGGCGGTGGGCGGTACTTATATTAACATCTCCCTGGCGTCAGAAAACAAGATTAATCCTTTTGATTTACCTAGAGCGATTGGCGGAGAGGCCAAGCCCAAAGACATTATCCGTAGTGCCGTTATTACACTCAAAGGCTTAGTGCGCCTGATGTTGGGCAAGCTGAATTATGATGAAGACTCCATTGTTGATCGAGCCCTGTTGGAAACTTATGCGAAAAAGGATATCACGCCCGACTCTGATTTATCGGCTATTGAGGCGCCGATTATGGCGGATTTTGAACAGGTCTTAGACGGTATGGAGGGCGGCGGTGATTTAGCTTTACGTCTGAAGAAATTTACAGAAGGTACTTTTTCTGGTTTGTTAAACAGCCCCACTAATGTAGAGATGAATAATCAATTAGTTTGTTTTTCGGTTCGCGATCTTGAAGACGAGCTGCGTCCTTTGGCTATTTATACTATTGTTAATTACATCTGGAATATTGTGCGTAGCGAGATGCGCCAGCGTATTTTAGTAATTGATGAAGCTTGGTGGATGATGCAAAATGAAGACAGCGCCAAATTTATCTTTGCCTTAGTCAAGCGCTGCCGTAAGTATTATCTGGGCGTGACTACTATTACCCAGGATGTTAACGACTTTCTCACTTCTCCTTATGGCCAGGCCATCGTGACTAACTCTTCTTTGCAAATTCTCTTGAAGCAATCACCTGCGGCTATTGATTTGATTCAGAAAACTTTCTTATTGACCGAAGGGGAAAAATACTTACTATTGGAATGTGGCGTAGGTGAAGGCATCTTTTTCGCTGGCAATAAGCATGTGGCCATGAAAGTAGTGGCGTCTTACGCTGAAGACCAGCTGATTACTTCTGATCCTCGTCAGCTTCTAGAGATTGAAGAGGCTAAAAAAGAATTCAATGACAGCTTAGCTCAAAATCAAGCTTAATTAAAATCATATGGATAATCGTAAAAAACTAGGTATCTTTATCATCATTATCGGTTTGCTCATTATCGCCGGTATCATCTATTTTATTTTTATTCGAACAGATGACGGCAATGATGTTCCGACAGTGCCGACAGCCACGACCACAGTGCAGTTACCCAGTGAGCCAGATACTAGCAGTACGACACCGAGTGATAAGCCTCGCAATTATCAGCAATATGACATTAGCCAAGAGGCAGAACACGAGATTAATGCTACTGATGTGGCTAAGTTGGCAGCTGCTTTTGCTGAGCGTCTAGGATCTTTTTCCAACCAGTCTAACTATCGTAATTTTGAAGACTTAAATATTTTTATGACTGCCTCCATGCGTTCTTGGGCGGTTGATTACGTGGCGAAAATGCGCCTGGACAATCCCTATGATGGTAATTATTACGGTATTACTACCCAGGCTGTAAATACTGAGGTTAAGACCTTTGATGATAAGGCGGGCAAGGCGCAGGTGATGGTTAATACCCAGCGCCGAGAGGTAAAAACTGACGGTGGGGAAAATAACTTCGCCCAGAATTTGCGCCTCGATTTTGTTAAACAAGACGGTCAATGGCTGGTAGATGGCGCTTATTGGGAAAAATAATTTATGGCTTTAAAAAGGATTTATACTTGTGGCCACTGCGACGCCCAGTTTCCTAAGTGGAGTGGGCGTTGTTTAGAGTGTGGCGCCTGGGGTACACTGGCGGAAAGCATCACTGACGCGCAGAGCGAAAAAAAAGCCGAGGCTAAGCAGATGGGGGGAGCGACAGTGGTGGATTTACGAACTCTAAAAAGCGGTCCCGAGGTGCGAATCCATAGCGGCTGGGAAGAAATTGACAGGGTGTTAGGGGGCGGGCTCCTGCCTGGATCTTTGTTACTATTGAGCGGTGAACCAGGTATTGGTAAAAGCACTCTAGCCGCTCAATTAGCCAATGCTTTAAGCCAGGCAGGTGAAGTTTTGTATGTTAGCGGCGAGGAGTCAGCTACTCAAGTTAAGTCACGTTTAGAAAGATTATCTTGTGATTTGAGTCGATTGCGCTTCATCGGCGAAACCAGTGTAGAAAAGATTAGCGGGGCAGCCTTAAAATTAAAACCAACCTTAATGGTGGTTGATTCTATCCAAACCGTCTATTCCTCACTGATTCCTTCTGAGGCTGGCAGTCTAAGCCAGATCAGAGCGGTGGCGGTTAAATTTCTAGAAATTGCCAAAGAGCAAGGCATTACCGTTCTACTCATTGGCCATATCACCAAAGACGGTCAGATTGCCGGACCTAAATCTTTGGAGCATATTGTAGATACGGTCTTGTCCCTAGAGAGTGAGCCAGGCAGTAATTATTGTCTATTGCGGGCCAGTAAAAATCGTTTTGGTTCAGTCAACGAGTTGGGCGTCTTGGAGATGACCGGACAAGGCTTCGTAGAGGCTAAAGACCCAAGCTCTGTCTTCTTGGGAGCAGGCGCGAGCGCTATTGCTGGCTCGGTCATCGGTTGTGTTTTAGAAGGTAGCCGCCCCTTTCTGGTTAACATTCAGGCTTTAGTAACTAAAACTGTGTTTGGCTATCCTCAGCGCAAGGCCAGCGGTTTAGATTTAAATCGTTTACAGGTGTTGAGCGCTGTTATCGCTAAACGCAGCAAGATTAACCTGGTAACGCGTGATATTATTTTAAATGTGGTCGGAGGCCTAAAAATTAATGACCCCGCTTTAGATTTGGCAGTTTGTGCAGCCATGATTTCTTCTTATTTGAATAAACCTTTACCTGCCGGCATGGTTATTATCGGTGAAATTGGTCTAGGAGCTGAACTGCGCCCAGTATTTCGTTTAGAGCAACGCCTTAAAGAAGCTGAGAAGTTGGGCTTCAAGAGCGCCCTGATACCAGCGGGGGCAGAGTATAAGTCGGGCAAGTTAAAACTGATTAAAATTAGTGGTTTAAGTGAATTGGTAGAAATATTAGGCTAATATTAAAATATTAATTATTGTTAGGCCTTTAGCTATTGACAATATTAAATAAAAGTGATATAATTCAGTCAGCGTACCTTGAAAAAGAGATTTAGGGTTTGGTAAGGGACAATCAATATCGGTTTTTCCTTACAAACCCCTAAATCTTTGAAACAATGAAAACAATGAAAAAAGTTTACACCATGATGTTGAACGTAATTGTTATTGTAGGCCTTTTAAGCCTCATTTACATGGTGTTAGTCTTTATATCTCTCGCCGGCATGCTTGACGGTGGTGGTACCGGAGAAATTTTGGAATCATGCAAATCCCCAATTCTTTATATCGGTATGCCCATCTCTATCATTTTCTTGGCTTTTTTAAAAAAGACCAGAAAAAGGCTTATCGGTTTAGATTAGAGAAAATTTTACAAGCTTCCCCATAAAGGAAGCTTTTTTCATATAAAAAAGCTCTCCGGAGAGAGCTTTGGTAGGGAGGAGTGAGCCTAGAATTTTTTTTGTGGCACTTTAAGCGCGCATGATGATGCCGGCTCTTTCCGTTATTTCCATTTCGATTTGGTCTAACGGAATGCTGTTTGGCAGTCTTTCGTCAGTGCAATCACTGACATTTTTGGCGTTCCTTACCACGAGTTCCTCATCGTCATAAAAGACATCGCCTTCATCGAAAGCTAAGTCGACACCATTGAATGATCCAAAATGAATGCTCATTTTTTAAAAGTTTTAAATGAATACTGCTAATTATGAATTCAGTTTATATATTTTAGGCAAATTTGTCAAGACTACTCCAGGTGAGCCTCCGGCTCTAGTTCTGAGCCGAGGTGTTGCTTAAGGGCTGGATAATTGCTTAATTCTGGGTCACTTTTGATTAATTCGCTGGCCGCAATCTGAGCTTTTTTAATTAATTCATAGTCAAAAAGTGAAGCTATCCGCAGTTCGGGAAAACCGCTCTGCACTAAGCCGTATAAATCACCAGCACCGCGTAATTTTAAGTCCATTTTAGCGAGCGAGAGTCCGTCATGGTATTTACCTAAAGCTTGTAGGCGCTCAGCTGCTTTAGGGTTCTGCTGGTCTCGACTGGTTATAAGTAGGCAATATGACTGTTGTTTGCCGCGACCGACGCGACCACGGAATTGGTGGAGCTGGGCCAAGCCAAAACGCTCTGCTCCTTCAATCAACATCACCGAGGCATTAGGTATATCTACGCCGACTTCCACTACGGCGGTGGCGACTAAAATATTAGTCTTACCAGCGGCAAAAGCGCTCATAGCTTTTTCTTTGTCAATGCTTTTGAGGCGGCCATGAATCAGATCCAGTTTTAATTCCGGGAACACTTCTTGTTGCAGGCGTCTATATTCAGCCGTGGCTGAGCGCACTCCCAACTTGTCCGATTCTGTAACTAGCGGACAAATAATAAAGGCTTGATGGCCAGCTTTAATTTCTTGGCGAATGAAATCATAAGCTTGTTGGCGCTGTTCTTCGGCTATAATTTTGGTAATAATGGGGAGGCGATTTTTGGGCAGTTCGCGTATGAGTGATAAGTCTAAATCTCCGTAAATTGTCAGCGCAAGAGAGCGGGGAATGGGGGTGGCAGTCATAGAGAGAAAATGAGGCCACAACTGTCCGCCGCTTTGTTGTAGTTTTTGGCGCTGACGAACACCAAAGCGATGCTGTTCGTCTACAATCACTAAAGCTAGACGAGGAATCTCGTAGTCTTGAATTAGGGCTTGGGTACCGATTAGTATTTCCGCCTCCTGGATGATAGTCGCTCTTCTGGCTGCTTTAGGTTTTGGCAAATTAAAATTAGCTTCAGCTTGGCTGCCACTAAGCAGCGCCAGTTTTACGTTGAAGGGACTGAGTAGGCGGTTAAGACTCTGGTAATGCTGATAAGCCAATATTTCTGTCGGCGCCATCAAGGCTCCTTGATATTTATTGATAGCTACATTAAACAAAGCCATAGCCGCGACCACAGTTTTGCCGCTACCGACATCTCCTTCCAACAGGCGCGACATGGGCTCATTTCGGTCAATATCTTGTAGTATTTCCCAGGCTGCCTGCTTTTGTCCGTTAGTAAGGGTGAAAGGAAGATCTTGGACAAAACGCCGGGTGATAACTTCTTGAAATTCAATTTTTGGAGCCGTTTTATTTTTCAACTGATGCTTTAATGATTGAGAGCGTAACTGTCTTAAAAACAGCTCGCCGAAACCAAGACGCCGACGAGCAGCAAGAGCTTGCTCTATATCTTCTGGGAAATGTATTTGTTTTACGGCGGTAGCTAGCGGTGTAAGCTGTAAAGAAGATAGGACTTGATTGGGTAACCACTCTTCCAAGTGGCTGACGGCATCAAGTGCCTGTTTAATCAAAAAACGCAGTTGTTTCTGAGTTAAATCGTTATTTAGATGGTAGACTGGGACTAAACCTTGAGTATGTATAAGGCCGCCGCTTACCACCTTTTCATATTGAGGAGAGATGAGACTGAGCTGACCATAGCTCTCGGCTGTTTTGCCAGCCAAAGAAACCTTGTCGCCCGGCTTAAGATTTTGAGTAATAAAGGGTTGATTAAACCAAACCACCTTAATTATACCGCTATCGTCGCTAATCAGCGCTTCAGTAAGTTGTCTTTTTTGTTTGGTGCTGCGCTTGTTTTGGATTAATTCAATAGTACCGGTGATACTGACATTTTGTCCTGGTTCAATATCATTGATAGGAGTGGCCCGGCTAAAGTCATCATAACGGAAAGGAAAATAGAAAAGCAGGTCTCTCACTGTTTCCAGTCCGAGTTTTTTGAGAGCTTGGGCGGTGCTTTGGCCAACGCGGTTGAGCGCCGATAAGGGTACGCTTAAAAGCATAACTTACTGGTATTAAAACAGGCGCCTAGGTGGCGCCTATCATCTCAACTTGATTAATGTGCCCTCACCAGGAATCGAACCTGGATTACAAGATCCGCAATCTTGCGTTCTATCCATTAAACTATGGGGGCGCTAAGCAGAATCATACGATAGGCGAATTATACTATAGCTTCAATAATTTCGTCAACTCCTCAGATAAGGGCGGAGAAATACGCTCTAAATCCTCGTTTAAATAGCGTACCAGATAGTTACGGACGGTTAAGGGGTCTTGTCGGCGCAAAGGTATGGTTAGGCGGGGCAGCATTTTGTTCTTAAATTCTAAGTAGAGATTTTTGACGCTCTGGCGTGGTTTGTAGAGGACACAAAAATTATTAATTTCGTCGTAATCGTAAAAGCGGCGACCTATACTAATACCCTCGGGACTAAGTTTGATTAAAACTGTTTGTGGTTCTTGACTGTCATGAATAATCATGATGGCTACAGACATGAGGATGATGAGGGCAAATAAGAAATTAGATTCAGCTCCCAAAAATACCGGCCGCCAACCAGAGATGGTAAAGAAGGATAAGAATAGGCAGATAAAGACAAAAATGGCAGCTAATATATACCAGCGGGGGCCACGATCAGGCTTCTTGTATTCTGGCACTTGCCATTGAATGAAGTTGTTAGTACTGTTTGTTGGCGTCATATAGTTTGACAAGCAATGAGAGATTTTATATAGTGATTATACCATAAAATTTAAAAGAGAAGAATAATCAGGGAGAGGTGGCTGAGCGGCTGAAAGCGGCAGGTTGCTAACCTGTTATACGTGTAACAGCGTATCCGGGGTTCGAATCCCCGCCTCTCCGCAGTTGTAAAAAATAAGGCTAAAGGCCTTATTTTTTAATATCTTTTTAGTTCGAACATAAATAGGGAGAGCGGGACGGTGGTTTTTTAAATCGGCTATTTTTTGTTAATACTACATCAATATTACAAATTTCGAACATTTTAGTTTGAGTATAAATATAGCTGGTGGTACAATATTAGTATGCAATTTACCGAAAAGCAGCTAAATAAATTTAGGAATTTATACAAAGAAACATTCGGAGATGATTTATCGGATGGGGAAGTGTTAAGACAAGCCACAGCATTAGTTACTTTGGTTAAATTAACATACAAACCAATCACTAAGGGTGATTTTGAGAGAATTAAAAATTTAAAAACAAGTTGCACATAAAAATAATCGCATTTCTAAAGATATATTTGGGTTATTATAAGTGATAGATAATTAATATTAACTATATGAAAATTGAGGATTATTTAAAAATTACTGTGCCAAAAATTGGTAATGCGGCTCTCGATTTAATACGCGACGCGCGCTTTAAAGCAATCGAAGAACTTTTAATAGAAAAAAATGTGGCGACACGAGAGGAAATAGATGCTGAAGTTGATAAACAATTAGGTGAAATTGCGAAGCAAATTTCAGAAATGCCGCCTATGCCTTCTAAAAATGAACAATCTAAAGAAACAAACAGAGATTAAGACCTCACTGCCGTATTGCTTGTATAAAATAGATACGAGGTTTTTTAAATTTGGCGATCGCTTTAATTCAAAAATTCGTTTTACAAAAGAGGATACTACTCCGAATCGCAGAACCCAAGATTCTAAAAACATGGAAGCAATTAGAGATAGATGGGGCATAGAAGCACACTCAGATGTACTTATTCTTACAGATAAACTTTTTGAAGAGTCTGTCGGGGCTGAAGAATTTGCGCTAGATCTATTAAATAATTTCATTAAACTTTATCGTTGTTATGATGGTCAGGCGGTACATCTAGTTCCTCTTATAAAAGAAGATTTATTTGGCTTCTCAGTAGTTAGTCCAGACGGATCAGGAGTTCTTAGTTTGGCGCTGGGCGGTGGTATACAGATATATGACCCAATGTGGACGCAAAAAATTAGTGATAGTATAGAAAAAGCTCTGGATAAAAAAGAGGTTATACCGTTGTGGCACGAACTCCTTCTCAATGCTGAGCAATATCTATATCAAGGAGATTATCGCCATTCCATATTGGAAAGCGTTATTGCACTTGAAGTCGTATTATCTAGTTTTATACGAAAAATGTGTGTGTCTAAAGGCATCTCAGCTAAAGAAGCTAATAATTTTATAAAAGATGTTGGTCTCACGGGAAATATTAGAGTGTCTCTAAAACTCTTGCTCGATCCAACTATTATTTTAGGTGAAGATATGCTTGAAAAATGCAAGGCTGGTATTACTATAAGAAACGGCATTGTTCATAAAGGGGAGAATTCTGTCGGAAGTAAAGAAGCGAATGATACCATTATTAACGGAAGGAAATTGATTAATATAATGTTGCCATTTATAAATTAAAATTTAATATTAGCCATTTTATTATAAAAAAGTTCGAATAGCGTCCCTCACTCTCCGCGGCAAGTCAAAAACAAGGTTTAGCCTTGTTTTTTGGTGTCAAAAAATTCCAAAGTGGAGCAGAGAGTAAGTAAAAATATTTTTTAAAAATCACATAATTTATCTAATATTGATATATAAAATAGTGGTTCCAGGTAAATTATTTTAATTGTATTGACAAATAAATAATAATGCCATACAATATGACTATAATAAAAAACATATGATTACTAAAAATAACGAACAAATTCAAATTCGTATCGACGCTGAAACTAAAAGAGAAACAAAAAAAATTCTTGATAGTTTGGGTATTGATATGAGTTCGGCTATAAAATTATTTTTTCGTCAGATAATAAATGCCAAAAATTTACCCTTTGAATTAAGGGGTGAAAATGGCCTTACTTTACGTAATGCTGAATTGTTAAGAGAATCCATTGTCAGTGCTAGTAATAGCACTAAGCTTTTTAAGGATGGGTCGGCCCTCATCAAAGACACTTTAAGGGATTAATCTATGTTTTTGCTGAAATTTTCTAGTCGATTTAAGAAAGACTTAAAGTTTTATAAATATGACAAAGTTTTTTTAGTTGAGTTAGAAAAAGTTTTAGATATTTTAGCAAAAGGCAAAGATTTGCCAGATAAAAATCTTAATCATCCGCTTATTGGTGAATTTAAGGGTTGTTTTGAATGTCATATTAAACCCGATATTCTTCTTATTTATAAAATAGAAAAATCAGAGTTGACTGTTCTATTGCTTAGAGTTGGCTCACATTCAAATCTTTTTTAAGGGTAATAATGGCGAATTAAGGTTTTTCTATAATACCGTTCCAAGTTCGTCCTACCCTCTCCGCATTAATAATGACCCCCTCCTCGCACTCGCGCTCCCGCTTCGCGGTTTGCCAATGAATACTCGTGCGGGGTTTCCTGACTATTTAAAAAAAAGACTGTTTTTAAAACAGTCTTTTTAGTTGCTTGTTATTTTATTGCATCTTTCATAACTTTGTAGATTTGGCTGAATTCTAGTCCAAGTTTTTTCCCGTATGATAGGAAGAAGGCCAAAGCCGCTTGGCTTACCACCATGGGGAGACCGTCCATAGTCTGGAGCTTAAGCTTTTTAGCTTGAGAAATTAAAGGCGTATCATCGGAGCGCAAGATAATATCTGCTATTATACATGTTTTTGACATTTGCGTTAGAAGTTTCTGACTGATTTTTAAGTTTTCTTCTAGACCTTGATCAGTAACAGCTAAAGATGAATAATTTTCCCATTCTCCGGTTGCACCCTTGATACTAGCATTTACAATCAAATCTAGAGATGAAAAATAGTTTTCTACTTGTCTTTCTTGACAACCGATAGCTTTAGCTTCTCCTGAAAGTTGATAAAAATCATTAATTTTTTCTGCTAGAGCTACAGCTTTAGATTCGGTTCGATTGGCGACTATTAAATGGGCTCCGGCTTTAGCTAAGGCGAATGCAATGGCATTGGCCGTACCACCAGAACCGAGTAATAAAACTTTTTTTTCAGTCATTTGGTTAAGAGAGGGGAAGTTTTCTTGTAGGCCTTGTACAAAACCAGTTCCATCAGTATTGTAGCCAATAAGGAGTCCTTTGTCGTTTTTAAGGATAAAATTAGCCGCACCGACGTTAGCGGCGCTATCATCTAAGAGATCAAGTAATTCTATAGCTTCATCTTTAAAGCCAACGCCGAGTCCACCTGCCAAAAAACGGTTATCATCTCGGAAAACTTCCAGTGTCCATTTTAGATTCTCTTTTTCTAGGTCATCTGTTCGGGGGACTAGAACTAAACTTTTTGCCGCAACATTAAAATGTGTGAAAGCGCTATTCCACAATAATGGCGTTCTAGCTGGGTAATCATGGTTAATTAGAGTAACCATCATTCCTTGATTGCTAAAACTTTTAGGATTGACAGGCGGTAGCTTAGCGATTTGCCATAAGCCATTTTGAGCCAAATTTTCTAGTTGTTTTTTGGGGACAGTCATAGATTTTGAATCATTATAATTTAGACGGATAATTGTGACATGAAAATCATCGGTAAGCTCATCTAGGCTGAGGTTATAAATCAGTCCTAGATGGAATTTAAGAACATTTGAATCGTATACATCAGGACTTGATCCTTCAAAATCACTTCTATTCAGCTCGCCAATTTTTTTGCTATAGATGTGTTCAATCGAAGCGATTATTTCTTCTGATTCATCAAATTGTGGAGCGATTCCTAATCGATCAGAACCTAAATGTTCGATTTTTTTTAAAGTTATTACTTGTTTTTCACAATAACCACGATAAGCGGCGCATAGCCTCACTCCTGGGCGGAAAAAAGTAGTGACCCGTCCTTTAATAATTAGTGGCCAATATATTTTACGAATGGCCATTTCATTAGGATTTAAGATGAGTTTTTTCATGATTAGTTTTTATTTTTTAATGAACCTTATTTTTTGAAACTATTTTTTATTATATACCCCCTAGGGGTGTATGTCAATAGTAAAAAGGTATTCTTTCTCTAAAAAATTTATCTCTATTTTGTTATAATTTAGATATGATAATAAAATAATGAATCATTATAAATAATAGTTTTTTGTGATAAGCTATTTTATCTCTGCTAGCTTACATTTTTAATAATCATAGTAATACAAAACAATGTGGAAAAATAAAGAAGGCTTTACTTTAATAGAATTACTTGTAGTCATCGCTATCATTGCTCTTATTGCAGCGCTCTCAATAATTGCAATTAACCGTTCTCGCATGCTAGCACGCGATGCCAAACGAAAGGCTGATTTAAAAAATATAGTTGTTGCTTTAGAAATGTATTATCAAGAATATGGTGTTTATCCTCCCGCAGGATCTTGCGCATACGGTACGAATTGTTACGTCTACAGTACTTCTGGAGCTAGCTGGCTCGCCCCTCTAAAACCTTATATATCACCACCAATCGATCCAATCAATAATCAGGCGGGGCCATGGATAAGCGGGCGCTATTCATATTCATACGGAAACGTCACCGCTAATGGCCAAGAATACGATTTAGTTGGGCAACTGGAGAATACCAACGATCCCGATCGCTGCGCTATTAAAAAATATCGATTCAACTTAATTAAAAATACATGGTGCGGCAGTTATAGTGGACAAATGTATGCGCCACAGTAAAAATTTAGCGACCTTAACATGAAAACTATCTCTAGAGATATTTTTTAAAGATTAGAAACTTCGTGCGAGTTGCCAGTGGTTGTGAGGAGGGTCTATTTGATTAAACTTTAGTTCCTAAATAAAATTAATTTTTAAGTTTTAATATAATAAAAGCGATTATCCTAATATGCTAAATATAATTATATATTGGATTCCAAAAATTCTAGCCATAGCACTGGGAGTCTTTTTTATTGTGTTTGGCGAATTTGACGACAGTCCCGGGCTGCAAGGGCTCGGACTCATTATAATCATGGCTATATTTTTTATAGTGATTAGGAGAAAAAAAGAAAAATAACTTTTTTAACTTGTCAAAATAAATTTAAATGTGTTATTTTTATAGATATGAGTTTTGTTAAATAAGAAAAGTAAAATTAATGTCGATGTTTAGATTCCAGGCAGCTAAATCAAATAATAATTCCGGTTTTACCCTAATTGAGCTTTTGGTGGTGATTGCTATTATCGGTTTATTATCCACTATTTCTATCGTGGCTCTCAACAGCACTCGCTCTCGAGCCCGTGATGCCAAGAGATTGGGTGACATGTCTCAAATAGCAAAAGCCCTAGATATGTATTATAACGATAATGGCGCTTATCCTTCTTGCGGTGGTAGTAGTGGCGATAAAAATGGTGGCTGGTATACCTGTTTACAGCCAGCGCTGTCACCGTATATGAGTAAATTACCCCATGATCCTTTAGAAAAAAGTTCCGGTTATTATTATACTGTTGCTTGGGCTAACAATAAGCAAGGAGCTCAATTAATATTTTTTTTAGAAAATACTAATCCCAATCTAAGTAGTGCTAGGTTTAGCTGGTATGCGGGTGACTATGGTTATGCCTATGTGCACGAAGTGGGGCAATATAATCGCATCACTAGCTATGGTTATTAACAAAAGAACTATTTTAGAGAAATTGTTGAAGGAGTACTATCCGTTATTATTTGTTTTTCTAGTGGGCCTGATTTTAATCACTGGCCCTTTTATTTTTAGTAATAATTTGGAAGGTTTTGATGCTGCTGGCCAATATGCCAATGCTTATTATATCCGTTCCGCCTTTTGGCCTTGGCCAGGTGGATGGAATGCCATGCTTTTAACCGGTTTTCCTCAAGGCTTATTTTATCCTCCTTTTTTTCATTGGTTAAGCGCTGCTCTTAGCTTTGCTTTGCCCTTGCAATTTGCCTATAAGTTAATTTTGAGTTTGGCAGTAATTGCTTTTCCTTTAGTATATTTCATTTTTGCGAAAAAACTTTTACTTAAATCGGTATTAGCCAATTCGGCTTTATTGTTGGCTGGCATTTTTTATTATTTTGATTTAGGCCTAAATGATAATCTTTTCTGTGATTTATACTTTGGCATGTCTTCCCACCTTTTCTCTTTGACTTTGTTTATTGTGTATCTATATTTTTTGTGGTCTTTCTACCAAAACAAAGGACGCTGGCAATGGGCGAGCTTATTATTAGCTTTAGTGATTGTTACTCATGCCATTACTGGCTTGGTGGCTATTTTGTTCGGTGTGCTTTTTCTGATACTGAGCTGGCGTCAGCGCGATACCTTGGTAAAAGCCATTCAACACTTAGTGTTAGCAGCTCTGTTGTCTTTGTGGTGGTGGCTGCCGATGTTGCTTAATATTTCTTACATGTCTGGCAGCGACATCAGTTCTACGGCCGCTCCTGTTTTGATTTTGGTAATGCCTTTTATTTTGGCTATTAGTTTGGCGACATTAATGACAAAATCAAAGCACAGTGCTTTTATTCAAACTATAGCCGTCTTTAACTTTTTGATTATAGCAGCCTACTTATTGGGCCGAGTTTTTGTGATTCATAATTTTCCTATTCATGTTAGCCGTTTCTTAGTGTACCCCTTATTATTGTCGCCTCTGCCTTTATTGAGCCTTATTGCTAAGTTCAAGTATGATTGGCAGAAGATAAATTTAACTCTAGTTTTTGCCTTCAGTTTCTATTTTTTCTTTTTCAGAATTATTCCTGTGGGCCCATTTGATACTTTTCTATTAGATAATGTGCATAATTACTACAAGCAAGGACGCGTTATCGTCACCGGGGGCAGTCGTTATCTAGATGATCGTTTTCACACCACCAGAATGAAGTTAGCAATGGAACATAATTTACCTGTTTCTGAGGGCTTGTTTGTAGAGTCCTCAGCTAATGGCTGGTTTATTATGTCTATGATGCAGAGTTGGGAGAGCACGGTTCCTACTTTTGTTTGGGCTTATAAAAATTTGAAGAATGTGGCTGATTTGCGCTGGGGTGCTGACATTATGGCAGTTAACTATGAATACCGTTTAAACGACCTGCGACCCTCTCGGGAGGAAGAAGATTTATTGCAGGCACAAGCTAAAATAGCCTCTTCTACAGAGTCAACGACTGCGACGGTAGAAGGCGAGAGAACTGCCGCAGAGAAAGAGGAAGCTGTTTTATCCTTTAAAAACGAGCGCGTTCGTTTGCTGGACAATGAACGCACCACCTCTCTATTGGCTGGCACTAATAACCCCTTTTATTATCAGTCTTTTTATCAAGTGGGTAATGCGGGTTTAGCCGAGGCTCTAGCGGTGAGACCTGTAACTATTGATAGTAATTGGCAGGCAAGCACGCGACGCTGGTGGTCTAGTGATTGGCTGAAGCTAGATAATAACGAGGGTGGCTACACTAAGCCCGTTTTAGTTTATCGGCAAAATGTAGCTGCCTGGGAGTTGTCGCCGACTAAGATTGGTTTACCTTTGTCGTTGTCTCCACAAAAAATGGATACTTTCGTTGTTGATGCGACCGTTCTTGAGTCACCGGCTCCTATTTATGTCAAGGTAGCTTATTTCCCCTTTTGGCGTGCTTTTGATGAGACTGGGAATAGATTGGAGATACATAGAGCCTCGCCTAATTTTATGTTGGTTTATGGGCAAGGAAAAATAACTTTTAAATACGTGGAACCTAATTATTATTTCGCTGGCTTCATAGTTTCCGGGCTAGCTCTATTGTTCTGCTTAGCAGGCTTGATTTGGTTGCGTCCGAAGAGTTAATTTAATTCAGTATGACATGATATTTTAGCAACGCTTATTGGGGCGTTGCTTTTTTTATGGCTATTGTTGCCCCTATTTGTTAATACTGCTAATTTTTTGATTTTTTGCTATAATATTAATAAGTTTTACTTTTATGCTGAGTAGGATTAAGCGAGCCAATAAGCGTGCTCGCGTCATTATTTTAGGTGTTTTTTTATTAGCCGGCGGCTTAGCCTACAGCTTTGCTTTTGGTTATGGAATTAATAATAATAGTGATGGCTTAGTTTTAGATATAGATTTTAGTCAGGCCAATTACAACTCCAGCACCAGAACTTTTACCGATCGGAGCGGTAATGGTAATCATGGTGTATCTAGTAGTGATGTTATTTTTGTAGCCGATAAGGATGGTAAGAGTAGCGGGGCCATTAGTTTAAATGGTACAAGTAATTATGTAAATATTCCTACTTCTAATTCTCTTAATCCTGGTGCAGATATGTCTTTTTCCGCTTGGGTATATTGGCAGGGAGGTTCTGGCGACGATAATATTTTAACCAAAGAAAATGCTTACGAATTTAGAGTAAATAATGGTTATGTTAATTACGCTATAAATCCATGGGCGTGGCGCGGAGGAACGTCAGCCCCGATAAATACGAATACTTGGAATCATGTTGTTGTTACTCATGATGGTGATGGCTCTCAAAAAATATATATAAATGGGATAGAAAGATTTGCCACCGCTTCTGGCGGGGGTATTGCTAGTAATTCTAACGTAGTGACTGTGGGGGCAAGATATGGTGGAACTGCAAGCTTTTTTAATGGTTTAGTTAAAGACGTTACCATATATAATCGTGTTTTATCTATAGAAGAAGTCAAGCAAATGTATAAGGCTAGCATGCCCAAAGCTCAGTTTTCTTCTTTAGAAAAAGGCTTAATTGGCTATTGGCCCTTAGATGCTGATAATTTTAATGCGTCTGATAATAAGGTGACCGACAAATCTGCTTATGGTAATCATGGCGTTGCCTTGAGCACCTCCTTGTCCACCGGCAGAAATGATGAAGCTGGTAGCGCCTTTGATTTTGGAGGTATTAATGACGGTTATTCGGTTAATATTCCTAACAATAATTTTGCCGGTTTGTCAGATTTTTCTATGAGTGCTTGGATTTATATCAAGGGCGCTCATTTGCATTATGATGGCACTATTATCAGTTCAGGTAATTGGAATAATACTCACTGGTCTTTTGGTATAGCTCAAAATAATAATAGTTTTAAAACTAGGAATCCGCACGCTTCTGTGGCTTATAATTTTAGTCAGAATCGTTGGTATCACGTAGTTTATAAAAGACAGGGGACAACACTATCTTTTTACGTGGATGGAGTTTTAGTTTCTTCTGTTAACAGTAGTAGTAATATCCCTTTGACCAGTGGTTATACCAATACCAAAATAGGAATGGACACGTATACAGGTAATTATTTTAATTTTAACGGTAAAATTTCTGAAGTTCGTATTTATAATCGCGCCTTAAACGAAGATGAAGTTAGTCAATTATATTCTCTGACTAAACCCAAAATAGCAGCTAAATCTTTAAGTCAGGGGCTAGTTTTGGATATGCCTTTGACCTCTAAATATACCAAGGGTGGGGCGGCGGGATCTGAAATTATGACAGATTTATCTGCCTACAGTCATGATGGGCATAACTTCGGCGGTGTAGTTAGTGCAGAGGGAACGCTTTTAGCTAATACCGGTAACAGGGTAGAAACAAACTTAACCGTTCCCAATAGTGGCGGCACTATTTCTATTTGGTACAAACCGACCTATAGTTCTACTGACGCTAATCGTAATAGCGTATTATATTCTACCGGTAATTCTTGGGTTGCTAATAGCTTTGAGTTAGCGCTAAGGAGCTGTTGTGGTGAACCATATGACAATGTTTTGTATATGATGGCTGCCAACAATTCTTATTTACGTTTTGAGTGGGATAAACCTAATTGGGAGGCTAATCAGTGGATTAATTTGACTATAGTGTATGACTCCCGTGATTATATTAAGCCTTATGTTAATGGTGAACTAGCTTTGTCTTCGATGGCGGTTAATACAGCTGATTTCAATTTTCCGGCCGTTTTTAACATAGGCGCCCGTAGCTCTGCCGGTGTCTCCGCTAAAGGTACCGTTTCTTATCTTAAGGTTTATAATCGACCTCTTTCTGGAGAAGAAATCAAGACTCTATATGATAAAGGGCGGGGTGATGCGGGGGCGATTCTAAGCGGTACTAATAATTAGGTTAAATTAAATTACCATCTTTTATGTCTCACGAAATTGAAGCCGACTTTGTTCACGATTGGGGGAATGATAACACCCAGTGTCAGCATTGCACCAGTTTTAACCAATTGCCTGATGGGGTTGGTTTTTGTAATGAAGCTCAAGCCGAAGTTCCGGCTACGGCTCATTGCGATTTTTTCCAAGCAGTAGATTAGGATTGATTGTATGCACACTCTAATTATTTACGATTCTCTTTATGGCAATACGGCACAAGCGGCTGTATTTTTAGGCCGGCAGATAGCAGGCGCGGTGGTTAAAACGATTAAAGAGACGCAACTTAAAGATGTGGCTACTGCTCGTCTAGTTATCATTGGCACGCCTACGCATGGCGGTCGCGCTAGTCAGCCGCTGCAGGCCTTTCTCGCTACTTTGCCAGTTTCAATTTGGCAAGAACGGAGGGTAGCTGTTTTTAGTACCGGCATGCCAGCGACTAATAAGAATATTTTTTTACGTTTAATTATCCGACTTATTGGTTACGCCGCCACCCCCACCCTGTCCGCCTTAGTCAAAAAAGGGGCCGTGCCAGCTGCTGCTCCAATTAATCTTTTGGTACAAGGGAAAGAGGGGCCGTTATTGACGGGTGAATTAGAGCGTTTTAATGTTTGGTCGGCTAGTTTAAAATAATATGGATTTATCTATACGTCGTCGTAGATTAAATGAGCGGTCGGTATTAGCTGGCCCGGTGGTTTGCTGGCTGTCACGCGATCAACGTCTACAAGACAATTGGGCTTTATTGTCTGCTCAGGACTTAGCTTTAAAGAACCACCAGCCTTTAGTGGTGGTTTTTTGTTTAGCAGCTAATTTTTTAGGCGCCACCGCCAGACAATATGATTTCATGTTAGCGGGGCTAAAAGAATTAGAGTTAGCTTTAGCTAAGCTAAATATAAAATTTTTGATTGTTTCCGGGGAGGCAAGGGTAGAAATACCTAAATTATGTGAAGAATTACAAGTAGGTGTGTTGTTGAGTGATTTTTCCCCTTTACGCTTACCTCGTCTTTGGAAGCAAGGGGTAGCAGCTAAAATCAGATGTGCTTTTTATGAGGTTGATGCTCATAATATCGTGCCCGCTTGGCTGGCTTCTCCTAAGCAAGAATTTGGCGCCTATACTCTGCGCCCTAAACTGCACAAGCTGCTACCCGAGTATTTGCACGAATTTCCTAAATTAAAAAAACACCCCTTTGTCTTGACGAAGAGGGTATTGAAAAATAATTATAGCCAACTGCGGGCTACTATAAAAGTGGACGAAGCAGTGTTGCCGGTAGATAAAGTCATCCCAGGTGAGCGGGCGGCTCACACAGCGCTACAGATTTTTATTAAGTCGGGGTTGTCTAACTACAACACTGGCCGTAATAATCCCAACGTTCAAGCGCAATCAGGTCTGTCTCCCTATCTGCATTTTGGCCACTTAAGCGCCCAACGAGTAGCTTTGGCGGTAATAGCATCTTCCGCGCCAGCTGCTGATAAGGAGGCTTTTTTAGAAGAATTAATTATACGGCGAGAATTGGCTGACAATTTTTGTTTATATAATAAACATTATGATACTCCAGCTGGTTTTCCAGCTTGGGCTCAGAAGAGCATTAGTAAGCACGCACGTGATAAAAGGACTTACTTATATACCAAAAAAGTTTTGGAGAGCGCAAATACTCATGACGCTTTGTGGAATGCCGCTCAACAAGAGATGTTAATCACCGGTAAGATGCATGGTTATATGCGGATGTATTGGGCAAAAAAAATCTTAGAGTGGACGCCGGACTTGGCTACTGCCACGAAAGTAGCAATTTATTTAAACGACAAGTATTCTTTAGATGGGCGCGATCCCAATGGTTATGCCGGTATTGCTTGGAGTTTGGGCGGCGTGCATGACCGGGCCTGGTTTGAACGACCAATTTTTGGACAGATTCGGTACATGAATGATAAAGGCTGTAGACGTAAGTTTGATGTGGAGGCTTATATTAAGAAATTTAATTAATATTAGCTATTTAGGATATTATAAAAAGCCATTCTGGAGAGTGGCTTTTATTATTGACAAATATCAATTAATATGATATAGTTTAGTTGTAATATGGCTCTTTAAAAATAAGGTTAAATTTGATTAATTGCTAAGGTCGTCGTTATTTAGTGGACGGCGAATTTAGCAATTAATCAAATTAATATTAACCTTAATACAATTAAAGTCATGAAATTTGCTAGTTTATTATTTATTCTTATTTCTTTTTCTGCTTGCCATCAAGATAGGCAAATCACTAATGCTAAGCTGGAGGGCTTGCATGAATCAACACCAGATTCTGCTTGCCATCAAGATAGGCAGATCACTAGTGCTAAGCTGGATAGCTTGTATGAATCAACGCCCGACCAGCCACCAGTCATTATTTCCGATGACTATTCCATTGTCAGGGATGGTCAAAAAATGAGAGTTCCTGCCGGCAATCTCCCCGTAATGGTCTATGGGGAGCCTAAAAACGTCATTGAAGTGGCTGCGCATCATTGGTTCGAAAATAAAGGCTATATTGGCGTCTACAACATTGTAGACATCTCTCTTTTGAGGGGTAATACCTCTATTTTTTATAGAGACCAGTTCCTCTATGAATTTGAGGAGTATGACCTCGAGCGCCCCTTACCTATACGGTTTGTTTTAGATGAGAAAATTATTGACGGACAAAGTTTTTTGTTTATTAAGGGAAACAGTTTCTTAATAAGCGATGTAGGACTGCTATATGTAGATGGAAAAATTGTCGCCTCTGTAGTACGAAGAGATGGCTGTACCTATAGCCTTGCAGCTATAAAAAAAGTTGAAGCTTCCGAAAAGATTTTGGTCCGTTTTGAAAACGGTAAAAAGAAAATTTTTGGTTACTTTGACCAAAAGTCACAAAAAATAATCCTCCCTTCTAAATAAGAAGTTAATTCCTAAGGAAGTTCACAATGTTGGACTTCTTTTTTTATTTGTTCAATTTTTAAGAGCGTGAGCAGTTTTAAATCTCTGCTATCTTTTAACTACTTGGTTTATCGGTCCTGGAAATTAATTTTTTCTTTTCCCAGGCGCTACGTTTAAATACGATGAAATAAATAACCGCCATTATGATGTTAGTCAGAGGGAAGGCCAGCCAAACTCCATTGAGATTCAAATCGTTGAGACGGGGTAAAAGATAAATGAGCGGTAGTTGTAGCAACCATTGAGAGGTTAGAGTTAGAGTCATAGCTCGAGTGGTGTTGCCCGAAGCTTGTAGGGTGCTGCCAATAATTATTTGTACTCCCAGTAAGCCGAAAATAGGAGCGATGAAATGCAGATAGTTGGTTCCAGCTACAATTACCGCTTGATCTTGGCCGGCAAAAAGGCTAATTAGGTTCGGGGCTAACAAGAAAACTACCGCACCTAAAATACTAAGGGTCATGGCAGCGAGTTTTAAGCTGGAGTTAGCTAAGCTGCGCGCTAGCGCTGGTTCGCCGGCGCCTAATTTTTGTCCGACTAGCGCGGCGTTGGCTCCGGCCAGCCCAAAAGTAATCATCAGTATTACTTGCAAGATGGTGCTACCCACGCCGTAAGCCGCTACAGCCAGGGTGCCAAAAGTCGCAATCATGCCCGTGGTGATAGTTAGGGCTAAGCTACGAGTAGATTGCTCAATAGAAGCGGGTAATCCCAATAGAAAAGCTTTTTTAATAAATTTTATATCTGGCTTGAAATCTCGGTAATGCAAATGAATACCGTGTTTACCGGCAAACAACAGATAAAGTCCGATACTGGCCGCTAAGCTTTGGGTAATGAGTGTGGCGAGTGCTATGCCGCCTATCCCCATGCCTGGTAAGGGGCCGAAGCCAAACATGAACAAAGGGTCAAGCATGAAGTTAAGCATGACTGTGCCAATGACTATATAGACAGGTGTTTGCGGCTTGCCGATGCTGCGCATGATAGACTGGAAAATAAAAAAGCAGAAGTTAAAAATTAGACCCAGGAAAGCAATCCGCAGATAAGATGAGGCTTCGTTTATAATCGAGCTATCAGTGCCTAATAGGTGGAGAATGTTTTCAGTGTTGAGGTAGCCGATGATACTAAAAATAATTGAGGCCGCAGATACCATTAACATGGTTTGAGCGGCAGACTTGCTCAACATGCTCTCATTTTTAGCCCCAAAATACTGGGCCGTCAGTGTTGAACCCGCAATAGCCAGACCAATCCCCAGGCTAGTCATGAAAAAAATTACGGGCATGCTCATGGCTACGGAAGCAATAGCCTTTTCGCCTAAGCGGCCTATCCAAAAAGCATCGGTAATCTGATAAGCAATTTGAAAAAGTTGGGCTAAAATAATAGGAGAGGCCAATTTAACAATTGTCTTGATGTTATTTGTTTGCTTAAAGTTATTCATAGCTTAGCCATTTTAACTTATTAACGGACTAGGAGCAAGTAGTCTTAATTCTCGTTTTTATTAGTTGTTTGTGCTATAATAAACTTATAATAATTAATTATAAAAGTATGAAAAAAATCTTAGTTATAACTTTATTGTTAGCTCTAAGTTTTGGCATCTTGGCTGTAGTGCCAGTACAAGCGGAAACAGCGGTTGTTACTAATGCTAGTATAAGCGCTAACGGCCAACCAAATCTTGGTGATTTAGAAAAAATATCTTCTCCTGATCAAATTCGTTATTTTCGGGTAATGAAAAAAGAAAATGGTGCTCTATACGGCATTCGTTTGGAGAAATTAAGTCAGAATGAAAAGATTAAAGTTAGTGCCGGTTTAAATCAAGCAGATTCTGTTACGGCCACCAATACGAAGGCGCAGTTGGAAAAGATTTTAGCACCCCACTTAATTAGCCTTTACGAGAAAGTGCAAAAAATCGGCACTTCTTTATGGGGAGTGAAGAAGGATAAAAATAACATTGAACAAGGTGATAAGAAGGGAGAGTCTAAGGATGAAACTAAGCCGGTAGTTAAATATCGGGTGGTTACTCCAGAGATGCTTACTTGCGTGACCAGTGCTATTGATAAAAAAGACAATGCTTTGCAGGCCAGGGTTACCAGTACCGGTGTTGATGTTAACGCGGCTATCGCTGCTCGGGGTACGTGCCAAAAACAGGCTCTAGCCAGTGTCGAGAATCAGCAGGAAAATATGAAAGTTTGTGTGCAGAAGTTTCAAGAAAAACACCGCGAGATCGTGGCCAAGGCTAAGACCGAACAGCAAGCTATTTGGAAGACTTATCAGACCGAACTTAAAGCTTGCGTTCCGGTAATCGCTAGCGGTGCCGCAGAGGCTGAAGCAGAGTTAATAATTGAAGATGGCGGCAGCGCTTCCTTGGAAGTAATGTTAAGTCAATAATTTAATTAGAAATTATAAAGGCCTGATATTATCAGGCCTTTTGTTTTACTGATTTTTCTGTTATTATTAATAAACTCTTAATAATTAAAGCCGCCGCTCCGGTCTTGGTCCGGTCCGGTCATTATTGTTTATATGTCAGATTTTAAAGCCGAATCTTTAGAGCTCCATCGTTTGAATCGCGGCAAATTAAGCACAGCTCTGTCTGTGCCTTTGGAAAATAAACACGATTTATCTTTAGCTTATACTCCTGGGGTAGCTGCTGTCTGTGAAGCTATCGCCGCTGATAAAACCAAAGCCTTCAGTCATACTATTAAGGGCAGGACCATTGCAGTAGTTAGTGACGGCAGCGCCATCTTGGGCTTAGGTAATCTTGGTCCAGAGGCTGCTTTGCCTGTGATGGAAGGGAAGTGCGCGTTATTTAAAAAATTTGCTGGCGTAGATGCTTTTCCTTTATGCTTAGATACTCAAGATACAGAAGAAATTATTAAGACTATTAAATATTTAGCCCCAGTTTTTGGCGGTATTAATCTGGAGGACATTGCCGCGCCTCGTTGTTTTGAAATCGAACGTCGTCTGCAAGAGGAATTGAATATTCCCGTGATGCATGATGATCAGCATGGTACCGCTGCGGTTGTCTTGGCTGCTCTTATTAACGCTTTAAAAGTGAGACAGAGCAATAAAGAGGAAATTAAAGTTGTTATCAGTGGTGCTGGCGCGGCTGGCAATGCTATTGCACGTTTGTTAAGTGGTTATGGTGTCAAGAATATTATTGCTTGCGATCGCCAGGGTGCGATTTATGCCGGTCGCCCTGATTTGGATGCTGAAAAAAGCTCTTTAGCTACTCTAACTAATGTTGAGCAACAAAAAGGTTCACTGGCAGATATTTTAGTCGGCGCCGATGTTTTTATCGGAGTATCTTCGGCTGGACTAGTAACGGCAGAGATGGTAAAGAGTATGGCGCCTCAACCAATTATTTTTGCCCTAGCCAATCCAGTGCCAGAAATCATGCCCGAAGTTGCCACTGCTGCCGGCGCTTTGGTGGTGGCTAGTGGGCGCAGTGATTTTCCTAATCAAATTAATAATGTTTTAATTTTCCCAGGTGTTTTTCGTGGCGCCTTAGATAATCAAGTGGCGCAAATTAGTGACGCGATGTTGGCAAAAGCCGCAGAGCAATTGGCGTCTTTAGTGGCGAAGCCAACGGCCGCTGAAATTTTGCCCTCAGCCTTTGATGAACGGATTGCGTCGGCGGTAGCCTCGGCGATTAAATAGGCCTATGCGGTGGCAAGTTTTAATCACGGTTTTGGTTGTTGGTCTGTGGCCCTTGGGTTTAAACGAGGCCCAGTCTGACCAGTTTTTGTTATTGCCCGAGATGGTTACAGCACCACAGGTGGCAATAGTTGAGCCAGTAAAGGCGCCGGTAGCCGTGACAGCCACTGGTACTGAGGCATTAGCAGTAGCGACAACTACTAGTAGTTTGATAATGAATGTTCCTTTTATGTCGCAAGCCCCTTTGGGCCGTTGGGAAGATGAACGTCAACAAGACGGCTGCGAAGAAGCCGGCGCTTTAATGGCGATGGCTTGGGCGCGGGGCGATTTAGACCTATCACCACCAGCAGCCGAGAAAGCTTTGTTAGCTTTAGCTGATTGGCAACAGGAAAAGTATGGGGAAAATTTAGATGTAAATATCCAAGATGTGGCCGATCGCATTTTTGTTGATTATTTTAAGTATGACCAAACCAGCGTTATAACCGTAACCGCTAAAAAAGATTTACTGGATGTGTTGTTAGCTGGCAATATTATACTAGCGCCTACTAATGGTCAGACCTTGCTTAATCCCCATTTTACCTCTCCGGGACCAGAAAGACATTTATTAGTGATAACTGGCTATGATGAAGTGAAGGATGAATTTATTACTAATGACCCGGGCACGCGTCACGGTCACAATTTTAATTATCCAGCCGACCGCTTGTTACAAGCTATCAGGGTCTATCCTACCGGCTATCACTTGCCTATAGAACCGGGACCAAAGCAGGTTTTGGTGGTGGAAAAATGATATTTATTGGCTAATTTTAAATTAATAAATTTTTGTTTAAACTATTTACATTTTTAATATTGTATTATAACATAGAGTTATCTGAAATTTTTTAAGTTCTTTAACCAGGCGCACTGCGCCACAAAACCCCAAGCAGCATGATTCAAAAAGCAGAGAATTGGCTGATTACCATCAAGCCCAGCCACGTGATGAACAATCCCGATTTTCGTCGTGATTTTCACCCGCACACCCAGGTTCAACTTCGGCCCGATTCTATTACTACCGAGGAGGTCTATGGCAATAATTTACCTCTCGTTTTAGTAGAGATAGAAACCAGTCAGGGCAAAATATTGCCGATTGATTTGTCAGAGTTAATTCTGACAAAACAGCAACGCAAAGATCTTAATCGTCGCAATGTTTTGCCTCGTAAGTACTTCAAAAGACTCGCCCGTGTGGTGGGAGCAAAAGAAGATGCGATTGCTTATGCATTGATTGAGGAAGAATAGCACGGCATCGCTTTACAACAAAAGAGCCCCTCGCGGAGCTCTTTTTCTTTGGCAATAACTTTATTCTAAGCAGCAGTTGATGGCTCTTTTTACGAGCTCACCGAGTTTGCCGGCAAAACCTTTTTTCTCAGTATCTTGTTTATTAATAGCCCGCTCATCTATCTTTTTAATATCTTTAGTGCCGATTAACTTCATATTCAGCCCCCAAAAGAGGGAGTAGAGCTCATAGGCTTTGTTAAACATGTTGTAGGCTTCATCTTTTTGTCCGCGGCTAAGTTGTTTGGTGCCGACCTCCATTAGGCGATAACTGGCTGCTAAGAGGTGTTTAGAAATGCACCACACTTCACCTTCGTATTCTTTTATAATCTTTTTTAACAACTCTTTGCGCATTTCTCGCACCTCATTGATGAGGTCATAATATTCATTTTTACCGGTTTTGGCGCCTGTGAAAAAGAAATGCTCCTCTATGCCGACCAAATTCATAATGGCGATAGTTAAGTCCTGGTCGGAGGATAGATCCATTTTTTCTTGTTTTTTCATGTCGTCCACGCGGTCAATGAAAGATTGTAAGTTTTGAGCGGTGTGATTATTGTCCATAGATTTATTTGGTTAACAGATAAAAAATGAGACTCAATGTAATTAGAGAGCTAACTGGTAGCACCACTTTTTCTAAGGGGAAGTGAGCATGTCCGCCGTTACGTTTTTTCATTTCCTCGTATCCCCAAGCCGCCAAAGCAAAAACCAAACTGCCGCTGACAATGCCTAAGGCCAGCTTGTCCAAGCCAAACAAGCGGTTGAAGGGATTGCCGATAAAGTCCTGGGCGTACAGCGGCCAGATGACCATCAGGTAATAAGCTAGGACAATTAAGGGGTCACGCCAAGAGCGGTTGTTGATGAACCATCTTTTTTTATCACAGTAACTGATGGTCCAGGCGCTTAAGGCGATGAGCATGCCCCCAATCCAAGCGCCGGCAATGCTATCATCAATGCCTAGATATTCGGATAATCCTAGGCCGGCTCCGACCGCCACGATGCAGACGGGGCAAACTGCTTGCGCCGGAACAATTGGTGCGGCCAATAATCCGATGGCGACGAATAAATATTTTTTAATCATAATTTTTTATTGTTGAAAGAATTCAATAATATCGGTATCACCCATTAAGCACTTCTCGCCTGTCCATAGGAAGGGCACTCCTATACCCTGAGTGTCTAAACCGCAGGCTCGAGCTTTAGCTGCCAGTTGAGCGCTATTATTTTGGTTTTTAGATACTTCCAAACGATCAAAACTATACTTTTCCTTAACTTTATTAGTCTCAATATATTGCTCCACGTTCTGACAATGGGGACAGGACAGACTATAGAAAAGAATCATGCCTTGATTGCCGCTGGTAGACTCGGCTTGCTCTTGTTTTCGGCTGAGCAGGAATAGTCCAGCTACCACAATGAGAATGGCTATGACCACTAGGGCAGTGTTAGCACTCTTGGGCTTATTCATAGTTTTATTAGTTTAATTTTATATTACTCAATTTTATCATAAAAACAGGCGGGAAGGAAATTCTCGCCTGTTTGGTTACTTAGTTACCAGTCAGTAATTTATTGGTAATTTTTGACCTTATCTAAGACTTCTTGGATAAAATCAGTACGGCTAATTTCTCTGGTAGTCTGAGCTCCGCGGTCACGGACAGCTAAATTGGAAGCGGCTGCTTCTTTGTCGCCAATGACTAACATATATGGAACCTTGTCATTAACTGCTTTGCGAATCTTATTACCAACCGTTTCGTTGTTTTCATCAATTTCTACCCTGATGCCAGCTGCTAATAATTCGGCGGCTAAAGTGCGGCAGGCCGTGATATGGGTTTCGGCTACCGAGACTAGTTTTACCTGCACGGGTGAGAGCCACACCGGGAAAGCGCCGGCGTAATGTTCAATGATGACGCCTAAGAATCTCTCTATTGATCCCAATAGAGCGCGGTGTATCACCACTGGGGTTTTGGCGCTACCATCTACGTCGGTGTATTTCAATTCAAAGCGTAATGGTAGTTGGAAGTCCAGCTGAATAGTGGCTAGTTGCCACTGGCGACCAATGGCATCTTTAACCTTAACGTCAATTTTGGGTCCATAGAAAGCTCCGTCGCCCTCATTAATTTTATATTCCAAGTTGGCGCTAGTTAGCGCTTGTTTCAGGTTAGCTTCGGCTTCATCCCAGACTGATTTTTCACCCAGAAAATGTTCGGGCCGGGTGGAGAGATGAATTTCATCTATCTGCAGATTAAAGACCTGATAAATCATTTTAATTTTTTCCAACAAAGCTGCAATTTCACCTAGAATCTGATCAGGGCGCACAAAGATGTGTGAATCGTCCTGGGATAAGCTGCGCACCCGGGTTAGCCCATGCAGGGTGCCGGATTTTTCGTTGCGATAGAGAGTGGTGGTTTCAGCTAAACGCAGAGGCAGTTCTTTGTATGATTTAAGGTCGCGCTTGAAGACTAACATATGTGCTGGGCAGTTCATCGGTTTGATGCCTAAATCGGTATCATCTTCAGCGTGATGCAGGCAGAACATGTCTTCTTGATAGTGATCCCAGTGGCCTGAAACCTTCCACAGCTCGGCGTTGAGAATTTGCGGTGTGCGCACTTCTTGATAGCCTGGTCCGTAGGAGTGCGTACGGGTAAATTTAATCAGTTCTTGCAACAAGATCATGCCTTTAGGCAGGAAGAAGGGCATGCCGGGAGCGAATTCATGATTCATAAACAAATCCAACTCTTTGCCTAATTTACGGTGGTCTCTTTTCTCGGCTTCAGCCATCATGTTTAGGTAATTATCTAGTTCTTCTTTAGTGTCAAAAGCCAAGCCATAGATACGGGTTAACATGGTGCGCTTTTCATCACCTCGCCAATAAGCGCCAGCGAGTTTATCCAACTTGAAGCTCCCCGGTTTGATCTCATTAGTGTTGTCTACGTGTGGTCCGCGGCATAAATCAGTGAAACTGCCGACCGTATAAAAACTAACCCGAGTTTCACCTTGAGTTTTGAGGTCGCTGATGATTTCTTCTTTATATTGATCACCGGCCGCCTTAGCCCAAGCTAGGCCGTCATCAATATCTTTTTCATCGCGAATGAAACTCAAATTTTGCTTGGCTAGGTGAGCCATGCGTTTTTCAATATCTTTTAATTGACTTTCACTAATGCTTTCGCCGTTAAAATCGATATCGTAGTAAAAGCCGTTATCGATGGCGGGGCCGATGGCAAGTTTAGCCTGAGGCCACATTTCTTTGACAGCAGTGGCTAGCAAATGTGCTAGCGAGTGCCTTTTAGTTTCTAAATTGCTCATATGATTGTTATAAATTAATTTATTAAGTTTAAAAAAAGTCCCTTCCTCACAAAAACAGACAATTACTGTTTTTGCCAGGACGGGACTCGTATGGTCTCGCGGTTCCACCTAGCTTTCCCGCCGGTGGCGGGACGCTTTCATTTATCACCTTTAGCCGTTAAATTTAACGGGGCTAGCATGGTGGCTAGTCTTGGGCTTGGTGGGCCCAACAATCAGGCAGGTCTCTTTTAGCTTAGGTTATTTTAAGTTTTTTGTAAAGCCCACTTTAACTTACCTGAGCCATCACAGCTACTAGGATATTGTTAGCACCGGCTTGTTTAAGAGCGATGCTGGCCGCTTGAGCGGTGGCGCCAGTGCTGACTATATCATCGACTAGAATAATAGTTTGTCCGTTCAGTGCGTTTTTTGGACAGACAAAGACGGGCGCTTGTTCTTGTCTCCAGTTATCACTAAGGTGGCTATTGGCCTGTCTGTATTTAATCCTTTGTAGCTGCTTGCTCCAAGCCCAGCCACTAGCCTGAGAAAGTCCAGTCGCAAGTAGGTCGCTCTGGTTAAAACCACGTTCTCGCTGTCGGCGAGGATGCAGGGGGATGGGTATAATGTGGGGTGTGGTTATTTGCCAAGCTGGTGGGGCTTGTTGCCAATCTGCCTTCAGGGCGCGCCCTAGCATTTTGCCCAGCTTATAGCCGATGTCTTTGACGCCGCGATCTTTACAGGCTTTAATGGCTGTCTGTAAGGTGGCTTGCTGATAATTGCCGTAGGCATAGATGCCTGAGAAAGCATAATTTTTGGCAACTGTCTGACAGTTGACGCAAAACAAGCCTAGTTTGTTGTTGCGCCCACAGAGAGGGCAACACCTAGGCTTTTTTAGAATGTGGGCACGACAGTGGGGACAGAAGCTAGTACCACTGCGGCCACAAGTGGCACAGGCAGTGGGTAGGAGTTGATACTCTAAGTTGCTTAAAAAATTATTAAAAATACTGAACATATCGTTAAACAAAAAACCGGCGTTGGGTGCCGGTTTTGATGATCTCAATTTGTTTATTTTAATTTTATTTCGTAAATTAAACCACTGTTTTTATCGGTGAAGTATAATCGGTTTTGATTATCGGCCACCATAATACTGGAAACGTTACTAACTCCTTCGGGAACGGCAATTAGTTTTTTAGCGCCAGTCTTGAGATCGACTTTATAGAGACTGTCATTAGTCTTGTCAGCTAGTTCTGGGAATAGCCCCGCTCCTTCTGGTAGATTGTTGGGCACGGCGCAATAGACTTCATTGTTGGTAGCAAAGCTACATTTACTGGCCCAAGTATTTAATCCTAGGTTAGTGCGGTTTTGACCAATATTGTCACCCTGGGCTTGGACGATCCAGAGACTGGGATTCATATTGTTATCACTGCTATATACGCTATATAACAACTGATCGCCGGTATCTGACCATTGTGGCTGGAAGCCTCGGCCGTTAATAATGGTGGATTTAAAGTTTTCTCCATTTAAACCAACAAAAAATACTTCTTGGCGATTAAAATCAACACCGCGAGTGTACATTGCTGCCACCTGGTTGCTGGGTGACCAGACTGGATAGACGTCATCGGCGTTGTTACCGATAGCGCTTAAAGAGGCAGCTCTGGAACCATCACTGTTGGCAGTAATTAGGTAACGATTTTCCACGTCTGTACCCATGCTCTTAGCGCTGATTTTATTGCTATCTGGTGAAAAAGAGAAATCTTCCCAGTGTTTAGGCAAAGTTACCTGTTTTTTGGTATTAAAGTCATAGGTAATTTTGGAACCATCGGGATATTCTAAAATGGCTTTATTGCCGTCGTTTGACCAAGTAACATTCTGTACTTGATGAAAGACTTTATCACTCAGCGCTACTAACTCACCGCTACTATCCAGTTTATAGAACTTGCCGTCGTTGTTATTATAGTAGCGCAGCTGACCGTCGCTGCTCATTGTGGGATCTAAGACCGGGTCGCTTGTAACTGGTGTGACTTTAGTTAAGCCGCCCACAGCTAGGTCACTGGCCTCTGAGCCTGTAGGTGCGCCCGTACTGGAGGCGGTGCCAGTTTGGTTACTGTCACTTCCGTCTAAGCCCTCTAGGCGACCGCTGCCAGTGGAAGAAGATAAGTTGCCACTACCGTCTCCTGCCGGGTTAAGCCCGCCAATATTGCCAATTGTTCCCGGTTCGGTAGTAGGACTTATTTGACTGCGAAAAAATAGGCTCCACAACAGGTAGCCAATAAGGCAAACCACTCCTAAAAAAGCAATAATTATCAAGACTTTTTTATATTTGCTAAAGAATCCCATATTCTTATTTTTTATTTACTGTTTTTATGATACACTAAAGCTAGTGACGGATAATTTTTTTCAGCTTCTTTTTTTATTTTTCCTTGTCTCTTATCTCTAAATATTATATACTAGAAGTAGTTAGAATACAATTTTGATTGGCTGAGATGCAGTGATAATTTAATTTTTACTTATGGGTTTATTTTCTTCAGCGGATGACAATTTGTTCCTCGGTATTGATATTGGTGATTCTTCTCTGAAGATGGTGGAGTTAAGGAAGAAGAGCAAAAAAATCTATCTTTCCAATTACGCTTTTAGTGAAAACGTGAGCGGGGTTAATTTTACCAAAATTGACGATATTAATTATCTGGCTCAAGCGATTCTGAAAGTGAAGGCTGAAGCTGGTATCAAGGCTCGTCGTGTGACTGCCTCTTTGCCGACTTTTTCAGTATTTTCCTCCATTATTAACTTGCCCTCGGTGGACAAGAAGAATATGGACTTAGCCGTCGCTGAAGAGGCTAAGAAGGTTATTCCGTTGCCGGTGGAGGAAATGATTCTGGACTGGAAACTTGTTCCAGGTGATGTTAAAGCTGATAATAAGGAGGGGGTGCGTGTGTTTCTAACCGGTTCACCTAAAAAGTTAGTACGGCGTTATATTGAGATTTTTCGCCTAGCTAAATTAGAATTAGCTAGCTTAGAGACCGAAACCTTTTCTTTGGTGCGCGGCTTGATGGGCAATGATCCTTCTACCGTCATGATTGTTGAGATTGGCGCTAACAGTACCGATTTATCCATTGTGCAGGAGAGCATTCCCGTATTGAATCGTAGCCTAGAAATATGTGGCGGTACCGTTACGGCAGCTCTAGCTGAAAAATTGGGCTTAAGTTTTGCTCAGGCCGAACAATTTAAATTTGATCTCAGCGCATCTTTATCCGACGCTTCCAAAGAAGAGCTGCCACAATTGATTGTCAAAACTTTAGCTCCGGTAATTCACGAGATTGAATATATGCGGGAATTTTTCCAGAGCAATGCTGGGGGCAAGAAGATTGAAAAAATTATTCTATCTGGCGGCGGAGCTTTGTTAATGAATTTAGCTGATTACATCTCGCATCACCTTAATTTACAAGTTATTATCGGCGATCCTTTTAGCCGTATTGCCTATCCTGCGGAAATGAAGCCTATTATTGCCGAGGTTGGACCTAAGTTGGCGGTAGCGGCTGGCTTAGCGCTGCGTGAGATTTCTTAATTTCTACTGATGTGCTTAATTTTAAGGCCAAACTAAATAATTCTACCCTCAAAAGTCGCGCTGACTCCAGCCAGAACCCTAAGGTGTTGGAGGTCAACTTGATTAAGAATGAGATGAGGGTGGATTTTGATGTGCGTAAGCACCTGGGCACGCTGTTATTTTCTTTGGCAGTGACGGCTTTGTTCGTGGCAGAAATATATTTTGGCCTTAATTGGTGGTCGGCTTATGAAAATGAGCGCGTTTTGGCAACTGAAGCTAAATTCAATCAGGTCTCTAAAGAAATCAAAGACATGAAGAGCGAGTCTGATCAAATCCTAGCCTTCAAGCAAAGAGTTGATTTAGCTGATTCTTTATTGGCTAATCACATTTATTGGACCAATTTTTTCGCCTGGTTGGAAAAAAATACTCTTAGCACCGTTAACTACAATGGTTTTTCCGGCAAGATAGATGGTAATTACGACTTGCAAGCTTCGGCCGACACTTTCCGCGATATCAGCTGGCAAACCAGAGCCTTATTAGCTGATCCTTCAGTTCTGTCGGTTAAGGTAGATAGCGGGAGTTCTCAATTAGCTGGCGATGCCGCTCAGGATAATCCCGACGGTAGTATTAGTTTTAGCGTTAACCTCAAGATTAATCCCCAATTATTTAAGGCCAATAACCAATAAGCATTTTTATGCCCGTAGCTGCACCTGTAAAAAACTCCAGAAACGATCTTAACTCTTTTTTGAACGCCAATTTTAATTTGGTAATTGTGTTTTTGGTGATTATTGTATTAGTGGCCTCTTATTTCTTTCTAATTAAGCCTAAGTTTGAACTCACTTTGGTGGCTATTCGTGATAATACGGCTCAGCAGGAACAATTTTATCAAAATCAACGCCAGAAGCTAGCTGATTTACAAGCAGCCGCCAACTTATACCGCCAAGTCAGTGAAGCGGATATTAAGAAGGTTAATACTATTTTGCCTAATGAATACGCGAAAGAGAGATTGTTTGGTGAACTTGAGGACGTATTGCTGCAACAAGGTTTGATTTTAAACAACATTAAATTAACTAAGTCCGGTGAAGATGTTGGTGGCGAGCCTATGGCGGCCAAAGATGGGCGCGTTTTAGATATCCCTAACGCTGATAGAGTGGGCACTATTAGAGCCGAAGTGTCTTTATCGTCGACGGATTACGCCGCTTTACGCAATCTACTGCCAGTTCTAGAAAATCACTTACAGCTGATAGATATCCAGTCGCTAGATTTTAGCGCCGCTGCTAAGACGGTTAATTTAGTGTTTTTAACCTATTATTTTAAATAATCCCTATGTCATCTCGCCGTAACGCCAGCATCTAC
Source organism: uncultured bacterium (assembly GCA_938003925.1). Lineage (GTDB taxonomy): Bacteria > Patescibacteriota > Patescibacteriia > Patescibacteriales > UBA12465. Next base: position 281,987 of record CALKWQ010000023.1, read on the forward strand.
ATACTCGTCGGACTTTTGCTGATTGTCGGCATTTTGATTTTTGCTTTTAAGGACCGTTTATTGTCTTATGTCAGTGTTCGCGTTTTTGGCGAGGCGCCAACGGGGGTGGAGGCGCCACTGAAAGCCTCGGCAGCTAGCGTCATTAATTTGCAGATTTTAGACAACAACCGTTTTCGTCAGCTAGAAAATAAGGTGCTTTATTTTGACTTTAATACGGTGGGCAAACCGGTGGTCAATCCTGACTATAGCGGCAAAATTCCCGCTCCTTCTTGGCAGCCAGTTTATTTAGGTAATGCTAATCCTTTTTTAGTTCCAGTTAAGGCGGCGCCAGACTCCGAAGAGGTAAAATAATAATTATGGATCAACAAGACCAATTACTGCGCATTTTGCAGGAAAAACAATGGCTGAGCGCAGAGCAGGCCGCAGATATTAAAAATCAAGCTTTGGCCGCTAAGATGGAGCTGCCAAGTTTTTTATTATCCAAAAAATTGGTGACCGAAGAGCAGTTGGCTGAGGCTAAGGCCGCTGTTTACAATCTACCTTATTACATCCATACCGACGAGCCGGTCAGTGAAGACGCTTTAAATTTTTTACCCGAAGAAATCGCCCGTACTTATAACATGGTTTGTTTCTCACGGGAAAATAAGGCTATCAAAATCGGGATGGTGGAGCCGAATTTGAAAGCCATGGAGGCTGTGAATTTTTTAGCCTTGGATGAGAAATTGACGGTGCAGTATTATTTGCTCTCGGCCGCTAGCTGGCAGAAAGTTTTTAAACAATATCAAAAAATTGAAGAAGAAATTTCCAGCGCTTTGGAAGTTAAGGCTAAAGAAGAGAGTGATGATGTTGTTTCCGTAAAAGCTGAAGATTCTTCCATGGTGGATGACGAAGATATCAATAGCGCGCCGGTATCGCGCATTGTGTCCGTGGTCATTCGCCATGCCGTCGAAGCTCGAGCCAGTGATATTCATATTGAGCCTTTTGATAAAGAGAGTCGGGTGCGCTATCGCATCGACGGTATTTTACATACTTCCTTGACCTTGCCCAAGAGTATTCATAACGCTATTATCGCTCGTGTGAAGGTTATGGCCAAATTGAAGTTGGACGAAACTCGCATTCCTCAAGACGGCCGTATTCGTTTGCTGGTGAGCGGTCGGGCGGTGGACTTCCGTATCTCCACCTTACCTTTAGCTAGTCAAGAAAAAGTGGTAATGCGTATTTTAGATACTGCCAAAGGCGCACCGTCTTTAAATGATCTAGGTTTTAATTCCAATTCTTTGCGGGTGATTAATAATGCGGCCCTAAAAACGAGCGGTATCATCTTGGTTACCGGTCCGACCGGTTCTGGTAAAACCACCACCCTCTATTCCTTATTGAATATTTTAAATCAAGAGGGTGTCAATATCTCTACTTTAGAAGATCCGATTGAGTATGAAATGAAAGGCATTAATCAGTCCCAGGTTCGTCCTAAGGTCGGTTTTACTTTTGCCAGCGGCTTGCGTTCACTGTTGCGTCAGGATCCAAATATTATCATGGTCGGAGAAATTCGTGATGAAGAAACAGCAGAGTTGTCTATCCACGCTTCTTTGACCGGACACTTAGTGGTTTCCACTTTGCATACTAACGACGCTCTGGGAGCAGTGTTCCGTTTGTTGGACATGAAGATTGAGCGTTTTTTACTCGCGTCTACCCTTAAAACAGTGGTGGCTCAACGTTTAGCTCGGCGTTTGTGTGACAAGTGTAAAAAAGAAGTAGTTTTACCACCGGCTGAACTAGCTGCTTTGTCTGCCGATATTAAAGACGTGCCAGCCAGTATTTTGCAAGAAGAATTGCCGGGTTTGACTGATACTAATAACTTGAGTGCTTATAAATTTTATCAACCAGTCGGTTGCAGTCATTGTGAAAACACCGGTTTCACTGGTCGCGTCGCTGTTTCTGAAGTTATTGACATCAACGAACAGTTGAAAGAGATGATTAATCAGGGTGATAAGAATTTTAATCTTGACGCCGTGAAGAAGAGCCAAGACTTTATTTCTATCAAACAAGACGGAGCGATTAAAGTTTTGAAGGGAATAACGACTATTGAAGAAGTTTTGCGCGTCATTGAAAGTTAAAATGTATGCCAATTTTTAAATATAAGGCCAAGAATAACACGACTGGTCGTTTAAAGTCAGAGATGACGGTCGGGGTCAACGAAAATGATGTGGCCGCTCGCTTGCGCCGGCGTGATTTTAGTATTATCTCTTTGACCGAGGCTAGCAGTAGTTGGGAGGCTAAAATTCACTTGTTTTTAAACCCCATTAGCGTGAAGGATTTAGTGATCTTTTCACGCCAATTTTCCGTGATGATTGCCGCTAATGTTCCGGTAGTGGAATCCTTATTGATTTTAATCGATCAGACCGATAATTTTTCCTTAAAAAACATGATTGCTGATATCGCCTTTGAAGTCGATAGCGGCTCCTTATTATCCGATGCCTTTGCCAGGCGTCCCAAAATATTCTCTGAATTCTTTGTAAATATCATTAAAAGCGGTGAAACTTCAGGTAAGTTAGACGAAGTGCTGACCTATTTAGCTGATGAAACTGAGAAGAGTTACGACATGGCAGCTAAAATCAAGGGCGCTATGATTTATCCGGTTTTTATTTTGGTCGGCTTGACTGGGGTGGGTGTGGTGTTAATGGTTTACATCATTCCTAATTTAACCGCCATGCTGACGGAGTCTGGTATGGAGCTGCCCATTTCTACCCGCGTGATTATTGCGATATCTAATTTCATGAAAGATTATTTGATTCTGTTGGGATTTATCGTCGCCGGCTTGGTATTTGGCGCCCGTTATTATTTGAAAACAACGTTAGGTCGTTATCAGTTAGATAAAGTAAAATTAAAGATGCCTATTTTTGGGAAACTATTTAAATATATCTATTTGATGCGTTTTACGCGATCTCTGTCCACTTTGCTTAAAGGTGGAGTGACCATTACCCGCGGCTTAGAGATTACCTCTAATGTGGTCGGTAATGTGGTGTATAGAGATTTGTTGCTGGAGACTTTAAGTTCAATTAATGATGGCAATCCTTTATCTACAGTGCTGGAAGCCAGTACGGATGTACCTAAAATGGTGCCGCAGATGATCAGCGTCGGTGAACGCACTGGTCGCTTGGATTCAGTTTTAGACAAAATTACTGACTTTTATGGCCGAGAAGTGAGCGCGATGCTAGCCAATATGAGCGCTTTGATGGAGCCATTAATCATGGTCGTGATGGGTGTCGGCGTGGGTATCATGGTAGCAGCCGTCTTAATGCCGATGTATAATATGGCCAGTCAGTTTTAATTAGGTTTAGCTCTTGTTGTTAAATTTTATTATTGCTATAATTTAATTATCTTATATCTTTATTTGCGCTTGCGCCCTTACCACCGGTATTAAGGGTGTAAATGGAAATTTTTGAAAGGGGGTGAATCTATGAATAAAAATAACAAAGGTTTTACTTTAATTGAGCTCTTAGTGGTTATTGCCATTATCGGTCTTTTATCCACGCTCTCAGTTTTAGCTTTAAACAGCGCCAGAGCTCGCTCTCGTGATGCTAAGCGTATTTCCGACATTAAACAGATTCAGACCGCTTTAGAAATGTATTACAACGAAGCTGGTTATTATCCGGCTGACGGTGCAGTGGACGCTGGTGATACCATTTCTACTGGTACCAATGTTTACATGAAGGTTGTCCCCACTGCCCCTATTCCAGTTGATGGCAGCTGTTCCGCAGCTCAAAATACTTATACTTATGACTACCTCGGATCAGGTACTGAAGCTTCCGGTTCCTACACCTTGACCTACTGTCTGGGTGCCGCCACTGGTGGTGTACCTGCCGGTGTCAACACCGCTACTCCGTCCGGTATTAGATAATTAGTGATTAAACAAAAACCTCCTCCTATTTTTGGGGGAGGTTTTTTGTTTGCGGTGGTTTTTGTTTTATGCTATATTAATAATAATTAGTTGATTACTTATTTTTTTAAAATAATTCTATGCGCAAGCAAGGTTTTACTTTAATTGAGCTCTTAGTGGTTATTGCCATTATCGGTCTTTTATCCACACTCTCAGTTTTAGCTTTAAACAGCGCCAGAGCTCGCTCTCGTGACGCTAAACGTGTGTCTGATATTAAGCAGATTCAGACCGCTTTAGAAATGTACTACAACGAAGCTGGTTATTATCCAGCTGACGGTGCAGTAGACGCTGGTGATACCATTTCTACTGGCACCAATGTTTACATGAAGGTTGTCCCCACCGCCCCTATTCCAGTTGATGGCGGCTGTTCCGCGGCTCAAAATACTTATACTTATGACTACATCGGTACTGGTGGCGCCGCTGCCGGTTCCTACACCTTGACCTACTGTCTGGGTGCCGCCACTGGTGGTGTACCTGCCGGTGTCAACACCGCTACTCCTTCTGGTATTAGATAATTAGTGATTAAACTCAAACCTCCCCCTATCTTTGGGGGAGGTTTTTTGTTTGGGTGCTTATGCTATACTTAGTAATATGAATTTAGAGTTAGTGGACAACATTACCAGCGAGGAATGGGAAGAGGCCTTATCCTTTCTGCCAGATGGCGGCGAATTATTGCAATCTATTTTTTGGCAACGTTTAGCAGAGACTGAACATAAAATTTGCCATCGTTGGGCTTGGCGTTTAGATGGTCAACTTGTAGCTCTGGCTCAGGTTTTAGAAACTACCCGAGCTGGCCTTAAGTTTTGGTATATACCGCGCGGACCGGTGTGTCTATCTTTTATAGACGGTTCTTCTATGTGGGTGAAATTAGAACATGATTTGCGTCTGCTGGCGGCTAAGCATAGGGTGATAGCGTTGCATTTTGAACCACAAAATTGGCCTGCTAATTTAGGTGTAAGGAGTAGATTGACCAAGGCAATCCAGCCTGCAAAAAGTTTGTTGTTAGATTTGAGTTTTGACGCCGAGTCTTTGTTGTCAGGCATGCATCCTAAGACGCGCTATAACCTGCGTTTGGCGGAAAAGAAGGGGGTTACTATTGTTCGCGGCGAGGAAAAAGATTTAGTTGCTTTTATGGATTTAATGGATAAAACCACTGCTCGTGATGGTTTCCGCGGCCACAGTGCAGAACACTATCGTCAGCTCTTGTTACAGGGTAATCCAGCAGTGGAATTATATTTAGCTAAGCGGGAAGGGAAGGTATTGGCAGCTGGTATTTTTTCTTTTTATCAGGGTAGAGCTGTATATCTGCATGGCGCCTCCTCGGACTACGATCGTCAATATATGGCCCCGTATTTGTTGCAGTGGCATATAATCCAGTTGGCCCGGTCTCGTGCTTGCCGTTATTATGATTTTTACGGCATTGATGAACAAAAATGGCCAGGGGTAACCAGGTTTAAGCGTGGTTTTGGCGGGGAAGAGCGGGTTTATCCCGGTACTTTTCTCATGGTTATTAGTCCGCTCAAATATTATTTTTATCGCTATAGCGCCAGTTGCTTCAACTATTTGCGCTCTAAATTTGTTTAACTAACTTTATGTTTACTGTAGAGATTATTAATTTAACTAAACAAAAGGCGCCCTTATCAACGCTTAGAGCCGCCACTCTTTTTGCGGCGAAACGTTGGCGCTTGCGGGGCGAACTGTCGGTAGTATTGGCCGGTGATCGGCGCTTGCAATCTTTAAATCGGGATTTTCGACAGCTAGATAAGGTTACAGACGTTTTGTCTTTTGCTGCGCCCATAGGAGCCGAAGGAGCTCTAGGTGAAATCTTCATTAATCTATCCGATTGTCGCCGGCCCTTTAAATACCGGGAAGTATTGGCAGCGAGGCCGACTTTCAATTATCTTTTATTGTTTTTATTGCTCCACGGTTTGTTGCATTTAGCCGGTTATGACGATGTTTTGGAAGTAGATAGGCGTGCGATGGTAATAAAAGGTGAAAAGATGATGAAAGAGTTGATAAAAAATGGTATAATTAAAGAGAAGTTTTAGATTATGATTCGCCGTCGTTGGTTATTGGTATTTTTATTAGTCTTAGCTGGTGCCATGCCGGCTTTTCGTCGTGATGCCCAGGCTTCGTTGAGTCATAATATCCGGGGTTTGGCGGATTCTTTATATGGTTATATTAGCTTTAATTGTCTGGATGATGATTTTGCCGGCCGTTTTCCTTTCATCTTTACTTTTCGTTTTAACGTTCCCGCCTGTTCTTTGTCCAACCATGGTGTTAACCTCGGTTTAGATAACAAGTTTACCGGGCAGGCCTGGAATCCGACTTTAGGTTATATTGATATGGATCCGGCAGGGCCGCCGCCGGATAATTATGCTTCTACCAATGCCCATTGCCAGAGTCCTTGCAACGCCAGTAATTGCCTGTCTTGCTATAATGAAATTGATCAACGAGTCTACGGTTGGGCACGTCAAGCGGTTACCGATGGCGAGTGGATTGAATTAAATAGCGCAATTAATCCACCTACCACGATGACTAATTATCTAGCCCCTAATCCTGGTATTTTTTCCGGCTATGCTTCCAGTTCTTTTGGTGCTATCAGTTTCAATTGCACTAATGACGGCAGTTGCGGCACTTTTGATTACAAGGTTTATTTGTGGAAGTTGGAATTGGAGGCAATGTCAGCGCCTAACTGGAGTTTTGCCGAAGCTTGTAGTGGTGGTGCCAGGAAGGCTGTGTTTAAATGGTCTCGTCGTGGCGGTACCCAGAGCGCTTATCGGGTAATCGTCAATACTGTTAATAGCACCTCTAGTCCAGTATTTGATTCGGGTAAAATTTATGGTGCGGCTTCGCAATTAGTTTGTCCCGGAGCTACTTGCGTTAACACTATAGATAGCTCAATTTTCACCCCAGCCTATAATACTACCTATTACTGGTGGCTACAGCTTTGGAATCTTGATGACGAGCCGACGGAATATTTTCAGTTTAATACCAATGTCTACGGCGCAGAGTCTTTGACTGATAATAAGCTTTATAATCAAACGGTAAATCCCGATGATAATTATCTGACTTTTACTACTTATCGCCACGAATTCCCGACGCCTTTTTTTACTTGGACTCCGTTTGAGCCTATAGTCAGCAGCAGCACCGAATTCATTAGCAACTCCGCCTATTATTCCGGTGTGGGCCCGGGCACGTCTCAACCCTGTGTCGGTGGTAATTGCACTTTATTATGGACAGCTTCTGACCCGGTGGCTATTATCAGCAGTACTAATACGCCGACCACCAGCATCATCTTTGGTAATCGTCGCCCTCAGACGGTGTCGCTAACGATAACCGACCAAGATCAATATATTTGTTCTATGACTTCACCTACTCTAACGATTAATTTTGAATTACCGATTTGGAAAGAGGTTAAGGCGCAATAATAATTTGTTTCTACATGTTGAAAATATTTAAACAACTCAAGCAACCACAGCCGGCCTTTAGCTTGATTGAGATTATGGCAGTATTATTGATTGTCTCTTTGGGTATTGTTGGTACTGCTAATTTGGCTGTTCAAAGTATTCAGGCCCAGACTATTAATCGTGGCAGTATCGTGGCCTATCAATTAGCTCAAGAAGGAATCGAATTGGTTCGGCAAATTCGCGATACCAATTGGATGCAGGGCAATGACTGGTCTGACGGTTTAGCTTCTGGCACTTATTGCGTAGACTACAAGTCGCCAGTTCTTAGGGCCGTAGCTGGACCCAATGATTGCGGGTTGTATTTTGACGCTGATAACTGGTATTTTGCTCCTGCTGTTATTTCTCCGGGGATGCGTTTTAGTAATTTTAGACGGGCAATAGTGATTGATATGGCTAGTTCCAGCGCTTCGGTGAAAGCGGTGGTTACCTGGGACGATCGGGATAAGGTTTTTCGTTACGAAACTGAAACTGAACTTTATGATTGGCGTTAATTTAAGTCCGGCTAAGCGCCGGTTATCACGGGGTTTTTCTTTAATAGAGCTGATTGTCAGCATCAGCATTATTGCTTTACTGTCTGGCTTATTTTTAGCCAACTATCGCAGCACCAACCGTCGCACTGATTTGGTGATGGCGGCTCAGACACTAGTGACTGATATCCGTTTTGCTCAGGCTAATGCCTTGGGACTAATTAAATATGACGGAGAAGTCCCGGCTGGCGGTTGGGGTATATACGTTTCTAATACCACTGGCACCACTAAGGGCGGCACCAGTTATACCTTATTTGCTGATGAAAATGATGATCAAATCATGAATACCGGCGAAGCGGCTGCTAATTTGGGCGGGAAGCTGATAGATTTGCCGCCTAACATTGTAATTGACCGCTTGACTTTAGGCACTAGCGAGGTGTCTACGGCCAATATCACTTTTTTGCCGCCGGATCCAATTACACGTTTGCGTGGTAGTGTGGGCACTAGCACCGTCTTGGAGATACGTTTGCGTGAAAAGGTGAAGGACACCAACAAGACAGTGAGAGTTAATTTTTTAGGTTTAGTAGAGGTGATTGATTAATATGTTGAACTACTGCCGTCGCCATCATTTGCATAGTGGCATCTCTTTAATTGAGGTGCTAGTTTCCACGACTTTGTTCGTGGTTATTTTGCTGGCTATGACCGGTATTTTTAAATTGATTTTAGATAGCCAGCGTCAAGCCATCGCTACCCAGAACGTACAAGAGAATTTGAAATATTTCTTTGAAGTTATTTCTAAAGAAATTAGGATGGCAAAAAGAGATGGCGGCGAATGCCCTAACTTATCGTCCAACAAGCGTTTTGCCACTAGCACTAATGCTTACGGTGAGGTTTTGTATTTAAAGAATTATCATGGTGAATGCGTCACCTATTCTTTGGATGAAGATAATGGTGTCTTGCGTTTCAAAGTAGAAAGAGGAGCTAATGGCGGCTTCTTATCGCCCATGAAGATAGAAGTGAAGGACCTGCGTTTTATCGTGCATGAAGAAACGGATGAGCAGGCTTATGTCTCTATTAATCTCAGCGCTCAGTCGGTGGGCAGAGAAGCCATGTTTTCCCAGATGCGGGTACAGACCACGATTACTTCCCGTTATTATCGAGTTAATTAATTATGCGTATCAGGATGAAAATTTTTGAAAATTATGACGGCAGTGCGATTATGCTCACCCTCTTTTTGTTGAGCGCGATTATGCTCATCGTGTTTGGCGGAGCTTCGGTGATCGTTTCCGGTTTAAAAATGGGTAGCGTGCAGTCACAGTCAACTCGGGCTTATTTTGCGGCTGAGGCAGGAGCGGAAAGATTGTTGTATGAGTTCAGACATACTTCTAATTTTGAGACTTTAGATAAGGTGGGCATGGAAAATGTTTTTGGTACCACTACCTTAGCTTCCGGTAGTACTTATACCGTCAATTACGACTCTTTTTTACCTCAAATTATTTTCACCAGTATCGGTTCCTACGAATCCACTAAAAGAAGTGTGGAATTGAATTTTTAAGACTATTTACAATGCTTTAAAAACGCCTGCAATCCAGGCGTTTTTTGTTTTCAATGTTGTGGCCAGAAAAAATCGTTTAAAGCTTTCCTTGATTTAGAAAAAATGATATAATTTTATTATAAAATCAGTCTCCTTTTAGGACCTGTTTATTCATATTCTGCTTGTGCAGAGAAAATTAATTGCGACAAAAAAAATTAGCTGGGCACCCAAGCTGGGGTTGCTGTTTTTTGTTATGGGTGGGCTGTTTTTCGTTCTCGGTATTCAGCCGTCTCAAGCCGCTTTAGCTAATTTATACAACAAAGCTACAAGTAGCACTTTAGCGGCTTATGAGTGGAATAATCTGTTGTCCGATTTTGTTACTAAGAATAATGGCGGCGATAGATTGGATGGCTACTTCAGTATTAATACGGCGACTTCTTCCACCTATGCTTTAGATATCAATGGTGCTTTGCGCGCCACCAACTTAACAGGCGCTCTGTCTGGCACCCTGAACGCTGGTAATGTTTCTACCGGTGCCTTCGGTTTAAATACCGGTGGCGGTAATTATAATTTTCCTGCCAATATCGGTATCGGTATCGGTACCGCCACTCCGGCCTCTATCATCACTCTCGCCAACAATCGCTGGGTGTCTGCTTTAAATAGCACCGGCACTGGTTATGTGAACATGTTTAGAGTGAACGCTAACGATGAGATTGAAGTGGGGGGAGCTTTAAACATCGGTCAATTCCAGTTTGCTGCCGATAGCGGTTTTAACACTTTTGTAGATATGCCGGTGACTAATGCTCCGGCGGCTGGCACTATCATGGGCTACACCATGAAGGTGGATGGGGACAATATTTTAAATGTCTATTCTGAAGCTAATGGTAGCGGCGGTATTCAAAATCGTCGCATTGGTATTGGTACTAGTACCCCTGCTTTTACTCTGGATGTTAATGGCATTATCAATGCTTCCGCTCTTTATGTTAATGGCGCTCCTTATATCGGTAGTCAGTGGACTACTAACGGCACGAGCGTGTATTACAACACTGGTAATGTCGGTATCGGCACTACTACTCCTATCGCCACTTTAGACGTGAACGGGTTGATTAAGATGCGGACTGCTTTGATTACCGCCAATGAGGATGTAATTAACAAAGGTTATTTGGACTCAGCTTTAGCCAGTACCACCGCCCAAATTATTACCCAGGTTGCCACCAGTAGTTTCTGGCAGGGCAGCATGGCGGGCAGTATTTATAATGCTAACTCTGGTAGCGTTGGGATTGGGACGACGAATCCGAGTGGGAAGCTGCATATTACTGATGCTAGTAATACAACGAGGTATGCGTCCTTTAGTTCTACTGGTTTGTTAACCATCAATTTTCAAGATGGTACTGGTAGCATTCCTTTTCTAACCTTGCAGAATCCTTATGGCAATATGGGTGTTTCTTCGCACATATTGTTTAAGTCTGGTTACGCTGGCACTACTTACGTTGATTCTGGTCGTATCACCTTGGGTCATGAAGTTGATTGGACTAGCACGGCTGCCACTAGGGACTCTTATCTCGCTCTTTTTACCTCTCTAGACGGTGCGTTGGGAGAAAAGATGAGGATTACGAGCGCTGGTAATGTGGGGATTGGAGTAACTAACCCTATTCATAAGCTTCAAATCAGTTCCGGTAATTTATCTTTAAGTGATGGTAATTTTATTGATTGGGGTAACGGTAGCACAAGAATTCTTTCAATAACCTCTGTTCCAAATAACAGAATTATGGGATTTGAGACTTGGAACAGCACAACTGGTAGAGCGGAAAGGATGAGAATAGATGGAGTTGGCAACGTCGGCATCGGGACTACCAACCCCACCGCCAAACTATACGTCAATGGTACTTCCATATTTAATGATATTGCCACCTTCACTCAACCAGTAGTAGTGGCCACCCCTATTTTAGGTCCTCATGCTGCTACTAAGAGTTACGTAGATTCTACTATTGCTTCTGCCACTTCCAGCATTACTCTATGGGGCGGAACAATTGGGGGTAATGTTTGGAATTTAAATTCTGGTAACGTTGGGATTGGGACGACTAGCCCTGGTATTAGCAAATTAAGAATTGAACATAACGCCTGGACGACATATGGATTAACTTTAAGCAATACCTATACCGGCGGTCGGTCTTGGAATTTGGGCGATGGATTAGCGGCCATGGGCATGTTTTCTATCAGAGATGAAACCGCTGGTCAGGTCAGGTTGACTATTAATGGCAATGGTAACGTCGGCATTGGTACTACCACTCCTGGCACTAAATTGACGGTGGTTGGATCAGGTAATTACAGTATTGATGCTGGTAATTATCGCGTCGGCAATGTTGCTACGCCGGTAGCTGCTTTGGATGCGGTTAATAAATCATATCTTGATTCCGCGGTTGGCACCGCACAAACCGCCTTTTGGAACATTAACGGTTCTAACCTCTACGCCTCTTCAACCAGTTGGAATGTCGGAGTCGGAACCACCGCCCCAGATTCACGCCTTCATATTGTAGGCACCGGCCAACCTCTTTTGCATATTCAAAACTCTAATGGAACCGATGGAATAACCGCCGGAATTTTATTTGGAGTTACGAATGCGACTGATTATCAGCAAGCAGGTATATTTTTTGAAAGACTTGGTGGTTCAGCTGAGGGCAGTTTGCATTTCGCCACTAAAAATGGTGGCGCTGGTAACGCAACTAAGGCAAATGCAAGGATGACAATAAACGCTAGTGGAAATGTTGGGATTGGAACAACCAATCCAGATGCCAAGCTACAAGTACAAGGAACTTTAAAGTTACAGAATGTTGTTTCTTCTTCACCTGATACTAATTTTAGAAGAATGATTAATGTTGCTTCGTATAATGGTGGAGGCACTTATCGAACTGGTATATTAACTGTTAAATTACCTTCTCCTTTAGCTCATTCAATGGCTAAAATCAAAATTAGTGGTTGGAGTTATGGTCAGGCTTGGGATGTGATTGTGTCTGGTTATTTAAATACTACTCAATGGACGCAAGTCGGAGGCACAGTGGTTACAGGTAATCCTCCTTTTAATACCGATCAAATTCGCTTAGTAGCTGATAGTGCTTCAGATACTTTCTATATCTTATTAGGCGATGCGGCAACTACTTATGGATATTATGCTAGTATCGGTGTTGATGTAGATAGTATTTACTCAAACAATCTGCCTTCTACTGGTTGGGATATTTATATTGCTGCTAGTGATCCGTCTTTTGATTATGTAACTACTCCCGCCTCGTCTTTGTATGGTAGTCATGGTGCAGATATTAATAACGGTAATGTTTATATTAATGATGCCGTTATTACCTCTGGCACTCCTAAGGCTGCTATTACCAAAGAATACCTCACCTCTTCCTTAGAAGCTTTTAATTCAGAAACTAATCTATGGAAGTTAAATGGTTCTAACCTCTACGCTTCTACTACTACTTGGAATGTGGGTATTGGTACTAGTAGCCCAGCCACTAAATTAGATGTCTGGGGTAATATTTATATTAATTCGGCTACACATAATAACACTACTACTCTAGCCTTTGCTACTAATGGTAGTCCCTATCACCAGATATTTTCTAATCGGCAAACCGGCGAATTCTCTATAAGGGCTGGCGTTGGCGGCAGTGGCCACTATCTAACCTTTGGTTCAGGTGATGGTTCGGAAAAAATGAGAATTACTACTACTGGCAACGTCGGGATTGGCACTAACAATCCGGCTGGCTTATTGGAACTGTATAAGGCTGGTTCTAATGCTAACTTAAAGCTCTATGCTTTTAGCAGCTCTGCTTATGATTCCCAATTGCAATTTTCTGCCAACACTAATGCTGCCGTGGAATATAGCGCTGGTCTAGATAATAATGATAATAATTTTAAGATTTACTCTGGTGAAAATGTAAGAGGGACTAATGAGTTCGTAATTAATCCATCGGGCAACGTCGGCATCGGCACCACCAACCCCACCGCCAAACTATACGTCAATGGTACTTCCATATTTAATGATATTGCCACCTTCACTCAACCAGTAGTAGTGGCCACCCCTATTTTAGGTCCTCATGCTGCTACTAAGAGTTACGTAGATTCTACTATTGCTTCTGCCACTTCCAGCATTACTCTATGGGGCGGAACAATTGGGGGTAATGTTTGGAATTTAAATTCTGGTAACGTTGGGATTGGGACGACTAATGCCCTAGAAAAGCTAGATTTAAGAGACGGTAATTTGTATATTTCTGATTCAGATTTGGCAACGAACAGTGCTGGTGGTGCTATAAAATTTGGTAGACCCGATGGTTATGCCTCTAATTGGTTGGCATCAATAGGCTCTTATACTACTACTGGCTACGATCGCATAGGTTTAACTTTTAATACTTCTTTCGGGACTTCTCAAGAGCGAATAAGAATTACGCCAGAAGGTAATGTTGGGATTGGAACAACAAATCCGACAACGAAGTTGCATATAGAAAATGGAGTGATAAGGGCAAACAATATAGTAGCCGTTGGCAGTAGTGCCGCCCACCCTACGGGAATTGGATCTTATATAGAACTTTATATGTTGGGTGAAGTGGGAAGAATTTTGCCTTATGATGGTGCTAGTTATAAAGATTTGGCTATTGGTGATTGGAATGGAGGTAATCCGAATATAATGTTGAAAGTGGGCGGTAATGTCGGTATTGGAAATGGGTCTCCTTCTAATAAATTGAGTGTTGCGGGTAGTGCAGACTTTTCCGGTAACGTCGGTATCGGGACTACCAACCCCACCGCCAAACTATACGTCAATGGTACTTCCATATTTAATGATATTGCCACCTTCACTCAACCAGTAGTAGTGGCCACCCCTATTTTAGGTCCTCATGCCGCTACTAAGAGTTACGTAGATTCCACTATTGCTTCCGCCACTTCCAGTATCGCCACTCTCTGGGGTGGAACCGTTGGAGGACATATCTGGAATTTAAATTCAGGTAATGTTGGTATTGGTGTGGCCAGTCCGGAATCATTATTTGAAGTAGAGCGATCTGCTACTGGGACCGTGGCTACCTTTGACGTTAATACGACTAATAGAGCGACTGTCCAGTTGAGCGTATTTGATAATTATGCTCAGCTGCAAAGTTACGGTCGCGGGTCTTCTAGCGGTTACTTGTCTATTAATCCTCTAGGTAATAATGTCGGTATCGGGACTACTAACCCGGGTTCTTACAAGCTAAACGTTAATGGCAGCACTAATATCAGTGGCAGTTTAAATGTCACTGGCACAACTACCGCCGGAGCCTTTGTTGGCCCAGTGGTAGGCACAATTAATGCTCGCAACGTTTCTTCCGGGGCTTTTGGCGCTGATGCTGGCGGAGGTAATTTTAGCTTTCCGGCTAATGTTGGAATTGGGACGACGAATCCTGGTTCTAGGCTGACTATTAATGGGGTTGGGGCTTCTAGTACACCTTTAACCTTGTTGCAGGTGTTTAATATGATTCCTTATGCTACAGGCAATGGTCTTGGCGCAGCTCGAATTGAAATTGGTCACGGCACTTTGCATGGTTATATAGAAAGTGCTGCTAATTCTGAGAATAATAGCGCTGATGGTTATATGGCTTTTGGTACCCGTCGTCCTACTAATAATGTGACTGAGGCAATGAGGATAGATCAATCTGGTAATATCGGAATTGGGACCACTACTCCGGATGCAAAATTATCCGTTAATGGCGGAGCTACTTTTAATACTGGCGCCGGACTCGCAATTGGTAATGTTGGCAGTTATAATAAATTAATAACTTATTCTGCTGGTCCCGTTTTTCGTATTTTTACTGGTGGTAGTTACGGTAGTTTTGGCGCTGGCAGTGCTTCTATCGGAGCTTCGTATGCTGCCATATCTTCGCCTGCGGGCGGGTTAATTGTAGAGGGTAACGTCGGTATCGGCACTTCTAATCCTGGCGCATATCGCTTGAAGGTGGCAGGAGATATGGCTGTTACTGGCACCTTACAGACTCAGACTGGTTCCGACTTTGCGGAAGAATTTAGTGTAGATTCAGTAATTTTACCAGGTACGGTGGTGGTGATGGCTGATAACGGGCACAAATCGGTTCGAGTCTCAACTGCAGCCTATGATCGCAAGGTTGTAGGTATTGTGTCCGATAATCCCTCTATTATTGCTGGTAGAATTGAAAGCGGACAAAAGGTTGTGGTGGCTATGATGGGGGTAGTTTCAGTTAATGTCACTAGTGCTAATGGCAAAATTGAAAAGGGGGATTTATTGACTTCTTCTAACCTGCCTGGCTATGCCATGAAGGTGACTGAGTTTGCGCCGGGAACTGTAATTGGCAAAGCCTTGGAAGATCTAGTGGGAAAGAAAGGGAAGATTAAGGTGTTGGTAAATTTGCAGTAAATTCTTTACAAATGAATATCCCTGTGTCCGCTTCTACCACTCTTTAGAGGCATTAACAGTCAAGGGGTCCGCGCCAACAAAAACCGCTAATGCCGGTGGTGTCGGATGACTTGATTTTATCCATCACTAGTCATCCCCCGAAGGGGCGACTAGCAAGAGAAAATCCCAGCGATCAAGCTGGGACTCATTGTCAAGAAAACAGCGTGCGGCCGTCAGGTACGTACGTTCTAGGAGCGGTCACAAGGATATTCATTTTTTAGTAGGGGCTTAATTGCCCTTTTTGTATGTATCAACAGATTATTGCCCTTAAAAACTTGGAAGCAGCTTATTTGAAAATCGCCGGTGATATGGAATTAGATGGGCGCTCCGGTCGTTATCGGGGCTGGGATAGCTGGAAAATGGCTGATGTAGAAGTGAGAACTTCAGCTTTGTTGCGGTTAATTAGGGCGGAATTACGCGATTTAAAACCCATTGCTCCGGCTGTACTATTTAAAATTCCTAAAAAGAGTAATCCTCAGAAACTCAGAGAAATTTATATCTATAATTGGTCGGAGCGCATCAAGGCCCAGGCTATTTATCAGGTGGTCGAGCCGGTTTTTGATGCTTATTTTTCCCCTTATCTCTTTTCCTATCGCTCGTCTCACGCAAGTTATTTTGCAGCGCGTAGCGCCGTCAGGCATTACCGTAGATATTGGCACCGAGATTCAGTGTTGATTGGTGATTTGTCTGACTATTCTAATTATATCCAGCATGACCAGTTAAAAGAGAAAATCAAGAAATTGCAACTAGACAAGAAAGTTGAAGAGCTGTTATTCTTATTCATCGGCAATGAAGTTATTCGTGATGGCGCGATTGTTAAGCCGTCAGTTGGCTTGGTTCAGGGTGTGCCGTTGATTGCTCTGTTTAATAATCTGTATCTAGATGATTTTGATAAATACGTTGGGCAGCGGGCTGATTTTTATCGCCGCGTAGGCGATGATTTGGCTATCTTTGACCGTTTGTCTGCACGTTTATTGCCTCTGCGTGATCGCTTAGAGCAGGAGGCTAAAGTCTTAGGTTTGAAAATTAACCAAGACAAGACTGGTTTGCGTTTAGCCTCTGAGCCCTTTAATTTTCTAGGTTATCATTTTCAAGCTGGACAAGTGTCCTTACCGCCCAATTTCGTTAAGGCCTTAGTTAATAAATGGCGGCAACAATTTTCTTACTACGGCAGTCAGCGCCTTGTCCTTAAGAGTCGCATGTTAAAAAACTCTTTACGCCAAGACAGGCAGAATTTACGCGAACAATTGCGGCAGTTATCTCAGCAGAAGAAGTTGGTCACAGATGAAGCGCAGTTGCGCCGTTTATCTGAAGCTTTTTTTCGGGTTTTGACTCGTTATTTCTTCAAAGATTATTCACCTCGTCATCGTCGTCTTTTGGCCGGAAAACTTGAAAAGTTAGGTTTAAAATCGGTATACAAACATTTTTTATCAGCTCGTTATGACTCAGATTAGGGACAATGTTAAATTATTGCGTCAACGCCGGGCACAAAGATTGGCTAATAAGCCACTGTGGCCCAGTCAAGAGCACTTGGTCTATTTGCGTAATTTTTTTAGGCGGCAGCATCGCTTGTTGTCGATTAGTTTGATGGCCTTGTTACTGCAGGGACTATTTGAAATCGCTCTGATTGTTATTAGCCACCGGTATCTAAAGAGTTTTTCTGGTTACGAATTAGCCGTTAGTCGTCGTGCCTTATTTATCTTATTGGTAGTAATGGCGACCGTGTATCTGTTGGCAGCCTTTGCAGCGATTAAGGGGGAGCGCACCTTGATTGTGCGATTGATTAATGACTTACGTGCCCGTTGGTTTAAGTTGTTTTTATATAAGCGGCGCGAGGAAAATAATTTGGAAAATAAGGGTATGTTGCTGGCTAAAATCTCTTATCATCTGCCTTTACTCAGCACTGGTCTGTCTAATTCGTTGGCCGGAGTCGTGCGTTGGCTGATGTTTGTCCTGATTTTGTTGTTCTTAGCTTTTGTTTTTACCTATAAGCTTTTGTGGTTTGTAGCTGGGGCGGTATTAGTTGGTCTATTGGTTGGAGCGGCTGCTTTTTGGATTTCCTATAATTACGTTACCAAAGAAACTACTTTCTATTCCCAAATCATCAGGTTGGTGGATTTTAACTTATCCGACTGGTCGTTTGTAAAACAATATCGACGTGAACGGGCGGTAGTGAAGGAGTTTGATCAGTTGGTAGAATTAGATTCATACTTTCGAGTACGCCGCGATCTCTGGCTGCGTTTCAGTATCAGTTTAGTGTTTGTGCTCTTAGTTTTTATCAGCTTTATGGTCGGTTCTTGGCATAGTCGCTTGGAATACTTTTTCGGAGCCGCTAGCTTGGACGCCAGATTCGTCTTGGTAATTGCTCTAGTCTATTTTTCTCGTCTACTCTATGAAAGTTTGCGGGTAGGTCTGTATTCCGTACCCTTGCTTTTAGGTCTGAAGCTGGCTATACCTGATTTTTTGCCGCGGAAACTAGGGGCGGGGAAACTAATTACAGCACCAGCGCTGGTTTTCAGCGCAGCTAAAGCCAAGCTCTTTGCTCGTGATCATAAATATCGTCGTTTCAATTTCGAATTTGTGCCAGGCGGGCGCTATGTTATCAGTGGCCCCTCCCGTTCTGGTCGTAGTTCTTTGGCTAAGTTACTGGCCGGTCAAGCTGTTTATGGCCGTCGCGCCTGGTTAATTAAGGTGGGACGTAGGCGCTATTTCTATAACGAATTTTTTGATAAATACGCGGGCACCTATTATTTTGATCCCCACTTTAACAGTGCTCGTTCTTTGTTGGAGGTAGTGGTGGGCAAAGAGAAGACGGCTATTACCCCAGCTGATTTAGCTACCGCTTCTACTTTAGTTAATGAACATCAGGAGCTAAGGGCCATCTTTTTTGAACGCGAAGACTGGCGTTATCCAGCTAATAGGTTTTGCAATAATCGTAAAAGCGTCTTTTTAGTGCAGCTGCTTTACTGCTTAATCAACAAGCCCTATTTAGTAATGATAGATAATGAGTGGCTTGAGACTGAAGATGCCGATATTAGCGCTTGGTTGCGCCTATTGGATCAGTTATTACCGAAGAGCGCTGTAGTGGCCTTCACTTCTACTAATAGAAAATTATTTACTAACCAACATCATCATGAAATTTAAGTTTAAACATTGGCGCTGGCTGTGGGCGCCCCTAGTAATTATCTTGGGTCTATTATTACTGGCCTTAGTGGCAAGACAGGGAGGGGCGTTAGTAGAAAAATGGTTGCTTATCAAAAGTCGGCCAGCTGTCAGCGTTACTACGGTCTTACCCGTGTCAGCCGAATTGCTATTTAATCACGAGCCGGGAGTGGAGATTTTTTCGGAACGGATTGTTACTGAAATTGGCCAGGCGCAGCAGAGCTTAGAAATTGCGATGTACGCTTTTTCTTCGGTTAAGCTGAAAGAAGCGGTTTATGCTGCTCAGCGGCGCGGGGTAAAAGTAACTATTATCACAGATTTTCGTAAACGAGAAAATCACGAGGCTTTTTTTGCAGATGCGGTTAGAGACATCAAGCGCTTAGAGGCTGGGGCTGAAACCGCCAGTAAGACTATTTTGATGCACCATAAGTTTGCTTTAATTGATCGAGGCACCGCCAATCAGAAATTACTATTTGGCGCCTATAATTGGACGGATTTACAAGAAAAGTATGATCCCAGTTTCTTGATGGTGAGCACTAGTTCGGAGTTGGTTGCTAGTTTCGGTCGAGAATTTGATCGTTTATTGGCCGGCCAAGCCGGAACTCAGAAGCTGCGTGACCAGGCTTATCATCCCTGGGATTTAGAGCTTAAGGCCGCTGGCTATACTTCGGAAGTCTGGTTTAGTCCGGGGCGAGAGGGCGATGGCATTAAGACCAGGCTTTCTTCTTTGATTAATAGCGCTCAACAAGAGATCCAAATTATGATTTGGGACTTTACCGACAAGGAATTAGCAGTGGATTTAATTCGTCGTGCCCGCCAAGGCGTAAAAGTGACCATCATCACTGATACCTGGAATTTTTACAACCAAAATTCAGTATTCTTATACTTAGCCGAAGCTAAACAGCGTTATCAGTTAGATAATTTTGAATTAATTGTCGATAAAGTAGGCGGTGAAAAGACCATTGCCGCTGTCAACGCTCCTGATTTAGAGGCTGACTTTGATCCCTTCTTGCATTTTCACGTTTTGATTGTAGATGGGCAAAAAGTTTTGTTTGGCACCAACAATTGGAGTCGTGCCGGCTCTTATTTCAATGACGAGTCAATGATGATTAGTGAAGACCCGGCTGTGGCTGCTGCTTTTCAGGAGGCTTTCAGGTATCAGTATCAACACAATACTACGCCATTAGTGGAGGCTGGGGTAATTGTTGATTAAATGGGAAAATGCTATAATTAAATTAATTAAAAATTAAATTTAAAAGTATGTCTGAACAAGCAAAAAGTTCTCTTTCTAGCCATCGCCGTGTCTGGCTATTTTCGGCCCTTATTTTTTTCCTGCTAGCTTTAGCCGCCGCTGGCCCCTTAGTTTTTAAAGCTTTCGCTGACGCCAGTTCTGCTCATGAGCAGGTTATTCAAGCCCGCAATGCTGCCATCAGTGAAGCTATCCTAAATAATGATTATAATGCCTGGGATTCTTTAGTTCAGGATCAAACACTTAAGCAACAGATTAACTCTAGTAATTTCGAGGCCTTTGCTGAAGCCTATCGTCTTTTAGAGAAGGGCATGATTACCGAGGCAGAGTTACTGAAACGGCAGGTAGGTATTAAGGAGGAGATGAATCAAAACGCTGTAGTGAGCAGCATGATTGGCCAGGCAATCGTCAATAAAGACTATAACCTGTGGCGCCAAGCCGTGGGCAATGATTATGCTCAGGGTGTAGTTACTGCTGGTAATTTTGATAAATATGCCAGCTTTCTCCAAGATGTGGAAAAAGGCAGGTTAAATCGCGCCGTTCGCTATCAGTATGATTTGGGGGTAAAGCAGAAAATGGATTACAGTTCTAGTCGCGAGTAGCGCTAATTTATTATGATGAAATATTTAAAGGTAACCTTCGCCTTTCTGGTGGTAGCAATTTTTTTACTCTCTGCTTATATGGTCATCTTCGACTCTAGAAATCGGGAGCTGGCTATAGCTAAGAGTCAGCGTTTCAGTGCTGGTGGCGCTGGGCGTTTCCTGAGTTTGGGTGATTACAGTTCCAGCCATGATTAATTTTTGCAATTTATGCTTAACAAAAAAATAATTATTGCCGTCTTGTCAGTGGTGGTGGTGATGTTAGTAGTAGCTTTGTGGTGGCGCAATGGTGACAAGGAGATTAAGGTGACTGAAGTTAAGGTAACGCCGGAGCAAGTCACTAACACCACTCCCTTGCCAGGCGGCAATACCATCAATGAAGAGCAAATTGTAGTGACTGAGGCTGGTACGCCGGTGCAGGTAAATGTGATGCCCAATAATCCCGAAGCCCCTAAAGCGGTAGTGGTATCAACTAAGAAACTGCCGCAGAGCGCAGTGCAAATCAAGGTGGGTGATAGTAAGTTTGAGCCCTCAACCTTTACCGTGCAGCCTGGAGCGCCGGTGTCTTTAGCTTTTTCTTCGGTTGATAAAAAAGTTCATGTCATTACTTTTTCTGACCCCTCTTTGGCGGCTCTGTCTTTCGGGGTGGGGGCCAATCAGACTAAGGCTATGACTTTCAATGCTCCTAGCCAGGCGGGTGAGTATGAGTTCCACTGTGATGTTCCCGGTCATCGAGCAGCTGGAGAAGTGGGGGTCATGATTGTGCAATAATTGTTAACTTATTATATCTCTATGTCTAAATTTCTAACTAAAAATCTACCCGGTAACCAGAAAGCCATCCTCCTTGCTTTATTAGGTGTAGCTATTGTCTTAGTGGTCCTAGTGGCGATAGATTTGTTTCGTAAACCGGTGGCGGAAACACCGATAATAGAGGGGGCCAATGTTCCCACTGAGGCTTTACCCGATCAGGAAGATTATCAAGATGTCGTAGCTATGCCTCAAGTGCAGAAAGATGAATTTAAGGAAGAAGTACCAGTAGATATTGTAGTGCCGGAGATCGACACTCAATTAACCGAGGAACAAAAAAAAGAAATAGCCCTACCGACAGTGACAGTGGCAGCGGCTCCTGGTGTTGAAGCTAAGTTCCGTAGCTTCCAGATTAAAGCGGAGGGTGGAGCGTTTGTGCCGACCAAAGTTATTGCTAATGCCGGCGATACCGTTCACATTGATTTCACGGCTGTAGATGGTAATTATGACATTGTATTTCCGAGCTACAACATGATGCAGACAGCTAGCCAGGGTCAGACAAAAATCTTAGAGTTCCAAGCCCTGCAATCCGGCAGCTTTACCTACTACTGTTCCAGCTGTGGCGGTCCTGAGAGCGGGCCTAAAGGCAATATTATTATTGTGGAATAAAAAATTATTGTTAGTTCTAAAAACGCCTACTACATAGTGGGCGTTTTTGTGTTTTCAGACCCAGTTTATGCTGAGTGTTTCTTGGCTGTAGCCAGCGTTTAAAAGTATTATTTAGAACCTTGAAAAAACAGGCAAAAAATTATTGCTAGGATTCTAAAAATGAGGTATAATTAGGGCATAGTAAGTATGCTTAAATCGTCCCTAAAATTAACTGCGAAAACGCTGGTTTTATTGTTAATTCCGGCGGCGTTTTTATTTATTGAGACTCATTCTACTGAGGCGGCAGTTGGTTTATCAGTGGGCAACACTGGTTTAAATTTATTACAGGCAGAGAATTTATTTTATGGTAACGTCGGTTCTACCAGCCATGCTTCCAGTAGTTTCTTATTATTCCAAAACAATAGCGTGGATAGATTGAGAATTGATATCTTGGGCAACTTAACCACGTCCGGAACCATTACTGCTGGTGCTTTTTCTGGTCCAATCACCGGAGGTTCTATCTCGGCCGCTAATGTCTCCGCTGGTAATTTTGGATCCAATGTTGGTAATGGTAATTTCAGTTTTCCTGGTAATGTGGGAGTGGGCACGACAAATCCTTTGGGTCTTTTGCATATTTATTCAACAGCTTCTTCATCTCAGGCTTTATTCATTGCTAATAATGGTTATGTTGGAATTGGTAGAAATAATCCAGGTTTTAGATTGGATGTACAGGGCGATACTTACATTCAAGGGTCCTTATATAATTGGGGAAATGCATCTATACAGACCTTAGCTTTAGGTTACGGTGCAGCATATCCGGCAATTTTAACAACTCAAACCGCCAATGAAGATTTAACTATTGACCCTGCCGGCGTAGGTAACATTATTATGCAAGGTAACGTCGGGATAGGGACGACGAATCCATTAGCAACTTTAGATATTTTGCATCCCAATTCTGCCGCCGGGGGCATAAGACTTCAATCTTCATTAGATGATTTAACTCTAAAGAGGGGCAGAATAAAAACAGGACATTATAATAATAGCGAAGAGCCGGTGACGTTACTTATTACCAGTAATTCAAGCGGCGAGAATTTAATTGCTCTTGGTGGCAGCAGTACTGTTGAAAATTCTGCAAATACAATTTCATTTTATACAGGCGAAACAGCGGCAACTCTAAACGGTACGGAGCGAATGAGAATAAATTCTGCCGGCAACGTCGGCATCGGCACCACCAATCCTACTGCTAAACTATATGTTAATGGTACTTCCATATTTAACGATATTGCTACCTTCACTCAACCAGTAGTAGTCTCCGCTCCTATTTTGGGTCCTCATGCCGCTACTAAGAGTTACGTAGATTCCACTATTGCTTCTGCCACTTCCAGTATTGCCACTCTCTGGGGTGGAACAATTGGAGGAAATGTTTGGAATTTAAATTCTGGTAATGTTGGGATTGGTAATAATAATCCACTAGCCAAATTGCAGATTAATAATCAGGGAGCATTTAATGCGGTCATTC
This sequence comes from uncultured bacterium, assembly GCA_938003925.1. Classification (GTDB taxonomy): domain Bacteria; phylum Patescibacteriota; class Patescibacteriia; order Patescibacteriales; family UBA12465. The sequence continues at coordinate 305,767 of CALKWQ010000023.1, forward strand.
CTGGACCTTCGGCTTATTACGGTCTCCATTTTAATGGCCAGACTACTGCAGATTATGCCACGGGTATTACTTGGAATGGCGGCACCACGGGGACTCAGGCTGGTTTATATGTCCAAGGCTCAGGTGCTTATGGTACCAAAATGTATTTTGCTACAACTCAGAGTTATGCTACCGGCGCTCAAACCAGAATGATGATTGATCATAGTGGTAACGTCGGCATTGGCACCACTACTCCGGGCACCAGACTAACTGTAATTGGTTCAGGTAATTATAGTATTGATGCTGGCAATTATCGTATCGGCAATATTGCTGCACCGGTATCAGCTAATGATGCTGTTAATTTATCTTATTTGCAATCGGCTGTCGGTACTGCTCAAAACGCCTACTGGAATCTATCTGGCAGTACTTTGTCGGCCTCATCTACCACTTGGAATGTGCGCGTTGGCACCACCACCGCGGGCACTGACAAAATTGGAGTTGCCGGTGGCCGTATTTCCACTTTAGATACCAGCGACATCTATGCTGGTGGTCAGGTTAATTCAGCTGGTACTGGCGCTAACGCTTTTGCTGGTCGGTTAGCGGTTGGGCAAATTGCAGTGGCCACACCCAAGTTTTTTGTAAATGGTGGCGCGGCTATCGGTACGAATTATTCTACCGCTAACATCGCGACTGGCACCATGGCTTTAGAGACCAATTTAGGTATCGGTTTAACTAATCCCACTGCTCGCTTACATGTCTTTGACCCCACGACGACGACGGGCTACAACACCTATTTGTATAATAATGGCATCACCTCAGGCACAATGCTGGGTTTAGTCCAAGCTTCTTCTACCTTTAACGGTATTGGCTTGTATATGAATTTTCAATCCGGCACTGGCACTAGCACTGCTAATTTTGCCGATTTTAGGATTAATAATTCTCAGCGTTTTGCTGTTAATTATCGTGGTGGCATTACCAGCACCTATGCTAATGATGCCGATAATGTTAACTTAAATAGTTTCACGCTTACTAGTGGTAATGCCAGTGCAGCTTCATATAATGCTTTGGCAGTTAGCAGTCCGAGTCGGCTCATAGTTTCGCAAACTTCCGCCACTGAAGATGAGTTGTTTGATAATAATTACGAGGGCTTTAAATTTAACTCCGGTACTTATAACAACATGGGTGGCTTCTATGTTCGCATGAGGAGGGGCACTACTACCCCAGTTAATGCGGGTGGAGCTTATTTCCGCGCCCATATTTACACTGATAACGGTGGTCAGCCTGGCACCAATGTCACTAATAGCCCTTCTATTTATGTTGCGCGCTTAGGTACCACTTATGCTGATTATTATTTTCCTTTAAGCGTTGCGCTGACCGCCAATACTAACTATTGGATTTTGCTTTATAAAGTTGGTGGCTTTAACGCTGCCGACCAAGTGTATTTTTATACTCATCCTACTTCCGGCAGCGCTGAATGGGCTTACGGCAACGGGACATCCTGGTCAGTTGACCCAACTCGTCGCGGTTATTTTAGAGTGTATTCGCGTAGCGCTAATGGTATTACCGCCACTTCTGATGTTAACTATGGTGTTTATGGTAGCTCTACTTTTGGCACTGGAGTCAGGGGCGCCTCTAATGCCGGTATTGGTGTGTACGGCGTCAGTACCCATGGTTATGGCGGCCAGTTTGATAGTGGCTTAGGTTTGTATAATGTAGTTAATGGCCCATCAGCTTCAGCGATTTATAATTTTACTGCCCTACAGAGAACTGGGCAGCGTTTCTTAGATTATACCTATAACTTGGGTTATACCGGTGATATTTTTAATATTAACTCCGGATCTAATGTTTATACCGTTCACTATCTTTACTATAACGGTTCTGCTTTCACTGACTATACCAACGCTGCTCGTAATTTCGGCGGCTCTGCCTATCCATTATTAGCCGATAGCGATGATTATTTTTACTTTGGTCGTACTTCCGCTACCACAGCTTATCGTAATCTCTTCTTTGATATTTCCAATACACCCAATCTCTCGGGTGTTACTTGGGAATATGCTTCTGGCGCCGACGGTTCTAATAATTGTATTTGGACCCCTTTTGTCCCTACCACAGACGAAACCAATGGTTTATTACGTGATGGTATGGTGACTCCCGGCGGCATGTCTTTAGCTGCTTGTACTGTTAATGGTATTGCTAGTCGCTACTGGATGCGCGTGCGTGCCTCGTCGGTAACGACAGGAGTTAACGCCTACGCTTCTTCTTTTGGTTATTTTGGCGGATATTTTGCTCGGTATTATAGTTCTGACATTGAAAGGTTCCGTGTGTATAATAATGGTACCACTTATGCTGCTGGACCGATTTATCCTGGTACTACTGACGTAGAAGACGGGGTGCAGACTTCTCGTTATATTTATGATGCCGGTACTTTAGGCATCGGTTTGAACACTTCCTTAAATGTTAGTGGCACCGCTACCTTTACTCAGCCAATTATTGTCGGAACGCCACTAGTTGCTACTCATGCTGCTACTAAGAGTTACGTTGATGGTTTAATTGGAGGAGCAACTTCTACTGGTTTGTGGACTCTATCTGGCAACAATCTTTTTGCTTCTTCAACTGCCTGGAATGTTGGGATTGGGACAGCTGCACCTGTGTCTAAATTCACGGTCTTTGGGGCGAATCCAAGATTATCGGTGACCCATAACGTTCTTAATGCTGGTGATACGGGTATCGATTTTATCTTAAATCCAACCATGACCGTGGAAAGAAAAAACGCTATTATTGTTAATGCGGCTGGTTCTTATGGTCGAGGCAATATGTTCTTTGTATTAGATTCAGCTTCTGATTCTAATAATTATGACATCGCCGCTGATACTAAGATGGCCATATTGAATAATGGAAATGTTGGGATTGGAACAACTAATCCGATCCAGAGATTGAATATCGTTGGTACTTCGGTCAGTGGTGTCGGTTCTCAGACTAATATCAGTGCTTTCGTAAACAATGGTTTGCGTATTGGCGGCTCAATTTCAAATAGCTCGCAGGATGCAATTACATACTCAAGCGGAGGCGGTGGAGGAGGAGCGGCGATTGTGTTCGGTCGCGGTGGCAACTATGACACTTTCATCAGCTTGTACACAAATCCTAGCTCGACGGGACCAGCGGGCGCGATAGTGGAGAGACTGAGAATTAATAGTGATGGCAACGTCGGGATTGGCATTACTAACCCCGGTTTCCAAACGGAAATTCAGAGGATGGAAACTGTTAACAGAACTACCTATAACGATATTCTGGCGGTGACTGCCAACGCCAATACAAATCCTTATTCCGGTCATGGCGGAGGCATTGTCTTTAGGGGAACTACATATCGTAGCGGCTCGGGGAATGTTAATTATGCTCGTATTGGGAGTACTCTTAATGATCATTCGGTAAGTAGTGCTGGCTCTGATTTATTTTTTGACGTTTCTCCTCTAGATGACGGCGTTCTAAGTAGAGCTATGACTATAAAATATAGTGGCAACGTCGGCATCGGTACCACTACTATAGACTCAAGACTTTCAGTTTCTGGGGGTAACATATTTATTAATGACGCCGCTATTACTTCAGGCACTCCTAAAGCAGCTATTACTAAAGAATATTTAGATTCTGCTCTAGCGGTTACCCAGAGCGCCTATTGGAATCTCTCGGGTTCTAATCTTTTTGCTTCTTCTACGAGCTGGAATGTTGGAATTGGGACAACAAATCCGGTTGGCAAACTACAGTTAAATAGTAATTGGACCGCTAATCCTGGCGGGACTAATACTATTTATATGTCTAACTCTGGTTTTGCTTCTAGTAATTTAGCTGCCCAACAGATAATTACTTCTGATACCTCCAATACTTCTCCAGGCGCAAGTATTGGTTTAGCTTTACATAATACCAACACTACTGCTGGCGCTTATGCTCCAATGTTAGTGTTTAGTAAGAGGGAGACTGGCGCCAGTGCTTATAATTCCGCTATTGCCGCAATTGGTGCTAGGACTGTTACTGGTAGTGGCTCTAGCGATAGTTGGATAGATGGTGATTTAATGTTCTATACAGCTCCAACTTCTGGCAACGGACTCTTGGAAAGAATGCGTATTAGCCAGAATGGTAACTTGGGGATTGGGACGACGAATCCACAACAGACTTTACATATTTCTGGAGCAGCTGAAGGCTCCTATATTGCTGGTCGGATTGAAAATACTGCGGTCAGCGGTGCAGCGGATTTTGATTTTAAAAATAGTGCGCAAATGTGGAAAATGGGGGTCAATGTCTCTAATCAATTCAGGATTAGAGATGATTCAAATAGCGCTAACGTTTTAATGATAGAAAGTGGGGCAGGAGCTAATGCTTTTTATATAAAATCTGGTGGCAACGTTGGCATCGGTACCACTACGCCAGCAGCTAAACTATCTGTTTCCGGTGGCAACACCTTTATTAATGACGCTGCTATTACTTCAGGTACTCCTAAAGCAGCTATTACTAAAGAATATTTAGACTCTGCTCTAGCTGTTACTCAGAGTGCCTACTGGAATCTCTCTGGTTCCAATCTCTACGCATCTTCTACTAGTTGGAATATTGGAATTGGGACGGCGAGTCCGGGTGGCAAACTAGAGATTAAGACGGCTAGTAATGATGTTTTAAAATTAAATCGTGACGGCTGGGTTGGCGGGGAAGAGGCTAATATTTTATTTTCTCATAATGGTACATATAACGCTAAGATTGGCTCATGGGTTGAAGGTGGTGGGTCAATGGTCGCTTTAAGATTTTTTACGGTAGACGCCGGTGCACAATCTCAAAAAATGGTTATAAGAGGTAATGGTAATGTCGGAATTGGAACGACGAATCCATCTAGTAAATTCAATGTTATAGCAGAAAATGATGGCGATGGTATTGTTATTAGACGTAATGCTGCTACCGATGGTAACTATGCAGATTTGCGCTTTTCTTTGACCACTAGTGATACTTATAACGGAGCAACGTTTATAAGAACTTATAGAGGGCCCGGAGGTTCCGGCGATAATGATATGTTATTTAATGTGGGTGGCAATAATGCTTTGATGATTAAAGATTCTGGTAAAATAGGCATAGGCACCACTACGCCTGACTCTGACAAGATAGTGACTATCTGGGGTGGTAATCTAATTTTGAAAGACGCCATTATCGGGGCCGGTTCTGATGCCCAATTAGCTGCCACTAAAGGTTATGTAGACTCTGTGATTAATGCTTTGCCCAGTGGTATCGCCAGTTTTGTAACCTCTACGCCGGTAGCCTATAACGGTAGTCGTGGTGGTTATTCCAGTGCTAATGCTCTTTGTAGCGCTTTAGTGGCTGGCAGTCATGTGTGTACAGCTGAAGAAATTCTGCAGACCATTAATTCTGGAGCTACTGCCAATATCCCCACCAGCACTACTTTGTGGATTAACAACGGACCTCCTGGCTATACGGTTAATGCTAACGACTGTATTGGTTGGACTGACGCTGGTAGTACCAGCTTTGCTCCAGTCTGGGTGAAGTTGGCTAGTGGTGACGGTTTTGGCGCTTTAGATAGATGTAATAGTACGCGTCGTTACGCTTGTTGTAAATAATTTGTATTAGATTTTTATAAAAACGCTTGCTTTTATGAAGCTGTTCAAAATTCACTTTTTATTAATTTTTGCCGGTTTGCTCTTTGCAGCACCAGTTTTTGCTGACACCTCTACCCGCGGCTGCGAGACCAACACCATGAAGAGCGGGGAATTCTGTAATTGGGCAGAAGGAAAATCCTGGTGTGCGGGCAATACTTTGACTTGCGCAGTTGAATCAACTACGCCTTGTCCGGCCAATCCTGCTAACGGCACCTATGCTTTCAGTTGTAATTCCAACAGCTGCGTTTTGTCTTGTAACTCTGGTTATACCAAGTGTTCTACTACCTGTATTATTAATGGCAGTATGCCTAACTGCACTACCTATGATACTTGTACGGATACTTGTACGACTTGTAATCCAGGTTATACCTGGAATGGTAGTAGTTGTGCGGCGGCGACTTTGAAGCTTGGTTCTACCTCGGTGTCCGGCGCAACCGGTGTCGTCCAGGCTGCTACTAATCCTCAATTATTTATTTCTGGTACCACTATTGGTTTGGGCATCTCTAACCCTACCGCTAATTTGCATTTAGTTTCTAATACTAATACCGAAGGTTTACGGATCATCTCTAGTAATTACTCGCCCTTTATTATACGTAATACTGCTAACACTGAAGATTTGTTCCGTATTGATCAGGACGGTAATATTACCTCTAAGGGCTCACTTACTGGCTCTAATAGTTTCTGGAATATTAATGGCGGCCAGCTATATGCTTCTTCTACTGCTTGGAATGTGGGTATTGGTATTACCAATCCCACTGAAAAATTAACCGTCGTTGGAGCAATTAACTCCAATAGCGCGGTTAACGGTGTTAGTTTATGTATTGCTGGTGATTGTAAGACCAGTTGGGGTGATGCGGGCTGGTCTTTTGATGGTAATACGGTTGGTCAGACTAAATCTTTTGGTACTTTGGATAACTACGCTATCCCGTTTTTAAGTAACGGGGTAGAGCGCATGCGCCTGACTGAGTCTGGTAATTTTGTGCTCGGAGCTACCAGTACTGGTGTACGTTTGCACGTGGAAAGCCCTCAGGGAGCCGTGGCTTTCTTTAAAAGCAAGCTTAATGGCGGCAGTTATGCCGGTTATATTGGTAATGGCCAGACTTTCACTGGTGAAGAGTTTGGTTTGTATTATGCTCTTAACGATCAGCGCATGGCCACTTATAATCTAACCAATTCTTTATTGTTATACGGCGGCCATCTAAGTAGTGATCCGGCTTTGGCTATTAATGCGGCTGGTGATGTTGGCGTTGGCTTAACTAATCCCGGGGCTAAATTAGAGGTTTTAGGTACTTTCCGTGTTAACGGTGCTTTAAATTCGGTGGTTTTAGACAGACTTTCTGGCACTGGCAATCGTATCGTGATGGCAGATTCCGCTGGTTCTTTATATGCCACCTCTTCTGCCGCCGCTACAGGACTACCAGAGGGCGCTTCTGGTCAGACCTTGCGCCATGATGGCACTAAGTGGTTGGCTAACTCCATTTTATATAATAACGGGACCAATGTCGGGATTGGGACGACGAATCCGGCTGGCAAATTAGATGTTTCAGCGGGATTAGCCTCTCAAACTGCTGGTGATTTGGTTGTAAACACAGCAAGCAACACTGTTTATTTAGGAAAATTAGACAGTAATTCTGGCAACACTACATTTATATTTAGAGATAGACTGGGGAATCAGAAATCAAAGTGGTTCAACGCTGGTGCTGGAAGTATCTTTTTCGGTAATATGATAAGCCCTGGTTACGGTGTGAAAATACAAGCAAGCAATGTCACTGGCATAGCCAGTAACGCTACAACTGCCGCTAAGTTAGAAGTCGATAGCGAAAGCGCCACATTCCCATCAGCTGTGTTTATGAGTGGCAACGTCGGGGTGGGGACAACTACGCCGGCCCAGCCTTTAACAGTTAAAACAAGAACGGGAGCTCCGTATGCCGCTCTTGAAATACAAAGCTATTCCACTTACCCTCAGTCTCTATTCGCCGGCGCAGTATCTAATACCAGTTTATTTTTCGGTAGCGGTTATTATTATAACAGCAATCTCTATCGCACTCCGGGGACAGAATCTTCTATTATCAGGTTTGAAGGTGGAGACTTCAAAGTATTTACCAACTCTGGACTGACTGCCAATACTGACTTTACTCCTACCGAAAGATTCAGAATTAATTCTAGCGGCAACGTTGGTATTAATACTACTAATCCGGGCGCTAGATTAGAAGTTGTTGGCACTTTCCGCGTTAACGGAGCTTTAAATTCGGTGGTTTTAGATAGGTTATCTGGTACGGGTAATCGTATTGTTATGACTGATGCCTCTGGTTCTTTATATGCCACTTCTTCTGCTATTGCTAGTGGCTTACCGGGAGGTTCGACTGGGCAAACCTTGCGTTCCGATGGTACTAGTTGGTTAGCCAACTCTACCATTTATAATAATGGCACTAACGTTGGTATCGGTGTTACTCCTATGACTAAGCTAGATGTTAATGGTAATCTGGCTGTGCGCGGTGATAATATTATACTTGGTTCTTATGACGAGAATGCTTCTCAGTCCGGTGTAATTGACGGCGATGTTTATCCTTATGTCATGAGGTTTAAGATTAATACGGATGACAGCGGTTATAGTTGGGGTTGGACCCACCGCAAAGTTAGTGACGGTGCTGAAACCCACGCCATGTTACTCACCGCTTCAGGTGCTCGTGCAGCATTGAGAGTTGATAGTAATATCACTGCCGGACCATTAACTGGTGCTATTGGCACTATTCCTGCTCAAACTACTTATGTGAAGCTGGGCGCGGCTGGCGCTTCTGAAACTAGTTATTTTAATGCTGGCAACGTTGGGATTGGGACGACGAATCCAGTCGCTAGATTAAATGTGGCAGGGACGCAGACTAATCTTTCATCGACTACCAATGTCAAGGGGGTTGTGGCTCTATATGATGATACTAGTTGGGCTAAAGATGTGGGAGGTGCACTGAGTTTTGGCGGACGCATTGATACAACAAATTTTTATCAGTTTGGAGCTGTTAAAGGTGGCAAGGAGAATCCGTCATTAAGCGATGCCGCGGGCTATCTGTCATTCTATACGTCACCCAATACTGGAATCCTGGCTGAAAAAATGAGGATTAACTCCACTGGCAACGTCGGCATCGGCACCTCAACTCCAGCCGCTCAATTATCTGTTTCCGGAGGTAATATCTTTATTAACGATGCTGTTATTAATTCCGGCACGCCTAAGGCGGCGATTACTTGGGAATATTTAAATTCAGCTTTGTCTTCTCTTGGTTCTACGGGTAATTGGGCTTTAAGTGGCTCTAATCTCTACGCCTCTTCTACCAGTTGGAACGTGGGCATCGGCACAACAAACCCAGGATATAAATTGGATGTTAATGGTATTATCAAGACGAATAATAGAATCATGGTCGAGTCTGGTAATGGCACTACTGCTATGTTTTTGGCAGATGAGTATGGTGTTAGCGAATCTGGTCTGTACTCCGGAGGTGGTTATCGTATAGCCACGTATCATGATTATGATAGCGTTTTCCAATATGCTGATGGTTCAATTTATGTGGATTCAAGTAACGTTGGTATCGGCAATACCAGCCCTGCTAGCAAGCTATCCGTGTCCGGCGGTAATGTCTTAATTAATGACGCTGTTATTAGCCCTAGTAATCCCAAGGCGGCGATTACTTGGGAATATTTGAATTCAGCTTTGTCTGCTATTAGTAGTAATAGTAATTGGATCTTGAGTGGTTCTAATCTCTACGCCTCTTCTACTACTTGGAACGTCGGTATTGGCACCACTACTCCTAGTCAGAAATTAACGGTCGCTGGTAATGCCTTAATTGATGCTGGTAATATGTTATACTTCCGTGACACCACTACCTATATCAATGAAGGTTCTGGTTTAAATATCGTGGCTGGTAATTCTCGCAGCCTAAATTTAGCTGGTGGTACTGGCACCGATTTAACTATTACCAGCGCGGGTAATGTCGGCATTGGTACTACTACGCCAGGAGCTAAGCTGGAAGTTAGTGGCAATATACGTACGACAGTTGATAATGCTTTGCCTAATTTTGTCATGGATTCTAGCGGTTCTGGCGATAACTGGACCAGTCAGGGTGCCTATATTTCCTTGGGTGAATCGGGCGCTCTCGGTTCCGCTTCGTTGCATCTTACCTATATCGGCAATGGCACTAGTTATATTGGCTCTGGTGCTGTCACTGCGGGTGTACCAGCTCAATCTTATTTAAGATTTGCCTACGATTCTAAGAATATATACACTGATTCCAATTTACAGAATGCTGCTACTGGTAACTCTTATTTCATGGGTAATTTGGGCATTGGTACCACCACCCCTAATACAAAATTACAGATAGCTAATGCCGGGGCTGCGTCTACAAGCGGTCAGGATACATTAAAATTAACCGGAATCTTAAACGCAGGTGTGGTTGGTAGTGGTCCAGTTCTGAGATTTACTGATTCAAATGGCACTTCCAATATGGCCTCTGTTAGAGGGTATACGTTTGGTGCTGGAGCGACTGGCTTAGCATTCGAAACTGGCTGGACTGCAAATGCCGTAAGAATGGTTATTGATAATTCCGGCAACGTTGGCATCGGCACCACTACTCCAGCGACCAGACTAACAGTAATTGGTTCCGGTAATTACAGTATTGATGCTGGTAATTATCGTATTGGCAATGTTGCTACCCCCACCGGTCCTTTAGACGCCGTCAATAAATCTTATCTCGATTCTGCTGTAGGTACCGCCCAGAATGCTTTCTGGAATCTAAGCGGTTCCAACCTCTATGCCTCTTCTACTAGTTGGAATGTAGGCATTGGTACCACTTCGCCAACGGCTAAGTTGCATGTTATTGGTAATGCTATTATTAGCACCAGTCTAACTATGGGCGGTGACATCAATATGGGTAGTAATAATATTACTAATTTGACTAAGTTGACTGTTAATACTATCGACCCTCTCTATAATATCAAAGGGGTTAACTACTCTACTTTTGCCGCTTCTATAGTTGGTGGAGTTAAAGAGGAATATGTTGGTCGTATCAAGTTGGCTCGCTTGGTTGATGGAGGGGAATATGAAGCGGTGGTAGATTTTGATCAAGTCAAAGAGGGAAGTGATCTCTGGGTTTGGCGCCATACGGTTGATTTCAGTGCCGATAATGTTCAAGTATTGATTACTCCTTACGGTGGCTTTGCCGAGGTTTATTATCAAATTAATGGTAATAGTTTAGTCTTGCGCGCGGACAGACCAGCCGACATTTCCTATCGTTTAATCGGCAAACGTCTAGATTGGCGCCAGTGGCCGACCAGAGCTAAGGATCAGGAGGAAAAAGCTGGTTTCGTCATTGATTGATAGAGTTATAGATTTGCGTTATAATATAAGTGCTATTAATAATTATTTATAATTTGGATGTTTTGTCCGCTGGTCCTAAGTCCTTAATCAAGGGGATTAAGGTTTAGTTCAGGCAATCATCCGTTAATAAATTGGCGGCGCCGGTGAATTTTTGTCCTGGCGACCATCAAGCAAAAAATATGGACAACACAAACAAGCCGGCGGGCGAGTCCAAGAAAAAGATTTTTTTAATCTTAGGCTTGGTTCTCGTCGTCGCCATCATCGTTGTGGCAGCTGTAATGAGCAGCCAGAAGAATGGCAGCGGTGAACCTAATGATGCCAATGTAGACACTAATGTGGATGCCGGCACTGACAGCGCTGATATTCCGGCTGATGCCCAGCCCTATGTACCCGAAGGCGCTCCTATCGGTGAAGATGGTGAGGTGATGATACCCGAAGCTTTGAAAGAGGCTACCGTGGCAGTCGTTGGCGCTAATCCTATCGCTAAGGACGGAACGGTGGTAACCACTGAAGGTGTACCAGTCAAAAATGACGCCGTCCCAATGTCTCCGGAAGCTCCAAAACAAACTCCCCCAGTAGCTAAAGAGCAACTGCCTGCTAGTACTGTAAAGTTAGAAATTTCTTCTGCCGGCTGGAATCCAAAAGAATTTAGCGTTAAGGCTGGAGCCCCTGTGACTTTAGCTATCACTTCCGGTGATGACTATACTCACGTTTTCATGTTTGATGACCCCTCACTGTCTGCAGTAGCTGTCGGCGTTTCTCCTCGCGAGACTCGCGCTATTACTTTTAATGCTCCTGACAAAGCTGGAGAATATGCTTTTCATTGCGACGTTCCCGGCCATGCCGCTCGTGGCGAGGTCGGTAAGATGATCGTCAAGTAAAAGAGTTATTAGATTGTTAAAACAGTCGCCCTCGGAATCGGGCGGCTGTTTTTATTATTAGACAGGGGACTGTTTTTGTATTAAAATATAAACATCATTGACTCACATCATTTAATGGCTATGGCTCAGAAAAAATCGATTAAGCTGAAGCGACGCTGGTGGCAGCGCCCCTTATCATTGCGATTATTCTGGCCTTTTTTTGTATTTTTAACCCTGCTATTTATTTTATCTCTCTTTAATCTTTGGTCTTTGTTTCAGGTGAGGAAAGAAATTAGTGCCGATTTATCCGCTATCAAGGAAGAGTTAATTTATTACCCATCTCCAGCTACTACCTATTATACCGACCGCCATTTAGAGCTCAGTGCTGGTACTGGAGATTTGGCCACCATTACTCCTGTGAGTGTAACCGCGGCAGAGATTTTGACGGTGGCCAACAGCTTTATTCCCGCAGCTCAGGAGCAATTACTGAGCGGTCGTTTAAATAGTTTTGGCGATAATTTCTCCGGTTTAGCTTATATTAATCAAGGGGAGACGGACATGTTTTGGGACGAAAGCGTTACCGCCTTTACCTTGCCGCCTATTTACAGCCTCAAGCAGCAAAGCGAGTGTGCTGAGCCTGATTGTGGTTTATCACGGGCCACCATAGACCCGATTTCAGTATGTTTAACTGCTGGCTGCTTGCAGAAGACTGGCGATTTACGCTTGCTGTTTAATAATAGGGAGTTAAAATTGCCGCCTCCAGTTAGCGGGGAAACTTTAAGTAGTATTACTTTATTTGCTCTAGGTAATCGCTGGCTGATTGGTCTGGTGAGCGGCCCTAGCACCGAGGAAAGAGGTTGGGTTTATGCTTTTGACGGTTTAGCTTTTTCTCCTCTTATCACTGATGACAGCGCTTATCAAATTAAGCCTCGTTTTCAGCGGGGAGGTGGCCGGATTGCTTTTGGTGGCAGTGAAGATGATTTTATCATCTTATATGCCGGTTATGACGGCAAAGCTTTTAGAGTGCGTACTGGGGCGATTGAGGATATTAGCAAGTTTTTTGGTTTACGGGTCACTGATGGCGGTTTTATGCCTCAGATTTTCAAACTTGGCTCTGGACAGGACTCAATCTTCTATGTTTGCAGCGTTACTGCTAATAAGCCTAAACTGATAAAAATCTGGTCCAAAGATGCTCTAAACAGTGCGGGTGTATTAGATTTATCCGTTTCAATTTTTAAAGATAAGTTGAGATCTGATAGTATCTTATGTGCCGTGAGTGATGTGGGGAAAAAGCAATTAGCTATAGCTTCTTCTTATAATAATGCCTATAGTTTGTGGTCGTTTCAGGACCAGGGTTTTGATCATGGCCGGTCGCGACAAGTGACTTCCATTAATCTAAATCTTAAAGACAAGGAACAAGTTAAGGCGGCAGTGCTGGCTGATTTTGGCGTAGAGACTTTATCCGGCTGCCCCGGAGCAGGAGCTAAAGTTTATTTAGCCAATCAGGCCGATGTTTTTACTGAGGTTAATCCTTATCTATGGCACGGTTTTAGCGAGCAGGGCGCAGAGCTATATTGGCGTGTGACTTTTTATCCCGAGGGCGATAATTATGATTCACCCTGGCTAGATCATGTTAATCGTCTGGATTATTTATTTGCCGATTGATTTAACCGATTCTCCCTTCCGCTGACGTTTAAAAAATGTTATAATTAAAAATGTGAGATATATTAATTTTAAACTTTATGTTTGCCCCTAAAAGCAAATTTTTTGCTTATTTTTTAATTGCGTCTACCGTATTGCTATCTTTTTATCCACTGGCTTCAGTCCAGGCAAAGACGCTCAATTTCGGCACAGTTTCCGATACGGTTTCCGTGCCCGGAACTTTGTTAAACAGCAAGTTAGCTGGAACTGGTAACCGCTGTCTCTACGTCGATGCTAGCGGTAATGTTTCCGCTAAAGGCGTTGACTGTGGCACAGCTACTGGCGGCGACGAAATGGGCGCACATTCAGCGACGCAGAATATCCGTCTTAATGCTTATTGGCTTTCTGGAGATGGTGGTAATGAAGGAGTTTTTGTTAATAGCGATGGCAATGTCGGTATTGGTACTAACAGTATTACTGCCGGCACCCGCTTGTTAAATAGCGGCAATTTTGTAACTACTGGCACCGTATCTTTTACCGGCGTTACTTTTGCTGGCGGTGGTAACCGTATGATTACAGTAGATAATTCCGGTGTTTTGGGCGCGGCAGCTATCCCCGTAGACACCAACACTGATATCTACTGGAATGGCGGTACTGGCGGTGGTTTTGTTGCTTCTACCGCTCGCTCTTCTTTACAACTAGGCGCTTTAGCTACTTTAGGTTCAGTTTCCAATGCCTATATTACCGATATGGCCTGGTCTAAACTAACTGGCTTTCCTAGCGCCTGTTCAGCCGGCCAATATGTCACTGCCGTAGGCAGCACTTTAACTTGTTCCACTCCAGCTGGAGGCGTGTCTGGTTCTGGTACAGCCAATTATGTTAGCAAGTGGTCAAGTGGTTCGGCTTTGACTAATTCCAAAATCTACGACAATGGCACCAGCGTGGGTGTTAATACTGCTTCTCCCTCCGGTGCTAATTTACAGATTAATGCTGCCAGCACTTTAGAAGCTCTTCGTTTGGTTAGTGCTGCTTCCTACAGTCCTTTAAATATCCGTAACAGTGGTAATACCGCTGATATCTTCAGAGTTGATCAAACCGGTTCCTTGGCTGTTGGTTCCGTACCGTGGGCACGTTTAACCTCTTATCCTGCTGCCTGTTCTGCCGGTCAATACGTTACCGCAGTCGGCGGCACTTTAACTTGTGCGACCCCAACTGACACCAACACCGATATCTACTGGAATGGCGGTACTGGCGGTGGTTTTGTTGCTTCTACCGCTCGCTCTTCTTTACAACTAGGCGCTTTAGCTACTTTAGGTTCAGTTTCCAATGCCTATATTACCGATATGGCCTGGTCTAAACTAACTGGCTTTCCTAGCGCCTGTTCAGCCGGCCAATATGTCACTGCCGTAGGCAGCACTTTAACTTGTTCCACTCCAGCTGGAGGCGTGTCTGGTTCTGGTACAGCCAATTATGTTAGCAAGTGGTCAAGTGGTTCGGCTTTAGGCAATTCTATTATCTATGATAATGGTACTTATGTTGGTATTGGCACTTCATTGCCGGGAACTTATAAATTGAATGTTAATGGTAATACTAATATTACTGGCAATTTAGTAATTTCTGGGACTGTAGACGGGACCGATATTTCTGCCAAGGCAACTAATTGGGATGCTGCCTATACGCACTCTTCTGATGTCACCGGAGCTGTTCATGGTGCTACTTCAGCTAATACCGTCAATATGATTGTTAGGCGCGATTCTAACGGTGATTTCACGGCTCGTCGCGTAACTGCCGATTTAATCGGTGCTGCCAGTTCGGCCGCTGTTGCTACTAGTTTGTCTAATAATGGAACTAATTGCAGCGCGGGTCAATATCCCTTAGGCGTTGATGAGAGAGGTAACGCTGAAACTTGTACTTCAATTCCGTCTATGCCTGCAGTGGGCGCAAGCGGCACCACCATACGTTCTAATGGCACCAGCTGGTTAAGTAATAGTAATTTATATAATAATGGCACCAATGTCGGTATTGGCACAGCTTCTCCCGGCGCTAAATTAGATGTTAACGGTAGTTTTAGGTCTAATTCTTCTGTTACCTTTAGTACTTTCAGTGGTGGCGGCACGCGTGCTTTAACTGTTGATAATAGTGGTGTCTTAGGAGCGGCGGCCATACCGGCTACTTTGCCTAGTGGTACCACTAGCCAAACTTTACGTAATAATGGTTTGGGTGGCTGGTCAGCCAGTTCTTTCTTGTGGAATTCTGGTTCTACAGTCGGTATTAATTATGCGCAGAATGCTTGCGATTCTTCCATTAAATTAGCAGTTAACGGTATCATTGAGACCACTGGCATAAAAGTCGACTCCGCTTTGCCTATTGGTGGTGTTTGCGCTACTTCTGGTAACATTGGTTTTAGGGCTGGTATAATGGAATTTACTTCTTCTGGTGGCACTGGCTTTACTTTCGATAATCTCGTTTCTGTTACTGGGCGTGTTAATGCTACTACTGGTTTTGCCTATAATGGCACGGTCGGCGTCTCTCAGTCTTATTCAGCTAACACAATTTTGACCGCTCCTTCTGTTTGGGGCGGAATTATCACAGCCGCTACGGCGGTTACCGGTTTAACTAAAACGGTTTCTGTGCGCTATAATTCTACTAGTAACTGTAATTTAGTCTTTACTTCCGGCATCCTTACTTCCACTACTTGCCCGTAGTTTTACCTAATATTATAGATATTAGTAGTAGGGAAGAGTCTGTGTATATCTAGGTATTGACAGAAATTATTAAAAGTACTATACTTCAAATAGTTAATTTTCTTTACATTTTGAAACACCTAAAAAATCATATCATGAAGAAACTCCTTTTTTTATCCGCTATCGTAGCCCTGGTGCTGATAGGTGCTTGCGAAAAGAATGCCGCTGTTTTAGAGCAAGAAGATTTGGTGACCGTGGTGGTTAATTTGACCGCGCCTACAGTTAGCGAAAATATTGCTCATAAAGCAGACAAGATCTCCGCAAACGACGTAAGGTCGATTTCTCTTTTCCTTGTTTGTGAAAACACTCCTGAAAAGGTGTTCGAGTTCAAAAACGCAAAACTCGGGAGAAACACTCTGGTTTTAACTAGAGAACAGACAAAAATCGCCCTCGCCGCTGCAAAGCCAGCCATTTCCGTAAATTTTTACGGAGACAAAGAATGGTTGAGCGAAACTGGTGCCGAAAATGTCACCTTAACATTAGGAACAAATACATTTAGTTTCTAATTATGAGAACAGCAGAAGGCACGTAAAGCCGAACAATAGATGTGTAAACATTTAAGGTTCGGCTTTTTTCTTAGTCTAACATTGACATTAACCAGTATTTATCCTATATTACGCGTGTAGCCCTCTTAATTAGGGCTTAATTCTTTAACAATCTTTTTTATCCACCCTTAAATTCCTGATGTCATGAAAAGAAAACTATTATCTGCGTTGATGCTGATTATTATTAGCATCTCACCCCGAGTTGTATTGGCTCAATGGGCTGAGTATGACTTGCCCGCGCCAGCTACTGCGGTGACGGTAACCGAAACCACTGTGTATGTCTTTGCCGATCGTTGTTTTCAGGCTGATTTGCCCTTGCCTGCCAGTGGTGAAGCCATCTTGTGGGCAGAAAATTTAATCCCCGGTTCGGGGTTAGTTAAATCCGCTGTCGTTACCCCCGGAGGCCTAAAATTCGTGTTGAGAGATAATGGTGACCTGTGGCGCCTCAGCGGCGGTCAGTGGGAAAACATTATGCAGAACATCGACAACTTGTCCGCCATTAAAGGCGATCGTTTCTTCGCCTGGTCCAATGAGTTTATCTACGAGTACAACAACGGTTTTACGCAAATGCCTTTTACCGGAGCCAAAGCCATTGCCTTTAACGACAATTACGTTTTCGTTTTTACCGAAGATTTTAAAACTTGGGCGGGACCAAATTCTTGGACCTTGAGTCCGGCAGAAGACATTGCAGACTTACATCCGGCTGAAGCCGTCATGTGCGGAGATGATTCCTACGTCTTGGCTGGCGAGGTTATTGGTGGTTTGGCGGCTTGGCATCAAAGCCCAGCTAACACTTGTTTTAAGTACAGCCACGTTTTAACTCCCGGTCGTATTAACTCAGTTGCTTGTACCCGTGATACAGTGTGGGCGGTTGGTTGGATCGGCGATAAGGGTTGTCTATTCAATACCGCTGATTTATCTAGTATCAAGTTCGTTCACGGTAATGTCTGGCAGGTTCGAGCTAATAGTAATGGTGTGGTCGCCGCTGTAACCGATGACAAATTATTTGTTTACGGCAATGCCATGATGGTAGGTAATAAGGCTCCAGCTGTTAAGCCGATTTCTGATCTTATCATCAGGCCTAATCCCATTGATGACGGTGTTTTACGAGTGACGACTCCATCTGCCCGTCAAGTCAGCGTGTTTAATCTCGCCGGCCAATCGGTGGCCACGCTACTATTAGATCAAGGTGAAAATTTGATCAATGTCATTTTTTTGCCTGCCGGTACGTACATTATCGATGGACAAAAATTTGTTGTCCGTTAGAACATATCATAAAACATCCCATAAAACATTTCATGTTTTTTCCTTTTTTAGGCCCTGCGCTAAACACGCCGGGCTTTTTTATTATTTAATATTGCTCCCATTTTTAGCTTGTGCTATAATATATTTATCAATAAAGGTTTTAATTTATTTAAGCTAATTTTTATTATGTTAACAACGAAGCGGCGACCATCTCGCTCAATCAGTGAGAGCCAGCGCTTCTCGCGCTCTACTATGAAAAATTCATCCGTCGGTCCCTTGTTGACCACGCTCGTGTTAGTCGTGTTAGCGGCAATTTACGGCTACATGTATTACCAGGTTAATAGTCAAGAGAAGAAGATGATGGAATTGCAAACTACTATTGCCAAAGATTCTCAGACCGTTTCTGGAGTAGTTAATTTCATTAACGCCAGTTTGCAAAACGCTCAGAAATAATAATTTAGCCATTCTCAGCCAGGGTCGCTCATTGAGCGCTCGGCTGTGAGCAAAATATAAAACCATATGAAAAAAGAATTGATTTTTCCCATGATTGCCGGCATAGTTTTAGGCGTGCTGGTAATGTTATTCTGGCAGCTTAATGCCAAGCTCAATAACAGCAGCGCTCGTTTAGCTCAGTTAGAACAGGCTACCAGCGCTAACAGTCAGGCAGTTACTGAAATTGTGAGTTTCATCAATCAAGCTAGCGGCCAGAACGGAGCTAACACTCAGACCCCAGCCCCAACCCCAGCTGAATAATACTCTTAGTTAAGTGTCTAAAAACGTCCCTATCAGGGACGTTTTTTTGTGGGCGCGCTTATGCTATAATGGAGATGCAAACTAGTATTTATGAATAAAATAGACGCTAAAGAGCGTATTGCTAAACTACAACAGGAGATCGATTACCATCGTCGCCAGTATCATGTCTATGACCGAGAAACTATTTCTGCGGCGGCTTTAGATAGTTTGAAGAATGAGTTGTTTCGTTTGGAAAATGAGTATCCAGACTTAATAACGCCAGACTCGCCGACGCAACGCGTGGGTGGAGAGGCTTTGTCTAAATTTAAGAAAGTTACGCATAATCAGCCGATGATCTCGCTCTATGACGCTTTTTCAGAAGAGGATATGCGTGATTGGCAACAGCGCAACTTCAACTATCTAGCTGATACCGGGCATAATTTGGTCGGCTCTTATTATTGTGAATTAAAGTTAGATGGTCTAGCTGCTAATTTGCGTTATGAGCGGGGCTTATTTGTGCAGGGGGCGACTCGTGGCGATGGCAAAGTGGGCGAGGATATTACTGCTAATTTGCGTACCATTGAAAGCCTACCCTTACGCTTACAGCGTCCCACCGAACCAGAGTTGCAGTCTCTGGGTTTGACGGAGGCGCAGATAGCCGCTTTCTATCATTTACTAGAAGACGGTATTATTGAAGTGCGAGGTGAGACGATTATGTCTAAGCAGACACTGGCGGAGCTTAATCAAAAATATGCTCAGGCGGGCAAGCCTTTATTAGCCAATACGCGTAACGGCGCCGCTGGTTCTTTGCGTCAACTTGATCCGCAAGTAGCCGCCGAGCGACGTCTAGATTTTTATGCTTATGATCTGATTTTAGGCGACTATGAACGCGGAGAAATAATTATCAGTCGCGCTAGTGCTGATGCTATAGTGGAACTTTTAGGCTTTAGGCGGGTGCGTCATAATCAGCTGTGCTCTGATTTACAAGCGGTGTTTGCTTTTCAAAAACACTGGGAAAAACAGAAAGAGAAATTACCCTTTTTCATTGATGGCGTGGTAGTCAAATATGAAGATTTGCGTCTATGGCCGGTGTTAGGAACGGTTGGTAAAGCGCCGCGCTATATGATGGCCTATAAGTTTTCGGCCGAACAAGCTACAACCAAGCTACTAGACATAGTTTGGCAGGTTGGTCGCACTGGCACCCTTACACCGACAGCTATATTAGAACCAGTTAAGGTCGGCGGGGTGACGGTCGGACGTTCCACCTTGCATAATTTTGATGAAATCAAACGTCTGGATTTGCGCCTGGGCGATACGGTAATCATTGAAAGGGCGGGAGATGTGATCCCTAAGGTGGTAGAGACTTTAACTAAGCTACGCACAGGCGGTGAAAGTAAAATTCAGCCGCCCGCTCATTGTCCTCGCTGCGGGCAGCCAGTAGTCAAAGTCGGGGAAGAAGTGGCTTATCGTTGCGCCAATAAGAATTGCTACGCCATTGCTTTAAGGCGTCTGAGTCATTTTACCTCTAAAGGAGCAGCAGATATTGAAGGTTTAGGGCCTAAAATTATAGAGCAGTTGGTTGACATTGGTTTATTAGAAGACGTAGCTGACATCTTTGCTCTCCGTCCAGAAGACTTGGTAGGCTTAGAGGGTTTTGCCGACAAGAAAACTGAGAAATTAATTAAAGCGATAGCAACTAGAAAAAAATTAGCTCTACCTCGTTTTTTATTTGCCCTTGGCATTTTACATGTTGGCGAAGAAAGCGCCTCTACGGTAGCTGCTGAGCTATCTCGTTATTTGCCAGCTAAAGAGTTTAATCCTTTAGCCTTGTTAAAGGCCGCTCAACTTCTAGATGTCGCCGCTTGGTCACAACTGCCAGATGTAGGCCCGGTGGTAGCTGCTAGTTTGAATGATTTTTGGCACGACTCGGCTACAGAGTCCTTGTTTAACAAGTTGAATCATCTAGGTTTAAGTCTCTTGCCATCGGTGGCGGCAGTCGGCACTTTACAGGGCAAAACCTTCGTTTTAACCGGATCTTTACGCGGTTTGACAAGACAGGAGGCAAAAGATAAAATTAAAGCCAGAGGCGGCAAAACCAAAGAAAGCGTGAGCCGCTTGCTTGATTATATTGTGGTGGGCGATGAGCCCGGCTCTAAGTTAGCTGAAGCAAAAAAATTAGGTGTGAAAATCTTAAATGAAACCGAGTTTCTACAATTATTGGCTTCGTAAAATATGAAATTTACCACTGATGATATTCAGCACATAGCTGATTTGGCCCGCTTAGAACTGACTCCAGCCGAGTTGGCAGCTTATGGTAGGGAATTATCAGCCATTACTACTTATATTGATCAATTACAGTCTGTAGTTATTACCGATGTTACTAATGACGGTGCGGTAAGTAATGTTTGGCGTGCAGACGAAGTTAAATCTTGGTCTGAAGAAGAAACAGCTCGAGCTTTGGCTCAGGCGGATAGGGAGGGCGGCTTATTAAAAGTAAAGCGGGTTTTATAATATGGATGGACAGATGTTTACCATTGCACAAGCTAGAACAGCATTAGACCAAGGCGACGTCAGCTCGGTAGAATTAACCCGGGCTTGTTTGCGACGGATAGAGGCGTTAAACCCTGTTTTGAACGCTTGCTTATTGGTAGATGAGACGGGCGCACTGGCGGCAGCGGCTGAAGCTGACCAACGCTTGCGAGCTGGCGAGCGTGGCGATTTGCTAGGCATCCCTTATTTGGCCAAAGATATTTTAATGACTAAGGGTTTAAAAACTACAGCTGCTTCTAAGATTTTAGATAACTACATCGCCCCTTATGACGCCACCGCTATTAGCCGTTTGAAGACGGCAGGAGCGGTCTTATTGGGCAAGACTAATTTGGACGAATTTGCTCATGGTTCTTCTACGGAAAATTCTGCTTTCGGGCCGACTAAAAATCCCTGGGATTTAAGCCGGGTGCCAGGAGGCTCTTCCGGCGGCAGTGCAGCGGCGGTAGCGGCAGGTTTATGTTTTTTTGCTTTGGGCACAGATACTGGCGGTTCTATCCGCCAGCCGGCTAGTTTTTGCAATCTGGTAGGCTTGAAGCCAACTTATGGCCGGGTATCTCGTTTTGGTTTATTGTCCATGACCTCCTCTACTGACACTATCGGACCGCTGACACGCACGGTTACTGATGCGGCTATGGTGTTAACAGCTATAGCTGGTCAGGACGAGCGTGACGCCACCACTTTAGCCGAGGCAGCTGTTACTTACGATTTTGATGGTGGCAAAAGCTTGTCCGGTTTACGCATAGGTATCGTCCCAGCTTATTTATCAGGCAGTCTAGATAAACGTTTACGCGCGTCAATTTTAGAGGGCATAAATAGTTTAAAACAAGCCGGTGCTGAAATAGTTGAGTTAGATTTGCCCTATAATCAGTATAGTGTGCCCGTGTATTATGTTATTACTCCCAGCGAATTAAGTTCTAATTTAGCGCGTTTTGATGGCATCGGCTGGGGCGTCGCCCAAGAGCAGGCCGACAGTTTGCTGGCATTTTATCAGGCTAATCGCGGTCGTGGTTTTGGTCCGGAAGCAAAAAGACGTATTATGCTGGGAACCTTTGCCCTAAGCGCCGGTTACGCTGATGCCTATTACAAAAAAGCTCAGGCGGTAAGGCGTTTGATTGCGGCTGATTTTCAACAGGCGTTTAAGCGTGTGGATGTAATCCTAACGCCGACCTCACCCCATCCAGCTTTTAAGTTAGGAGCACAAATTAATGATCCTTTGGCCATGTATTTAGAAGATATCTATTTGTCGGGAGCCTCTTTGGCTGGCTTGCCAGCCATATCCGTGCCTGGAGGTTTTGTTGATGAAGATAGTTCGACATTACCGTTCGGGGTGCAATTTATTGGTCCCGCTGGCGGAGAAGGAGAAATTTTGCGCGCTGCTAGCGCTTGGGAGAAGATTAATAATTATTTTGAGCGCCAGCCGCATTTTTAGTCTGGAGCTTTATATTCCTATGGAAGCTAAAAAAACCATGAAAATCATTTTAACTCTAGCAGCTCTAGCCATTATTGTTTTTTTGTCGGTGATTTTTTTAAACAGCCATATTGAATATAAGGAACAGAATCAGGAGAATCTTGAGACAGCTCAGCCTCTGTCTGATTTAGAGAATCATCAGAGCTATGCCGTGGCCAATTTGCCGGTGATAGGCGCTGAGGACTGGGGCCAGAAGGGAAGCGACGAGGCTTTAGCCGTTATCGTTTATGAAGATTATGCCGATATTTTTAGTGCTGATTTTGTCGCCTCGTTAGCCTCAGCTCAAGCTGATTTTGGTGACCGTCTACACGTAGTATTTAGACCTTTAAATATCAACAACTCTAACTTATCCAGACAGGCGGCTCTGGCAGTTTTGTGTGCCGCTGATGGTGGGCAGGGTGAGGCGATGCGTGCTCGTATTTTTAACGCCACCAAGAATAATCAGTTTAATCCGGAAGATTTGTCAGCATGGGCAAAAGAACTTGGTTTGGTTGACAACGACTTTCAAGCCTGCTTGACTAATTCCAAAAAAAAGGAAAGAATAGATACGATATCTGCTCAAGCTGAGAACTTTTCTGTCTACGGCGCTCCTACCACCTTTGTCGGCGACGAAATGATTGTCGGCGCCCGTCCTTATGAAAGCTTCACCGATTCCAATGGCGACGAAATCGAGGGTTTAAAGCAGGTAATTGAAAGACAATTAAAATAGTGCTATCTTAGATAGCATCAATGGAGAGGTCGCATAGTGGTCGATTGCGCTCGCTTGGAAAGCGGGTATACCTTAACCGGTATCGAGGGTTCGAATCCCTCTCTCTCCGCAGTGAACTGTACCCCAAAAAGTGGACACGCAAGTGTCTGCTTTTTTTGTGGATAAAGTAAGATCTAAAAATATCAAATTTGTGAATTAAGGTAAAGTCGTTTTAGTTTGACTTAAAAACTTATTAATTAGCTAATATTCAATGTATTTATATCTGGCGAATTTTACTTTATTTTTACCAAAAATTAATGGGATATTAGCGGTATTTTTGCTATAATACATATATATAAATATCAATTAATATTATGCCTGATGTAATTAATAAAAAATCTATTGCCATATTTGAAAATGACCCAGTCCGTAGAATATGGTTAGACAAAGAAGAAAAATGGATGTTTAGTGTGGTGGACGTAATTAGAGTTTTGGCTCAAAACAATCGTCCACGAAAATACTGGAATGACTTAAAAATTAAGCTTAAAGAAGAGGGAAGTCAGTTGTCCGAAAAAATCGGACAACTCAAAATGTTATCTCAAGATGGAAAATTTTATGAAACCGACGTTGGAGACGTTGAAACTATTTTGCGCTTAATTCAATCCATTCCATCTCCTAAAGCTGAGCCATTTAAGCTTTGGTTAGCTAAAGTCGGCCATGAAAGAATTCAGGAAATAGTTGACCCAGAAAAAGCTTTAAACCGTAGTCGTGATTATTGGCAAAAAATGGGCAGAAGCTCAAAATGGATTCAACAAAGAATGATGGGGCAAGAAGTGAGGAATAAGCTCACTGATTATTGGAAAAATAATGAGGTAAAAGAAAAGGAAGAATATGCAATTTTAACTAATATAATTCACCAGGAGTGGAGTGACCTAAGCGTTAAGGAACACAAAGATTACAAAGGCTTAAAAACGGAAAATTTGCGCGATCATATGACTGATGCGGAATTAGTTTTTACTGCTTTAGCAGAACTTTCTACTCGACAGATTGCTGAAACAATGGAAACAAAGGGCCTGGAAGATAATAAAATACCAGCCCGAAAAGGTGGTACGATCGCCAAAAATGCCAGACTTGAATTAGAGCAAAACACTGGCAAAAAAGTCATTAGCAGCGAAAATTTGAAACAGTTATCGGGCGTTAAAAAGAAGTTGTTAAAAAATGGGAATCAATAAGTTATTTTAGTCAGAAAAAGTTCGGATAGCGTCCCTAACACCCCGCAGTATCGGACGGAGTGAATTTCAAAGCTCATTTCGTTCCTTTTTATCGGTAATAGCCATTTAAACTCTAATATTTCAAGCTTTTTGTCTTCAAGAAAAAAATTCGCATCGGAAATTAAATTCCATTGACTTTTAACAAAAAAGGGTATATTATAACAATATGCTTGTGGGGCGTCAGCCCTATTCGGCTAATTCATAAGCCGAAGGCAGGCATAATAAAAAAGACTTCAGAAATGAAGCCTTTTTTGTATATAATGGATTAATCTTCTTGCGGACAACCTTTCATGGTCGTATAGAATTTTGCGTCTCTAAATTTATTTGTCGTCCAAGCCGGAATAACACTCCAAAAATGCAATGACCCGTTATCGCCTATTTTTCTTAAAATCACTTTTATCTTTTGGCTGTCCATAATAGCAATTATGCCCCAATATTTAACCGTTCGACTTTCTTTGACTTTTTTCTTATGTTTCTTGAAGATAAATTCCCCGATGTTCTCTTCGTATTCTTGATAGGTGGTTGATATTTCTATTAATTTTTTTGCCAGCGGTAACAGTTTGAAACGTAATAATTGTGAAGATTTTTCTCTCTCTGACCGAGCGTTTTTAAAGACGAGATGATTGAATCCTTCGGCCGGGAAAGTTACCTTATTCTGTAAAACAGGCGAAAAGACTGAATTTATACAATTATAGAAATTCAGGGCATTATTTTTCGAATTTTGATATTCAACTAAATTTTCCATGACGAAAATTGTAGCACAATCAACCGGTTTTGATAATAGCTAAAAATGGGCTATAATATAAGCATATTTATTAAAATATTTATACAAAAGGAAGTCCAAAATTTGCGTGATAACTTAATTGAAGCAGCCCAAAACAACCTAGATATTATCGGTCTCTTTTCAACCGGATCTTGTGGCAAGGGACTAATAACAGACGAATCTGATTTTGATACTACCATGGTAGCCAAGAATGAAGCCTTAGATGCTTACAGAAAGAAGTATAAAGGATTTGGCAGCATTTTTGTGATTTAACAGTAAAAACATTAAGCGAATTACGGGAAACTGCTGCCTGGGGTAGACCGATGGCTTGGGATAGATATAATTATACTCATTTGAAGGTTGAGGTTGATAAAAAAATTAAGAAATAATTATCTCTTAAAATAAAATATGAAAAAAATTATTAAAATTGCTATTCTTGTTCTGATTATAATTACCGCTACTATCATTATTCTAAACCTCAGACAACGTCAAGAAATTCGTAGCGAACAACAAGTTTTGGAGCGCACACTCGATTTGTCTAAAATGTATATTTTAGCGCGTTATCAAACAGATCAAATTTTAATGGAAGCCGAAAAGTATAGTTATGCAGATTGGCAACAGGCCGTAGAGGACGTTTTAGTTATTTGGCAGTCGGTAGAAAAAGATGCGTTTAATTTAGAAAAACAAGCTGTTACAATTTCTGATGGAACTAAGTTTGGTTTAGTGTCTTCTGTTTCCGCCGCAGAAAAATCGGAAATAACGGCAATTTTTGACGCGGCTCCGGCGGGTAAAAAAATTGCCACTCTCGCTAAACACCTAGGAGTTGACGCTAAACATGCTATGGCAATTTTGCGTCAAGACCAAGACCAAGTGACAGCTGACGCCTGGAATGAAGCGGGCGATACTTTTCAAAAATTGGAAACCTCAGCGACGGTTATTAAGGACGGTTGTAAAGTTGCTGGTTTTGTAGGGGGTATGGTTTTAACCGGTGGTGTTTCAGCGGTCGCTGGCGGTTCTATGATGGCACAAGCGGCAGTGGTTGTTGGCGGCACCGATTTGGTTTTGGAAGTTAGTGATGATGCCGCTAAAATTGCTCTCGGTAATCATAATCGAGTCTCGGCAGTTATCGGCGATGCTCGTAAAATTACTGAACCGGCGGCCACTTTGCTAAACATAAGTGAGATTCCGGAAAATTTGGCAACGGGCTATCAAAAATTCAGTGCCGTCATGGTGGCGATGGAGCAATTTAATTCCGCCGCCCAAGAAGGAAAAATTGTCGGTATTGAACTCCCGGCTTATCAGCCGACCGAGAAGTTTGCCAATATCAAAAAATATAAGTCACCGGTTTATGTTTCTGTATTAAAGCCATCAGAACTTAATGTTTGGCTAGAAGAGCATCAAGCTGCACAAGGAGAATTAACGCCAATAGAAATTGAAGAAAAGTATGGTAGTAAATTAGCTAAAACAAAAGTTGTTGCCGGAGAGGTAATGATAGAAAAAACTGAACAGTTAGCAGAAGAAGCAGGGGAAGAAATAAGTGAAGAAGTAAACAAAGACCAATCGACTGGAGCCACCAAACCATCTGAAGCAGAAAAGAGTTTAGAATTAATAATGCAACCAGTTCCATCCAGTAATGATTGGCAGGCGAATATCAGGATTGCTTTATTTTCCGGGGCGCCGATTAAAATTGTTGATGGTAAATTTAACTCCACTTTTAATCAGTCTTTTAGTCTAGGCAAATTTGAGGGTAGCGGCCGTATCACTTTAAGCGGCAGTTATGATGAGAGCTCTCGTGTTATTAGCGGCCAACACTATCGCGAGTACGATGGAACTTATAATGGAGAACCTCGTACTATTGTATATTCTGGGAGTTTTAACCAAGCTCTTCCTGATGCAGGGTCAGAGGTAAAAATTAATTTTGGCGGACAAGTAGCAACTACCAGGCTAGACGGTAAAGGAAAGCCATATACGACCACTGATGAAGCGGGAACTGCTATTATTTATTTGGTAAAATAATTAAATTTTAATTAAATTATGTAAGGTTAGTATTACAGAATAATTATCTTATCCAGCGCGTCCGATTTTCTTGGCAGATTGAAAATAGCCCTAAATCAGGGCTATTTTTTATAGGAGCTTTTATTGCTTTGCGACCGTTTGTGTTATAATAAAATAAATTTATTTAATGCTGTGAATCTATGTCAACTAACCAAACTATTATTATAGCTACCGCTAATAAGGGCAAGGCCGAGGAGATAAAAAGAATTTTCCAGAATACAAATTTTGACGTCAAATTTTTGTTTGATTTTCCCGAGCAATTAGAAAATTTGAAGATTGTAGAAAATGCTAAGAGTTTTGAAGGAAACGCTCTCATTAAAGCCATTGTTGTCGGTGATATTCTTAACATGATTACTTTGGCCGATGATAGTGGCCTGTGTGTAGATGCTCTAGACGGTCGACCAGGAGTCTTGTCGGCTCGCTATTCCGATCTCGGTACCGACGAGAGTAATTATTTAAAGGTTCTTGAAGAAATGGCTGAGGTTCCTTTTGCTAAGCGTGACTGTCATTATAATTGCACCGTGGCTATTTATGACCCACAAACTAAGTTTGTGGAGACCGTTTCAGGAATGTGGGAGGCTAAAGTTGCTCTAGAGCCAAAAGGAGATAAAAGTTTTGGTTATGCTCCAATAGTTCTAGCTAAAGACTTTAACTATCAAAAAACTAACGCCGAATTTGACCCCGAAGATTTGATTGACATTAATCACAGAGGCAAGGCCTTTCGCCAAGCTATTAATATCTTAAGTGATTATTTAAAAAAAGAGGCTCCGGGTAAGTGACTTTGGTAAATTATCATTTGATCACGTCTTAGCAACTCGGCCAAGAAAATTTAGTAGCGCCCAAATCAATAAACCTCGTATCTGCGAGGTTTTTTTGGTGGTAATTGTATTATGAGCCTGATAGTCTTTATGTTAATTTTTAGGGCAGAATATCAGCACCCCGATCTTTTATTTGACTTATTTCTCGTTTACTGTTAGTATCAATAAATTATTGTTCTTTTGTCAACAAATCCTAAAAATATACAGCCATGAAAAGAATCTTGTATGCAGCATTAATCATGCTATTTTCCCTCTCTTTCGCCACGCTGGCGGAGGCTCAAACCCAGTTATACAATCAAAGTGATAAAGACATTGCTTTAATGTATGATGGTGATGTTATTCCTGTGCCGGCTAATACTGCGCTCTTTTGGCCGGAAGCGCCGTCAGGCCAGTTCATCGCTTATATCTATCAGCGGATGCCTGGCGTCATTGATACTGATGCTAGAATAGTGAAAAAGTTGGGATTTATGACCCTGGAAAACGAAAACGGTGTTATTATTTTCGATCGTTTCCAGCAGTCATTACCAGCAGTGGTCACTAATTATAAGGATATAGAGGTGGTGGTGGAATACAATAATTTATCCGTGTTTATTCAGTCGGGGGCGACGGCTGTATTGCCGGATATATTTATTACGCCAACTGGTCAAGCTACATTACTTATTAGTGAGTGCCAAGGCAATCTCATTAATCCTGCGCAACCGCTAGTTCTAAGCTTCGCCACATCCATTGATTGTCTACGGGCTGAGATTAGGTAAATTTAAATTAAGTAAGTTTGAAAGAGGGTTTCCTATATGCAGGAGCCCTCTGTTTTTTATTTTTTGGTCTTTTCGTGCTAATATTATAAAGAGAATTATATTTATTTAAATCAATTTTATGTTAAAAATTCTTAAAGGTCTAAATCAGAATAAAAAAGAAAAATCGCCAGTAGCGGCGGAAGTTTCGTCTGAGTCTGTGCCCACTCCTCTGGCTAGTGAGGCTAATGCCGCAAAGATTGAGGCTCAGCTAGATGCTAATATTAATTTAGAGAAGCTGGTGGCTTTGTGGAAATTGAAAAAAGAGTTAGGGCAGTCCTTAACGCCAGAAGAAGTATTGCAAATTAATGGCATGGAAGTCCAAGAATTAATCTCCGCTATGGCTGGAGAGGTGATGGAGGCTAAAATTGATGGCGCGAGCTTGATGTCGGTTTTAGATGAGGCTATTAGCGCTTTCGATCGGGACAAGAGTAAACAGGAAGGAGCGGGAAGCAATGATATGGCAGCTGAAAATTTAATCCAGAAAGCAGCGCATAGTAATAAGTTCCGGACCTTTTTCGTAGCCTTGATGATTTTTTTGAAATTTGCCCCCGCTCAGGGAGCTGAAAAAGTTGATTTGAAAACCCAGGACCGGACAGACAATGTTAAAGAGATGGAAAGGGCGGTTAATACTGAGCCTGATCCAGAAAAGACTTATCAGGCTAAGGCTGATGATTTTGGTAAACTGGATTATGATAAAGAGGGCGGCGACGCTAAGCCCTTAAAAATTAATGTTGAAAATGGCCCTCGTTCAGCCACTTTAGAAATGGCCGGCTATTTCGATACTGATTCAGGCGAGCTAAGTGAGGCGGTCAAGTCGGAGATTGCTAGTAATTTTCAAAACTTTCTCAGTCAGATTACCCCCGATAATGTTCAAGATGTTTTGGCTGCCGATTTCATTCTTTATGGTTCTAGCGATGAGCGTAAGACCAATAATTGGCACGGCAGTAATGAAGAATTAACTTTGGCGCGCTTGGCCGCCATTGAAGAGATTTTAAGTGATGTTTTGGCTCATTATGATTTTTCTGCTTTATCCGATGACGAGGTTAAGCAATTACGCACTAAAATGTTTGTTCAGACTATGCCATCTTCCGTCAACGGACCAGAAAAAGGTGTTACTTATTTAACCGATTTGCATAAGGATAGCGGAGAAAACTATAGTACGGAAGAATTGGCAAAAATTAAGACGGAAAACCCAGAATTGTATAAGCAGTTGTTAGATGAATGTCGTAAAATTACCTTCTCTCTTTCCTTAGACAAGCGTGAGGATCTTCCCACTATGTCGCCAAAAAAACCTAGGTTGTTAGTTCCTCCACCAGATATCCATGATCGTCCTTGGCAACCATCTTTAGAGAAATTGCCGGAATATACTAATGTCTGTTTGATTTTTGACAATAGTCCTTCGGTGGGTGATTCCTATCCATATATTGCCGAGTTAATCGCGAAGCAGGATTTTGATGGCTTAAAGATTCTTTTCGCTACTTTTTCAAACAAACTTGACGCAATGGCAACCTATGATAATCCTCAAGAAGTAACTAAGGCCATTAAAGGGATTAAATACGATGGTGATACTGAGGAACGGGCTTTAGTAGCCGCAGAAAGCGCTTTAAAGAAAGTGCCGGCCGGTGACAAGAATGCCGTTTTCGTTATTACTGATGAAGATTTTCAAGAAGTATCTTTAGAAAAGATTCAGAAGTTGCGTGCCCTAGCTACTTCCAAAAATGCTGATGTCTTTTTCTATTATGCTGATGATAAACGACAGACTTTACGCCAGGTTTCTTTAGATGATTTAGAGTCTGGTTGGAGTAACGAAGTCTTTAAAGTTGCCTCTAAGCGGGTCGAGGCGATGCTAAGTAATGGCGAACGTAAAATTAATAGTCTAGAGAAACAGTATCAGTACCAAGTGGATATCAGCGCCCGCCTCGCGAATCGTGACCTTAATCCCTCTTTGCAGAAAAGCTATCAATTAGCCCAAACAAAGGCCGCCGATTTATTAGTGAAAATTGATAATAGTCGTGCTCAAATTGAAGTTTTAAGGAATGACTGGGAGAGCGGCTCAATTGAGCGTTTATTGGCCAATGATCTAATGCAAGATTTTAAGATTGGTGAAGATAAACAAAAATTTGCTTACTCTCTAAAGTTGAGAGTTCATGGCGGTGAATTAGGAGCGCCCGCTTTAGACTTGTCTAACGCTGATCAAACCGTAAAACTTTGATGGCGATTATCGATTATATTTTTTTGGTAATTTATGCCGCTTATAAGCAGTGATTTTTTTATAATATTATTACACGATTCAGCCTTAGGTATTGCTAATGATGATATTAGACAAATAGAAGTTGCTGATTAATATCACTATGTCTAAGCCAATACAAATTGAGCCTGAATGGTCAGTGGTACTACGTGATTATTTCGCCACGGCTGCTTTTACTCAGCTAGCTGATTTTGTTCGGCAAGAGTATATTACCAAAAAAGTTTTTCCCGTTCCAGAAAATATTTTTAAAGCTTTTTGGTTAACGCCTTTTTCGAAAGTTAAGGTGGTGATTTTAGGACAAGATCCTTATCACGGTCCAGGCCAAGCTCATGGTCTTTGTTTTTCTGTAGCTAATGGTGTGGCGCTACCACCATCTTTGCAAAATATCTATAAAGAGATTGAGCAGGATTTGGGCGTCAAAAAAGATTTTCAGTCTGGTAATTTAGAGACCTGGGCTCAACAAGGCGTATTCTTGTTAAACGCCATTTTAACGGTGTTAGCAGGTCAGCCAACCTCGCATCGTCATCGAGGTTGGGAAGAATTTACCGATACGGTGATTAGTAAGTTGTCGGCAGAAAGGAAGGGGCTAGTTTTTATACTGTGGGGCAATTACGCTCGTAGTAAGAAAAGCTTGATTGACACTAGCCGCCATCATATCTTAGAGGCGCCGCATCCGTCACCGCTATCTGCCTATGCTGGTTTTTTCGGTTGTCGTCACTTTTCTAGGTGCAATGATTATTTAATTAAACAGCAGCAAGTAGCGATAGAGTGGTAGTGGCTAAATTTTAAAACCGAAGTATTTTTGTCCCGAATTAATCTTTGAGCAGGTGGTGCGGAGCCGTTTTCTAATCAATAGCTTGGAAACACTATGCCAACATTTCAGCTGGGGTTTT
>CALKWQ010000024.1 GCA_938003925.1 uncultured bacterium
GCTAGGTTCCCAGCGATCAGCTTTACGTGCTTGTGCAGTTTTATAGTCGATTTCAGCCCTGTCTTTTTCAAGCTTCATATCTTCGATTAGCTGCGCACGGCGTTGTGCATCTTTATAATTTAGGTAGCCAGAGCCAGCAAAGATTTGCTGCATGTCGACAACTTTCTGTTCACCAGCTTTAGTTGTTACTTTAACAAAGCGTTTCTTAGCTTTTTCCATATCAGCAATCGAACTAAACTCAGCTAAACTAAACCCAGACTGTTGCTGAAATAGTCGCTGATCCTCTTGATTATCAAGTGCAATAGGATCAATGCGTAACACGTCAGGCATAGTTGAAGCTACAACAGGGTTTTCTTTAATCAATCGGTTAACATGATTTACGTCACCATCAGCTAAGAAATTGTCAAACGTTTGGTATGTTGCCTGCTTAGCTAACTGATTACGTGTTTGCATTAGCTCTGCTTTCATGTTATCTAGCTCTAGCTGGTCAATGCCAGCCTCTTGACGCATGCCCATACGTTTTAGGTTAGTATCCATAATCTGCTTGCGGTAAGCAGCTTCTTCACGTCTGCGTTGACGGTCTTCACCCATTTCAAACGCTTTAATTGAGTCGCCAAACTGAATTGGACTAGTATTTAGTTCAGTCATTACATTACCCTCTGACCAGTAAAGCCGTCATAAACTGGTGCGCTACCACCTGTACGTGGCTGACTTACACCGCCGCCATACGCATATAGACCAGCATTCAAGCCAGTGTTAAGCACACCAGAAATAATATTACCTTGCTGTGTAGCTAAGTTAGCTTGGATGTTGCCTTGGTTAATAGCATTAGTACGTTGTGCAGTAGTAAACGATTGGCCGGCTGCTTGTGTACGTGTAGCTTCATTAGAAAGTACAGTAGCCTCAGTACCAAGCCTATTCAATGACATGTCTGCCATTTGCTGCTCATAGCCTGAACGCGCCGCTGCTTCAGCGTCTATGCCTGCACCAGCTACATTACCAGCAGCTAAGTCTAAACTAGCTATAGCACCTGCGCGTTTTAATGCTAAGTCTGCTTGATCCGCCCTAAGCGCATTCATTGCAGTAGCTTCGTTAATAGCTAAATTAGCTTGATTAGCTCTTGCTTGACTTAAGTCATCCATATAGGCATTGCGTATGCTAGCTGCGCCGCTAGTTAAAAAGCCCTGCTTAGCTTCTGCCACTTGGAATGGTGCTTTAGCTCTAATGTCAGCACGCGCACGAGCGTTATCCATCGCCATGCCAGATTCAATAGCTTGTTGTGCTCCGCCAGCAACACCACGTTGAGCAAAGTTTTTACGCACTGTTTCAACCGCTGTTTGATACTCGCGTTGCTGGAACTGTAGATTACCTGCTGATAGCTGTTGTGGTGTTAAGCTATTATAGAATTCGCCCAGGTTATTAATCATCGAACCAAATACGTTATTCCAGTTGTCATACTGGCCCTCAACTTCTGCTGCTAGTGCATTAGTGTAATTACTAGCAGTTTGGTAGCCTTGTTGGGTAGCTTGCATTGACTCAGCTACCCAACGTTCGGCAGTGTCAAAACCGGCATTAGTTGTTTCGCTAGCATTGTTAATACCACTTAGTCGTGCAACTGTTGAGCTTTGAGCGCCCGCTACTGTAGCTTGCATGCTACGTTCAATAGCTGAGCTAGCTTCGCCATATCGTGTGTTAACTAAACCAGTCTGTTTTAACCTCTCATTAATTTGCGCGATCTCTAGCTGTGCTGCTTTTACTTCATCAGCATTTTCTGACGTTAATTTAGACGTTGCTTTGTCTAAATCGTCTTGGTATTGTAAACGCTCTACTGGGTTTAACCCTAGTAGAGCTTGTCGCATTTCTGCAGCTAGCGCGACATCATTATAGTATTGTCGCTCGGCTGCAGCTAACGATGCATCATTAGCCCTTGCTTGCGCTTTAGCAGCGCTACTGGCTGCATTGCTTTGTATAATGCCGCCGACGACTGCAGCGCCTACAATACCTGTAGCTATCCACGCCATGTCAACCTCCAATTAATTTTCGTAGTTTACTTTGTAGTCTAGCACCTAGCAAGTCAACATCGTTGTTATCAGGAACTATGACCGCTTGCTCAACTTCTTCTACAGAAGTTAGCTCAGTTGGATGCACATTTAACCACACAGTGTCTTCATGGAAATATGCTGCCTTTCTCGTACCAGCTGCTGAAAGAAATACTGCCGGAGCTGCTATTTCTTTAACTTCATCAGAGTCATCAACTAGCGCAGAAATTTTACCTTTTAGTAAGATATTAATTACTTCGTTTTTGTGTCGCTTACCAATAGCAAAAGTACCAGCAGGCATTGTAGTATGTCTAACGTAGCACCCACCACCAAATAAGTGCTCAACTGGACACTCTACTTGCGGCAAGTCACTTAATGCCTGAAGCACTTGCTTATCTACGTTTGTTACTTCCATGCCCATCTCCACTTAATATTGCCATTATACCACAAAACAACTCAAAAAGATGCAATAATTGAGTTTACTTATAGTTCCCTAGGAGTTGGTGTTGTGATTACTTCATACACTACACCAGTACCAGTAAACTCAAGTTCCATGCCGTAGCCTTTGCGTTGATACTGTGGTGGTGTTACTTCATGCAGCTCATTGCCTGATAACACCTTAGTTAGTACTAGCACACCATCGATATAAATCTTTAGCGTCAAGTCGCCATTACTGCGCACATAGAACTTATTGTATGACTTAACTGTTGAATACTCACCTTCAGTCAGTACACCAGTTTTATAGCTATAGTTAGTTAAACCATTGCTGAACAGCTTAACTAAGTTAGTACCTACAACACCGTATAGATAAGTATAGTCAGTAGCTAAATATTCAGTATCAAAGTCTAGGTAGTAAAAAGCATTCTTACCGAATCTAAAGTCATAGCATAGAATCTTGCCATTAGCTAGCTGTAAATAGTAGACTTCATTAAGCACAACAGCGTTTACTGTGCTTAACTGTTGGTCACCTAAAATAGGCTGTGACAACGCTTTAACGCCTGACATTGAAGCAGCGTAAATACCGTTAGTGCCTACGACTAATGCAGTATTGCCTAAACTAACTGTAGCAGCATGGTTAATGCAACCTTTAGTTTTATCTAATGGGTATAGCATGAACGACAGTGCATCGCGGCCAGTTAGCAAAGTGGTTGATGTCTTCGTAAAAATCAGCACACCATCAGTAATAGCTGCAATACTAGTAATAGGCTCGAATAATTCAAAGTAATTAATAGCAGGCCAATACTGAGGATAACCGTCGCCTCTGCCGTAGTATAGCTTAGTACCAACAGCACCAAAGAACATGCCAAACTGCTCAGTAATAAATCGCAAGTCAGTAGGTGGAGGATTATTTAACGACGTACCAACTAATGCACCTTGTAAGTCTTCGTCTGCTGCAGCATCGATATACGTGCCATTGACATTAGCTACTGTAGTGAGCAGTAAGAAATCAGTCCACGTGCCACCAATACGATAAATACGAATATGCGTTACTTGTGGATCAGTAGAAGCTAAATAGCTAACCGATGCACCAACACCTGTTAAGCTTATTTCAACGGATAGCGGACTTACTGATGACTCAATACCAGTCAAGTCATTGTAATAGCTATACATGTACTGGTAAACACCGTCTTGTCCGCCTGTACCTGATACAGCAACAATTGGTTGATTAGCTGGAGCAGTGATACCTAACTTAGTTGTTACAGTACCATTATATTGTTGTGCTTCACCTGGTTGAGTCCAGTACATAACACCTTGATATTCTAGGTAGTCACGCACTGTTGTACTAGCTACCCATTCGTCTTTAGTATCATACCACGCAATATACTTGCCTGCAATGGCTTGAGCTAGCGTAGGTGCTTTAACAGGCATTAGTGGACCTGCAGCAACATCAACGTTTTCGCTGACTACTGCAAACGTTGTGCCTAATAGGCTCGGATCAACTAATGTGTTAATACCATTTGTAAAGTCGTTTAACTTCATATTATCCTCACGCCAAAGTAAGTGCTACAGAGCGCACAACGCCATCAGAGCCTTTATATTTTAGTGTCAACTGTGTATTACTAGTTGCTTCAATAGCTAAATCACCATTAGCCGCTGGTGTAACGCTAGTAGCTAACTGATACACGTCGATTATCGCCTTATCACAATCAACTGTCTTAGTAGTTATCTTAGCACCATCTAGTACCATCTCATCTGTGCCGTCAGAAAACTTAGCTGGCGTAAGTGTGTCTACGACCATCGTACCAGGCGCAACATTAGCTAAGCTAACCGACGTTACTACTGACTCACCATAGATAGACGCAAATGGGCCTACTTCTAACTTAACGTTAACAAAGCGAATAAAGTAGTACCAGCCAGAACCAGGTGCAACAGAGTAATTAAACGCGTTAGCACGTGTGTATGCGTACAAACCATTAGCTATAGCGTCTGTGCTTGAATTTGTCTTGCTACGGTAAATCTCTGTGTACGAATGACCTACGTATACAGGTGCTGACCATGACAGTGAAATAGTTGTATAACTGTTAACTACAGTCAAGCCTACTGGTTGTGTAGGCGGTACAGCATTAGCTATAACATTAGGGTCAGTAACGGTATTTACTGATCCTACTTGCACCTGTGTTTCAGTAGGTGTCTGGTCCAGCTTAGCTATCATAGCTAATAGCAAAGAGCGCAACTGCGGATCAGTGTTAGCTGGAATAGCTGCAACTAAGCTCATTTGGAAACACCTTTTAGAATGCTAGTAACTTTCTCAATTGTGCGGCCTGCAAAGTAAAAGCCAAATGCCATTTGCAGCATTTCTTTAAGCATTTCAATATACACTTCAGCTAAGTTAAACGACGCGCTAGCAACAGCAAATGCAGTAAATAGCACAAGCAAATACACTAGTACCATAGGGCGGATATTCTTAGACAACCAGCTGTCACTGCTCATGTCAGCAGCGTGACGCTTAGTAATCTCATTTTCAAGCGTCACAATACTGTTAGCTACTAACTGCTGGTACTGTACCTTAAAGTTAACTTCGGCTTGAGCATACGCAGCTTTCTCTGCTTCGCTAGCAGGCGGAGGGTTGTATGTTTTCCATAAGTCAATCGCGCCTTCAACTAATGCACCTACAATTGGTATACTCATTTACTTGACTCCATTGTGCTCAAAGCTATAGTGATTACCATCATTAAACCGTCCGCCCCAGCGAGCTAGTTCATGTTGTTGCTCCCACCACTCACCTAA
Organism: uncultured bacterium; assembly: GCA_938003925.1. GTDB lineage: Bacteria > Patescibacteriota > Patescibacteriia > Patescibacteriales > UBA12465. The sequence goes on from CALKWQ010000024.1 coordinate 5,268, forward strand.
CTGCTTATGTGCAGCAGAGCTCTCTAAGAATTGCCCATCTTTGAATAAGTTCAGGTCAATAGCTAAACGAAGCTTATGCGCCGAGCTAGCATGGCTATAACTACGTTTAACACCCATTTCGCCATGCACGCGAGGGTCACGATACGCATCGCCTAAAGTAACTTCGTAGCCTAATTCGTATGCTTTAGCTATAAGAGCGCTAGCTAGCTTAGCAAATGCTGATTGTTTTTCGCGCAGCGTCATACCTTACACTCCTCTTCTGTATAAGCGATGTTATTCAACAATGCGCCTATCTGAATAAATCTTGTATGTGTCCACTTAATCCACTTAAGTTCTAGCTCTCGCTTGTGTACGTACTCAACTATACCCATGCCATAGACTTCTCCGTCTGCCTTCATTAGTGGGAAGAAGTAAATAGATTTAGTGCCGTGCGCGGATAAGAATTGACCTAGTGTATTAAGTGACGGATCCTTTTCAATTGCTTCAGCTAAGTCTGGGAAGCAAATGTTTTCGCCTTCCATCAAGCGCATATTCAACGAAGCAAACATACTAGCTTGTACTTTTTCCAAGTGAAGCATTACTGAGCTAACGTCACGAGCTAACTGTTCATGAGAGCAGCTATATTTAAGAAACGGCACACGCGCTAGTGAGTACTCACCATTGTGCAACTGCACGATTAGCACTCGACTTGCTTGCAAATCATGTTTAATTGTACGCAAGTGCTGTGTAATATCTGCGTCCATCTTTAACTGTGGGATATAGTCGTGCTTCTTTGGTTTGTGAAACTTAGCCCATTCATCCTTGAACGTATTAAGCCCACGCATAATATCGCCAAGCTTAGAAATGATAATCGCAACAATCGTTGTACCCGCGACACTCGCACCAGCAACCCAATGCCAACTGCCAGTTACGCCGGCGTCTGTTACCGTTAACAACTCGTTCATCTAAACCCCTATGCTCTTTTCACAATGGTTTGGGTCAATATGGTCGAGCAACCAACACAACACACAAGCCCACTTCTCACTATCTTTATGCCTACCCGCCCTAGAGCTAATAGTCTCATCTGGATTGCCATTAAACGC
>CALKWQ010000025.1 GCA_938003925.1 uncultured bacterium
GAGATAACTTGCCGTGACTGGAGTTCAGACGTGTGCTCTTCCGATCTGGAAGACAGGACTAAAGTGTCCGGCATGATTAATTCATCGTTACACGGTAATCCAATCGACGAGCGCAGCCTGCACTTCTTCTGCTTTGACTATCTTAGCTTAGACGACTGGGACGGTAAGCTATGTCACAGTAGCTATAATCATCGTCGTGTACGATTAGCCGCTTTACCAATCTTTAGCTCATACCAGTTTATCTTCTCACAGGCACAAGTAGTTAACAGCGCAGCTGAAGCACAAGATGCTTATGCTAGCTTGATTGAAGCTGGTTACGAAGGTGCGATGCTTAAGCATGCAGACAGTAAGTATGAGTTTAAGCGTTCAGCTGCTTGGGTTAAAATGAAAGAAACTAAAACTGCAGACTTGACTTGTGTTAGCTATATATTTGGTGCTGGCAAGTACGAAGGTATGATTGGTTCGTTAGTATGTGCTGGTGAAGTTGAAGGTGTACAAGTTGAAGTTAACGTCGGCTCTGGTATGACTGACTATGACCGTGCACAAAGCTTTGACAAGTATAAAGACAAAACTATCGAAGTTAAGTACAACACAGTGATTCAAGATAAGAATGGCAATGTGCATAGCTTATTCTTACCTCGTTTTGTTGGTGTGAGGTTCGATAAATGAGCGAGCAAAAGTTTAACAAGAAAGTGCAAGACTACCTAAAAGCTAAGGGCTGTTATGTAATCAAGACTATTGCAACTAATCGTGCAGGCGTGCCAGATATACTAGCGTGCTGTAGCGGTCGCTTTATTGGTTTAGAGGGTAAGTTCGGTAAGAACACTGCTTCAGCTTTACAGCAACACAATATTGCGGAAATAAAAAAAGCCGGTGGAATTGCCGGCACAGTCACTACTTTGGAGGAAGTGGATAAATTGTTACTTGAACTCGAAAACTAAGTCACCATCTGCAATACCTAAGAAGCCATGTTTCTTAAGGTCTTGCGCTACACGAGCTTGCTTCAAGTCTTCTGGAGTAAGCTCTCGACCTAATAGCATACCCGCCTGATCAATAGTCGCATAGCGAGATGGCTCAACTAATACCTCTTCAACAGTCTGTCCGCTAGCCTTAGCTTTCTCAGATCGGAAGAGCGTCGTGTAGGGAAAGAGTGTAGATCTCGGTGGT
>CALKWQ010000026.1 GCA_938003925.1 uncultured bacterium
TATACAATCTCAAGTAAATGGTTATGAGTTTATACCTGTAACAAATTTAGTTGTTATGACATCTTTAGAAAAGAAAAGAGTTGAACAAGAAGGTGTTACAAGAGATACCAATAAATCTGAACGTACTACTACTGTTGAATCTACTACTCCAGAGTTTGATAAATTACCATACAGGTCTATAAAGAAAACAATGACCTATGCTGGTATTGGTAGTAGGCAAACTCCTCCTGAAATATTGAGTCAAATGACAGATATAGCAAAGGAGCTAGGGTCAAAAGGCTATACTTTAAGAACTGGTGATGCTAAAGGGGCTGACAAATCATTTAGGGAAGGTACTGGTAATAGTGAGATATATAGGGCAGATGATGCTACTGATGTAACTAGGGCTATTGCTAAGGAGATACATCCTAATCCAGATGCATTAACAGACTATGCATTAGATCTTATGGCTCGTAATACTAATCAAGTGTTTGGTGAGAATCTAGACACACCAGTAGACTTTGTATTATATTGGGCTAAAGAAAGTAATAATCCTATGAGGCCTCAAGGTGGTACTGGTCAAGCTGTAGAAATGGCCAATAGAAAAGGTATACCTACTATTAATATGGCAGTTGAAGGGTGGCGGGATCAACTAAATTCTATACTTAATATCAAAACCATTTCTAGTAAGTCTAATATATCTCAAATATATGACCAACTTGGTGATAAAACTGTTTCAGATAACGTTAGAATTGAAAATTGGTCTCAATTAAAAGATATGACTGAACCATTTACTAAAGCTTATGATTCTATTGTTCATATTATAGCTACTAGAATAAAAAATTCCAATAAACATTTTGGTAATCCTTTTACACATGATTCAAAAATTGCAAATAGGAATAAAGGTTTAATTAAAGTATCTTCTATTAAAGAGGCTGTTATAAAGTATATAGATTGGGTTATTAATTCAAAGGATGAAAGAGCACAATGGATTAGAAAGCATTTACAAACTGGTGAACTAAAAGGCAAACCAATATTGTATTATGATGAACTTAATGAACCTTCGCATGCTACAGCTCTAGATTATCTTATTAATAAATATAATTGGTCTTCTGAATCTCAGCAATTAGAATTATTTGAGGATATAACATTGAATCAATTAAAAGATAGTGTAAATGAAAAATATAAAGATCAACCTAACTATACTCCTTTAACATTAAAAGATGTAATTAGTATGACTCCAGAACAAATTAGTAATTTGAAAAACTGTTTATAATATGGCTAAATGTATTAATATTAATCATCCTGATTTTAAAGAGTTAGTAGCTAAATCTAATATACATCCTGCTATATTAGCAGCTGAGATGGGTGTATGGATGGAAAAGAATAATACTAACAATTGGCCTGCATTAGAACAGCTGGATATATTTAAACCTTCAAATGTTGGGCAATCAGATGTTTCTGAACTAAAATCATTTTTACAAACAGCAAATGAAATTACTATTAAAGATATAGAAAAATA
>CALKWQ010000027.1 GCA_938003925.1 uncultured bacterium
TGGTGCTAGTAAATAATTCAGTAGGTGAAATATCAATTGTAAGTGAGGTTTGTATCTTCATAGCTTTTTCTTCAGAATCAGCTTCTTTAGCCTCACTATCTGCTTTAGTATTTTCTTTAGACTGGTTTAAGTTTTCAACTATTGCATTTAAATTTTCAGATAAAGTAGAGACTATAGAGCCCAGTTTTTCATCTAAAACAGTTACCATAGCCGGCGCTACTTCAGATAAATCTATGGTTAATTTATCTAGATCTGCTATTCTTCCTTCTAAATCTTGTCTAGCTGTATCTACAGACCCGGCTAAAGTTTTTAGGTCTGTAAACTGATCTTGGTCTTCTGGTTTAAAAGGAATTTCATCTGCAGCTAAGACCTTACCATCTGCAGTTTTTTTCTGCCCTTTCCAACCAGTTTCTTTATCGTAGTCATAAGTAACTAACTCACCTTTCTTGTTAGTATAAGAAGCTCTGCCTGCACCACCTGATTTTACAGTTGTGCCGTCATCTTTTGTTATTGTAGCTGTGCCATCTTCTTTTGTGTATTTAGCTAAGTTATCACGCATTTGACTTAGCAATAAGTTTGTTTCTTCTAAAGCGGTCTTATAAGCACTGACCTGTGTTTCGTATGTGAAATCAAATTTACTAATTTGGTCACTAGCTTCTTTAGTTGCCTTTTCCTTATCTTCAATATCTCTATCACTAGAAATTATTAAACTAAGTAAACGTTCGGCTTCACTCTGGGTGGCTTTAGCTGTACCAAACTCACCTGCTTTTACGGCTTCTCTAGCTTTTACAAACTCTTTTTTAGATCTATTAAGTAGCTCATCTGTACTTTGATTAGACTCTGCATATGGGCTATCGGTAGCTTCATAGCCTTGTTGAACTAGCTTACGTAAGCTATTGGTAGAGTCAAACTTAGCTTGTTCAGCAGTAGTTAATCGTTCTAATTGTTGTGACCTTAATGCTTCTACTTCTTTAATTGTACTTAATTGTGTTTTCTTATATTCTAATTCTAATTGAGTTAATTTGCTATAGAATTCTGCTATAGCTTGATTACGCTGGTCTATATTAGGCTGTAAACCAGTATCGCCTAATTTTTGCATTCTGGCTGCATGCTCAGCTGCTAAAGCTTCTTTTTTAAGCTCTAGCTGGCGCTGCTCATTTAGCTCTTTTTGTTCTAGTACTTTTCTTGCTGTACCTATTTTATCGCGTGCTGCAGTGTCTTGTGTATAAGCTGGTACGTAGTAAGGCTCAGGCCTTATATCAGGAAACTCCTGCCTAGGCCGCAAACCAGTGGTACCTGTAGACCAGTATTTATCTGCAGTTAAGTTTAAATAGCCTTTTGTTGTTATATCATTTACTTGACTACCAGCTACATCTTTTAATAAACCATCATACAAACCCGGGATAAAGCTACGCTTAGTTTCAAGAGTAGTACCTTCGCCTTGAATAGCGTCTATTAAAATATCACCGGAAAGTATTTCTTTTTCTTGTTGAATATTTCTAAGTATAGAATTTATAGCTTCGCGTTTTTCTATAAGATTAACTATAGGCTTAAAAACTTCATCAATAGCGCTTTGTAAAACTTCATCTCTTTTCAGGTCGTACTTCAGCCGAATAGCTAGCTTTATTTCTTCATTAGTTTGTAG
>CALKWQ010000028.1 GCA_938003925.1 uncultured bacterium
AACCCCAGCTGAAATGTTGGCATAGTGTTTCCAAGCTATTGATTAGAAAACGTATAAAAGACGCTCAAACAGCGTCTTTTATAGTATTTAAACTAAAATTAAACGAATTTATTCTGATACTACACCCAGCTCCTGCAACTTCAATAACTTTGCATACAAACCACCGGACACATGAGCCAATTCCACGTGGCTCCCCTGCTCCGCTACGCGACCATTTTCCAACACAATAATCTTATCTGCTTGTTTAATAGTGCTTAGGCGATGCGCAATAATGATAACCGTCCGATTACGACCAATATGAGACAGGGCGTCTTGAATCAGGCGCTCGCTCTCACTATCTAAGTTGGAAGTAGCCTCATCAAAAATCAGAATCTTGGGATTAGCCAAAATTGCTCGAGCAATACCGAGGCGTTGCCGCTGTCCGCCGGATAATTTTACACCACGCTCTCCCACTAAAGTGTCATAACCATGGGTTAGCTTAAGAATAAATTCTTCAGCGTTAGCTACTCTAGCTGCAGCTTCGATTTCCTCTTGGCTGGCCTGAGGACGGGCGTAGGCAATATTTTCTCGCACGCTAACATCAAATATTTCCACCTCCTGAGGAACAATGGCTAAAAAGCGGCGATAAGAAAAAAGTTCAAATTCACGAATATCACGACCGTCCACTAAAACACGACCTTGTACCGGATCATAGTGACGATAAAGCAAGCGAGCCACGGTCGTCTTGCCACCGCCAGAAGGACCCACTAAAGCTACCGTGCTGCCAGAACTGACTTTAAAACTCACATTGTCTAAAGCCTTGTTAGCCGACTCGTTATACAGGAAAGATACCTGGTCAAACTTAATCTCACCATCAATTTTAGTGGCCGGAACTGCCTCTGCCTGATTTTTAATATCACTTTCCGCGCCAAATAAAGTTAGCAGTCGATTAACACCTTCTCTGCCCTCTTCCATCCGATCATAAAAACGAGAGAGACGAAAAGTTGAGGCATAAGCTTTTTCACTAAGCGTAAAAGCGAAAATCAAAGTACCAACGCTAATCTCGCCCATATAAACCAAATAAACACCTAGGAATAAAACGGCTGCCCGGCCGATATCTACAATAATATTACGGCCTAACCCGACTTTCATCATCCAACCCCACTGCTTATTTTCATTATCGCGCACACCAGCCTTAATCTTATCAAATTCAGAAAATTCCCGCCCTTCCTGTACGAATGACTGCACCGCGTTAATATTAATAATCGCCTGAGCCATCTTGCCGGAAGCAACTTCATAAGAACGATAAATTTCCTTACGCACCGGATACATCCGCTGATTAGACCAATAGGTGATAAAAATGAAGAGGGGCGAAAAAAACAAAAAGGATAAACCGATGCGCCAATCAGCCCAAAACAGTGCTGGCACGGTAAACAACAGTTGCACTAAAGTTGGTGCCACTTCCCAACCGATATTGTTGACTAAAGTAGAAATACGATCAACCCCACGCTCAATCTTCACAATTTTGCCGCCGGTATTTTCTTTTTCGTGATAGCCTAAACTAAGTTCTAATAATTTAGATTGAGCCTTTAGACCAAGGTGATATTCCAGTTTAACTAACAGTTTTAAGATAGAAATATCCGTAAAATATTGCAACACTGAACGAATTTGATCGGAACCTAAATATAGAACTATTAGCCACAGCAAAAAGCGCAAGTCTGTAACTTGAAAATTATACAACCCATCAATAACTAGCTTGAGAATGTAAGGTTTAGCCAAATCAAGGACTGAACCCACTACCGTTACTAGAGCTATAAAATAAATCAACCGGCTAAAAGGCGATAATAAACGCCATAAAGCCTGCCAAAACTGACGCCAGGCTAAATTAGGCTGATGTTTATTTGGTTCATCTACAACTACCATAAAATAAAAAATAAAAAGGGATCTACCTCCCCCTCCTACTATAGAATACGTAAAAATTGCATAAATATTACAATCGTAGCCACCAGTTACACCTAATTGACAGAAAGCAAATTATTTATTAAATTTAGGCCGTTCATAGTTAAATAAAAGTAATTTAATGTCTTTTAAAAAATTAAAGCGACTTAATTTAGCCAAGCAAAAAACCCGACCATTATAGCCGGGTTTTAAATAGCCAAAAAAATTATCATCTAACTACTTAATAAATTCTCGCCCACACGAAAAACATCGCCAGCGCCCATGAGTAATAAAACATCATTGGGGCCCAAAGTCTGGCGCAACCATTGCAAAGCCTCGTCAAAATTAGCGAGATAGGTGGCAGATGGATGTCTCCGCGTCAGTTTTAATGATTTCACTAAATCCTTACTAGAAACACCACCCCACTGCTCCCGAGCTGAACCATATATTTCTAACATCCCGAGAACATCTGCTTGGTCAAAACTACTGATAAAATCTTGAAAAAACTTCTTAGTTCGGCTGAAGGTATGGGGATGAAATAGCACCACTAAGCGTTGGCCAGGAAAAGCTTCCTTAAAAGCTTGCACAGTGGCCTTTACTTCCGTGGGATGGTGTCCATAATCATCATAGACTGGAATACCTTGATACTTACCCATAAGTTCGGCCCGCCGAGCCGTACCTTTAAAGGCCGCCAGAGCCGCTTTTAAATTTCTAATATCTAGACCCAGCGCGTGAGCAGCAGCTAAAACAGCCAGAGCGTTTTCCAAGTTATGCCTACCCAGCAAACGAATTTTAAACTCACCAAAATCATTCACCTGGAAATATTGCCAACCACCCAAGCGACGCACCGTATGCCCTAACAAGGTTACATTAATGTTTGGACTGGAATTATCGTCAGTTAAAGCGTAAGTGATTTTACGCCCCTTAACCAAGGGTAATAAGCTTCTTATCTGTCGATCGTTAGCATTAGCCACCAGAAAACCGGAGGGCTTTAACTTGGTTACAAAATCAGCAAACACTTGATAATAGGCTCGACGACTTTTAAAATAATCGGGGTGGTCGTAGTCAATATTATTTAAAATAATACCGTGAGGCTGGAAATATTGCAGCTTATTCTGATACTCATCCGCTTCAGCTAGAAAATAATCAGATGTACCCAGCAAGGCGCTGCCCTGAAACTGCGGTACGCGAGCGCCCACCACTACGTTTGGTTCTAAGCCGGCCCGTTGCAACACAAAACCAAGAAAAGCCGTGGTAGTAGTTTTGCCATGGCTGCCACAAACGGCTAGGCCGCGATAGGAGCTAAAGAGCGCGCCCATAGCTTGGGCGTAATTTAAAACCGGTAATTTTTTAAACTGTTCAGGATGAGATTTTAAATAAGCTACTTCGGGATTGTTGCTAGCCGTATAGGCGCTGGAATAAATAATTACTGAACGTCGCGGCAGCTTAACGGCGTCAAAGCCGACACGTACTGAAATTTTTTTGCGCCGCAGCACGCGATCAGTCATAAAGACATCGGCGACATCAACACCACTGACCGCTTTACCTTGTTCGTGCAAAAATTGCGCCAACATGGTCATGCCCACGCCTTTAATACCGATAAGATAGAAATTTTTATAACTCAATAATTTCATAGTTTAAGCTAAAAGTTCTTGGATAATTTCTGCTCCTCGCTTAGCAGCATCAGTAGGCATCAAGCTATTTACCTTAGCTGACATTCGCTGCCGCCCAACTTCATCTTGCCATAGTGATTTTAAAGTCTCGGCTAATTTATTTGCAGTAGCAGTGTCTTGATCTAAAACTATCGCTGCTTGATGCTGGGCGAAATAGGCAGCGTTATCTTCTTGTTGAGATTTGGGTATAGGCATCAACACGGTCGGCTTAGCTAACAACACCGCCTCAGTTAGAGCACCTAGTCCGGCCCGAGACACAACGATGTCAGCGAGAAACCATAAAGCCGAAAAATCATCATGAGAGATGTTGTCAAAGACTTGGTAAGACTGTCTCACTGGCGCCCCCTCACCTTTATCCTGACCAACCTGATGAATAATCTGCCAATCAGCAGGTAGTAATGGCAAAGCCGCAAAAAATAATTTATTTAGAGATAAAGAGCCACTACCACCTCCAGTCACCAAAATCAAAGGACGCCGCGAGTCTAACTTAAATTTACGACGCAATTCTTCTAAAGCAGTAGGGGAAAAACTGCCTAGCTTGCCCGGGTTACCAATCAGCACGGCCTTCCGACCATAATCAGCCAATGACTTAGCAAAAGCCACACTTACCTTATTAGCCAAAGGTGCCATTAAACGATTGGCCAAGCCGGGACGTAAATCTTGCTGATGAACCAAAATCTTAACACCCAAACATCTACCCGCCCAAACCAAAGGCACGCTGGCAAACGAACCAGCCGAAATAATTAAGCTGGGGCGCCAGCGACTCAATAATATTATAGACAGAAAAAAAGCCCTAATAATCTTAAAAACGTCTAAGAAGTTTTGCCAAGAAAGATAACGACGCCACTTACCGGCCGGCAAGGCATAATAATCGGCTCCCAATTCTTGCAAATCGGCGGCAAATAATTTCTGCTCTAACTGCGGATCACTACCTACAAAAATAAAACGCGCCTCCCTGTCCAGTTGCCGATAAGCGGTAGCCAAAGCCAAAGGCGCCGTACTGGGACCACCGGTGCCGCCGCCAGAAATAACAATTAAATGACGCTTAACGTCTTTCATATTTACCATGCTTACTGATATTAGCCAGGATGCCAATAGCCATCAATGTGGACAAAATGGAGGAGCCGCCTGCTGAAATTAAAGGTAGAGGTACTCCTGTCATCGGAATTAAATTAATCATACCCCCAATATTCAAGAATGTCTGCACAGCCAACCAAGCGACAATTCCACCCGCTAAGGCGCTCCCATAAATATCAGGCGCTCTACGCGCTATTTTTAAACCCCGATAAAAAACAAAACCGTACAATAAAACTAGCAAGGAGCTAAAGATAAAACCAACTTCTTCGGCAATGATTGGAAAAATAGAGTCGCCCCAAACTTCTGGCAAATACATAAATTTTTGTCGGCTTTGGCCTAGGCCGCGACCAAGCCAACCACCGGAGCCAACCGCAATCAGAGACTGATTAATTTGATAACACTCTTCCTGAGAATCATAAGCCGGGTCTTGATAACAACGGAAACGGTCGCTCTGATAAGAAGCGCTGGCGTAAAACAACAAACCTAAGGCCATCACCCCTAAAAACACAGTCAGGACAATATGAGAAAATTTACCTCCGGCGATAAAAAAGGCCGCAAAGGCAGAAAACAGAATGATAAACAAGGTACCTAAATCGGGCTGAGCCATCATTAAAGCCGCAATAATTAATAGGCTGCTGAGAAAAGGTATGATGCCACTAGCTGCTTCTTGCAACTGCCCTCTTTTGGCCTCTAGCCAAGTCGCTAAATAAATTAAAAAACCCAGCTTTACCAACTCAGAAGGTTGTAGTGACTGGCCGAAAATAATAATCCAACTACGAGCTGAACCGTGCTCGGCGCGCAGACCAGGTATAAAAACCAAGACTAATAGAAAAATAGAACCGACCAAAGCCCACAAGGCATAGCGGCGCCAAAGGCGATAATCAAAACGATAACAAATAAAAAATAAACCCACACCCAGGACAACGGCAACCAGCTGTCTAAAAAAATAATGATAAGTATTACCAAATTTAGCGTAAGACACCACCGAAGAAGCACTGGACAACATCACCAGTCCAATGAGCAACAAAGCGCCAGCCCCAATCAAAAACCAGCGGTCAGGCTCGTGCTCCTGCGAACTGGGCGCCAATAGCATTTTAATTTTCTTGACTAATTTCATAAGCTTGCTACCACTGGCGATCAGCCAAGAAAATAATTAAAGCTAAGACAGCTCCTAAGGCCGAAACCACCCAGAAACGCATCACGATTTTTGATTCTGGCCAACCCAAGGCTTGAAAGTGATGATGAATAGGAGCTGATAAAAAAACTTTTTTGTGGCGTATTTTCTTAGATAAAACTTGAATAATAACTGACACAGACTCAACTAAAAAAATAAAACCAATGAGAGGTAATAATAAAGCGCTATTAGTAAGCATCGCAATCACGCCCAAAGTCACACCCAAGCTCATTGCTCCAGTATCGCCCATGTAGAAACGGGCGGGAGGAATATTAAACCATAAGAAGGCCAATAAGGCTCCAAAAATTACACCGCAAAAAGCGGCTAATTCGTAACGTCCCAATACAAAAGCAATGATTCCATAAGCTGCAAAAGCAATCATTAAAGTGCCGCCAGCTAAACCGTCCAAGCCATCGGTTTCATTAACAGAAAAAGAAGTCGCGACAATGACAAAAACAAACACTGGTATATACCACCACGAAATCTCAAAGTTTCCTAAAAAGGGTACATGAAAAACAGTCCAGTCAAGTTTGAAATAAAACCAAGCGGCAGCGGCTAAAGCAATTAGGGTATAAATTAACAAACGATGTTTTAATTTTAACCCACCCCCACCAAAAACCCCGTGGCCACTAACATCCAACCAGTCGTCGATTAAACCGATAATAGCGCTGGCCACCAATACACCCAAAGGTAATAAGGTTTCTGAGCGTGAAAAGAAATTTAGATATTTAAAAATTTCACCAGGAAAAACGTCGGCCAAAAAGGAAAAAAACACCATAAATACGAGCACTGTGCCCCAAATCAAAATACCGCCCATAGTAGGAGTTCCGGCTTTATGGGCGTGTAGCTGACTGAAAATAGGCGTCTCCCCATTATTACGTATTTGCTTGCCTAATTTATATTTATACAAAAAATTAGTCAGGGTAGGCGTGCAAGCCATAGCGAAGATAAAAGCCAAGGCCGATAACAACAAAATCTTAACAATAAAGAAGACAATCATATAAACTTAGGCGATAAAGTTTATTAAATAAAGAGACATCAAGGCCAGAGCTGCTAACACTTGAGCCAGCAAGGTGGCTAAACCACAGGCGTGAGCTAAAAAATGAAAGTGAGCTCGACCAACTGCCAAAATCACAAGCAACCAATTTAGCAAGAAAACCGCGGCACCTAATAAAGGAACATTAAAAGCTCGCCGAGAGTCGCCGATAGAGTCAATGCCAAAATCAACATTATAGTGAGCTAAAAATAAATCGCCACCGACAGCTCTAAACATCTGATAGGCAAAAAACCAAAGCAGTATCTGTGCTATCAGACCAACTAATAAATACCAACGATTAGGCACGTAACGCCAATAAGCCTTAAAAATTACCGCCCAGCGCTGGCGCCAAGTATACCAACGGCCATAAAGAGAAAAAGCCATAATAATAAAATAATTGCAGTTTTATAAGAAAAGACCAATAATAGTCAATTTATGCAATAGCGTTTACTGACTAAACAACTTTATTCTAGCATATTATCAGCCATTTTAAAAATCAAGGAGAAAATGTTATAATGAAGGCATGTCTGATAAAATCGCTAAAAATATCTGCCGCTATGCCCAAGACCGAGGGCATGCTCATTTACGCCTGGAAAAACAGGGGTCTAATTTAATGTGTGTCTGCGGCCAAGGACCGGCCATCGATTATTTGCGCTTAGATGCAACTACTGAAAATAGCATCATAGAAACTTTTCGAAGCCTAGTGGGCGCGGCCGATAAGGATTTGTTTACAGATAAACGCTTTAAAATTACCGACCACCAGCAAATTATTAGCGGACGGGCAACTCTCTTACCGGCCAGCGCGGGGGAGAAATTAATTATCACTCTCAGCTCTAGCATTCCTCAGCAACGCCGCCTATCAGCTCTTGGTCTCAGTAAAAGTCAAAGATTAATTTTTGATCAGGGCTTGAAGCGTAAAAGTGGCGTCATTATTATTACTGCTGCCGCCGAAAATGGGGCCACCAGCACCTACTATTCCCTACTGTCAGCTCTTAGCGCCGGACGCAGCACTTACTCTCTAGAGGATTATCCCGTCAAAATAATAGAAGGAGTTAATACTATTAACCTCAAAAAGTATAACACTGTGGCCACCGCTCTTCATAAATTGTTGCTAATAGATAGCGAGATTATCGGTATAGACGCCACTTTATCAGGTGTAGACCTAAAAAATATCTGGCAGGCAGCTCTCAGCGGACGCTTGTTAATTATTACACTGCCCGCAGCTACTGCGGCCGCCGCCATCAAATATTTGCGCCAAGCTGGACTTAAACCAACTGATATTGCCACCCAAACCATCTTCATCAGTGCCCAAAAATTATTTTCCCGTCCTTGTACCGGTTGTCTCCGTCCTTTTGCTCATGGACCGGAAATCAAACAACTAATTACTAATCGCTGGCCACTAGCATCTAGCATCTGGCCTAAAAAACTATACCATAACCGTGGCTGCCGTTCTTGCCAGCAGGCTAAAAAGGACGCTAAGACTGCCGTTTTTGAAATCATGCGCTTCTTGCCTGATGGTCGCCTGCGAACCGACTATCAACCCCTTATACAAAATGCGCTCTATAAAGCTGGCTTGGGATTGATTGATATTGAGGATATCGGCACTTGGGCGAGTAGTCATCAAAAAATATGACCATAACCTGCGTCATTCCAGCTTGGAATGAAGAAAAGCATATCGCTAGTGTGATTGCTAAAGTGAAACCGCTGGTAGATATGGTAATAGTGGTTGACGATTGTTCCCGAGACCGCACCAGTGCCCTGGCCAAAGCAGCCGGCGCTTTTGTTTTACGGCATCCAATTAACCGTGGCCAAGGTGCAGCCTTGCAAACCGGCAGTGATTATGCTTTAAAATTAGGAGCAGACATTATTGTTCACTTTGACGCCGATGACCAATTTGCCGCGGCAGAAATTCCAGAAGTTATCGCCCCCATCCAGCAAGGACAGGCCGATGTCGTTTTTGGCTCCCGCTTTTTGGGCAAGAAGGCCCAACTACCTTGGTCTAAAAAGCATATTATTTGGCCCTTAGGACGCTTAGTCAATCGTCTTTTTGGGGTGCGGACCAGTGATCCTCAAAGCGGTTTCCGCGCCTACACTAAAGCCGTGGCTCAGAGCTTTCGGATTGAGAACAACGGCATGGCTCACTGCAGCGAAATCCTAATTAAACTTAGCCGCAGCCAATGGCGTATTGCTGAGGTGCCTATTACTGTCACTTATCATGAATATGGTCAGAAATTTTCCGGAGGCATTCGCATCCTTAAAGATCTGTTCATCCAGAAGATTAGTCAATAAAAAAGGCGTTTCGTAAAAAACGCCTTTACCGCAACAAGTTTCTGTCACCAGATTAATGGCACTAAAAGCTCCATCAGGAACAGAAAAGATACCACCGCCACCGATTGGACCGTGACCGGCAACCAGGCCCCAGCTTCCCTTTTGAGAATTGATGCCAGTTCAATCACGAAAATAATGACTGACATAATCATAACAATGCCAATCGCAATCTGTACGGTCTGTAAGCCAAAATCTCCCCATTTTAAGTAAGAAAAAACGGAAACGGCACTCAAATTAAGCGCCACCACTAAACCCGCAATCTCTTCTTTCAGGTAAGAATACACCAACCAAGACAAAGCGAAAGCGGAGATAACAATGGCAAAAGTAGCCTTATCCTGGATTCCGGCGTCAGGATGTCCGAGTATGACTCGCACCAGGGCATAAACACAAACAAACCAGAGCAGCCCTTTACTCAAGTCCTTCCATAACTGTTTCATAACAACTAATTTAGAGGGTTAACAATATAATTGAGCAAAATTTACAAAGAACAATAAAAATCATTTCATCTTACAATAAGCATTAATCTTTGTCAAAATATGTTACAACAAGCCATCGCTTTAGTTTTTATCGCCATCTTTATCTGGCGCCTACTAGTACAGAAGAAGAAAAAACAAATTAACGGTAACGAGTTTATCTTCTGGCTTAGTTTTTGGGTTATCGGTGCCCTGGCCATAATTTTTATCCGCTTCCTAGACAGACTACTGGTCAGCGCTGGCTTTTCCGGCTCGGGTATTAACTTTTTGCTTTATCTGGCCGTCATCACCTTATTCTACTTAGTCTTTAAACTACGCCTGAAGCTAAGCAAATTAGATAAAAATCTTAGTGACCTGGTCAGAGAAATAACCCTCAAACAATAATAGCTATTAGAATTTTATGAAAATAGCCCAAATCGTCTGCGCTTTTCCTCCCTATGCTGGCGGCATCAGCCAAAGCGCTTATCGTCTAGGAGAAATCCTGGCCCGGGAACATGCTGTAACCACTTTTACCTTAGCGCCACGCCATGAGCATATTGCTCCAAACAATCACCTGAAACAACGTGTAGTTTTTTTGCGGCCACGCATCCGAGTCGGCCATGGCGCCTTCCCACTTAGACTGTTGATGAGACTATTTTCTTATAAAACAATCTATTTTCACTATCCTTTCTTTGGCGCTGATGCTATTATTTTGTTTCTTAGTCTCATTAACAAAAAACAACGCCTGATTATCCATTATCACATGGATACACCGGCGCTGCCTGGGTATAAACAACTATTTGCGCTACCCTCACGCTTCTTGTTGCCACGTCTACTTCGCCGAGCTGAGAAGATTATCGTCAGTAGCCGTGATTACGCTGATAACGGACAGTTAAGTGTCGTAAGTAAATTACATGCCCACAAAATAAAAGCTATTCCCTTTGGTGTAGAAACTGATATTTTTAGACCTAAAATTAATAAGAGAAACAATCCTAGCGCCGACCGTGCCGCTGCCATTGTTAACTTTGTCACTCGTCGCTTCATTAAGCGTGGCGGCCACACTCTTCTGTTTGTTGGCGGTTTAGACGGGGCTCACTACTTCAAGGGTTTAAGCATCCTACTACAAGCCATGAAGTTGGTGGGGAAAAACCTCAGTCTTAATGTTGTTGGTGACGGTGATTTAAGACATCAATATGAAACAGAAGCCGCTGACTTAGGACTTAAACAACAAGTGCATTTTTTGGGTCGCATCAGTGAAGATGAGCTCATCAGGCAATATCAGAACGCCGATATGCTAATTCTCCCCTCAATTAATAGCCATGAAGCCTTCGGCTTAGTCTTGATTGAAGCCATGGCCTGCGGTTTGCCTGTTATCGCCAGTAATTTACCAGGAGTACGCAGCGTCTTTCAAGACGGTCAGCAAGGATTGGTCTGTGAACCAGGCAGCGCTCGCGACCTAGCTGCCAAAATTACCCTATTAACCCAAGACGAAAATAAGCGACAAACTATGGCACAGGCAGCTCGTGCCCTGGCTGAAGAAAAATATGGCTGGGAAAAAATTGCTGATCAAATCTTAGATGAGTTTTCAGAAAATAAATAAATTTATGGTAATTGGAGTTGTTAACAATCTCTTCCCTCCTTATGGTCGCGGCAGCGGAGCCGAGGTTATCGCTGCCAATATGGCTAACGAACTAAGAGCTGCTGGCCACGAAGTCTTTATTATTACCACCAGGCCTCACCGCCAACAACGGCCAGATTTAGTTGATTTATATTATTTACCTTCGCGCTACGAAACTTTAAAAAAACTGACCACTATACACAAAATAATCTGGTATCTGGGCCAGTTGGGCCTACCTCTACACCAACGCCGACTACAGCAAATTCTGCAAGACCGCCAGCCAGATTTAATTATCACCCACAATCTGATTGGCCTGGGATTTTTTTTGCCCCGCCTGCTCCACCGACTTCACATAAAACATGAACATGTACTACACGACATTCAACTATTACATCCTTCTGGATTAATGTACTGGCGACGCGAAAATTTAATCTCCTCCCTACCGGCTCGTTGTTACCAATTAGCAACGCGCTACTCTCTTCGTTGGGCTCAGAAAATAATTTCACCCTCACAATGGCTACTAGACCTACACCAAGCTCATGGTTTTTTTGCCAACCAAACTAGCGTCGTACAAGCTAATTTCCAAATCCAAAAACTAGAACCCAAGCCGCTAATTAAGCCGGTTCATTTTGTATTCACCGGACAATTAGAGGAACACAAGGGCTTAAAGGTATTGTTAGCCGCCTGGCAACAAGCTGGTTTACCCGCTACACGAGCTCGTCTAAGCATAGCCGGCGGAGGCTCTTTGTCTGACTGGGTTAGAAACCAATGTGCGACAACTAACAATAGCCAGTACATCGGCTATTTAGATCGTGATGGTATTGAAAAATTATTGTCTACCGCCCAGGTAGTCGTCGCCCCCTCTTTGGTTTATGAAAATTCTCCCACCAGTATTTGGGAAGCAGCCAGCCATGGCTTAAGCGCTATCGCCTCAGAAATAGGCGGCATTCCCGAACTTAAAAATTATCTCAACCTCCACTTAATTCCCCCAGGCGATATTGAAGCTCTAGCTCAAAAAATTATCCAATTAAGCGCTTAAACAAAAAAACCTCCTCACGGAGGTTTTTTGAATCAAATGCTAACAGATTAAGACTGAAAACCGCGCAGACGTTTTTGGGCCTGCAAGGAAAAAATAGTTTTTTTCAAGCCATTTTCTAAAGTCACTACCGGCATCCAACTCAACTCTTCCTTGGCTAATCTGATATCAGGTAGGGTGAGCTCGCTGACAAACAGGCGACTGTCAGAATAGACAATCTTAGATTCAGAATTAGTCTCCCTGATAATCATCATTGCTAAGTCGGTCAAATTAACATCTACATCGGAGCCAATATTAACCGGCCCCTGATGTTTGGAGTTCATTAATTTAAGGGCAGCATCAATAGCGTCGTCAATGTAACAAAAAGAAGAAGAAAAACGTTCATCGCCAAAAATAACTAAATCTTTAGCATCTAAAGCGTTATTGATAAAATCCGGTATCATTTGATCGTCATCCAGCTCCATGCGCGGACCATAGACACGAAAGAGCCTAATAATTTTAGCATCTAACTGAAAAACGTCACGGTAATTAACAACTAGAGTTTCTGCAAAACGCTTGCCTTCGTCATATGAGCTACGAGCGGATAAATGATCTACCAACCCCAATTCACTCTCGCTCACTTTATGCTCCCAATCATCAGCATGACGGGGACCGTATACAACCGAAGAAGAAAAATGTAATAACTTGGCTTTAAAAGCTAATGCTAACTCTAACAAATTAACCGTTCCCTGCGCATTAGCTGCTAAAGTAGCTAAGCGATTATCTAAAAACCGACGAGGCGACATTGGACAGGCCAAATTATATATTTCTTGTAAGCCTTGAAATTCCAATTTAAACTTTTTCAACTCAGGTAAAGACAGCCAATCAAGCGGCTTAGTCACGTCATGATTAATGAAAACAAAATCGGGGTTGGATAATAAATGATCGATGTTGCTTTCACTACTGGTAGCAAAATTATCTACGCAGATAACCTTGCAAGTTTTCACTAGCTCATCGCAAAGATGAGAGCCGACAAAACCAGCGCCGCCAGCTACCAATACGTTTTTTTTGTCAAAAATAACCTGCTTAGACATATAATTTTAATTTATAAATTCAATTACCCCCACATTAACACCTCCGCTAAAATTTTCCGAGAAAGCGTAGAAAGATTCTTTTAGTGTCCCCAAACCGCTAAACACGCGAACATGGGGTGTAGCTCCAGGACGAGTGCCCACCACAATATCAGCTGAACCATCATTATCTAAATCACCTGCCGCTAGACTCATGCCGCCCTGCCAGTTACGACCATAGGCTAAAAAAGATTTCTTTAATACCGCTTTATTGGAAAAGACTTTAATCAGAGGCTCTCTGCCTGGTCCCGGAGCAACGATAATCTCTTCTTTATTACGATCATTGCGACCATCAACATTGGCTACGGCCACGTTAACACCACCGCGGAAATTCTTTTCAAAAGCAAAAAATTGACCCTGCAAATGACCTCGTCGATCAAAAATCTTAAGCTCCGGAGAACCACCGGCCCCGCGGGCCACAATAATTTCTGCAGCTCCCTGACCATCAATATTGCCAGCTGCCACGTTAACACCACCGCGGAAATTCTTTTCAAAAGCAAAAAACTGACCCTTCAGCTTGCCTTTATGATCGAAAATGCGCACATGCGGACCGCCACCAGCACCGGCGCCAACAATAATCTCCTCTAAACCATCATCATTAACATCAGCGATGGCCACGCTAAAACCACCTTTAAATTTGGGATCAAAAACTAAAAATCGTCCACGCAAATCACCATTAGGACCATAAATGCTGATGTAAGGTTCTTGTCCGGCCGGAGCCGCACTAATTAGTTCATCAGCGCCATTGGCATCAACGTCGCCGGAGACAAACACACTACCCACTACGCCGGTAACGGCATAGTGCTGCAAAATAGCTCCCCCCTTATCAGCTAAGACCAAACCTGGCGTCCCACTGGCACTTGTCGGCCAAGTAGCCGGACTAAGTAATAAACGGCCTAAGTGGGAATAAAGTCGTTCCTGAGCCGTAGTTACTGCCCGTTCTAAATTAACGCGACCGGAACCTAATTGACCAAGGTATAAAGGGTTTAAACGACTGATATTATCAGCTGACTGTAAAAGAATACTAACTATCTCAGTAGGCCTCAGCTGCGGATTAGCTTCAGTAAGCAAGGCTAAAGAACCACTGATTACAGGAGCGGCCATGGAAGTCCCAGACCAAAAACCGTCATAATATTTATCCCTTTCTACCGGATTGCCACCGTAAGTAATAGTACTAAAGAAACTAACTCCAGGCGCCGCAATATCAACGCATTTAAAACCATAGCTGGAAAAATCGGCTTTTTGATCTAAAGCGTCGGTAGCCGCCACACCAATAACCATATTTTCACCATTCTCGCCGTCATAACAAGCTGGATAAATAGGATTCTTGTCCGTGTTATAAGCCTCACCATCTTCTTGTTCGTTGCCGGCTGCGGCCACGACAATTACACCCGCATCATAAGCGCGCTGAATCGCATCTTGCAAAGCCTGACTGTGGTTAAAGCCAACGAAACTCAGATTGATAATATCAGCGCCATTATGCACGGCATAATCTATAGCTCTAATCACTGCGCCCACCTTGCCCTCGCCCTTATCATTTAAGGCTCGCAAAGACATGAGTTTGGCTCGCCAGGTAACACCGGTAATACCTTGGCCATTATTACCAGTGGCTGCAATAATACCGGCTACCATTGTGCCATGAGAAATACCAGATTCTGTCCAGTCATCATCAAATTTTGGTTGAGGGTCAGGAATGTTTTGTACAAAATCCCAACCATGTACATCATCTATAAAACCATTGCGATCATCATCAATGCCGTTAGCCGGAATTTCCTGGGTGTTAACCCAGATATTATCCACTAAATCTGGGTGGTCAATTTGCACGCCGGCATCAATCACGGCAATAGTAACATTGGGGCTACGACTGGCTTTTTCCCAGGCTGAAGGAGCCTTAATTCTGGTCAGATACCATTGCTTGCTGTAATGATAATCATTCGGCAAAAAACTGGCACCAGCGACAGGAACCGTGAGTAATAAAAATGCAAAAAAAGATGCCACGAATCGTTTCATAACATCTTTATCATAACATATTTAATTACTAATTCAAAGCTAAAAATGCGGCTACTAATGAATCTAGGAGCTTAATAATACAGCCAAAGTCTCCTGAGCGGAACGTTCCCAGCTAAACTGCTGTGACCGGGCCAATCCTCGTGTCACTAAGTCTTGGCGCAAAGCACTGTCCTCAAAGATTTTAGCCAGAGCAGCAGCTAGAGCCATCTTGTCGCGCGGGTTAAAATACAAAGCTGCATCGTCGCCAATTTCCCTTAACACCGGCAAATCGGACATTACCACTGGCACCCCGCAAGCCATAGCCTGCAAGGCTGGAATGCCAAAGCCTTCATGGAGAGTGGGAAATATAAAAGCGAGTGCTGAACTGAAAATAGCAGGCAAATCTTCTTCAGCCACCCAACCAGGCATAATTACTGATCTGCCGAGATTATACTCTTCAATAATATACTTAACCTCATCATAACCAAAACCAGCGTTACCAATTAAAACCAAGTGAGCCCCATCGGCTGCATAAGACTCTTTAAAAATAGAGAAAGCCTCTACCAGTGCCGGCGTATTTTTCTTTTTCTCCAGGCGGCCAACGTAGAGAAAAAAAGGAGCTTCTAATCCATATTTATCTAAAACATGTTTTCGATCAGCGCTGTCTGTTATGGGAAAATATAAATCACGCGGATAGCCATTATGGACTACTTGAATTTTATCGGCATAACGTTCGGAATAAACATCCACAATCTCTTGTTTGGTAAAAGCAGACACAGCAATAATTTTGTGTGCGTGCTTAAGAGCATAAGCAGTAGACCAAGACAAATAATCTAAAGAGTTTGATTCGTAACGACCGCGAGTCAACAAGCGTGTAATTAAATTTAAAAAGCGTTTCCCAGTTCTATTTTCCAGGCGCACACCCTTTTTCTGATAAAGCCCGCCCTCCCGAATAAAGGCGATATCATGAATTGTGTTCACTGTTCGACGCGGATGAATCAAAGGCAAAGAATGTGCAGGTACAAACAGAACATCCGGTCTATGCACCAGCATCTCCCAAGACAATCTTCCGAGAGTCCAAAAGTAGCGCCAAGGCCATTTCAAGACTCGCAAACGGAAATTAGCATAAGGCGCTACTGCCGCCGCTAAATCTGCTGCCGCCTCTTTATCTAGGTACAGAATGTATTGATTGTCTCGATCAATCGCTGCTAGATGTTGAATGATATAAAAAGAATACCATTCCGTACCTGTGCGTAAAGACCGATTGGCGCGTGAAGCGTCAATGCCAATAATCATAAAAAGGAAAAATACTATTTAGTAGCCAAAATGCTACGCTTATAAGAATCAAGATTATCCAAGGCGATGCCAGTACCCTTAGCCACGCACAACAAAGCGTCATCAGCGACATAAGCGGGCACACCAGTAGTTCTAGCAATTAATTGATCAATATTGCGCAATAAAGAACTGCCGCCAGATAGAATGATACCCTTATCCATAATATCAGCTGCTAATTCAGGCGGGGTTTTCTGGAGCACTCTTTTGGCCGCCGCAACGATGGCTTCTAGTTCATTTTGAATAGCCTCAGTCACATCATCGCTGGAAACGGTAATGCTGCGAGGTAATCCAGTAACTATATCACGGCCCCTAATTTCCATGTGCAACTTATCTTCCACATATAAAGCTGAGCCAATATTAATCTTAATTTCTTCGGCTGTTCGTTCTCCGATTGCCAAATTATATTTCTTACGCACATGTTCTAAAATAGCAGCGTCAAATTTATTACCGCCAACGCGCACGGAAGTAGAGGCAACAATACCGCCTAGAGAAATTACCGCCATTTCCGCCGTGCCTCCACCAATATCAATAATCATGTGGCCAGTGGCGGAACCTATGGGAATGTCAGCACCAATGGCGGCCGCTACTGGCTCTTTAATAATATAAGCCGCTTTAGCTCCCGCAGCGATAGTCGCTTCAATAA
Organism: uncultured bacterium; assembly: GCA_938003925.1. Lineage (GTDB taxonomy): Bacteria > Patescibacteriota > Patescibacteriia > Patescibacteriales > UBA12465. The sequence goes on from CALKWQ010000028.1 coordinate 17,388, forward strand.
CAGCTCGACGCTCGGTGGAGGAAATTCCAGCCGGAACCGCTACCATCACCTCTGGTCTAAACAAACGAATTCCACCTAAAGTTTTATTAATAAAATAACGGATCATTGCCTCCGTAGTCCGATAATCAGCAATCACACCGTCCTTTAAAGGACGAGCAGCCACAATCGTATCGGGAGTGCGGCCCAACATATCCTTAGCTTCATTACCGACTGCTAAAATCTTATTATCATCAAGAGACACCGCCACCACTGACGGTTCATTAATGACAATGCCTCGGCGCGGCAAATATACCAGGGTATAAGTCGTGCCTAAATCAATACCAATGCGTTTTATAAACATAAATTATGCTAGAATCAAACAAAAATTTAAGAGACTGAGATTACTCTTGTTAGCTCTATATCTTACTCCGAATCAGCTATTAGTGTCAAACCAGCCTCGAAGCTACTCTTCGTAAGTGTCAGCACCATCCTCCTCGTCCGCCTTCGCTTTATTACCGATAATTTTTTTCACTTTTTCGGCAAATTCGTAAGTATCAAATTCTTCTTTAATAAAATAATAATCAGCTCCTAGCTCCAAACTTCTGTTCTTGCTATCCTCATCGCTTAAATCGGTAAAGATGAAAATAGGCAAATCAGCCATTTCTTCATCTTCTTTAATTCTCTTTACAATCTCAAAACCATCCAACTTAGGCAGAATTAAATCCAAGATCATGTAATCAGGAGCAAAATCTTTAATATTATTGAGCAATTCTTCCAGCTCTTCTTCCCCTTCGCTTGATTCCACCAAGAAATCATCAGCGCTAAATTGTGCTTCTAAGCCGTAAAGAATATTGACATCATCCTCTAACAGAAAGATTTTTTTCTCAGACATAGTATTAAAATTAACTTATTTAGAGATATTATTATCCTTTAATTTTCTCCACCAAGGCTCATGTTGCCGATACCAAGCTACCGTCTCCGCTAAACCGTCAGTGAAAGAAATCATAGGCTCCCAGCCTAGCTCTGTCTTAGCCTTACTAAAATCTATGGCGTAACGCAAATCATGCCCCGGGCGATCGTCGACATAGGTAATCATGTCTTCATCCTGTCCCAATAAAATCAAAAGTTGTTTAGTGATTTCTAGATTACTACGCTCGCTATCCCCGCCTAAACAATAGGTTTCGCCCAAGCGTCCGTGTTTCAAAATTAAATCCACGCCACGATTATGATCATGCACATGAATCCAGTCGCGCACATTACTACCCTGACCATAAACCGGTACTTTTTTGCCATCCAACAAATTAGTAATAAACAAAGGGATTAATTTCTCTGGATATTGATATGGTCCGTAATTATTGGAACAATTGGAAATCGTGACAGGCAAACCATGGGTATGAAAGTAAGCGCGTACCAGGTGGTCAGAGGCCGCTTTGGAGGCGCTATAAGGAGAGCGAGGGTCGTAAGGAGTTGTTTCCGAAAATTTACCACCAGCTAACGGCAGAGCGCCAAAAACCTCATCGGTAGAAATATGATGGAAGCGAATACCGCCTAAGCGCTTAGCTGCTTCCAAAAGCACACGAGTGCCTTCAATATTGGTACGTACAAAATCAGCGCTATTTAAAATTGAACGATCCACGTGACTCTCGGCCGCAAAATGCACCACCGCATCCACGCCAGTCATAGCCCGATTAACTACTTCAGCATCAGCAATATCTCCCTGTATAAAAGTATAACGCTGATCGTCGGCGACGGCAGACAAATTATCTAAATTGCCAGCATAAGTCAAAACATCAAGATTAACGATGCTATCCGCTGGATATTTGTCTAGCCAATAAAGAATAAAATTGGCACCGATAAAACCAGCCCCACCGGTCACGAGTAATTTCATAAAATTATAACTGCAACTGTCGACAGATCTTCTCCGCTTCACCAGGAGAATATTTGCCAGCAGGCCAATGGTTCAAATTATCATTAGGCAAGCGCGGGATAAGGTGAAAATGTAGATGAGGAACGGTTTGACCGGCTACCGAGCCATTATTTTGATGAACATTATATGCTTCATAGCCCATCCTCTCCTTTAAAAGGCCACCAAATTTTTTTACACCACTAATTACAGCTGTCAAATCCTCTATGGTAATCTCTTCCATGTCCTGAAAATGCTGTTTAGGTAAAACCAGAATGTGCCCGGGATGCACAGGGTTGATATCTAAAAAAACAAAGATCTTTTCATCCTCGTATATTTTATGGACCGGGATATCGCCAGCGATGATTTTACAAAATACACACATAAACTATTTAATGATATAAGGACTATTAGGGTCTTGTTCCCAGCGAATTTCGTCAATTTCATCTTGTTTGGCTACCCCTTTATATAATTTATCAGGTAAATTAATGGATAAAGCCGCTACTTCGGAAATACACTGGTAGCCATGAACCACGCCCGGCGGCACTAAAACCGCACAAGGGTTAAGTTCGCCCACCTCTAATTCCATTTTTTCACCTGCAGTTTTGGATTCTGGACGACGATCCCACAAGTGTAGGCGAAAACTACCGGGGCCAATGAATACAAAGTAATCACTTTGATAAACATGTTCATGGGGTCCGCGCACCACGCCGGGTAAAGTTAAGCTCACGTAAGACATGGCCGGAGCCGAGTCTAATTCATCGCGGCGATATATCTCCGTTAGCCAACCGCGATCGTCGGTAAATTTTTTTAGTTCTTTAACGATGACGCCATTAATCATATGATGTTATCTTAATTTTCTTAAATCTAACAAACCGCTCTGAGCCCCAAAATAAGCAATTTTAGCAGCGGTATTTTTTGCTCCGAAATACAAAGCTTTTTGAATATTGCCACCAGTTATTTCTAAACCGGCTACAAAAGAAGAATTAAAGACATCACCGACGCCGGTAATATCTACCCGTTTCTTTTCTTTTAGAATAGCTTGATGATAAAAACGCTCGCCGTCATAAACATCAGCTCCATCTGGGCCGCCAGTGATTAATACCATTTTAGGTCCGGTCGCGTGCAACGCCACCAGTAAATTTTTTACACTGTTAAGAAAGTCGGGGCTCTGCCCACGATAGCGTGAATCGCTTAACACCAGCTCAATAGCTTCATCCTTATTAATACAAAAAACTTCTGTCTGCTTCAAAAAAGGAGTTAACTTCTTCAAACCAGCCTGATACTGAGCCGCACCAGGATTCCAGGCAATGCGTGGCGATTTGGCTTTAAAAATTAGACGCATAGTTGCCAGCCAATCACCAGATAAAGAAGCTAGGTATAACCACTTAGCGCTATTTAACACCGGTATATCTCGAGAACTGATTTTCAAGCCATTATTAGCGGCTCGACTGGTAAAGATGATGCGCTCGCCACCAGCGGCCACTAAGATAAAAGATAAACCAGTCTCCGCTCTAGCGTCTACAGATAATAAAGTTGGCGACACAGAACAAGCCTTTAAATTTTTCACAATTGCCCGACCACTGTCATCAGCGCCCACTCTAGCTAAACAAGCCACTTTGAAGCCGGAACGGGCAAAATTAACAGCAGCATTAGCGGCTCCACCGCCAAAAAGACTATGAAAGCGATCAACTCTAATCTTGGCCCCATATTCAAAGGCTAGTAGTTTTTGTCGTAAGACATCGCGATGATTATCAATCAAAACACCCTCCTCGGTTAAAAAAGTCACATCGCGAGTTGCTCCACCAATAGTAATAATATCGTATTTCATAAAATAAAACTTGCCCTTATCATAGCATATTAACGGTCTTTCAAAAAGAAAGGCTGCAAACGGCGACTAACTACAGCTAATAAGTTAAAAAATAAGCCCACAATTACCACTCCCAATAAAATACTCCAAATTAAAAATTCCCAGAAAGATCCGCTAATCAGAAAAAATTGCGCCGAAGAACCCGACCAATCTAAAATAGTGGACAAAATATTATAAATTAAAGCGTCGGCGCTAATAGCAATCACTGTTAGCAATAAAAAAGAGTAGAGCGAACGGTTGGTCAGCCAGTTCTCCAGGACTAAATGCACAATTACAGCACTAGCCAGTAAAGACAACATCGACAAGCCAAAGGGGTGAAAGCTCCAAACATCTAAAAACCATCCGGCGGTAAGGGCTAAAAACCAAGCCCGATCTCGACCGAGCACCAAAAAAGCAAAAATAACTGCCACTACCACCAAATTAGCATTACTCCAGGGCCAAGGCAAAGCACTGATTAAAGAAAACTGAGCTAACGACAAAACGCCGGATAGCAAAGATAAAATTAGATATTGCACAAGGCGTCTAGACATAAGACTAAGGCAAGACAACGGAAACTACGGTCAAATTATGTAATGCCGCCAACGGTTCGATGGTAACATCCTGCCAAATTTCATTGCTCTGATTATTAACTTGAGCCACACGCCCAATAACTAGGCCCCGGGGAATACTGTCTCCCAAGCCAGAGGTAATAACAATATCTTCCGGCTTAATACTTTCCATCTGTGGAATATAGTTCATCTTAATAGTCAGCCCTAGCTCACCCTCAGATAAGCCAATAGTCTTAGCGCCATTTAAAATAGCAGCAGCCAACTGACAACCGGCGCTAGTAGTTAAGCAAGCACGAGCACTATGATCTTTCACTTCTACCACCTTGCCGATAATGACTCCCGACTCATTAATTACTCCTAACCCGGTGCGCACACCATCCTTGCCTCCCTTATCTAGAATAATATCTTGAGCATTGTCAGCTGCGTCAAACAAATTTTGACGAGAAACAATATTAGCGCTTAGAGCACGATAATGATTATTATTCAAAAAATCCAACTGTTCGCGCAGCTTGGCGTTCTCTTCGGCTAACAACTGTAACTGCGCTTGGTCAACCGTGGCTCTGGCTAATTTTTCTGAAGTCTCTGCTAAGGCAGCTGACACTTCTTCTAGGGAGCGGTCGGAATTAGCATCACCCTGAAGCCACACGCCCAAGCCATGCATGGAACGGCTAAAAGGTCTAATAGCGATGGCTAAATAGTTCTCCAGGGGGCGCGACAGGCCAGAAAAATGACAAGCAAATACCAATACTAAGACTACTAACCAACGCCATATTCTTTTAGTCTTCCAAGGTAAACGCATAGTTTATTTCTCAGAATTTACATTACTCAAAGTTACCTTAGCTAATAATTCTGGATCGCTGATTAAAATACCAGCACCCCTAACGACACAGGTTAAAGGATCGTCCACAATTTTTACCGGAATCTTGGCAGCGATAGAAATAGCCTGATCTAAACCGCGCAACAAGGCTCCGCCGCCGGAAAGATAGATGCCGCTTTCATAAATATCAGAAACTAATTCGGGTGGAGTGGTTTCCAGAATTGTCTTAATATTTTCAATAATTTTACTAACCGTCCTGCCAATGGCTTCTCTAATCTGCTTATCGTTAACAATAATTGCCTTTGGCAAACCGTTAATTAAGTCTCGACCACGGACTTCCATTTCTTGAGACTCGCCAGCAGGAATAGCGGAGCCGATGTTAATCTTGATTTCCTCAGCTAATTGCTCGCCAATCAAAATATTAAATTCCTCACGGATATATTCAATAATATTATTATCAAATTCATTTCCAGCCAAACGCAAAGATTTCCAAGTAACCACGCCGCCCAAAGAAATAACGGCTATTTCCGTACTGCCGCCGCCAATATCTACAATCATGGTGGCGGTAGCTTCGGTCACGGGCAAGTGAGCACCCACCGCTGAAGCCATAGCTTCTTCTACTAAATAAACTTTTCGCGCTCCCGCCGAACGAGCAGCATCTTCAACCGCCTTCTTTTCTACCTCCGTTAAATCTAGGGGGATACCAATAACCACACGAGGCCGAGGAACTAAAGCAAAATGCTCTTGATGGACCTTGTTTAAAAAATATTTAAGCATTTTCTCCGTCACTTCAAAATCAGAAATAACCCCATCAACTAAAGGCTTGATAGCCTCAATGTGAGCCGGGGTCTTACCCACCATCCTCTTAGCAGCAATACCCACTTCTAAAATTTCATTAGTGCGCTTATTGATAGCCACCACCGAAGGCTCGTTAATCACTAAGCCTTTTTCGCTCATCACAATCAAGGTGTTCTTAGTGCCCAGATCAATCCCGAGATCATGACTGAATTTGCCGATAAGTTTATTGAACATAGGAATTAAATTAATAACATTTAGCAAACAACCAATCATGCTTGGCCGGCTTACCGCTAATAAAACACTTGCTGTTTTTCGGTGCGACTTCTTCTTGAGTAGATAATAATACTCGGGATACTAAGCCATATTTTTCTTTCAATTGTTTTTCTGTTAACGGGTCTTCGCTCCAACTAGCCTCAAACCACCCGGTCTGTCCTTCAATTTCATCCCAACTTTCAATGCGGTGGATATTCTGATCAGCCAAAGCCTTAGCCTGCTGATATAAATTATCGTGAATTTCTACCATTAGCTGCTGCAAACGCTCGGGCAAATGATCTAAATCAACCTCTTCTTTGGTATCAGTATCACGCCTAAACAGCGTTACCTTCTTAGCGGCTGCTTCCCGAGCACCGACTTCTAGACGTACCGGCACTCCGCGTACCTCCCAATAATTAAATTTAAAACCAGGAGTCTGAGCATCACGTACATCTGTTTTAACTCGGTATTGCTTACTCAGAGATTGATTTAAATCAGAACAATAGGCCAGCACCTCTGATTTAGTGGCATCATCCTTATAAATAGGCACAATTACGACTTGTACGGGGGCGATATTAGGCGGCAAGCGCAGACCATTATCATCACCATGGACCATAATTAGAGCACCCACTGAACGCCAAGATAATCCCCAACTATTTTGATGACCAAAATGAGTTTCTCCGTCTGCCCCCAGATAAGTAACATTAAACACCTTGGCAAAATTGGTACCTAAATAATGGCTAGTGGCTCCTTGAATGGCTTTACCATCCCTAGCCATAACTTCAGCCGTCAAAGTCATAACCGCTCCAGCAAATTTTTCGCTCTCAGACTTGCGGCCCGTAAAAGTGGGTATAGCTAAAAATTGATACAAAGACTGATAAATACTCAGCATCTTTTCCACCTCTGCCCTGGCTTCGGTTTCATTAGCAAATACCGTGTGACCCTCTTGCCATAAAAACTCACTCCAACGCAAAAAAGCGCGTGGTCGCTTTTCCCAGCGCACTACATTTGCCCACTGGTTCAGGCGCAAGGGTAAATCTTTGTAACTCTGAATCCATTTAGCATAAGTTTTATACATAGCCGCCTCACTCGTCGGGCGAATGGCTAACTTATTAGTTAATTCTTCTCCTCCAGCATGTGTAACCACGGCCAACTCAGGAGCGAAGCCTTCAACATGATCTTGTTCCGCCTCTAAATTTTCTAAGGGCACAAAAATAGGAAAATAAACATTCTCTACGCCATCGGCTTCCAATTGACGACTCAGTTCTGCTTTAATTAACTCCCAAATTTTCAAGCCATACGGACGCACGATTCCACAACCCCTAACCTCAGAAACCTCGGCCAATTCCGCTTCCCTAACCACATCTTGATACCAGGCCGGGAAATCTACCGCTTGTTTAGTAATAGTCTTTTTTTCATTTTTACCCATATAATTCAGTCATTTAAACTAATTAAACTAATTCCTCCTCCCTAAAGTCTTCAAAGCTGCTTTTACCCTCTCGCCACTATCAACTAAAGACGGATCTAAACCGTTCAAAGCGGCACGGGCAGACGACAAATCATAACCTAAGGACATTAAGGCCTCTAGTTCATCACCGAAATTACTAGACATGGCCGGGTTCGCTGCCAAACTGGCGCCACTAATACTTTTTGCTAACTTGTTTTTGAGTTCTAAGACAATACGTTCCGCGGTTTTTTTACCGATACCGGCCACCTTGGTTAATAAGGCGGGGTCGTCGCGAATAACCGCCTCACGAATATCGTCAGCGCTAGCAATCGCTAACACACCTAAAGCCGACTTAGGTCCGACGCCGGAAACCGATAAAAGTAGACTAAACAACTCCAGTTCCGCCAAAGAGCGGAAGCCATACAAATCATCAGCGTCTTCCCTAACCTGATGAGATAGATATAGCTCTTGTTCTGTGCCCACTTTTAAAGAGGCTAAAAGGGATTCGCCCACAAAAATTTGATAGCCGATCTGGTTAACCTCTAAGATTAAATAATTATTGCTTTTAGCCAAAACTTGGCCGCGCAGGTAGGCAAGCATATATTGTCAGTATAGTATATCCTCTGATTTAATTAAATCTTGACAAAAATGGTTTATTTACAGGTTTAAACCAAACCTCTCAACTTAGCAATACGCTCCTCTACTGGCGGATGTGTCATCCACATTTTGGCAAAACTAGAAACTGGGTGGCGACCTTCCTTGCCCTTAAAAGGAGAGACAATATACATGTGGGCAGTGGCCCGATTAGCGACCTCCAAAGGTTCACTATCGGCACTTATTTTTTCTAAAGCTCTGGCCAGTCCTTCCGGATAGCGGGTGAGTAGCGCCGCATCGGCATCCGCCGCAAATTCTCGTTTTCTAGATACTGCTAATTGCAGTAATTGAGCAAAAATAGGAGCCAGAATAGAAAAGACTAAGGCCAAAACCACCATGATCATTCCCAGCTGGTTGTTGTTATTGTCATTACTGCGCCTACCTCCCAAAAAAGACCAATGCCGAAACCAGTCCGCTAACAACACCACAATACCAACCAAAACCGTAGCAATAGTGGAAATTAAAATGTCGCGATTACCAATATGGGAAAGCTCATGAGCCAAGACCCCCTCTAATTCCGCTTTATCTAATTTTGCCAGCAAGCCAGAAGTGACAGCAATCACTGCATGTTCTGGATCACGACCAGTCGCGAAAGCGTTAGGGGCGCTGTCGTTGATGATATATATTTTAGGTACCGGCAAACCAGCGGCAATACATAGATTCTCCACTAAACGATATAATTCGCGTCCGTTGTCCTTGTCCACCAAATGGGCTCCAGACATAGACAGCACAATTTTATCACTAAACCAATAACTTACTAAACTCATGGCCACGCTGAAAATAACAGCAAAATACAAAATGGAAGAATTAGCCATCGCCTGAGCAAAAATATAACCGATCAGTATAACAAAGATGAAAAACCCGGTCATTAAAAACCAGGTTTTTCGCTTGTTTATAGCACTATAAGAATAGAGATTAGCCATAAGGGCACTATTTATTTTCCCGCTCCATCTTCTTCACAAAACCATCAAAAGCCCGCAAAATCTCCACTGGTGTCACAAAAACGACGGTATTAGATTGATCGGAAGACAAATCGTTAATTGACTGCAAAGTGCGTAAATGCAAAGCACCAGGAGTTTCCGCTAAAGTTTTGGCCGCCTGGGCAATATTGGAAGCAGCAGCTAACTCACCTTCGGAATTAATAATGACGGCGCGCTTTTCTCTCTCCGCCTCAGCTTGTTTAGCGATAGTTCGCTCCATTGATTCTGGCAAAGAAACATCTTTCAACTCTACGTTATTTACCTTAATACCCCATTCATCCGTTTCTTTATCCACGATTTCACGAATGCGATCGGCAATCTTTTCTCTTTGGCCCAATAGTTCGTCTAAAGTGGCCTCACCAACAATATTACGCATGGTCGTCTGAGCATATTGCGAAATCGCATACTGAAAATTTTCCACTTCAATAATAGCCTTTTCTGCTGCTGCTACTTTATAGTAAATAACAGCATTAACGGTCACGGGCACATTGTCACGAGTAATTGCCCGCTGATCGGGCACGTCTACTGCTTTGATACGGACGTCCACTTTTCTAAAAGTCTGGAAGACTGGCACCAATAAGCGCCAACCGGGTTGCATCACGTAGGCATAGCGACCCATGGTAAACACCACCCCTCGCTCATATTGATTAACTTGTTTTAAACAAGCTAAAACCAAAATGATAATGGCTACTACAATGTAGATAAACATATGATTAAATAATTAATTAAAACTTAACTTCCACGTTAGCCTTTTCTGCTTCAGCCGCCTCAAAGAAGGTATAAGGCTTAAAACCAAGCTGACGAGCAAAAATATTAGTCGGCACTACCTGTAATTTAGTATTAAAGTCACGTACGTTAGTATTATAGAAGCGGCGAGAAGCCATAATCTTATCTTCCGTATCGGTTAAGTCGCGCTGCAATTCCAAGAAGTTTTGATTAGCCTTCAAGTCAGGATAGCTTTCAGCAAGAGCAAAAATTGATTTTAAAGTCGAAGACAAAGCATTCTCCGCTTGCAAGACAGCGGCTGGATCCTGGCTACTTTGAGCATTAACGGCAGTATTGCGAGCTGCAATCACCTTTTCTAAAGTTGCCTGCTCATGCGAGGCATAGCCTTTAACCGTCTCTACTAAATTGGGAATGAGATCATGGCGACGCTTGAGTTGTACGTCAATATCGCTCCAAGCTTCATCAACTCGATTCTTAGCTCGAATTAAGCCGTTATACATCGCGACTAAAATCAGTAACAATAACGCTAAGACGCCTAATATTATCCAAATAGTCATAATAAGAGCGGCCAGACGAGAAAAACTGGTTTTCTCGCTGGCGATTTAATGAATTAACTTAAAAAGTATAGCAAATTTTTGGTTTTTTGTCCAAAAACTGCCACTTCTACAAACTAATCTCAGCTATCTAATCGTACATCCTAGCAGCTGCATTCTTGCCGGAATAAAGGTCAATGTCGGGTTGGTGTTTACTTTTAATTTTACTCTTATCCCTGCCCTGCTTTTTAATCTTTTTCTTTAAGACTTGATCTCTGACTATTTGGGCGTGCTCACGCGCATGTTCTGCTTTGCTAACCTCTAAATAACGCCTATATAAGCGTGCGCTTTCTTGATAAGCGAAGTCGTCATAAATTTCTGGACTAACTAATTTGCTATACCAATATTGCTTATCTTCTCCGGGAGCGGCAGCGTCAAAAGAGGCTTTAATGTCAGCTAAACGCTGATAATAAGCTTGTATTTCCGGCATAAATTCACGAAAATCCGACAAATCAACCTTAGTGTTGGCCGAAAGCAGTCGTTGGCGTCGCGCTAATAATTCCTGGCGTTGTCGCTCCGCTAACTGCTCCGCCACCAATTGCTCAGCCGCTTGGCGTTGTTCTATCTCCGATTGATCAAACAACACTGGGTCTGATTCCACAGCGTCTCGATCTTCTTGGATGGATGAAAGCTTAGATAATGGCTCTGGACTTTCTTGATGATCGAAGATTTCTAAAAAGTTAAGCTGCTTTTCAGACATATTATTATATTTACAGCTGATAAGTTAATTTGAGACACTCACTTAAACCGTTAACTAAATTCAGGTCTAAGGCCTGTCTTGGCGTCAACCAGCGAAAATCCTGGTGCTCAGACTCACTCAATAATACTGGGGTTATCGCTGGCACAGCCGCTTTAAACATATGATAAATAAAGTGATAATTGGGATATTTTACATAAACTTGCTGAAGATAGACTAAATCAGCTGATGCAACCTTATAACCAGTTTCCTCTGATACTTCTCTAATCATGGCCGTCATCATGTTTTCTCCAGGATCAATTTTACCAGCCGGCAAGCCCCAGAGACCTCCCTCTGGTTTATGATCTCTACGGTGTAGCAATAAAATCAAGCCATCGCACTCTAGATAACAGCTAACCACCTCAAAAGCAGGTTGAAATTCGGTTGGCTTTTCCAAATAGACCATATCATCAAGCTTTATTGGCTTTAAGACACTTTAATTCAAAAGTGATTTCGTCGTAAATATTGAACAAAAAATAATTAAGCCATCTTTTGGCTGGCAATAAATTACGGACAAAATGACGCCAATCACCCGGCTGGCGATGTTGAACCAACTTAACACTCAAAACTTCAAACTCCGCCTGAGTGTAAAAATGCAAAGGATTGCCTTTGTCGTAATACTTAAAACTAGTCTCGGTAAAAAAATGCTTATGAGTCGGGTCAGTATAAGCGCTATTGCTTTTAAAATAAGGCACTTTAATTTTAACTATGGCCCCCGGCTGACTCAGGCGATAAATTTCTTCCATGACAGCGATAACATCATCTAAGTGTTCCAAGACGTTATCTAAAAAAAATTCCTCAACCGATTCGTCGGGAAAAGGATAAGGAAAAACATTTAAATCATGAACCACGTCTACCGCCGGCATCAACAATTTGTCTACGCCGACAAAACCCTCTATCCTGTTGTTGCCGCAACCCAGATTTAATTTCATAATTCTAATTTAATAACCAGTGTTAATCTAAACGTTTTGCCACCCCCACAATACTCAAGCCGAAAGGTATTCTGACGCCATAACTAATCAATTTATTTTCTAACGACAAGATTAATGAAAATAAAGGATTCAACCAGTGGCAACAGTTAATGTCTGAAGCTAATTTTTTCCTGGTTAGCAATCTTCTTAAAATCACCAAAGGCAACAAACAAGAGTTCCAATAATACATTTCAATAATGGCGAATTTTTGAGCATGCAGCCTTTCTTTGATGACCTTCTTGCTATATCTCCTAAAGTGTTTTAATTTCCGATCATGACCGCTAAATAAAAATTGATACGCCGGCACAGAAAAAATGAACAGACCGTTTGGAGCTAACGACTGGCGGATATTAGCCAAGGCCTTACTATCGTCGTGAATATGCTCCAAGACATCAAACATACAAATAATATCGTAAGGAGAACGAGTTAGAGCAGACTGCTCAATATCGTGCAAATATACATTTAAGCCCTGATTGGCAGCTACCGCTAAAGCCTCACGATTTATGTCTACCCCGCTCACACGATTAGAAAGCTGCGCTAAAGCTAATAACTGGCTACCGGCGCCACAACCAACCTCCATCACATTCCGACCCTGTAAATGATATTTTTTGAATATATTTTTAATCAACTGCCTGCGACACTGATACCAAAAATGATGAAAAGATTGGCCATTTGTTTTTAAGTCGGTGTTATCCATAAATGAACAATCAAGTTGATTAAAATCTAACTAAAAACTACTCCGACACTCTCCAGATCCCAGGATAACCGTTGCTAATTTCTATGTTTAAGCCACAACTTTTTGAAATATGGCATGGTTAAAGTAGAAATCATAAAACCAATAGCCGGCACAATAGCGTTTATCCAAGGGTGACTGACCTGAATAGCATTTAAATATAAACCGATAGTTAAATAGGTAAATATTATCAACAGAATACGACGAGCCCAACTCTTTTCCCAGTCTTTGTCCGACTCTACTCTGGAATTCCTATCTTCTATCTGTTTAATTCTCCTCTCTAATTCTTCCATATTATTTTCCACAACACTTCTTATATTTTTTTCCACTGCCGCAAGGACAGAGATCGTTGCGACCGACTACTTTACCAGACTCATCTTTAACCTTTTCACGCACTAAGTCAAAATTGTCCCGCTTGGAACTAAGTTTGTCCATTTCTTTAGCCGCCCCCTCCAAACGCAAGTTCTTAGGCTGTTCACTGTCGCCCAGCTTCAATAAAGCAGTAGGGGCCATCTGTAAAGCGTCGGCGGTTTTATAAATAGAATAAACTAACTGTTGCCTGATCAAGTCCAATAATTCGTGATAAAGCCGATAAGCCTCTCTTTTGTATTCCACTAAGGGGTCGCGCTGGCCATAACCACGCAAACCGATGCCGCGCCGCATATAATCCATAGTCTCTAAGTGGTCTATCCACATCTGATCAATAGACCGCAGCAACATACCTTTGGCCACTTCCCTAAAATCAACTCCTGCTTCAGTAAATTTAACCACCAAAGCTGCTAAAGCCGCCTCCGCCGCTTGCTGCAAAAACATTATCACCGCCTGACGACCAGCATCGCCGCCAACACCAGCTACTGACTGTAACTGCGCCTCTAGATCAGCCGGGGCATTAAACATCGTCTGGATAGTTTCAATTACCTCCCGCAAATTCCAATCCTCTATTTTTTCACCAGCTAGATGGAAACTGGCTACCCGGGTAATTTCTTCAGACACTTGGTCCCTAATCATTTGAACAAGTTGCTTAGCTGACGATTCGGAATTATTATCTGTAGTAATTTCAGCAGCTTCCAATATTTCTCGACGACGACGATAGATAGCTTCTCGATGCTTATTAATCACGTCATCATATTCCACTAAATGTTTTCTGATATCAAAATTATTTCCTTCCACCTTTTTCTGAGCTGATTCTAAAGATTTGGAAATCATGCCGTTTTCAATGGGAACATCGGGCGGTAATTTTAGAGTCTTCATCATCGCTTTCATGCGGTCGCCTCCAAAAATACGCATCAAGTCATCATCGGTAGAAACATAGAACTGCGAAGAACCTGGATCACCCTGACGACCAGCTCGACCACGCAACTGATTATCAATGCGCCTAGACTCATGGCGCTCGGTACCGATAACATGCAAACCGCCTAAAGCGCGCACTCTTTCCTGCTCCTCTTTCGCCCTGGTAACGGCGGCTTCATCGGCTGACTCAGGGTTACCGCCTAAAATAATATCCACACCGCGACCAGCCATATTAGTAGCTAAAGTAATACCGCCAGCACGCCCCGCTTGCGCAATAATTTCCGCCTCCTTCTGATGATTTTTAGCGTTGAGCATCTGCGGGCGCAGACCTTCTCGCTCCATCATGCCTGCTAAAACTTCATTTTTTTCAATAGAAATAGTACCGATTAAAACAGGTTGCCCCTGCTCGTGGCGCGCTTTCACTTCCCTAATCACCGCCGCAAATTTATCTTCTTCAGTGCGATATATTAAATCATTAAGATCTTTGCGGACATTGGGTTTATTGGTAGGGATAACTACTGTCTCCAATTTATAGATTTTAAAGAATTCCTCTGCTTCTGTTAACGCCGTACCCGTCATACCAGATAGCTTCTGGTACATACGGAACAAATTTTGAAAAGTGATGGTAGCCATCGTCTGAGACTCTTTTTGCACCTTCACTCCCTCCTTCGCTTCAATAGCCTGATGTAAACCCTCGCTGTAACGACGACCCTGCATCATCCGACCGGTAAATTCATCCACGATAACAATCTCGCCATCTTTAACTACATAATCACGATCGCGCTTAAATAACACCAAAGCTTTCAAAGCTTGTTCCAAATGATGCACATCTTTAACCCCACCAGCTACATAAATATTACCGACTCCCAACCAGTCTTCAATCTTATTAATACCCGCTTCCGTCAGAGTAGCTGCTTTCAATTTCTCATCCACATTATAATCTTCGTTTTCTGTTAAGCGCCGTACTAGCTGGGAAAATTTAAGATATTTATCACCCGATTCTTCGGCAGGAGCACTGATAATTAAAGGAGTACGCGCTTCATCAATTAAGATAGAGTCAATTTCATCTACAATTGCGTAATGCAAAGAACGTTGCACTGTTTGACCTAGACTATAGGCCATGTTGTCACGTAAATAATCAAAACCAAACTCATTATTAGTGCCGTAAGTGATATCGCAATAATAAGCAGCGCGGCGAGCAATTGGACGGAAATGACGCAGACGCTCATCATACTGGTTCTCGTCGTTATATTCTGGATCATATTGAAAAGCGGCATCATGGACAATAACACTAGTGGTGAGGCCAACTGCATGGTACAAAGGCGCCATCCAACCGGCACCAACACGGGCTAAATAATCATTAACGGTAATCAAATGCACTCCCTTGCCCGCCAAGGCGTTGAGGTATAAAGGCAGGGTTGCCACCAAAGTCTTACCTTCACCCGTCTTCATTTCGGCGATCTGTCCACGATGCAAGACGATACCGCCGATCAGCTGGACGTCGTAATGACGCTGACCTAAAATCCGACGTGAAGCTTCGCGCATATTGGCAAAAGCCTCAGGCAAAATTTCTTCCAAGCTAGACCCAGCCGCTATTCTGGCTTTAAAGTCAGTACTTTTTTCTTTAATCTGCTCTAAGCTTAAAGCCTGATAAGTAGCTTCTAGAGCATTAATTTGTAACACTGTTTTTCTAATTTCTTTAATAATCTTTTCATTCGGATCACCCAAGATTTTGTCTAAAAAATTCATATATTTATATTAAGACGCTAGGACAAAAAATTACGCCAAAAGCGCTATTTTCAGTATAATATGCTTTTGGTATTTAATAAATATTGACTTTTACACCAAAAGATGTTTTTTCTTGCTCGCTAATCAAAAGACTCCCGCGAGCGGGAGTCTGCTGACAACTAATAACCCTAAACTAGGACTGGCAAGACTGACAATTTTGCAAATCCTTCAAACGTCCGAACTGCTGTGCGGCATTAACGCTATGCTGATAGTACAGAGTCTTAATGCCTAACTTCCAGGCATACATATATAAAGCATTGACTTCCTTAGTCGGCACAGACGGATTAATCGCTAAATTAAGAGATTGACCCTGATCAATATACTGCTGACGAGCGGCGGCGTGCTCAATTAAAACTTTTTGACTAATTTCTTGAAAAGTCTTAAAAATCTCCTTTTCCGTCGTACTCAAAAAATCTAAATGTTGCACCGAGCCGTCATTATCACGAATACTAATCCAAGTCTCTTTGGTATTTTGACCCTTCTCTTCTAATAATTTTTCTAACTGTTTGTTTTTAATCGTCACCTTCATCTTATCAATATCCTTCACGTAGCAATTAGACCAAATCGGCTCAATGCTTTGAGAAACCTGACCCAGAATAAAGGCCGAGGAAGTGGTGGGGGCAATAGCCATTAAAGTGGCGTTGCGGCGTCCGTAACCAGTTAATACTTCTGGCTCGCCATATTCTAGGGCCATCTTTTTAGAAGCCGCGTAAGCTTGTTCTTGAATATCCTTGAAGATGGCTACATTCAAGCGCGCACTATCCCGACTATCTAAAGGCAACATTTTGCTTTGCAATAAAGAATGCCAACCCAAAACACCCAAACCTAAAGCTCGGTTAGCAACGGCGAAGTTATAGGCCCGCTCCATAAAAGCAAAAGACTGTTTTTTTCTCGGATCATTGCTGTCGCGCATCGCCTCTAAACGAGTAATGAAATCGGACATGACCGCATCTAAGAAATAGACTAGGGTCTCAACCGCATCAGTGTCTTTCCACTCGTCATAATGGAATAAGTTTAAAGAAGATAAATCGCACACAAAAGACCATTGTTCGTTAGAAGGCAGCAAGATTTCCGAACATAAATTACTAGCGTGAATCTTCAGCCCTTTATCCTTATAGACATCAACCGTATTTTTATTAACCGTATCGGTAAAGAAAATATAAGGATAACCCATCTGGTTGCGACGCTGTAGGACCTTGGCCCAAATTGCTCGTTTCTGACTATCACCCGCTTCCATTTCTGACAGCCATTGATCGGTAACGGTAACGCCATAAGTCATTTCTTGAATAGCGTTGCCCTCGGTGCCTAGATTTAAGAATTCATCAATATCTGGATGCTCTAGGGGTAAATAAGGAGCAAAGTGACCACGACGAACCGAACCCTGACTGACGACATTTACCAGAGTTTCAAATAACTGCATAAAATGTACTGCCCCAGAAGAAGAACCGTTGTCTTTAATAGCCGCCCCGCGTCCGCGTAGTTCGCCAAAGTAGCCCGCAGTGCCGCCGCCATATTTGCTCATCATCCCCACTTCTGCTTGAGTAAATAAAATCTGCCCCATATCGTCGCCGAGATAGGAAGAAAAGCAGCTAATGGGAAAGCCTTTAGATAGACCGAAGTTAGACCAGACCGGCGAGGCTAGAGAATAATAGCCGCGAGACATGTAATCATAAAACTTGGCGGCAAAGCCAGGTTTTTTAAGGATGTCTTCCGCACTCTGCGCAATCTCTTTAATACGCTGTTCGGCGTCCGTACCCTGATTAAGATAACCTTTAGCTAAAAATGATCTTGAATATTCGTTTAACCAATACATAAATAATTTTTTATAATTTATAATTTGTACTTGCCTTAAAAAATTTTCTAAAATAAATCATCGCCAGTGATACTCTGGCTACGCTTATTGTAATTAATAGAACGTTTCACGAAGAAATCACCGTGCTTGGTGGCCACTACTTCCTCATCAAACCACTCGGTCTGTTCTAACAATTTAGCATCGACTTCAAAAATACGCTCCAGGCCAATGCTAGCCAAAGAATTATTTAAACGATTCTTGATAAACTCAATAATCACCTGTTTAGGCAGAAAACTGAGTTCGCCCTTTTCTAAAATCCAGTCCACTACTTTCTGCTCCGAAGCAAAGGCGCGCTGACAAGCAGTGATAATCTGTGCCTTAAAATCATCATCAAACCATTCAGGATGTTCGGCTTTAATAAGATTGATTACCTCAATGCCAAATAAACCGTGAATCTGTTCCTCTTTAGAAGTTGCCTCTACTGCATTGGAAATGCCTTTAAACAAATTGCGATGCTTATTAAAAGACATGATGACTAAGAATTGGGAAAATAGAGACACATGTTCAATAAACAAGGAGAATAATAAAACCGCCAAAGCATAATCTTTATTATCTTCGCTCTTAGCCGTGCTGATGGAATCTTCTAAATATTCCACCCGCTCCATCAGGGCTGGCATCGTTTTGATTTTGGCAAATTCCTCGTTCAACCCCAGTATTTCTAGAAGATGGGCATAGGCATCCATATGACGAACTTCGCTCTCAGCGAAGGTAAAACCAACTGCAGCAATTTCCGGCTTCGGCAACTTCTTATAAATATCTCCCCAGAAAGCCTTGACCGCCACCTCAATCTGAGCGATGGCCAGCATAGAGTGCTTAATAGCGTGACGCTCGGCCTCGCTTACCGCCGTCTTGAAGTCCTGAATATCGCTTAAATAATTAAATTCTGTGTGAATCCAGTAAGAATGACGAATAGCGCTGACATATTCATATAATTCTGGGTATTCGTACGGCTTTAGATTAAGTCTTTTTTTAAATAAGTCACGACGACGTAAAGCGGCTCTCTTCTCACGATAGAGAATATAAGCCTTAGCTAAATCAGGTAAAGCGCTGGCCATTAGCGCCTGTTCTACCAAATCTTGAATTTCTTCTACGCCGACATCAGTTGGCCTCCCCTCTTCCCTTTTGGCCGCCGACAAGGCCAAAACCTGTTGCGCTACTTGCTGCGCTAGACGGTCGGCATCCTCTTCGGTGCCTTGGCCGACAGCTACGGCCGCCTTCATGATTGCTCCGGAGATTTTATTTAAATCAAAAGGGACGACACCACCGCTCCTTTTGATAACAGAAATACCGGCTACAGTGGAATGATCTTGCATATTATTCATAAAACGCATTGATTACTTTAAAAAATAATATATCAACATATAGTGTGATAATTAATAATTATTATACTACATATTGTATATGACGACAAGACGCAAAAAAGCCCGAAAAAACAAAAAAACAGGCGCCCATTGACGCCTGTTCTTATTTCTTAACTACTTCCCTCTTTGTAAGTCGCGCTCTTTCTCGCGATGACTGATAATAATTTCAGCTAAGTGATCCTTGACCTTATCAATAGCTTTATATAGATCGGTTTCGGTCTTTTCTACGCGTAAAATTTCCCGCGGAATCTGTAGGTTGATTTCGGCGCGAAAAATATCGCCTTTATGCTGACCGCCAACTGATTTCTCTAGCTCCACATCACAATTTAAAACCGTGGTATCACCTAAATATTTCTCCAGCATATCCACCTTGGTTTGCAAGTAATTGACAATCGCATCCGTTAGCTCTAAACGAGTTGCCTTTAAATTTATCTTCATAATATTCATAGTCCGCAGTAGCTATCCAGCAAGCAGCAGAAAAACTACTGGCAAGACTCATTAATAAATATAACTTTAATTCCTAAAACAAACGAGCAATGTCTTTATAAGTAACTACCACAATTAAAATAATTAGCAGCCAGAAACCGATAGTATGAATCCAAGCTTCTACCGACTGTCGCACTGGTTTGCCCTTAAACTTCTCAATCAACAAAAATAACAAGCGGCCGCCATCTAAAGCTGGAAAAGGCAAGATGTTAATCAAAGCCAGGTTTAAAGATAATAAGGCCATAAACTGGAGTAAGTAAGCAAAACCAAGGCTGGCCACCTGACCGGTTAAAGTAGCGATACCAACCGGACCTGCAACCTGACTCCCAACACTGACTCCCAAAAATAAATCTTTAATCAAAAGAGCAAAGGCTACAATAATAGCCCAAAACATTAAACCAGTAGTTTTAATACCCTCCCAAATAGCAATAAAGAAAGGATATCTAGCTGTACCAGAAGCATAGATAGACACACCAATACCAGCTTTACCAGTATCAGTCATAGCTCTAGGAGACATAGTCACTTGCCTCTCGCCAGTCTCACCTTTAATTAAAAAATCAGTCTCTATGCCCGCAGCTGCGCCCACAATATTCTGGAGCTCTTCACTGCTACTAATCGTCCGACCATTAACTGAGACAATAACGTCGCCTGGCTTTAGATTAGCTAGTTGAGCTGGAGAATCGGGCAAGACTTCAACTACATAAACCTGCGCCTGACTGATACGCGCCGAAGCGCCGACTTCATCCAAAGCTTGAGGCATGCCAATCATATAACCAATCGACAGCAACGCCGCGGCTAAAATAATATTCATGATCACGCCAGCAGCTAAAATCAAAGCGCGCCGCCACAGAGGTTTAGCGGCAAAACTATCTGCTTCTTGTTTACCCTCTCCATTTTCACCCTTAATACGCACAAAACCACCGATGGGTAGCCAATTGAGAGAATAGACCGTGTCAGCCGGTTCTTGCCCGTCAGGTAATTCGTCTAAAGTACGATTTCCCCAAAAATGACGCCACTTACCCTGCACATCCTTATAAAAACCGACGGCCCTGGGCGGAAAACCAAAACCAAATTCCTCAGCCTTAACCCCCAACTTCCGAGCCGTCCAAAAATGACCCAACTCATGAGCAAAGACTAACACCGATAAAACTACAATGAATATCAAAGCTGTAAACATAAGAAGCAAATAATTAAATTTCCATAATATCCTTTTCTTTGTGATCGCGCGCCTCTTTTAACTCATCATTCTTCTTGGCTACGAATTCATCCAATTCTTTCATGCCCCGGAATTTTTCATCTTCAGACATTTCTTTGTCGGCCGCTGCCCGCTCAATAGCATTTTTCACCTCTTCACGAGTCTGACGTAAAATAATTCTAGATTTTTCCATTTTCTCGTTCAGTTTTTTAACTGTTTCTCGGCGAGTCTCCTCCGTTAATGCCGGCACAGTCAAGCGCACCTTATCACCCTCATTAATCACGCCCAAACCTAGGTCCGCTTCAATGATAGCCTTTTCAATTGCCTTAGAAACTGCCTTATCCCAAGGAGTAACGGTGATACTGCGGGCATCAGCCACAGCGATATTAGCCACAGCGTTTAAAGGATTTAAAACACCATAAGCTTCCACCTGAATACCATCTAAGGCCGCTGGGTTTGCTCGACCGGTACGTAAAGCGGCGATATCACGCTTAAAAAAATCTAAAATGCTGTCAAAATCTGCCTGTTTAGCAGCAAGGTGGGTGTTCATAAAAGTAAAATTATTATTGTAATTTCTTAGTACCTAAATAAATATTATTAGGGTTGGCCATATCAATCAGAATATCCCAGCCTGCTCTAGTAGTAGTTAACTTCTTAGTAGTCCAAGTAGCGCCACCGTCTAACGAGCGGAAAAAGGTAGTATTGGTAACATAATATATTTCTTGTGAATTCTTAGGATTCACGGCCACGGCGTTAATAATAGCGTCTTTCTCGGTCGGAATCAACTTGATGCTCTCCCAAGTAACCCCTTTATCAGGTGAGCGGACAATCGCCTTGTCGGTGGCCAGAAATAAAGAACCGTCAGCAGCACAAACCACAATATCGCGGAAATTGGCCCCCAAATTAAAATCTTTAAGCACAGCGCTCAAATCTAACCAATTATCAACCGCAAAGTTCCGATCTATATCGGCTGAATTATTAGCATTGGTGACTGTGTTGGAGTTAAAGCTATAGACGTTGTTTTTTACCGTAGTCACAAAGATTAAACGGCTGTCTTGGGGTGAAATAATAATACGAGCCAAACTTTCATTCACCCGCTGAATCGTGCGCCAGGAGACACTGCGATCTATACTCTTAATAATATCGCCCCGAGAGGTGCCTATATAAATATTATCGCTGTTATAATGGTCAACTGCGATAGTAGTTACGTTAACCCCGGGATTATTATCATAATAGGTTTGCTGCCAAGTGCGCCCGCAATCTTGAGAGCGATAAAGGCGGTTGGCAATCGCCACGTACAAAGTACATTTATTTTTCGGATCAACCTTAACGTCATTGACCGTCCCTTGACCCAAGCCCTTAGCCTCATTCCAGCCATTATTAACGTTATAAGTATAATACAAACCCTTGCCGACTGTGCCCAAATACACTGCATTACTGTCTTGCGGATCGGCCGTCAGCACGCCAACATCTACTCCGCCCAAGCTGCCAGGCTTACCGGTAACTGAAGGGATAAGGGACATCTGCTTCCAGGTATTACCCTTGTCAGCACTTAACCACACTCCGCCGTCATTGGCGTTATTACTACCGCTTAGACCACCAGAACCGATGGAGATAGTACAGGCCGAACTCAGCAGAGTGACACCGACTAGCACGAGAGCTAATTTAAGATAACGCATAAAATTAAAGATAAATCGCTAAACTTTCTAAAACATGCTTGGGATTAACAAAACCACGAATATAAGCGCGCGCTTGCTGTAAGTGTTTTAAATTAGCCAAACAACGGGAAGATCGCTCTGATTCCGGTATAACGGCCAGCTGTTTCTGTCCCGCCTCGGCTAGAGTTGGATATTGCAGCCGATCGTCTTGCCCCAAGGACAGAAGTAAGGCATCGCGCCACAGACCCTCCCAGATTGTAATCCACTCCTCCGCCAGAGTCGCCTCAAAACTATTATCGTTACCGGCAGTGGCAATAAACTGCAATCTGGCTGACAAACTAAGACTATTAAAAGTAAATAGCTGCTGCACTAAATCCGCTCGCTCCTGATACGCAGACGGTTTATCCGCCCAAGCACGCGCTTGCAAAGGACGACCCAGGGACGCTGCTGCTAGCTCCTTGGCTAAAGAACGCTTAATATCCAAGCTGGATAATAAGTAATCATAGACGGCAGCACTAGAAACCGGGTAAAAATATAACACCTGACTGCGGGATAAAATGGTAGGCATCAAGAAACTAGTGTCCTCAATTAACAGGATGATAATAACTTTGTCTTTCGGTTCCTCCAGGGTTTTTAGGAGTGCATTTTGTGCTTCTGGTGATAATGTCTTCGCCTCTTTAATGATACCAATTTTATAAGAATTAGAGAAAGAGCTGAGACTAAGTCGCTTGATAAAATCACGGGCCTGCTCTACGCTAATTTGTTTTTTTTCAGGGTCTTTATCTAAAATGTATAAATCACTATTTAAACTGGTAAAATCACCCCGACTAACCCCAGCTCCTTGGTCTTGGCGCCAGAGATTATGGGCAAAAGCCAAGGCCAAACTAGACTTGCCCAAGTCGCGCGGACCGGCAAAAACATAAGTCTGCGCTAATTTGCCCGACAATAAACTTTTTTCTAAAAAGTCTATTGCCCGGTCCTGACCAATAGGAGGCCAAATAAATTGTGTCTTTGTATCTGCCATAAATTATTGACCCACTCCGATACCAGCTAAATCCTTATTACTAATACCTAAACTAAGAAAGCGCATAATTTGAAAAGCGGAATCACCATTACCTAAATAATAACGCTTACCATCTTGAGGATTCACATACCAAGCCTCGCCGTTTTTCTGTACTTGTAGTAAGATTTTTCCCTTTTGTTTATTGGCAAAGGCTAAATCGTAACGCAATCGTCCAATGCTGAGAGGATCAAAATCAGCGGCTATTTCTGCTCCATCTTTAAATCCATCCTGATCACTATCGGGATTATTAGGATTAGTCCCAATGGCAATCTCTAGACCGTCTGGCAATAAATCTCCGTCACTATCATCGCCGGCAAAACGACTGCCCACACCAATAGGAATTTTTTGTAAGTCAGCGTTAGTGGCGCCAATACCAGCGCTACGCATCAGCTTAAAAGCAGCTGAACCATTAACTAAATAATAGCGTTTTAAATCTTTAGGATTAACGTACCAGGCTTCACCGGCGCTCTCGGTTTGTAACAGAATGCGACCAGCTAAACGATTAGCTAGTGCAGCCACATTAACCGACGTGGCGGTAGCACCACTAGCAGGTTTGGCAGGCGAAAATGATTGGGTAGCACTGATTTGTTGAGCTTGCTGCATTTTAACTAGCACTGTATTAGTCTGACCAGCTAAAGCCCAGAAAGCCTGGCCATATTCAATCTTATCCTTACCAGCATAACTGAGAAGATATGGGCCCTCCGATAACGACACGACCCCTAATTTATTAGCTCCGATTTTAACCACACCAATTTCCTTATCTTTATAATACTTACCGTTATTTTCATATAACGAAAACAGCCTAAGACCAGTGTTAGCCAGCAATTCGCCAGCACCATCAGCCAAAGAAGCACGCATAGAGTTAAGCACAAAATCCAGTTTATTGGCTTGCTGTTCTTTAATCGTCACATTCCAAATAACCGCATCGCGATTAAAAGAATCTTTCACGGCCACAGCATAAGTTCCTGCCGGGTATTCTAGCCGTAGGTAGCCACTGCTATCAGTTTTGCCATTACGCACCCTGGTACCCAGAGACAAGTTATTACCACTCTTCATTTGCTGATAAATTGATACTTCTTGGCCGACTAATGGCTGACCGGCAGCTGAGCGCAGATTAACCGCTAAACTGCTAAAAGTATATTCCAGGACATAATTACGAAAAGGCAACATAGCAATGTCATACACATCAAAAATCGTCTTATCAACAGACGTAGAAATAACATAAAGCCCACGCTTATTGAGATCATAAGGATGAGCTGTGCCCACAAAGACTAAAGCTGTGCCGTCTTCACCGGTTTTTAAATTAGCAATCAAGCGTTTTGGATCTTTCACAGGACGATTATCGAAATCATAAGTCTGTTCATAGAGAGAAAAACCTTGATTCTTCTTAAGGTTGCCGGCACTATCGCGTAAAACTACTTTCAGATAAGGTAAGCTGCGATTTAGGGTTTTGTCATTACCGCAAGAAAATTGCACAGCATCAAAAAACCAATATTCACCAATGTCAGCTTTCAGCTGATAAACTCGCAAAGCGTACTTCTTATCCGGGTCAGGAGCAATTTTAATTTCCGCTTCTCCGCGAGCATCCACAGCACCGCCAGCCACCCTGGTGCCAGCCACCTGGCGCTTTAAATTATCCTCTTCCTGTTCATATAAATCATACTTCAATCCAGGCAAAGGATTGCCGCCGATTTCCATCAGATTTAGAGTAAGGGTTACTTTAGTATTACAAACCGTGGCTGAGGCCGCAGTTGGCCAAGTCCAGCAGATAAGAGCGACCGTGGCGAGTAATAAAGAAAAACTTGTTTTCGATGTAAACATAAAGACAAAAAATAATAACTATTGATTTAATTATACCACATTACGCCTAAACAAAAAAAGCGGAGCTACGCTTCCTGCCACCGCTATCACTTGATTGGTTATCAGACTAATCGGCACTGTCAACTTCAATAAATATTAACATAATTATCAATTTTAGTCAATAAAAACAATTGCTTTTCACTTTTTGTATTGCTATGATTAAGATATTATATGACTCATCAATTCAAAAAAATAATCTTTCTGCTGGGCGATTTATTAGTATTACATGCCGCTCTCGCCCTGACTCTCCTGGTGCGCTATCGTCTCATCGGACGCCAAGACAGTTTAACCCCTTATTGGCAGGGACATTGGCAATATTTCTTGGGGGTATTCGTCTTATTTATTACCGTTTTCTACATCAACAGTCTCTATAGCTTGCGCCAAATGGCCGCTATACATAGTTTTACCCGCCGCACCTTAAATAGTGTGGTAGCCGCTTCCCTCCTCGCCGTCATTTATTTTTATCTCTTTCCTCGAGTAGACATTGCCCCTAAAACCAATCTGGCAATTTTTGCCGCGATTGCCGCCTTTGGCTTCTTACTCTGGCGTCGTTTTGCCTATTGGCTAATCAGTGCTCAAGCTTGGCAAAACAGTCTCGCTATCATCGGCTACGATCAACGTGTTATCTCTTTAGTAGAAGAGCTAAAGAGTCGACCCGGACTTGGCTATCAAACCGCTTTGATCTTCCAAAATTTAACTGAGCTACAAAATCTAGAGGCTAATGTCATTAATAAAAATATTCGCACAATTGTGTTAGCCGATGACTTTGGCGACGACCCTAAGTTGCGTCAAACTTTGTTTACACTCCTGCGTCACCGGGTCAGCTTCATCTCTTACGATAATTTCTACGAACAGATTAACGAAAAAGTACCGGTAGAGAGTATTAAGCAGGATTGGTTTTTAGACAATCTGCAAGAAGGAGAAAAAAATTATTTTGACACCTTAAAAAAGGGTCTGGATTTTATCTTAGCCGGAGCTGGTTTATTCATCTCCGCTCTCTTATGGCCCTTATTGGCTTTGCTAGTGAAAGTAAGCAGCCCGGGTCCAGTTTTCTTTACTCAAGCCAGGGTTGGTAAAAACGGACAAATCTTCCGCTTGTACAAGTTCCGCACCATGAAAGTGGCCGGCAATGATGGTGGCATGACTTTGCCGCAAGATCAGCGCATCACTGGTATAGGCCGCTTTCTCCGCTCCTCTCGCCTAGACGAAATTCCTCAACTTATTAATATTCTTAAAGGAGAAATGAGTTTCATTGGCCCCAGACCAGAAAGACCGGAATTCTCAGCCGAACTAGAACAGAAAGTTCCATTCTACACCACCAGACTGCTGGTGAAACCAGGCCTGACGGGTTGGGATCAAATTTCTGGTGAATACCACTCTCCCAGTGCTGACGACACTTTAAAGAAACTGCAAAATGACTTGTATTATATTAAGCACCGCTCTTTCTATCTGGACGCCGCTATTATCTTAAAGACCATCGCGACAGTTTTAGGTAGAGGGGGGAGATAAAAAAATATTAATATGGAACAACATTACGATCAAAAATATTTTGCTTGGCAAAAAAAAGACGGGAGCGCTCGGCCCAATATTGGATGACTGGAAATTTACGCCTCACATTAATACTGACGACACCGTGCTTGATTTTGGCTGTGGGGGCGGCTTTATGCTGCAGTCACTAAAATGCGCCCATAAATATGGCGTAGAAATTAATGAAACAGCCAGGGCCACCGCCAATAAAAATGGAGTAATGGCAGTAGAAAAAATCAGCGATCTACCTGCAGACATTAAATTTAACAAAATTATTTCAGACCACGCACTGGAACACGTAATTTGCCCGCATGCCACCCTTAGCGCCTTAAAAGAAAAACTAGCCACTGACGGTCTATTAATTATGTTTTTACCCATTGATGATTGGCGCCGTGAAAAGAAGTTTATAGCCAGTGATATTAACAAGCACCTCTATACCTGGACACCATTACTGATAGGTAATCTACTAGAAGCGGCTGGTTTTAAGATTAAAGCCATTACCATCCAAACTCATGCCTGGATTCCCTGGAGCAAATATTTGCACAAATTCTTGCCTAAAGTTATTTTTAATAGCCTGTGTACTATTTGGAGCGTAATCAATAAATCTAGACAAATTAAGATAATCGCTACTAAGTAATTAGAAGCGACAACTTTAAACTGCAAAAAAATCGGCCCTATAGCCGATTTTTATTAATCCCACTACTAACTACTTAGCAGCTGAGCTGTCTAAAAATATTTACATATCGTGCCCTGACAGTTTCGCGCTGATAATGACGGGCGATAAAAGCTACGCCATCGTCAGCTAATTGTTGATAGCGAGAGCTGTCGACCAGCAAAGAATTAATTGTCTGCACCCAAGCTAGTTCATCGCTCTCACCTAAACACACGATACCAGATTGGCTATCTGGAGCTAGGCCGCGAGCACCCACGGGAGTGGTTATAACCGGCACTCCCCGAGATAAGCTCTCTAGCATTTTAGTGGGTACGCCGGCACCAAAACGGATAGGCGCCAATAACAAACGAACGCGACTAAACAATACCGACAAATCATCCACAAAACCCAGACCAACAATATTATCCGCAGTCACTGATAAGTGCTCGCTCCCCTGACCAGCGATTAATAATCGCAAAGAGGGGTGTTGCTGTCTTATTTTAGGCCATAGCCGCTGCACTAAGTAAGTCAGAGCGTCGTGATTGGGTGGATATTTCAGATTACCAAAAAATAATAAATCTTGACGACCTGATAATGGTACCGGTGCAACTGATTGGTCAGCCTCCATACCAATAAAAATACGAGTAAATTCAGGACATTTTAAATTTTTTGCCAGACAATTAGCTAATAAATGCTGTTCGTCAAAAATAGATACTACATTAGCCCGGGACACCAAAGATAGCAACTTGGATTCATAACGGGCAACCCGCTCAGCTTCTAAGCCATAGACTAGACGCCAAGGCCAAGTTGCCAAACGACGGGCGTCTTGATAATTCAAAGAAATAGCGTCATTTAAATCCAATAAAACCCGGCTACGCTGATCAGCGGATAAGCTTTCCAAATAAATACCAGGGCGAATAGTGTGAAAATAAGCCGAATGATAATGATCAAAATTATTTTTTAACCATGTCTGAGCGGCACGGCTAGCATAGGCTTCAACCTGTAGAGGCCGATTTGAAAATATAGACTTACAAGCATTGATGACAAACTTTAGAAAAGATAAATGAAAAACTTTTACCTGACTAAAAAAACCAAGCAGAGCCCGCTCCACCTCTGGTTCAACTTTTTCTGGGCCAATTAGCAATAAATCTAGATCAAACTCAGGATAAAGACCTTTAATTAAATCCTCCCATAGTCTTTTTCTGGTGCCATCAGTCACCGGATAAGGAGCTTTAGTTAAAACTATTAGAATTTTCTTTTTAGACGTCTCCATAAACCATTGGTGTAACGAGTTACAATCACCGCCACTGCCGCCAACGGCGGACAGTAAAAGTTGAACTCTGTTTTTAAAACATCGCGATTTTTCCAAAAACATTTTAAAGTGTTAATCCACACAAACCACTCGTAGCGTAAACGCCTAATTTGCGAACCGCTACCCTGTTTTCGTGGGGACCGTAAATGAAAACAAGCAGTCCGGCTAGTAGCCAACATCTTCTTCCCCTGGCGCAAACAAGATAAATAAAAATCCAATTCTTCACGAAAAGCGTTACCGCGATAGCGAGGATCAAAAGCTGAAGTCTGAAACACCTCTCGGCGCAATAGAGCGTTGGAGTGTAAATATTTTACAGGCAATTCGCCGGTAAAAAAAGCTTCGAAGTAAGCTTCAAACGGAAAGCGAGTAAATATACGGCCACCAGTGGGGGCGGCCGCCTCCGCCTCGGCCTGGCTTTGCCCATCTTGAATATATAAACGACGACCAGCCACTCCGTCTACTTTGTTCCTTAATAGAGCTTCCAGCAAGACTGCCAGATGATCTGATGGTAAAGCCAAATCATCTTCACCGATAAACACAAAAGGGGCATCACCTTGGCTAATGCCATAATTTTTACACACCTGCTGCACCTCGTGCTTAGGGAAACGATAATAAAAAATAGGCACTGGTGATTGTGATTTTAACCCAGCCACCATCGTTTCGGTGGAGCGATCCTCGCCACTATCGATAATAAAAATCTGACGCGCTTCTGGCTGGCGCCAGTAACTAGGTAGTCTCTCCGCTAGAATCTGAGCTCGGTGATAAGTTGGAATAATAATATCTACTACCCTATCCATAGTTTTAAAGTTTTAAGCTATTTATAATTTCTAAATGTCGGCGACAAAATTCAGCTTGAGAAAAGTTAGTTAACAACAACTTTTTCGCCATAGTCGCCGCTACGGCGGCTGACTTAGACTCCAGACAAACAGACAAGCATTGAGTAAATGATGATATCGGGCAAACTCTGGTGCGCAAAGCAGGCTCAAGAGAAGCTAGTTCTGGAGCTGAACCTACTGCCGTACTTATAAAAGGTAACTCGCAACTAATAGCCTCTAATAGAGCCAGCGAACAGCCTTCGTGTCGCGAAGGAAAAATAAATAAGTCACATGCAGCATAAAGCAAGGGCATCTCAGTATAAGCTATATTCTGCAGAGAAATAATTTGCTCAGCAGTAATTTGGCGATCAGCGGCCAAGACTAACTTATAATCATTACTCTTTAAAATTGGCAGACAAGACATCATAATATCTGAACCCTTGCCATATTCAAAACGGCCAACAAACAGGGCCAATAACCCCTCAGTCGGCAAATTAAAATGCGCTCGTGCCAACGCCTGGTCACTTTTAACAAAAATATCGGTAGCCACAGCATTATTGATGACCTCCGCCTCTACACCATAATACTTCTTGACACTGGCCGCTGTATCAGCAGAAACCGCCACCACCCTAGCTGCCCTCTTAGCGGCCAGAGCTTCAAAATAGGACCAACCATAACGTTTCATCAGCCATTTAAATTGATTTTTACCTTTATCAATCCTATCAGCCGCGGCAGCGAAGGTGCCATGTTGAATATTAATAATATTATCACCACTCAGATTCCAGGCCAGCATACCATTGGTCACTAAAACATCATAAGGGCGAGACCTCACTAGTCTACCTAAGCGCCAAGCAGCAAGGGGTGCGCCTAAACCCACCAAGTGAACAATTTTAGCCACAAAACTATTGTCTTCTGGAGCTGCGACAATTTCTACCTCATGCCCGGCTTGTTGATATACAGAAAGCAAATAAGCGCAGAACCTTTCTACGCCGCCCACGGTCTTTTGTGATGGAGACAGAATGATTATCTTCATATGCTAAAGCCTGCCGCTAATTAAGCGCCACACGGCCACGCCATGAGAGACAGCAATAGGCCAAAATTTCCGATAATTAACAACCGATAAAACAGTGGCGATTAATGATTTTACCAAAGAGATAGCAATGTATACTACTTTCAAAGCCAAGTAACCGCGATAAGCGTAATGCTTACGGAAAAAATATAAAGTCCCCGCTAAAGAGCGGTCTAAGGCTGCCACCTTATTTTTGGCCGTAGAAGCGCCACCTTTGTGCTTCATGGTAGCACCTGGATAAAACATTACTTCAAAGCCCATTTTTTTGACACTAGCACACAAATCAACCATATCACCGGCTGAATAGAAAAAGTTAGGGTCTATACCGCCTAATCGCTCGAATAAATCTCGCCTGATCATTAAAGCAGCGCCGCCAATCCAGCCAACCGGACTAATCTCTTGCTTGTCTAGCCAACGCATCCGCACTGAACGTACTAATGGCAATGATTGGATATAAATAGAACCAAAAATTTTGCCAATTACTTCACTACCCAAAGTCATGGCAAAGCCATACGATTCTTGCACCAAACCGTCAGCGTCATAAATCTTAGGACCAACCACGCCGACTTTTGGATTAGCGTCTAAATAAGCCACCAGCTTATTAATTTCGGTAGGGCTAATTTCAGTGTCTGGATTTAATAGGAATAAGTATTCGCCCTCAGCCATTTTGGCGGCGGCGTTATTGCCCAAAGCAAATCCCAAATTCTCTTGACTAAGGAAAGTCTTAACCCAATCTTTGCCGGCATAACTTGCTACTACTTCACGCACGCCATCATTAGAAAGATTGTCAAATAAAATAAGTTCTAGGTCTTTCCAGGGCTCAGCGAAAAGATGTTGCAAACAAACTTGCGTATATTCCTTAGCATTATAGGTGACAATCAAAATTGAGCATTTCATAAATTTTATTTATGTGCAAAAACGATTAATTCTTCTTGTTTCCCCGCTAGACCCACATAAGCTAGCAGTCTAGCAAGGATGGCAAAAATATAGCCGCCGAGATGCAGGAGATAGCGCCAGCGAGGCTTGACAGTTAACCGCTCCCAAGCAGGCATAAAACCAGAAACAAACATGCCTCTGGCCAAACGTGAAGAAAACATCACCTTATCTGTTTTATAGCCAGCCATTGATAATAATTTTACTAAAGCAGAATCGCTAAACAGATAGCGATGACGCGGCAACTCCCAGCCTCGCCAGCGGCCAGCAAAAAGCATTCTGCCCCAAGCTTCTAAATTAGGAGTTGCTAACATAATAACGCCACCAGGACGAAGTAAGCGCTGCAAAGACATCAAAATACTTAACGGATCAGTCAAGTGCTCCACTACGTGATTGAGCACGATGGCATCAAAACTATTTTCAGGCAATAACCCCAGCTTGTCAACCGAATAAATCTTATCTACCCCTAAAGTAGAGGCTAAACTTCTTACCAACTCTTCATCAAATTCCACGCCATAAACATCAAATCCCACCGCCTGCAATTGTTTTAATAGTTGAGCACCACCGCAGCCAAAGTCCAAAATTTTCACCGAGGCCTTTGGCTCGGGCCAAGCGGGATAATTAAAAAAATAACGCGCTTTCAAGGCTGAAAAAGAAACCGTTGACACCGAATCGTGAGCCTGATGAGCATGATAGCTATCGTAATAAGCGGCTAGATTGGTCACCGACTTACTATCATCAATCCAAGCCAGCTTATCGTTAGCACAATAATGAATATCCCAAGCTTCTCGCCCGCTTAACAAGTAGTCCGGCACTTGGGCATGTAATAATCTACCTGGTTGTTTGCACAATAAACACACCATAGAAATTAATTAGTAACTAATTTTGGTCTCGCGTATAGCCAAGATAACAAAGGATAAAGAGAGTAGGCTAATAAAGTGGCTACGGCCGCGCCCAGCAAACCAAAACGTGGAATTAAATAAAAATTAAGAGCGACATTAATAATCATGGCTGACAAATTAGCCTGAAAAATCACCATTACCATATTCTCTGCCAATAAATACTGATTTATCGCCCAACCCAGAAAAAAACCTAGACTAGAAAAAATATAAATTTGCAGGATTGGCACTGCCCCCGCATAGGCGCTACCAAATAAAAGGGGTAAAAACCAAGGAGCCAACCAAGCACTGGGGATAGCAATAACAAATGCTAGTATCAGCATTAAGGCATACAAAAAACGCAGTCGACGACGATATTGATTAATATCCGTTTTTTTTGCATTAATGATAGCTGGCAGTAAAGAAGCGCAAATCATACCCGGAATAAAATACCACACTTCTACAAATCTGACCGAGACAGAATACAAGCCGACAGCACCGTGATCCAATAAACTACCAATCATGACTTGATCGATGCGTAAATAGATAAACATGGCCGCGCCAGATAGCATTAAAGGCCAGGCATCATGCCATAATGATTTAGCCAGTGCCGAAGAATAACGCCAAGCCCGCAATGAACATCCCTGACGCCGATAAATTATCAACCAAGCGACCGCGCTGAACATGGCGTCAAACACATAAACCAACATCAGAGAAACTAAGTTGCCACCACCGATAATCAAGCCAATCTTTAACAAAGCTGATAACGCAGCCACCGTAATTTGAACTTGAGCATTCTTTTTAGATAAAACCTGGGCTTGGAAATATAGATAAACTACGTTAGCCGCGTTAAAGACAAATACCAGGGAGTAAATAACAATTAAAAGACGGACCAGATTATCGCTTTCTAACAGATAGGCGCAAATGGCGGCGGTCACAATTACTGCCAACGACCCCCAGAGTTTTAAGCGGAAAACTGTGCCTAATAATCTATCTCTATCTTGCGGATTATTTACTAACTCTCGACTCAAAATATTATCTAGCCCCAGAGAAGCAAAGATGCCAAATAAACTGGTAAAAGCAATGGCGTAATTAAGATTACCATAAGCAAATGGACCTAAATAGCGGGCCATCCAAATACCAATTAAGAAAGAAGTGCCTAAAGAAAAAATCTGGCCGGCAAACATCCAACCAGTATTAAAAAAATAACGCCTAAAACCAGCGTGCCGCCACCAAAACCAGATGGTAGAAAAAGCCTTCATAATACCAATATTATAACACATCGGCCAACAAAAAACAGGCCAATTACAGCCTGTTTTAAACAATCATTATTTAGTCCGTTTAGCCTTTTGCCGCTCATTTTCCGTCAAATACTGCTTACGCAAACGCACATTATGCGGGGTAATTTCTAAATATTCATCAGCATTCATAATACCTAAACCTAATTCAATCGTTAAAGGCACCGGCGGCGTCAACTGAATCGCTTCATCGGAACCAGAAGCGCGTACATTGGTCAGCTGTTTACCCTTAATCGGGTTAACGGCCAAATCATTACCCTTAGCCACGTTACCAATAACCATGCCTTCATAAACTTCAGTATTGGGAGCGATGTAAAGCACACCTCGGTCCTGCAAATTCCACAAGGCAAAAGCCAAGGCTTTGCCGGTAATCATGGAAATCATGGAGCCAAGCTCGCTCTTTTCAATATCACCAGCGTAAGGTTGAAAACCGAGCACCTGGGCACACAAAATACCCTCTCCACGAGTATCGACAATAAATTCATTACGATAACCTAACAGGCCGCGAGTAGGCATGGCGAATATTAAGCGAGATTGGCCATTGTGCGTCTTAAAATCGGTCATCTGCCCACGACGCTTGGACACTTTTTCAATAACTACACCCGACAAACCTTCGGGCACATCGATAGTCACCTCTTCAAACGGCTCTACCTTTACACCATTTTCTTCCTTCACAATAACTTGCGGTTGAGAAACCTGCAGTTCATAGCCTTCGCGGCGTAAATTTTCTAACAAGATAGCAATGTGCAATTCGCCGCGACCAAAGACACGATAATAGCTAGTCTCAGAAAAATCAATTTTTAAGCCAACGTTAACCTCTAATTCTTTTTCTAAACGTTCTTTTAATTGACGATTGGTAACAAACTTACCTTCTCTGCCAGCAAAAGGAGAATTATTAATCAAAAAATTTAGAGCGATGGTCGGTTCGTCAATCTTAATAGCCGGCAAAGCTGGCTGCTCGGCTTTTTCGGCAATGGTTTCACCAATATAAATATCAGGCAAACCAGCGACCATGACAATATCACCGGCCTCGGCTTCAGCGACTTCTTGACGTCCAATACCCTTAAAAGTAAATAATTTAGTCACCTTACGCGTTCTGGTAGTTCCTTCTAAATTTTCCACAAAGACCGTCTGAGCTACCTTAATCTTCCCCTCATAAACACGACAAATGGCACAACGTCCTAAAAAGTTATCGTAAGCGAGGTTAAAAGGCTGAGCTAACAATGGTTTGTCTGCCGCCTCAGCAGAAGAAGCAGGGGCAACATGAGTTAAAATCAGATCTAGTAAGGGGTTAAGATTATCAGATTCATCAGTTAATTCCTTTTTAGCAATACCCTGCTTAGAAGCAGCGTAAATTACCGGGAATTCCAACTGCTCATCGCTAGCCCCTAAATCTAAAAATAATTCGTAAACCATTTCCACTACTTCAGCTGGGCGAGCGGCGGGCTTATCAATCTTATTAATCACTACAATCGGCTTCAGGCCTAATTCTAAAGATTTTTTTAACACAAACTTGGTCTGCGGCATCGGTCCTTCCTGAGCATCCACCAGCAACAACACGCAATCAATGGACCGCAGAATACGCTCTACTTCAGAACTGAAGTCAGCGTGACCAGGGGTATCCACAATATTAATCTTGGTGTCGCGATAAAAGACCGACGTGTTCTTAGAATAAATCGTAATACCACGCTCTTTTTCTAAGGCGTTGCTGTCCATACTGACCTCGTCACCAGACATACCGGTCTGACGCATTAAAGCGTCGGTAAGAGTGGTTTTACCATGATCAACGTGGGCGATAATAGCAATATTTCTGATTTCCATAAATATTAGTTAAATTTGTGCTTTTAAAGCAAAAATTACGCCGAGGGCGTAATTTTGCCTACTTAATTGATAATAATTGTTTTCCCAGAAATAGTCAAGCTCCGCGCAATAGTTCAATAGCTTGGAAACACTTGAGCTAAAAAGTGGTATAATCCGGG
>CALKWQ010000029.1 GCA_938003925.1 uncultured bacterium
ATGGTGACGGTAAGGCTGAGATTATCACTGGCGCTGGACAAGGTGGCGGACCGCAAGTAAGAATATTTACTGCTGCCGGTCAGGCACTGTCAAGTTTCTTTGCTTATGACAAAAATTTCCGTGGTGGCATTAATGTTGGTGTATCCGTAGTAGAGGGCAAAGCAGAGATTGCCGTTGGTATTAAGGGTTTTTAGCTTTTAACTATATGAATTTATTCAAAATTATCAGACGTTGGTGGCAACGTCGTCGAGATAGATTTTATCATCGTAATCGCTGGCATTTAGTATTGGATTTTTCTTTGGTTATCATTATTTTACTCTTGGCCGGGGTTGCTATACGTTTGGCTTTTTACCACCCCTTGATTATTGAGACTTTTCATTTAAATCCCCCAGTTATTGATAATCCGGCTAGTAATAATGGCTTGAATTGGCAACTAGATGTTGGCGCCACACAATCATCGGTCGGTTTGGGCGAGAACTTAACCTTGACTTTGCACTATCAAAATAATAGCGAGACGCCTATCAATCAGGCGGAAATCAGACTAGATTTAAATAGTGCCGCTTTTAAAATTACTAGCATTACAACGGATAACAATAAATCGCTTATCTCCGGCGATAAATTGGTTATTAAGGATATTAAACCGGGAGAAAAAGGCGATTTAGCGTTAGTAGCGGCTTGGCGTGTGGAGAAAGAAGATTTTCCTCGCAGCCTGCAGGGCAAGGTGCTGGTAAAACTATTTAATCAGAACTCTCAATTAGAGCAAGAGTTAGATTTTCCGGCGGTTAAAATAGCTAGCGATCTGCAAATGTCTGCTGCTTTGTATTATCATAGCCCTCAAGGAGACCAGTTAGGCATCGGTCCGGTTCCGCCTGTAGTTGACGTCCCTACCACCTATTGGTTAATTGTTAAAGCGGTTAACAATGGTAACGATTTGAAAAATGCAGTTTTCAGCGCTCAACTACCGATTGGAGTAGAGTTGTCGGGTGAATATAGCTTACTGGCTGGAAAATTTTCTTACGATTCTGATGCTCGCCGCTTGTTGTGGCAGTTAGATAGTATTAGCGCTGCCGGTGGTGATTATATCGCTAATTTCGCTCTAGTTTTAACCCCTAGCCAGCAACAGCTGGGTAAAGAAGTGACAATATTAAAAAATCTACGCTATCATGCCGACGACACTTGGACTCAAACTGAACTTTTTGGCACTTTGACTGATTTAGACTCCTCTTTGCCCGCGGACCGTTTAAATCGAGGCAATGGAGTAGTTATCGCCCAATAGCATGATTATTTCTTATTTAAGACAATGGTTTAAGCCCAAATATCCGACTTTAAATCGTATAGAAATTAATGCCGAGGCGATTTTGCATAACCTAGAAATATTGCAAGCAGAACAGCCACAGGCGGAGATTATTCCCGTTCTCAAGGCCAATGCCTACGGCCATGGTTTAAAAGAAATGTGCCAGATTTTAAATCGCAGTCGTATTAAAATGGTCGCCATAGACTCATTTCCAGAGGCGCAGATAGTGTATCGTTATTTTAAGGGCCGAGTGCTTTTAATTGGTGAAATGCCTATAGCCGCTTATAGTCATTTAAAGTGGTCTCGCACGGACATTTGCGTATACAACAGTTCAACTTTGCGCGCTCTGGCGGCTTTAGAAATTCGGGCACAGATACACTTGTTTGTGAATTCAGGCATGAACAGAGAGGGAATTAAAGATTTGCCCACTTTTTGGCGAGAACATAGTGATTGCTGGCCAAAGGTAAAGGTGCAAGGTCTTTGTTCTCATTTAGCTGATGCCGAAGGTGATGGTGCATATAACCAGAAACAGCAGGAACTTTTTTTTCAGGATTTAGAATTTTTGCAGCAACAACATTGCCATCCAGTTTATGTGCATCTAGGTAATAGTGCTGGCGTTTTTACTTTACGAGATCAGCGTTTGACCGCTTTTCGCCCCGGCTTGGCTTTGTACGGCTACAACCCTTTTTCTGAATCACATCCAGGCTACTTACGCGCTCAATCATTACGGCCGGCTTTGCGCTTAATCAGTACCGTCGTGGCTGTGCAGGATTTAACAGCTGGTGAAATTGTCTCTTATAACGCCTCTTTCCGGGCGACGCAAGCTACTAAAATAGCCGTGATTCCTTTTGGTTATTATGAGGGCTTAGATCGGCGCTTATCTAGTTTAGCCGATTTTCAACTTTTAATTGGTGATAAAAAAATACGTGTTCATGTAGCTGGTAAGGTTTGCATGAACCTATGTTGTTTAGAAATTAGCGGGGAAGAGGTAGCAACTGTTGGGTCTGAAGTGATTTTAATTTCACCCCAAGTAAATGATTATAATTCTTTGAATAATCTAGCACGCTTACAGGGAAGTATTCCTTACGAATTACTGGTTAAATTACAGGCCAATATCCGCCGGGTCATTATTTGACACTTTATTAAATTTATGTCAAAAGGGAAGTCTAGCCCATATTTAGCGAGGAGGGCTAAAAAATTTAAGAGCGTTAAAAAAGATTATCAACATAAATGTTTGAATAATCCGTTTTTTCGTCAGCGCCAAAAAAAACAACAGCCAATTCGCAGTCCGTATCGCTTTTTATTGCGGACACTCTTAATACTATTATTTTTAGCCGCAACAGTTTATCTAGTTTGTTATTCACCTTTATTTACCATTAAACAGGTAAAAATAGAGGGTTTGAGTCGTATTTCTGAAGACAATTTATCTGTGCTAGCCTGGGAACAAAGCCATCAAAAACGTAATTGGTTGCTGGGTCAAGATAAGATTATCTTTTTTGATACCGAAGAATTATCAGCTACCTTGAGTGATAAATTTAGCTTTGAGTCGTTACGTGTTTATAAGCGCTGGCCACACACTTTAGTTATTAGTGCGGGTGAACGTAGTTTAGCTTTTATTTGGCGCAATCAGCAGGAACTTAATTTTAGCGACGCTAAGGGATGTCTAGTGCGTGAGACTGCTGTGGCGGAAGTTGATTTAGGTAATTATCCCGTTTTAGAAACGATTGCTGGCGCCAACTATTTAGATGAGCGCGATTGTCTTAAGGCTGGTGACGATTACTTGCAAGCCGCTTTAGTTTTATTTGAAAAGATGCAAGCCTATCCCGATTTGCTGCCGGAACGTTTCTTGTTAGAAGATACTTTTAATACTATGAAGGTTGATTTGCGTAATGGTCCAAATATACTTTTTAATTTCAAGGAAGACATGGATAAGCAATTAAATAAATTAGAGGTAATTAGACAGGAGAAACCAGTTGAAGAGTTCCAGGGATTAGAGTATATAGATTTACGCTATGGTGACCGCGCTTACTTTAAGTAACTAATAGTTTAAGGAGCCGCCTGAGGTAGATAATATCCCGAAGGCCTCCAGTAAAAGATATGGAGACAATGTTTAAATTTTTATTCGGTTTTGCAGTATTTTTATTTTCTCTTATGAGTGTTGGCGTCTTTTTCTTGATTATAAAAATTATTTTAATGTTTGTTCCTCAGGTCCATATGTTGGGCTTAGTGATTTACTAATCATTAGCCGTGCATTAGCCGTACCTTTGTGGATCATTATTGACTTGTGGTATTAGGTGTATTAATATACATTATGCGAAGTATTGTTGATGGTTAAAACCAAGTAAATCAAGACTTTTTTGTTGTAATTTATGCTTCCCCTCACATTGATGTTAATAATCTCGTTAGCCATATAGCTGTCGGGATTTTTATTAATTTCGCCCCCTTCATTGTATTGAGTTGGACGACTTAGATATTCCTGGCTCTAGCAAGACACTAGATTTAGACTCTTTGGTTTGCTCTTATTACCTTAATATATAACCCAATTCCCTGCTGTTGACTAAATTATATTTTAGTGTTGTAAAAATAAATGAGGTTTTCCGGTTGTTGTCTCGGTTGGCTATTTGCTATAATAAATATATGCCAGAACAAAAAGCGATAATTAAATATCTAATTGACTTTTTAGACTACTCTGAGGTGGAGAAGGGACTGTCTTCTAAAACCCAAGAAAACTATACCCGCTTTTTAAGAAAATTTTTTCGCTGGTTAGAAAGCTCAGGTTTTGCCGAGATTAAACCCTCCGATTTAAGTCCTGAGCACATTTGGCAGTATAAAGTATTTCTTTCCCGCCATGCTGATCCCAAGACTAAAAAAACTTTAAAAAAAAGTACGCAGAACTATTATTTGATCGCTTTACGTTCATTGTTGGAATTTTTTGTGGAAAAAGATATTGCTTCCCTGCCACCATCTAAAGTAAAGTTAGCTAAGGATAAATCAGATAAAGAAATAAAATTTTTAAAACTAGAACAGTTGGCTCGTTTATTGGCCGCGCCTGACCAGAGTACCTTAATTGGTTTGCGCGATCGCGCCATCTTAGAGGTTTTGTTTTCTACCGGTCTACGAGTCGCGGAATTAGCGGCACTTAATCGTGAACAGATCAGAATCGCTGGTTTGGGTAGCGATTTGGAAATCGCGGTAGTGGGCAAGGGTAGTAAAATTAGAACAGTTTATTTTTCCGTTCGATCAGCTAAAGCTCTCAAAGCTTATTTAGATGAGCGCAAAGATTTTGATGAAGCTTTGTTTATCAATTACCGTCGTGGTAGCGCTGGCAGCACTGCTACACGTCGCTTGACCGTCAAAAGCATCGAAGATATTGTCAAGAAATACGTGAAAATTACCGGCTTGCCGGTGATGGCTACTCCGCACACCTTGCGCCATTCTTTTGCTACAGATCTCCTTAATCAGGGCGTAGATCTGCGCACTGTCCAGGAATTTTTAGGCCATAGCAACATTGCTACTACCCAGATTTATACCCACGTGACCAATAAACAATTACGAGATATTCATCGCAAAGTTCATGAAGGTAGGAAAATATAAACTTTAACCTTTTATTAAAAACCCTCAGTTATTATCTGAGGGTTTTTATAATGAGTTAAAATTTTATTTAATTTAGGGTAAGTAAGCTAGTGGGTTTACGGGGATGCCGTTTTTACGTACTTCAAAGTGTAGGTGGGCACCGGTTGAAAAGGGTCCGGAACCAGGCAAGCCTGGGCCGCCACCCGTCTTGCCGATTAATTGACCCTTGGTCACGTATTGATCGGCGGCCACATTGACTCCGGAAACGTGTCCGTAAACCGTAGAAATGCCATCATTATGGACAATCATGATATAGGCATAAGCAGTAGAGCCATCAAATTTTACCCTTGCCACGTAGCCATCAGCGGCTGCGTAGAGAGGGCTTCCCTGTTTGGATCTAATATCTACTCCGGAATGTTCGCCGATGATGCGGCGGAAGGGGTAATCCGGATCATGAAAAGTAGCGGTAATAGTTCTGCCTATAACCGGCCAAGATAAAGTGCTGTCACTATTTTCCAGCCTGTCTTTATCCTTCTGTGCCATTTTATCGCGAATGGTGTTTTCTAAATTAGCAATGTCAGCTGCCGCCTGAGCCGCTTCCCTTTTAGCTTGTTGTAGTAGATCTTGATAGGCCCTTTCTGATGATTTAGTTTCCTCCAAGAGATAATTTTTTTCTGATTCCTCGTAAGCTAATTGCGATTTTTTTTCTTCTAAATCATTTTTTAACTTAGTTAATTCTTGGCTTTTCTCTTTTACTTCCACTTGAGCTCTTTCTAGGCGCTCTTTGTCATTCTGCAATTTAGCTAAACTATTACGTAATTCTTCGTTGGCATTTTCTAGATATTTAGATTGGTTCAAGAATTCAGAGATAGAATTATTGAGTAATAATATTTCTAGGGTCGAAATCTGGTCTTGTTTATAAACCAGGCGCAGCAGTTTGCTGATGTGCTCCTTTTGTTGTTCAATGCGGCTATTGGTATCCATGATGTCCAAGTTCACCTTTTTAGCTTCTAGGTCAGTTTTATTGATTTCCAGATTCGCTTTTTCTATTTCCAGTTGCGCTTTAGCCTGTCTCGCCTCTAATATTTCCAACTGTGAGTTGAGGGTGTTTTTTTCGGCCTGCTTAGCCTCTATGGCTTGGCTATAGGCTTTTTGCCTTTCAGACAAGGAATCTAGTTGTTTTTTTTGGTTTTGGATTTGTTGGTTGAGTTCCTGGATTTCAGCGTTAATCAAATCGTCAGTCTCACCATACACCAACTGTGC
The DNA here is from genome assembly GCA_938003925.1 of uncultured bacterium. GTDB lineage: Bacteria > Patescibacteriota > Patescibacteriia > Patescibacteriales > UBA12465. The sequence continues at coordinate 6,131 of CALKWQ010000029.1, forward strand.
ATTTTTAACGCCAAAAATGACCGCTGCTAATAAGAGGGCGCCAAGAACAACTTTAAAGCTATAATTTTGCTTAGACATGTAGTTATTATAACATTTTTTCAATAATCTGTAAAATATAGTTGTTTATTTAAATTCCGAGTACACCAAACCAGAGATTTCTCTAATTGTGCTGCTCATTTTATTAAAATCATTACCTCTGGTCATGATACATAGTAGGTAGGGCATGTTTTCTTTGTATACAATACCGCAGTCATGTAATTGTTTATCTCCCAATATAACTCTTTCTCCAAATTTATGGGCTACCGGCACTTGTGTGGGCACCCCAGCACTTAATCCTTGGTTAAACTGGGAATGGGTTAATATTTTTAAGGCCTGCTCGGACATATCTCTATTTAGATAGGAAGCATTGTATAGGATGCGAAAAAAAGAGGCGTAATCACGAACACTCATGAAGTTTTCTGGCTGACCATCTTCAGGCGATTTTATACCCAGATCTAGATAAATCTTATTTAAAATGTTGATATCTATGTGGTTGATCAGGGTGTTAGCGGCTTGATTGTCAGAGTAAATAATCATATATTCCAGCAGGTCCCTGATCTTATAACTTTTACCAGCCTCTACATTACGTAAAGGAATGATATTTTGTGATAAGGTGTGACCACCATCTGTCACCATAATCTCATTTTCTAATATTGAAGGGTTAGTTTCTGCTATTTTTAAATAGGCAATCATAAGTGGGACCTTTAAGAGGCTGGCGGGGGTAAAATTTTCTTTTTCGTTGATGCCAATCCAGGGCCCATTGTTTAAATCGCGGAAGTATATGCTGGCGTAATTGATGTTCCTGTTTTTAACATTTTTTTCTATTACGTCTTCCAATTTATTCTTTAAGTCATTTCTGCCTAAATCATGGGAGCTACCACACTCCAATAGGGGGCTAATATAGTTATAGCCTTTTTGATGTACTTCTTGTTTTTCTATTTGTTCTAATTTATTAGCATAAAAATCTAGCCAACCTTTAATTGTGGCGCCCAAGGCTAGGGCGATGACAAGAATTGCCAGTAGCCAAAAAGGGTGAATCTTGATGTGACGAAGATATCGGCTGATAGCCATATATGCTATGAATTAGTTTGTAATTTTTGTAAATAAATCTTGCCGGCTGCTTGGCGACTGGGGTGTAATTTATTAATAAAATCTGCCTCTTTGACCCATAGCCAAGCTTGGTGATCCCAGTACTTAATACTTATTTCTTCGTCTTTGCCGGTAAATTCGGTAATCAATAAGCTTTGTTGCTGTCCTTTGTAACCGAAATGACGTTGTTTGCCGTCATAAAGGTATTTCCCTGTTTCTTTGTTAAATTCATAGCGGTAAAGATTTTTGTAGCTAGCAACGACTTGGAAATTTTTAACGCCGCTTTCTTCCTCTAATTCTTTTTTACCTGCAGCGATTACGTCTTGTCCGTCTAATCCTCCTTGTGGTATTTGCCAATGATTTTTTTGATCCTGTCTTTCTACAATAAAAATTTCTTTACCCTGGTGAGTGCGACGGTACATTAACACAGCTACGTTTGGTCGATAGAGATGAGGCATAATCAATCGCCAATATAGCACTTTAAACATAAATACGGCCGTGGCTCTCCATATACGACGCCAACGCCAAGGTTGTTGTATTAGTCGCCACAACCACTCTAACCCCAAGTTTCGCCACCATCTGGGGGCTCTTTGCAATTTGCCGGTTAGGAAGTCAAAGGCTCCACCTAGACCAACCGATATCGCTAAAGGGTTGATACTTTTTTGCAAATGAAATAAATATTTTTCTTGGGTCGGTGAACCCAGTAGACAGAGTGCCAGCTTAGGGTGGAAGGTTTTAATTTTTTCTATATCGGCTGTATTTGGCTTTGCTTGTTGAACGCTATCTATGACTAGATAATTTAGTTGCGGATACTTTGCGTTTAAGTAGGATTCGATATCACTATTTTTAGATAAGCCATCGCGACGGTTAACAATAACTACTCCAAGTTTTTCTTTATCAGCTAGCTGCAGCAACTGAGGTAATAAGTCGGCGCCTGTGTGGCGATATAATTTTTGTCCGCTGATGAGGGCGGCTATTTTGAGCCCAAAGCCATCGGCCAAAGATAGGTCGGCGCGGTTTAAGATATAAAAAAGCTCTTCATCTTTTTGGGCGTTTAAGATTATTTCAGGGTTGGGGGTAACTAATTGATGGGAGCTACCATCATGCAAAAAAATATTGAGCATGCGTTGCATCTCCGCTTGATTTGTCTGCCCAGTATTAATGCCCAAGATATTAGCCATAAAGGTAAGAATGCTTTCTCCCTCTTTTTATTTCTGCTATAATAGAAAAGTAAAACTATCCTTATTTTATTACAAAAAAGGGGCGACGTCAAAGTAATTTTTTGACTGGCACCGCCGCTTCCATGAATATGAGTAACTATAAAAAAATAAGTTCCAAGATTGAAAGATTGATGATTGATAAGCCGGGTAATAGCAATTCTTTAGAGTGGATTAATATTGTTGATGCCGGTCGTAAAGAAGTCGATTACCTGCGTAAAGAATATAATTTTAATTTGGAACATTTACGCGCTTCAGTTGCCACTGTTTTTTCGCAGCGACCAATGGTAGTTGAAGAAAATGGTTATTTGTTCTTAATTTTACACTTCCCTACTTTTTTTAAAGGTAGAGTGATCGCTGGTGAGATTGAATTTTTCATCGGTCATGGTTACTTGGTTAGCTTGCATAATGATAACATCTCTGCTTTGGGTGAATTTTTTAATACGGCCAAGAAAGATCAAAATTCTTTGTTATCATATAATACAGAGTCCTCTGCCACCTTGTTATATGAAATTTTGGATCGCTTGCTGCGTTCCTGCTATTTGTTGATAGATCAAAATAGCCTAGCTATTGAAGAAGTGGAGGATTTAATTTTTGAACAACACCAAAAAGATGCCGTATCTAAAATTTTAAACCTAAGACGCAACATCATTAATATCCGTAAAATAATGCAAAATCACAAAAATATTTTGCAGCAGTTGATGAGCATGCAAAGCACCTTGGTTCCTGCTGCTTCTCTAAAAAAACAATACGGTCGTCTAGTTGAGCATTCTAAGCGTATCTGGGAGATGTTAGACAATCAAAAAGAGATGGTAGCAGTGCTCAATGATACCAATGAATCTCTGCTTAATGATCGCATGAGTAATATCATGAAGACCTTGACTTTATTTTCAGTCATCGTCTTCCCTCTTACTCTGCTTGCGGCTATTTTTGGTATGAATGCTAAATATATGCCCTTTGTAGATAATCGTTACGGCTTCTGGATAATATTGGTAATTATGGGTTTGGGTTCTTGGGGGATGTTGGGGTATTTTAAGAAAAAAGACTGGTTGAACTAGAGGCGATAGTGATTAGTTGTCTTTAGCTGATTTTTTAGCTTATATTAAAAGAATAATGTTGTTAGCATTATTCTTTTTTTTGTTAACATATTTACCTATTGACAAAAATAATGTTTTTTGATATATTGAGGGGTAATTAATTGACAATATTAAAAATATTTGTTACTATAAATAGTTATCAGATATTATATAATTATGAAAATCGCCTTCATCGGCCAAAAAGGAATACCAGCTCAAACCGGCGGTGTAGAAAAGCAAGTGGAAGAGTTATTAGTGCATTTAGCTGCTCGTGGTCACGAGGTCTATGCCTATGCTCGTCGCGGCTATGCTCCTGGATTGAAAGAATATAAAGGAGTGAAAATTATCTCCCTGCCTTTTGTTAAAGGTAAAAATTTTGAAGCCATTACTCACACTTTTCTAGCCGTAGTGGATGTTTGTTTCCGTAAGGTTGATATTATCCATTTCCAATCTATTGGTCCGGCCTCTTTACTGTGGCTCGTTAAATTGCTTAAACCCAGAACACCAGTAGTCTTCACTTTTCATTGCCAAGACTATTACCATAAGAAATGGGGTCGTTTAGCTCGTTGGTATTTACATCTAGGTGAGAGCATCGGTTGTCGCCTAGCTGATCAGACTTTTGTGACATCTCAGGAATTAACTGCTTATGCTGAAGCTCGTTATGATAAGCACCCTCAGTATATGCCTTCCGGCATTAACCCACCGTCTCTACCGGAAGTGCGGGATATTCGTCGTTGGGGTTTAGACAAAGGTTCTTATATACTTTCCGCTTCTCGTTTGGTTAGACATAAAGGCGTTCATTATTTAATTGCGGCTTTTAAAGACTTAAAAACTGATAAAAAGCTAGTTATTGCTGGCGACAGCGCCTATACCGATGATTATGTTCAGGAATTACACGCTTTAGCCGCCGATGATGAGCGCATCGTTTTTGTCGGCAATCAAAGCGGTACCCTGCTTAACGAGCTTTATGCTAACGCCTATTTGTTTGTTCAGCCTTCAGAGTATGAAGGCTTGTCCATGGGTTTGTTAGAAGCAATGTCTTTTGCCCTGCCCTGTCTAGCAAGTGATATTCCAGCTAACCGTGAGGCCTTAGGTGGTTTAGGTTTGACTTTCAATAATCGCGATACAGCTGATTTAAATCGGCAATTGCAATATGTCTTAGATAATCCTGATAAAATTTTAGAGCAAGGAAAGGCTTTGCGCCAACGTACCAGCGAAGAGTATAACTGGGAAAAAATTGTGGATCAGACTGTAGCCGTTTACAATAAATTGTTGAAGAAATAAATACATTTTTATCTTTTCTTTGCCCCTTCATTCGTGATGGGGCAAGATAAAGGACGAAAAGATCGTTCTTTAAAACAGAATAAGTTTCACCTAAATACAAGAAATCATGAAAAAATTGTTTTTTGTTTTGGTAGCCCTGATAATGGCGGCCACCAGTTGCATGAAGGAATACGATGTTATTCCGAGCTCTCCTCCCGTTGCCGACACCACTTTCGTATTGAAAGCTGGTAACGCAGTTACTACTCCAAGTGGCGATACCGCTTATGCCAGTCCAGACAGATTTGTGAAGTTCTGGATTGACAACACGCCGCTGCCCATAACAGCCTATACCTTTGCTTGGAATTTGGGCGATGGCAGCACCTCCACCGTAGCTTCTCCGGAGGCAAAGTATGACCTTGGTACCTATTATGTCAGCGTAACTATCACACCAGTTGCGGGCGGTAATCCCATTTTCAGGGATATAACCCTGATTATTACCACCGAGAGCACCTATGAGACTACTATTATTCTGGTTTCTGCGGTGCCGATTGCAGGCAATAAGTATGATTATGCTGTTGCCATGAAAAGATCCAGTATATACAATTATCCCAATCTTCTTGGTTTTCCCTGGTTTACAGGAGACTACAATAGCTGGGATTTTATTAATATGCTGGACAGCACCCAGATAAATGGGATTTGGTATTGCATTTTCCATTTTCAGCTCCCGGCTGACTATACAGATTTTGAGGAATGGCAATTTGGGAGGGGGGATCAATATTCATATTCGCCAAATTCTCAATATTGGCGAACAAATGGTGTTTTCAGAGCTTACTTCCGTTTCGGCCAAATGTCTCCCAACCCCATTGGTTCTGGAGGAATTATTCCTGGTTCGGGTGGGGATATTCAAATCGGGCCAATAAAGCCGACGGTAAGAGATGAAATAATTTATCATCCTGGCGGGGATTCGCTGCGAGTCTTTATTAATGTCGGGGAATACGCTCCCGGCCCGCTGCCCTTCATTTCAGTGCTCAACACCGCTAACAACAGCTGGCAAAACATCCAGCTACTCACCCTTCCTGAAGAATTTGCAGGCTGGAAATACCAAACCTTTGCTTTAGCTGAGTTGGAGCATCTTATGTTTCGGTTCGGTTCTAATTTGAACAACCCGAATTACTTCGGAACGATGTCGAATTCAAAATTCTTCGTTTCGGAAGACAACATGTTAGCCATGCAGATTATCCAACCCTCCTCCTTGGGGGCTGGTTACAAGGTGATACTCTCATCTGAGAATACAATAAGCTACTAAAGCTTGTATTCGTCCTGTCTCTTGCCCCCTATTTCTTTTTAGAATGGGGGCTTTTTTTATACTCTAATCTAGTTTTAAATAAGAAAAAACCGGTAACTGTAAAAGTTACCGGTATAAAGTTATAATCGCTCTGAGCAGGTTTTTATCTTGTGCGGTAGTTTATCCTTGTGACAAACTCCCACCCCTCTACCCCCTCGTTGAAGACCCCGTTTCTGCGTATGTTGGGGTGATTCTCTAGGGCAGAGTTCAGTTTGACTGCTTCGTGAGGTAAATACATACCAAAATGGTATCGGGTATGTTGTCCCAAATACACAGCCCACCTCCATTCATTGTCCAGCATATTCACTAGGACTGGTGTAGAAGTTTGAAATTCGTAGTAGTTACCTTTTAGTGATCCGGTAATGGTTTGTCCGTCGACTTCAATCATTACCTCTCTGGTGTCTCTGTCTTTGATGCCTTTGAGCAAATCTGCCTTAAAGTAGTAGCACAAATAACCGTTAGCATCAAAATCATTACCTACATCACCGATGCGGTCGGATTCGTATTGATTGACTGCAATTTGGGGATTATCACTATATGAGGCAGATGATTTTCCGGCATCAGATTTACGAGATTCCGATTTATCCTCAGCTGGTGCTGTTGATTTTTTGGTGTTCCCACTGCCACGAGTATTCTTACGTGTGTTGGTAGTGGCAGGTTTTTTGCTACCCATACAATCCTCTAACTGAGCTTTTAGGCCAGCATTTTCAGCTTTAATCTGTGCGTTTTCCTGGTATAAAGCTACCAGTTCAGCTCCAGTAATAGCAATGCCAACCACTGATTCAGTTGGGCAGTTTGCGGTTTTATTGTTGACAGTGGTGTCAGCGATTCTGGTGTCGGTATTAGTGTTTGTAGCTTTATTCCTGTTGTAGGCCCACCAAAAGGCAAATAACAGAAAAATAATAATTGCCAACACTACTCCGATTGTACGGAGATTTTTTTTTGCTTGAGGTGTCATGATGTGATTTTTTTGTTTATTGATTATTTAATAATTATTTTTTTTGAACAGGCTTGCCAAGTCCAAATGAATTTGGAATTGATCTATTCTCACTCCTCCAGCCCAGAATTTAGGCTGATAAGAGACGGACAGAATTTCATGGCCGTATTGTCCCTTAGCTAGGGTTAAGCCAATGCCAACGGTGTAGAAGCTGGTTTTTGAACCAGTCTCATAGGTATATGCCGCTATAACATGCGGCATCAGATAGGTTTCATGGCTCCAGCTTAGGTAAATCGGGCCGAGGCCATTTTCTGCTTGGAACTTGAATCTCTCCCTGTTCCAAGGCATTCCAGCTAGGGTATCACCATTCCAACGAGCTTCTTGCTCGCTTTTTATGGCAGTTTGAACTTCCAGCATTACTTTTTGCTGAGCAAAAGGTGCTCGCAACATCATTTGCCGGAAAAGTAGGCCGCCGCTTACAAAGATCATCTGATCTTGCTGGCGGTTTTCATACAGATCTACTCCTTGATACATTTTACCCTCACTGTTTACGATTTTGTAAGCAGCGTTGATCCAAGCGTATCTGTCGGCTAGGTCGCCAGGGTTCAGGGTAATATTGGCAGCTACACCAACACCGAATTCGGTGGAGTGGTGCAAGAAGCCATTAATTTTACTCCTAACCTCAATACCGGATAGATATAGCCCGAAGCGGGCGTTATCCAACTGGTTTTTGATGGGCAGCCAACGGATTTCTCCGTAGCGCCAGGTTCCATCTCCGCTGTGATCAGCTGGGGCAAAATAGCCGTTACCGACCATAATTTGACCCTCGCCAAGCGGGTGTTGAGCCTGCGCCTCAATGCTAGCCATAAGGGCAAGCAGAGGCATAATCAATATCAATCTTTTCATGATTTCTATATTTTAGTGTTTGTATTCGATTGTGAAGAACGAAGATGTAGCTTATACATCCTTTTTACGCCTCTCCTTATTAGACAGAGGCGACAAAAAGATACAAAGTTATCTTAAAATATTACCCATATTGCCTTGAGGAATTACCTGTTCGGAGTATTCGGTGTTGTCGGTGGTTGGTAGATTTATAGGGGCGGTAGGATAGGGGTTCCGGCTGTAATTATTATCAGGTAATTTTTGGTAGATTGGGGTCGGCGCCGCTACGGTGCGTGGACGCTTGGTTTTAAGAGGAAAGAAATAGATATATAGCATAGCCGTGACCACGCCTAGTACTAGTGCCGCTACAAAGTTTAAGGCCAAGTTGGGTTTCACCGGGAAAGTAGAAGTTAATGGTTGGTCAATTACTGACACGCTAACCTGATCGCCGCCTTTTTGGTAGTTAAAACTCTTGCTAATTAAGGTCTGGTTGACCGCTAGAGCAATCTGCTGTGCCTGATAAGTATTGGGGTGATAGATATAGATTTCCATGATGCCAGTATCACCGACACTGCGCGCTTCCACTGTTTTCTTCCAAACTTTCATTTGACTCTTATAGTCATTGCCAAAATAGCTGGTGTCAATATTGAAACCGGCGCTAGTGGTTAGATTAAAAAAAGACGAGGAATATACCACTTGGGAAAAAAGATTGCTTAGGTATTGATTAGATTTAGAGACGGTGTAAGGATCGGCTCCGCTCAAATTTTGAGCGATTAATAACCTTGATTTTACGGAATATTTTAAAGGCTGAACGAAAGTAACTGTCGCCACTAAAATAAAAGCTCCTAAAATAATGCCGGCTACTAAACTGCGTCGTTTTTTAATTGATTTGAGGAAAACGTCAATTTCCATAGATTAGATATATCTTATTATATAACGATTTATTATAACTAATAATAGAAACTTTGTCAATAGCAATAATTAAAACCGGATCTTTAAATTTTGGTTTTATCCATATATTTATTTAATATTAGACAAATATGTCGTTAATAAACCTGAAAATCATTGGCTATTCCCTGTTTAATATTGGCCCATTTCTTGGCTGAAGTTTAAAAAATATTGACAAAAATCGATAATTATATATAATGTTTAGTTACACCTTAGTAAATGAACTTTAATTTATTATTTTATGAAAAAACTAATTTTAAGTCTAGCCGTCTTTGGCCTATTGTTTATTGGCTGGAGTGTCTACGACGGTAAGACAAAAGATCAATCTTATTATTCCGGTGATGCTGTATTTTACCAAGGGCAATTGCTTGTGGCTACGGCTAACACTGGTCGCTTAGAAGTCTTCTCTCTTAGTGGCTCTAAACTCGATAGAGTACTTAATGTAAGTTTAGCTCCTAACCCCAGTAAGACCGAGCTGTTTAACGACGTTAAGCTTGAAGTACAAGGACAGACTTTAAAGGCTTATGCCGTCGCTGGTTATACCCTGTATCTTTATGATATTTCCGATTTAAAGACAGCTAAATTAGAACAGAAGATTCGTAATAATTACTGGGAGTGGTATCAGCGCGTCGATCGTTTTGGTGATAATTTGTCTACCGTCAGTGATCGCGGTGTGCGCATTTGGAATGCCGATTTGCAGGTGATTGATGGTTTTGATTTTAGTGCCGATTTGCTCTACAGCGTTCGCAGCGGCGGGGATAAGCGCTTTTTGTTTGGTTTAAATAATTCCTCTCTGTTAATTTATGATCGTGAAACGCGAGCGGTTATTAAATCTATTAATTTAAATTATCGTGATTTTGCTAAGAATGGTCGCAAGCCTTATTATGATCGCATTAGCTCTTCCTTGTTTGTGCTAGATGATTACTATGCTAAAAAGTTTGATTTAAACGGTAAATTATTGGCATCATTCCGTCATTATGGCGACGCTTCCTATGACACTGAAAGTAGCTTTGATAACGACTTTGTTTATTTCGCTAATGGTTTCAAGGTCTTTAAACTGAAGAAGAGTGACTTAAGCTTAGTCAAAGAAGCACAGACTAACAATTTTGGTTCCGCCCAGGGCTGGACCATGGGTCTGAAGCTGGTTAATACCCCTGCGGGTGATCGTTTGGTTGCTTTTAATAATTCAGGCATTATCGTCTTAGACGCTAATTTACAGTTGGTTGGGTCTACTGGTAAAATCAGTCAAGATGACGGTCAGCTTTATCCTTTAGAAAATCTATATTTAGTTTTAAGTAATCGTAGCGCGCAGTCAGGGGCCACGATTGGTCTTCAGGGCGGCGGATATTGGCCAAATGAAGAATTATCTTTAAGCTTACGTGAGACGAGAGTAAAAGTTAAGGCTGATCGTTTTGGTCGCTTTGACACCAATCTAAACGTACCGGCTGCTACTAACGGCACTTATGATATTAAGGTCGATGGTCTAACTTCTAGCTCTACTTACAGTATTTCTCTGGAAATAAAAAATTAAGTGCTTAATTAAAAAAGAGCCTCTACCGAGGCTCCTTTTTTATTTAATGGCTTCTTGATAAATCTTTAACAAAGCTTGATAATGCCAGTCTTGGTCTTTACCTTCTCGGCTTGCAGCCGCTCTCTGTCCAATAGCAGTAGCGGAGACTTGATCGGTGTCGTCAAGAAGCTGACTTAGTGCTTGCCAATCATTAACCGGGAACAGGGCCCCGGTTTTACCAGGGATTAGTAATTCGCTCAGACCGCCGATATCAGCGCCAATCACAAATTTTCCCATTCCCATCGCTTCAATAGCGGCCAGGGGCATATTTTCCGGCCAACGCGAAGGTATAACTACGGCTAGAGCTTGAGCGATGATTTGCTCTAAGTCTTTGCCTTGCAGTTGTCCCACAAACTCTGCTGGTGAGCCAAAATTGGTGTTTAATTGTTTTAGTTTTTTTTCGTCTTGGCCGGTACCAGCAATTTTCACCTTTTTGCCACTTTTAGCTGCCGCTCTGATTAATATGTCCACCCCCTTTTCTTCTTCCAATGCACCAAAGTATAGGTAATAATCACCCAAAATACCTTTAGTAATTTTTTCGACCGGGCTAATATTTTCCAAAACTCTAAAACGCTGGGCGGGCCATCCAAAATCTGTACAAATTTCCTTCATAAAACGGCTGGGAGCAATAAATAGCTTAACGCCGCGCTCATAAATGTGGAGATAGCGATGATGCAGCGTCATTTCCAGGGCGGCTAGAGCGCTTTTAGTCCAACTATTGTCCACGCAGCGGTAGCGGAGACAGCGGCTATAATGATTAGGTTTACAACGTGTACAAGCTTCTCCGCGGACATACAACTTGTAGTTAGGACAAATGAGTTTATAGTCATGCAAATGCATAACTACTGGTATTTTGGCCTCTCTAGCGGCGTCTAGGATAGAAGGTGAGAGCTGGTGATAGATATTATGGCAATGTATAATGTCAGGCTGAAAATCTTTTAAGAGTCGGGCAAATTTTTGCTTAGCTTCAAAATTATACAAAATAGCTCCTGCCGCCTTTAGTTTACCTGCGAGACTGCGAGTGTGTAGATCAATGTTTTGAGAAAAATAAGCCTCATCATCACTTGGTAGGTTTTTAGGATCAACCATGGCGAAAGTACGCACTTCATGGCCCCGAGCTCTTAATAACTTAGTGATAAAAAAGAAATATTTATCAGCACCCCTTTTGGGGTAGTAAAATTTATTGACTTGCAAGATTTTCATATACTTAAACAGTTGCTTTACCTTTTAAAATTATTAGGCTAAAATTATATTAATAATAAAAAAACTATAGCATAAATACCTAGGATTTTCAATTTATGGATAAGTTTATCTCTAACAAGGTTTTATCCCTATCTCTGTCGTTTTTGTTGATGACGGCGTCTTGGCTGCTTATTTTTAGTCCCTTGACTATGGTGGATAAGTTATTAGTGTTTTTAGTGTTAAGCTTATTTTGGTTGGCTATTTTTAACTTTAGGATAGGTTTTTTAGCCATTATTTTTATTCGCCCCCTGCTTGATCTGAGTGTTCATAACGTTTTGTTTAGTATTGGTGATTTACAGGTTAACGTTTTAAGCTTGTTAGGCGTTGGCATGGTGGTACTCGCGGCGGTTTTTATCTGGTCACAAAGATTAAAATGGCGATCGCTGCACCGCTCTTATTCATTTTATGCTTGGTTGCTATTTCTATTTATTGGCGCTTTGAGTTTAATTGATTCTTTCTATTTTTCGGAAAGCATCAAGGAGTTGTTACGTTTTACTAGCATTTTTTCAGCCTTTATTTTTGGTGCTTTCTTGTTACACTCGGCTCGCGACTTAACTAAATTGATTAAAGTAATTATCTTTTCCGCCCTACCCCCAGCTATTTTAGCTTTATTTCAACTTTTAAATAGAACCGGTTTGCCTGAAGGAGATATTTATAGAGTGTTTGGCAGCATGACTCATCCCAACATGCTGGCTTTTTATTTACTGTTGGCTATTACCTTGGCAGTGTTTCTAATTTTAAATCTACGCCGCAGCCGCTTAGAAGTTTATCTATATTCTTTACTGGCTCTATTTTATACAGTAATTCTATTTTTTACCTATACTCGAGGAGCATATTTGGCGCTATTAGCTATTTTTGTGATGGTGGGTGCAGCTAAGTTTAAGAAGTTTTTAATGTTTTCGGTTTTACTGCTAATAGTCGTTTATGCTCTAGTGCCACCGCTGCAAGAACGTTTTAATAGTATTTTTGCTCATGACCCTTATGGCTCTGTGAGCTGGCGTTTCAGTTTGTGGCGTGACGGTTTTTCTTATTTCCAGGAGAGGCCGTGGCAGGGATATGGTTTAGGTACAGCCGAACAGGTGATTGCTGCTAAGCGCGATTTTCGCCTAGGTTCGCCCGATCCCCATAACGATTATTTGCGTATTGCCTTAGATGGTGGTTATCCTTTATTGTTTGCTTACTTGCTCTTATTAGCCTCTCTGCTCTGGCATTCTCTACAAGCCTATTTACAAGAACAGCGTCCGCGTTTGAAAAGTTTTTTTCTGTTCTTTTTCTCTTTCTTAATCGCCGTGTTTGCCATGTCTAGCGGCGATAATATTCTCAACGATACAGCCCTACAATGGCAAGTGTGGGCCTTAGCTGGAGCTTCCTTAGCTTGTACGCGCTTAAAGTCGGACTTATCTGCCTAAAAAGATAACCTAAGAAAAAAGCCCGTGATTGCTCGCGGGCTTTTGGTAAGCGCATTTTGTGTGCCTATTTTTCTCTTTTTCGGCCATCTTTGTATTCTATCCAGGCCTTTTTTAGCTTGGGGTTAACAAAGACATTGCCTCTAGTGAATTGCCTGGACCAGATTCCAGGCTCGATTTCTTTGGCTTTACTCAGCGGAGAGCCGAGCTCTAAATCGTAATAGTCACGATAGGGCTCGTTTTGTTGTACACAGAGGTAGGCCTCATTGTCCAATAGCATGGTAGTAGCAGCTCCGAAGAACCAGTCTTTGAGATCTGGATTAATGATTGCTATTTTAAACTTTCTGGCAATCATGATATTGGCCTCCCAATGATGTCCCGGGCTGAGTTGGTGGTAGATGTAGGGGAAGTTTTCAAATTGCTTCCCGTCCACTTCTTTATACGATAGATTGCCAGGGTTAGCGATGATGGTAAAATTTTCACCTTTAGCCTCCCTAATCAGTCGGATGTATTCCTTCATCCCTTTAGTCCAGGAGGCGTTAATAGCTCCCAGATCGGTATCGGCTTTTTTGTCGCCGTTAAAGTCAAAACCTTTGTTGCCATTATAGGTGGCCAACCAGGAAATGCCGGCAACATCATCGCCCCAGCTGTTATCTAATAAGCAGCCAGAAATACGAGGATCTTTTAATACTTCCAGATATTTAGCCGCTATCCACTGATAGTATTTTTGTCCATCTATTTCTGGACAATCAAAACGCATGTCTAACGCTTTCATACCCGTCCAGGCGCCCATGGTCTTGCCGTCAGGCTGTCTTAGCCACCACTGGGGTTTTTGTTTCAGCTCTGCTAAGAGCTTAATACTCCAGGGTTTGTCACTGAACATAGGATCAAATATTTCTGTTTGGTTGAGATAGGCAAAAATCTTGATTTTGGGATTTTCACTTATCATAAGGTCCAGCATGCTGGAGTTGTTAAACAGATTTTCGATGTCTATGACAACTAGGTTGTATGGCGCCAAGCCCATGGCCTGGTAAGTGTTCATGGTGGGTAGATACCAGAGAGCGGCTGTTTTTTGGGCCCATACGGACACGTTAAGCGTTAGGAAAGACAAAATCAAAATTAGCTTTTTCATGATTGAACTTTTTTGAGGTTATTTAATTGTAAAGAAATAATCTTTCTATAATAATACATTTATCATTTTTTGTCAATAATAAAAAAGCCCAGCAATTGCCGGGCCTTGTGGTTCCCTAGCGGGAAAAGGAAGGTACGACGCAGGAACGAGCATCTTTCTGGGGTGCTGTTGTTCAAAGACGACGCCTATAGCATAGGTTAGTCGCGTTCTGCGTTAATTAAATAGTATAATAATAGCTCTATTTAGTCAATATCTGAATAGAGCGACTGTTATTTAAGTCTAAAGTCCAATAGGCGCTAGTTTTTTTAATCTCTCCGTTTTGTGCTTGCGAATTTTGAGCTGACACTATTTCCCTGCCCATGTCTAAGGCTAAGGATAAATTTTCAATTCTACTGCCTGGTTGACGCTGTACGTATAGACTGTACACATTATTTGTATATAATTGCTGGGCTAGTTTAGAGGGTAATTTATAATCTAAAACTACGCTTGCGCTTTGGCCGGGCTCGATACTCCAAAAGAAACCGAAGACGTGTTTGCCTAAACTATTATCATCGTAGCTGGTTATATCGGCCTGTTTTTGGTCGAGACCACTTATAGCTAATAATTCGCTACCCAAAGGCGCTAAGATGCGAGTATAGCTACGGTAGCGGGTTGTACGCCAGTCAAAGCCGCCGCCATGGTGATAATTTAAACGCAGTTTAGCTTTCAGGTTCTGGGTGTCGTTCTGTAGCTGATAAGAAATGTTTTTTTTCATGACCGCATCGCTTTTAAAAGCCGCTAAGTTTGCATCTACAACCATAAGATAATCTCCTTCTACGTCCTTAATTTCCCCACTACCACCTAGATCTTTAGCTATAGCTTGTCGTCCTGGATCGTTAAAATAAAGCAGCAAGTCGCCACGAGCCAGACTGTCATTAAGCCGTTGGATAAGTTCAGGATAACGTGACAATGGTAAATTCAATAACTTATTTTGTAACTCCTTGATAAGCTCGTTAATGATGTCTTTCCGGTCCCAGGAAGAGATGTTGTCGTCTTTATAGGCCACCTCTACGTTGTATTGTAAAAGGACCTGCATGTTCTCAGGGGCGTAGGTTTCACCCCGCACCGTAATAGGTCCGGTAATTCTCAAAAGATTAGCAATTAAGTCGGGAGTTATGGCGATAATACCATCTAATTCTGGCTCTATTTGATTGTTGGCCGCGCTTTCGGCCTTAAACATTTCTTGTATTTGTCTAGCGCTTTGCGGCCAATCTGGCGACCAGTTAGCATCACGTAAGTACCAATTTTCTACTTTCAAGTACTTAGTAATGGGCGCTGGTGCTGTGTAGTTAGTTTTGCCAATCGCTGGCATGTCTAGGTGATAAATATCATCAGCTAATAATTTCTTCACCTCGCCAAAGTTGACGATATCGGCTCTAACGTAACTGCCTAAGAAACCGCCAGTGGGCCGTAATTCGTCATTATTTTGTAGCATGATTAAATAATGCGCTGGTTGTGGGTAGCCGCTGAAAGCTGGCAGAAGACGGATAATCGGTAATGACTCGGTTAGCAAAGTTTTACCTTCGGCTAATTGTAATTTAAGCTCCTGCAGTTGTCCGCGCAAAGGCCACAAAATTCCGAATTTATGAATACGATTAAGATTTAACAGGGCGAGATCAAGATTCGCTTTTAAGCCGTTTAACTCTGGTTCTAAAGCAATTAAGCTTTGTAAAAAATCGGCTTTTTGTTGAGAGCTAAGGTTTTGAAAATTATCAGCTCCAATGAAAGCGGTGGCACTTAATCCCTGCGCTAACCCGCTGGCTTGCAGAGCGCTGCGTGTAATAATTAATGCACTAGCATTGAGGTAACCAAGATCATTGAGTTGATTCTCGCCTATGCCCACTTTAGCTGGAAACCAACTAAGACGTAAGTTGCTAATAGCTTGTTCTGCCGACATAAAAGAAGCTTCGGCGACGCTTAACTTGGTTTGAGCAGATAACCAGTCTTTATTTTTTAAATCTGTTAAAGCGCCACTAAGTTGCTCTTTGCCAGTGAGAGCGCTTTGGCTGAAGTTTTGCCACTGACGCCAGCTAATAGCGAAACTAAGCAGTATTAGTAACAACAAGGCGATCAGGGCGATGAGCAGGAAGCGCCAAGACACATGAATTAGATAAGATAAGCCGGCTTTAAGTTTCATAGTTTAGATTTGATCGCCCTCCTCTGGGTTGTCAATAATTTTGAGGTGACGACCTTGTAGGATTTTGTATAGGAAAATGTCGTTTATTTCTAGGCGGTATTGATATTCAGCCTCATCCATTAAGGTGTAATTTATTTCTTTATTTAAATCAGTTTCCAGAATTTGTACGCGTTTAATAAATTGATCTTTCTTAATCTTCCCTACTGCTAAAATATCAGTGGGAGCACTGCTTTCGCCAGTGAACAGGCCGCTTAACCAGAGATGTTTAATCTCTCCAGTTTTACCAATTTCTTTTAGGAAGTCCTGACAGGACAAGAGATTGGCTTTAGCAAATAGACCTTTTAATTCCGTAAAAAGCAAAAAATCACGATCAACAACAAAGTATTTCTTCTCGTTTTTAAGAGCTTCCGTCTTGGTTATTTTGTCCTTTTTTTCTACAGGCAGTATCTCCTCTTGTTTTAAGAGTCCGATATTTTGCAAATTTTCTAGTTCGCGTCGCACAGAATTGACCTGCAATTCCAAATCACGCGCCAACTGGCGAGTATAATATTTTTGTTCAGGCTTGCTCAGGAAAGTTTTAAGAATCTTTACCCTAGCGTTAGAGCCGAAAATTTGAGCTAGCATATTGTTGAAATAATCGCTATTTTTTAGCGTAACTAAGGTCAGCACTATTTTAGCTTGACCACTGCTTTCTCTTTATCTCTTTCCATTTTTATAGTATAATAGAAAGCGTAAGCAGTCAAATAAAATGGGCGCTTTATAGTGCCAGCTTTAGGTCTATATGTATTATAAAATAGCCTCTTTAGTTCTCAATACCGGTAAGCATCAAACGGGCAACCGGGAGGTTTATGTTGCTCAGCCGGATGCTGTTAAAGAGAATCTAGCGGGTAAATTATTTCTCCTAGCCGAAATAGACGGTAAAAAGACGGATTTAAAGAAAGTAATTGATTTTGTTATCTCCAGTTTAGATGATTTTTATTATAATGATGAGAAGATTTTTCTACAGGATAAGATTGAGGGTCTAACTCTAGACAACATTTTTGAGGCTGCTTTAGCGAAGTTGAATAAAGCTTTATTGGAATTTTTGAGTGACGAAAAAATTGTTTTACGCGCTGAGGATACTAATTTAGTGCTTGGTTTGGTGTTTGAAAATAAATTACTTTTTTCTAATTTTGGTCGTAATAAAGCCTTTTTGATTTATAAACGTCAGGAAGAATATGAATTAATTAACGTTGAGGCTAGTGCTGCTGATTTAGAGAGCCAAGAAGAGCTGCCGGGGCCGGTAGTGCCAAAATTCTTTTCTTCGGTTATTAGCGGTGAAATACCAGTAGCCTCTTATTTTTTGTTTTGCAATGAGGCGTTGCCTGAATATTTGTCTAATAAAGAGTTAATTAATATTATTACTAAGCTCCCGCCCATGGTCGCGGCGGAACAGATTAAAGGCTCTTTAGCTAAATTAAATTCTTATGTTCCCTTCCTGGGAATCATTGTTAAAAATACTTTTGGTCTCAGCGGTGCTGATATGAGAGAAGATGCTGCTACCGATGTTAGTCAGTCTGCTCATAATTCTATTTCCCATCTTAATTATACGGAGAAGAAAACCGAGCAGATGTTAGCTCCCGCTGGTTTAATAAATTGGCAGAAACTAGGTAGAGTTTGGAAAAAAATGAGGCTGAGTATAGCGCCCGTGCAGCGTTCTTTGACTCTCAAGAATCCAGCTGCTAATAAGTCGTTGCCACCTTTGAGCAGGCAGACTACAGTTTCGGCGGCTCGGATGATTAAAGAAAAAATGGCTTTTGGTCGCAGTCATTCTAACATCTTCGGTATTTTTAAGGGTCTGGGGGCGACGTTGATTAATTTATTTAATCCCTTGTTTTGGAAAGGGGCTTGGAAAAATGGACGTGCTTGGCTGGCCTCCTTACAGCCTCGTAATAGAGCGATGTTTTCCCTGTTAGCCTTTGCCCTAGTGGTATTATTGTCCAGTCTAGTTTTTACCAGTATCAATAATCGGCGTCAGGCTGAGCTAGAATATTTTAATAATTTAATCATCGCTTTAGAGTCTAAGAAGAGCATGATTGACTCTTATCTACTCTATAACAATCAAGAAGGTGCTAAAACTTTAATTGGCGAGAGTTTGGCATCTCTAGACGAACTCCAGGTTAAAGGCGCTGAGCAAACCTCTCGTCGAGATTCTTTGCGCGCAGCCATTGAACAACAAAGGGCTAAATTACAGAAATTAACGGTAGTGGAGAACCCCGAGTTAATAGGTGATTTCAAAAATCAGAATCCATCTGCTGAGACACGCAACCTATTAGTTAGCGGAGATCTGGTCTACGCAGCCGATCCGGCTGGTAAAGCGGTGTATATACTTAATTTGCAGGATAAGAAAACTTCTTCCCTGCTTCTTAGTGGTGATATTAATAGTTTAGATAAGCCTGTATTGGAGAATGGTTTTATTTACTATTTAAATGGTAATCGTTTGGTCAAATTGAATAAAGAAAATGGCACCAATAATATTTTAAATATAGATGGTGTAGGCGCTGATGATAAAATAGATTCTTTTCAGTTCTATAATAACTATTTATATTTACTATTAGCTGATTTAAATAAGATTTATCGTTTCAGTGCCAATGCTAATGGTTTTGTCGCCCGCACTGATTGGATTAAAGATGGTTCTTTACTTAGTGATGCTGCCGACCTAGCTATTAATAGTGATATTTTTGTATTGAAAAACGGTGGTCAAATTGATCGTTTTAAAGTCGGCCGTAAACTAGACTTTGCTTTAGAAGCCATAGATCCATCTTTAGATAGCGCTTCTTTGCTTAGTGAAGCTGGTGATAAGCTCTATATCCTAGACCGTCAAAGTAAGCGTCTTCTAATCTTCACTAAAGAGGGTAAGTTATCTAGCCAGTATCGGCTTCCCAGTCTTAATAACATCAAAGACTTTAGTTTGAGCGATGACCAAAAAGCGGCTTATATTCTCAATGATAATGCTGTCTATAAAATTAATTTAGAATAAATTTGTTTATATAACAAAAACACCTCAGCTTCAGCTGAGGTGTTTTTTGATTCTGGAAGTTGTTTATTTCAAGGTCACTTTAGCGCCAGCTTCTTCAAATTTCTTCTTCAAAGCTTCGGCTTCTTCCTTCTTTAAACCTTCTTTGATGATCTTAGGAGCGCCGTCTACTAAATCCTTAGCTTCTTTTAAGCCCATTTCAGTAACTTCGCGTACTACCTTAATGACGTTGATTTTGCTGGCACCGCCATCGGTTAATTCAACATCAAAGCTGTCTTTTTCTTCAGCGGCAGCAGTAGCGCCACCAGCAGCCGGAGCCATCATCATGGCCGGAGCGGCAGAAGAGACGCCAAACTTCTTTTCTAAAATTTTTACGAGCTCAGCTAAATCTAAAACGCTCATTTTTTCAATTTCGCTGACCAAGCTTTGAAACTTAGCCGGTACTACCACTTCTTCAGCGGCGTCATTTTTGATTTCTTCAGACATAAATTTAAATTTATAACCTTTTATAGCTTGTAGCTATAACGGGCGTTGATTTATTATTTTTTTTCTTCTATCGCTTTTAGAACTTGTACGAAGTTGCGGAGATTACCGGCTAAAGCGTTAACAAAACCGGAAACCGGGGCATTAATAGAGCCCACGAGCCTGGCATACAATTCAGTCTTACTTGGTAATTTAGCTACAGCCTCAATTTCCTCCTTAGAAAGCAATTTGCCTTCTAAGATGCCGCCTAGGAAATAGAGTTTATCACCCTTATCCTTGCGGAAGGTATCAAGAACTTTCGCTGCTGCCACTTCATCCCCGTAGGAGAAAACTGCGGCAATCTTACCATCTAAGCCTTTAGTATCCAAGCCGTCCACACCTTGATTTTTGAAGGCTAGTCCCAACAGAGTCTTTTTAGCGACGTAATATTCGCCTTGTTCTTGGCGTAATTTATCGCGTAAAAGCTCGTTGTCCTTTACCTCCAAAGCGTTAAAGCCGGCGAATACGATTGATTTAGCTGCTCCAATCTTTTTCTCCAAGCTCCGCAGGATTTCCTGCTTTTGGACTTTGCTTTTTGGCATATTTTTTTAAAAGCGTTTACACGCTGGTTTATAAGTAATTGATAATGGCCTTGAAAACAAAAAAATCTGGGGCCGACCACAGATTAAATAAAAGCTGATATTAGCTTATATTTACCTCGGCAAGACTTATTTGATTGCTTGCTGTCTGTGGCAAATGATTGATTTGTATCTATATATTAACAGATTTCCTTTAATTGTCAAGCATGAATTAATGTTTATTACTGCCCCTTTTTCGACCATAATTAGCAAAACGATGAGCTTCTTCCCTGACCTGGAGCAAAGTTGGTTTTAATACGGAAGCTAAATCTTTAAAATTTTTCTTTACCCCCTTGGGAAATATCAAGCGATCGCCACCAAATTTGGATATACCTACTAAGGGTAAAACCAGATTATGTTTAGCTAGTTCGCGGGTAAGGAAGCTAATTTGTGGGCTGCCTCCGTCGATCATAATCATCTCTGGACGGGGCCAGTCAGTGTGTCTAAATCTTCTAAGCAGGGTTTCTAATAGGGCGCGTTCATCGTCTCCAGCTGGAGCCTCTTTAATTTTAAAAAGACGGTAGGCTGAACTCTGCTTTTCACCATTACCAAAAACGACCATGGAGGCGTAAGTCTCCTGGCCTTGAAAATGAGAGATATCATAACCTTCTATGCGTTGTAAGCGGCTTTGATTAAGATCATTTTCTCGGCTCAGTAAAGATACTTCTTGGAGGTGTCGTAAAGCTTTAGCTTGGTCAGGGTTGTCTCGTTCCAATTTTTTTAATAAGAGTTGCCGTTCACCTTTTAACAATAAGATAAGATGGCGAATATTTTTCTTATAAATCGCCGGGCTTACGCTGCCGATGCAGGCGCCAGGGCAAAGTCCAATTTGATAATCAAAACAAGCTTTACCGCTATTAGGCTGACAGGTGCTGTAGGGGAAAATTCTACGTAATAAGCGTAAAGCCGAATTCATTAGATAATAAGACTGATAGGGGCCAAATAATTGATAAGCGCGCGAAGGAAATTTCTTCAAATCCTGTCCACGGATAATAATTGGTCGAGGGTATTCTTCCTTGTTGTTGATAGCAATATAGATAAAAGAGCGGTCATCTCGGTCTACAATATTATATTTAGGCCAGTATTTTTTAATATTACTCGCCTCTAAGATGATTGCTTCCAGCAAGCTCTCACAGACTATGAACTTTAAATCAATAGCCTGGGCCACCATTTCAGCTATACGTTTATCAATGTTTTGCTGAAAATACTGACTGAGCCGGTTTTTTAGGTTAACGGCTCTGCCGACGTATAAAATCTCTTGATTAGCTCCATACCAAAAATATACGCCAGGCGCTTTGGGGATAGTTTTAAGTAAATTTTTTAGTGGGTGGTTCATGTGTTTACAATTCGGCTTGATATTTAGTTAAATCGATATGATGGTCTTTAATAATAACACCCTCTTGGGTTAGTAAAGCCATTTTTTTCTTTAAACCACCGGCGAACCCACCCAGTTGTCCACTGCTTTTAATCACACGATGGCAGGGCACGCTGGGCGCGAAGGGATTGTAATGCAGAGCCTGTCCAACGGCCCGGGCACTGCGTGGTTGCTGTAGCGCTTGAGCTAGTTGTCCATAAGTTGCTACTTTGCCAGCAGGTATTAAGCTAGTTAGATGGTAAACTGCTTGCGCAAAAGGGCTAATTTCTGGTTTTATACTCGACATAAAATTAGGGTTAGCTCTGGTCTTGACAAATGGTTTAGATGAGTTTAAGATAGGCTCAAGTGTAATTTATCATCATATTTTCAGCCAACATAGGGGCGTCAAGACCCGGTCTCTTTTGACCCGCGATTCCGCCAGGGAATAATGGTAAAATTAAGTGATAATTACACTACACCAAACTCCGTTCTTTGAACTACTATTTTTTGCAACTGCTATGCTTTCAACGCTAATCGGAAAGCGGAGGATGGTGCCTCTCTCGCCAGCAGTGCTCTAAAAGCCGGATAACCTTCGGCTTTTTTATTTACTTATTTTCCTGCTTTTTTACTGGCCTGGAGGTATGGTTTTAAGTATTGTCCGGTGAGACTATTAGGATTAGCTGCCACTTCTTCCGGTGTGCCTGCTGCCACTAGCCTGCCACCTTTATCACCGCCATCGGGGCCTAGGTCTAGAATATAGTCCATAGACTTTAGCATGTGTAGGTTGTGTTCAATGACTAATACCGAGTTGCCTTTTTCCACCAATTTATTCAATACTAATAATAACATTTCAATGTCGTAATAATGTAAGCCGGTAGTCGGTTCGTCTAGTAGGTAAAGAGTACGTTTTCCTAAGGTGTGCGTCAGTTCTTTACCTATTTTTATTCTCTGTGCTTCCCCGCCAGATAGTGTGGTGGCGGATTGTCCTAGTTTCAAATAACCTAAACCAACAGACTGTAGGACGCTCAGTTTGTCGGTGATATAATAATTGCCAGCAAAAAGTTCAATTGCCTCGTCAATCGTCATCTCTAAGACGTCGGCAATATTTTTACCTTTATATTTAACTTGCAGAGTTTCACGGTTGAACCGTCGTCCCCGACAGACTTCGCACTCCACTAGTACTGG
This sequence comes from uncultured bacterium, assembly GCA_938003925.1. Classification (GTDB taxonomy): domain Bacteria; phylum Patescibacteriota; class Patescibacteriia; order Patescibacteriales; family UBA12465. Next base: position 29,108 of record CALKWQ010000029.1, read on the forward strand.
TGGTAGAAAATGCATTTCAATTAGATTAGAACCAGCTCCTTCGCAGGCCTCGCAACGACCGCCGGGTCGGTTAAAAGAAAAACGGGAAATAGAATAAGCCCTGGCTTTAGCCTCTGGTAGAGCGGCAAAAAAGTCACGAATCGGAGTAAAAATACCAGTATAGGTTGCTGGATTAGAGCGCGGCGTCCTGCCAATTGGCGACTGATTAATCACCACAATTTTATTGACATATTCAGCTCCCTTAATTTCATCCACGCCCACTAGGGCTGCTTTTTTGCCTGGGTGGTTTTTAATATACGACAGGTTTTTATATAAAACATCATACAGTAAGGACGACTTACCGCTGCCGGACACGCCACTAATACCAACCAGGCGGCCTAGCGGTATTTCCGCTTTCACATTTTTTAGATTATTTACCTTAGCTCCAATAATTTTAAGGCTACCATGGTTCTGGCCACGGCGTTTATTGGGTAAAGAAATAACCTTATGTCCAGCTAGATATTGTAGAGTTAGAGACTGACTGCCCGGCTTTTTATGCTCAGCTGCTAGTAATTTAGTGGTATCGCCCATCGCCTCCAGTCCGCCGCCATGAACCCCGGCCAAGGGGCCAAGGTCTACTAAGTAGTCTGATGCTAAAATTGTGCGTTCATCGTGTTCTACAATCACCACCGTATTATTTTTATCTCTTAGTGTTTCCAAGGTTTTAATTAAACGATCCGTATCTCGTTCGTGCAGTCCTATGGTCGGTTCGTCTAATACATACAAAGTACGAGATAATTGCGAGCCAATCTGTGAAGATAGGCGGATGCGCTGCGCTTCTCCGCCTGATAAAGTTTCGGCTTCTCGGTCTAGAGATAGATAATTCAAGCCCACTTTATTTAAAAATTCCAAGCGGTTTAGGATTTGGCTAATAACATTATCAGCTATAGTCAGCTGTCTTTTATTCATCTTCTGATAGTATTTCCAAAAGAAGTCATAGGCTTTGTCAATGCTAAGATGGCCTACTTCACCTAAGTTCTTGCCGCTTAAGCGCACAGACAGGGCTTCGGGTCGCAGGCGTCGCCCCTGACATTCCGGGCAGATATTGTCAGCCTGAAAACCAATCTTACCAAGACCAGAGCATTGAGGACAAGCACCGTGGGGAGAGTTAAAGGAAAATAGGCGTGGTTCTACTTCTGGGAAGGAAAAACCATCGTTAGGACAGGTCCAGTTAGATGATAATAGGAATTCTTGTTGTTCAAACTTAACCACCACCAAACCTTGGCTATAAGATATGGCCGATTCTACCGCTTCAAAGAGACGGCTTTCATCACTCAGCAAGACCTTGTCTATGATAATATCAATATCATGTTTCACTTTAGGGTTTAATTTGATTTGTTCGCGTAATCGACGGATTTCTCCGTCTACTCTGGCTTCATAATAACCCAAGGCTAAATAATCATAGATTAATTGATAATACTCGCCCTTACGTCCCCGCACTACTGGACTCATGATGGTGGCGTGCTTTTCCCCGCTCTCTTGCCCGCGAGACAGAATAATGTCAATCATTTCCTCTAGGGTCAACTTTTCAATCTTAGTGCCGCAGTGTGGGCAAAAAACTTCTCCTACGCGGGCGTATAAAACGCGCAGGTAATCATGTACCTCAGTCAAGGTCCCCACTGTAGATCGCGGGTTGTGAGACAGGGCTTTTTGGTCGATAGAAATAGCTGGAGCTAGGCCTAAAATTTCGTCGACATCAGCCGGCTTCTTTTGGCCTAAGAATTGGCGCATATATGGAGAAAGAGATTCAACGTATTGTCGTTGTCCTTCGGCAAAAATAGTATCAAAGGCCAGAGATGATTTGCCTGAACCAGAAACACCAGTAATTACCGTTAAGGCATTATGCGGGATTTCCAGATTAATATTTTTCAAATTGTGCATCCGGGCTCCGTGAATAATTATTTTATCTTGCATAGAATTTATTTTTTCTTTAATTGTCTGCGTTTGGCATCAGATCTGTTATCAGTCTGCGCTTCGCGCTGCCAGTTTTGTTGAAATTTATCATTTTCGGCCCTTTCTTCTTCTAAGCCCAGTAGGCTTTCAATTTTTTTAATTACCGTAGTGGGGGTAATGTGATGTTTTTGGTTATAGGCTAGTTGTTTTTCGCGGCGGCGGCGGGATTCGGCGATGGCTTTTTTCATGGAGTCCGTCTTTTTATCCGCGTAGAGAATAATTTTACCAGAAACGTTACGAGCAGCTCGGCCCATAGTCTGCATTAATGAGGTTTCGCTGCGTAAAAAACCTTCACGGTCAGCATCTAAAATAGCTACTAAGGTCACTTCTGGTAAATCTAGTCCTTCGCGCAGGAGATTGACGCCGATGAGCACATCAAATACTCCTTCACGAAAAGATTTTAGAATATCAGTTCGCTCAAAAGTTTTGACATCGGAGTGTAAATAATTGGCCTTCAGCCCCTTCTGATTGAGAAAGATGCTGAGATCTTCGGCTTGTTTTTTTGTAAGAGTGTTGATAATCACTCTTTCATTTTTAGCAGCTAGGCTTTCCGCTTCCGCCATTACATCGTTGATTTGGCTATAATTTTTTAATTTATTAAATACTGGTCTAATCTCGATTTCTGGGTCAACTAAGCCGGTGGGGCGAATAATTTGCTCTACTACTTGCTGGGAATGTTCGCGCTCATAGATACTAGGAGTAGCGGTGGTAAAAATAACCTGGCCAATTCTTTTTTGGAATTCAGTAAATTTAAGCGGACGGTTATCCAAAGCGCTGGGCAGGCGCCAACCGTATTTAACTAAAGTGTCTTTTCGAGCGCGGTCGCCGTTATACATGCCTCTAATCTGGGGTATGGTAATATGAGATTCGTCAATAATGGTTAAAAAATCAGGCTTACCATCTTTCCAGGGAAAGTAGCTCAATAGTGCATCTGGAGCCGCTCCAGCGAGTTTGCCTGATAAGTGTCGGGAATAATTTTCAATACCATGGCAATAGCCAAGAGTGTGTAGCATTTCTAAGTCATAACGCGTGCGTCGTTCTAAGCGTTCCGCTTCCAAATACAGACCGTTAGCTTGGAAATATGCCAGTCTGTCCTGCAACTCCTCTTCAATATTTTTAATAGCTTGTTCGATTTGTGGCTGCGTAGAGATAAAGTGTTTAGGCGGAAAAATAACGATTTCTTCCAGATTATTGAGAATGTTTTTGCTAACGTTATCAATTACGTGTAAATCTTTAATCGTCTGATCTTCTAAATCGGCTCTATACACAACATTTTCTGACATCGGTCTAATTTCAAAAGCGTCACCGCGCACTCGGAATTGACCACGTTTTACTTCGCCGTTGACGCGTTCAAATTGCATAGCTACTAGTTGGCGAATTAGATCCGCTCTAGTCATAGTCGTTCCCGTGGCTAAGTGTAGCGAAGCTTCTAAATAATTTAGAGGTACGCCTAAGTTATAAATACAGGAGACTGAGGCGACGATAATAACGTCTGGGCGGCTTAGTAAAGCGGAGGTGGCGCCGTGACGCAAGCGATCCATTTCTTCATTAATCATTGCTTCTTTATCAATGTAAGTATCAGTAATAGGCAGATAAGCTTCTGGCTGGTAGTAGTCATAATAAGACACAAAGTAATGCACAGCGTTGTCGGGGAAAAAATTCTTGTATTCTCGGTACAATTGAGCCGCTAAGGCTTTGTTAGGCGCAATCACTAGCGTTGGTTTATTATAAGCGGCAATAATTTGAGCCGCGGTAAAGGTTTTACCGGAACCAGTTACCCCTAATAGTGTTTGATAGTCAAAACCCTGCCCCAGACCCTGGAGTAGTTTTTTAATTGCCTGCGGTTGATCGCCCGCTGGCTTGAAATCTGATTTGAGCTGAAAAATACCGGCCATAAGTTATACCACTTTAACCTAAAAAATAAATAAATTAATCCTGTATTAATAAATAATCTTTGCTGATTGTAGCATAAAAATAATAAAAAAACCAGTCATTGCTGACTGGCTTGATCTGGTTGATAATTTAAACCACACTCCTTTTTAATAGCCTTCCCGGTATTGGTATCATGCTGCGGCCGTTGAAACGGACACGCTGTCTTTGTTGAATCACCTTGCTCATTTCTTGGGCAATTTCTTTAAAGTTATTGCCCCGCTTGCGGCGTATTTTCATTAGGAGATAATTACCTACATCGGTTTTAAACAATAAGGTAATTTCGAAACTTTTTTGCTCCATTTTCTCAATGAAGCCGGTGACTCTTGTCTTCGCTTTTTTTATATTTTCGCATTATAATTTATTTTAGGTACTAGTTTGCTATTACCATAATATAAATAATAAGTCAAGAATACCGCAATAGTTCAATAGCTTGGAAACACTTGAGCTAAAAAGTGGTATAATCCGGGG
>CALKWQ010000030.1 GCA_938003925.1 uncultured bacterium
TCACCATTTTGATAATGTAATTTTTTCTGGTGCCACTGGTTACGGATTTAATGGTTCAGCACTATCAAGAACATTATTAACCAATTGTTTGTTTGAAAATAATGGGTCATATGGGTTAAGGACACCAAACGTAGAGGGAATTCTCTCCTTTTGTACTATTAGAAATAATGCCACTGGTGGAATCCAAGGATATACAAACTCTTCTTATGGTTGGTCAGTTAGAAATAGTATTATTCATGATAATGGGACTTATGGAATAAACTGCGTTTATGGTTGGGCGATTATTGAAAATTCGGTCCTAGACGGTCATATAACATGCCTCTATATGGGGTCAAATGCTACACGCCAAAGCTTAGTGCTTGGAAATAGATTTACAAACTATTATATCCGAGGGGTATATGCAAACGCCGTAGCTAAGATATACCCGTTGTTTTCTCACAACTATTTCCAGCAAATCGATGGGTTGAGTATAATTAACGGCGACATGAATATTCTTTTAACTGCCGGGGGTGCAGACACTAATATGTACGGCAGTGCTGACGGTTATGTAGACCGCGCAAACCGTAATTTCAACCTAACCGCCGACGCCATTATGCGCCGTGTTCCCATCACGTTGCCGAGTTAGCTTATGCCGGATAATATCTTCTATTTAACAGCAGGGCTACCGCCGATAGATGGTTCTACCACATCTCCGGTTAATACCTTCTATCTTGCAGCCGGCTTGATCCCTAGTGATAGTGTGGCTCAGGTCGGAGTTATTCTCATAGGTCCCTTGGATGGCGCAATTGACGTAATTACGCCTGTCACCTTTACCTGGGAAGCTGTAATTGATGCAATTGCATACGAGCTACAAATAGCGACTGATAGCTCGTTTAGTAACATTGTTTATGACGAAGACACGCTGGATAATACGACAGCAAATGTTAATCTTTCTGCTGACACTACTTATTACTGGCGTGTTCGCGCGTTACTGAACTAGTCGTGTATTAGAAAGGAGGCAAGTATGCGCTTTGAAACAAGCCTCCTTCAGGCGGTGCGATAATGACATGGCAGGCTTGGTCTTCTATATGGAGTTTTACTACTGGTGAGATAGCCAGTACTAGCATAGAAATAAGTACTACAGCTGGAGCTATAGACCTGTTTGGTACAACTACCAGTACTATTTTAACCGGGTATCTTGATTCAGTTGCTAGCCGCGGTGAATTAGACTGGCAAACAAGTGGGTTAATAACAAATCTGACTGGTCAGTTAGCTACTGAAACAGCTGATGGTCAACTTAGTTTAAGTAATGAATTGCTAGTAGCGTCACTAACTGGTGAAGTAAGCAGCACTACACGAGTACGCCTGCTCAGCTTGACTGGATTAACCAGTCAGGCTAGTTTTGCAGGTGAAACAGCCTCAGCAAGTCTACCTTGTAGTCTAAGCCTAAACAGCTGTCTGCTCAATAATAGTTTTACTGGCAGTATAAATGCTGTCCTTTTTCCAAACTTAGTTAGCTTAAATGCACAAACGTTACTGTCTAGTTTAACTGGCCATGCGTATTCTGAATGCTTACCTGGCAGTATACAACTAGGCGGTATAGACTCTGTTTCTGCTTATACCGGTGAAATCCAGCTAGTAACTATGCTAGGGACAGTAGCATTATTCGGTATAAACCCTACCTTATTAGCTTCAGGCTTACACAATACAAATACAGCCGCAGGACAGCTAGCTACTTTAGGCCAGTTTGGAGACCAGTGGCTGTCTGGTTCAATAGACCTCAATACACAGCCGGGTCAAGTAGCTTTAGACGCCAGATTATTCAGCTCTGGTTTATCTGGTACTATTTTAACTCAGCTTATAGCTGGAAATTTGGTAATTAGTAGCAGTACGGCAATAACAGACGCAACTGCTAAGTTAATAACTGCTCTGCTAAGCCCAGGTACAATTCAGTTTTTACCTTCTTTAACCCAGTCTGACTATAGCGGTACCAGGCTAATAATACCTACTACAGGCAATTTAGCTATCTGGGGTACAACCCAAGTGCCAGTTCTTTTTGGCGATATAGTCTCTAATATGGCTTGTGGGCTGTTACAGCTCAGCCCAGTTGAGCTTCACTCTAGCCTGGCAGGTCAAGTTAATTCTACACTTCTATGTGGTAGTTTAGTAACACAGAGTAAAAAAATAGAGCCTCATCTTGCCGGTGAAATCCTTTCTATATCTAAAAGTAATAGTCTTAAATTAACGGCAGCAAATTGTATTTCAATTTTTGCTGGTACAGTAGAAGTTTACACGCATAACGGTAAACTAAATCTAAAAGGGCTGGACCTACGCAGTGAATATCAAGGCTTACTGGAGGCCATAGCTTTACCAGGTGAGCTAGCTTTACTGGGCGCTAGCATAACTAGTTTTTCTATCCTACTACGGCCAGAGCTGTTCCACGCTATATGCAGAGTTAATACCGAGTTTAGTAGAGTAAGTTCAATTAGCTTGCAGTTTACCCGTATTAGCAGAATAAACTCTGTATTTAGGGCTACTTGTAAAGTAAATTTACGACCTGTTGAATAACTAATAACCTAGTCCTCGAGGGCGCATAATGGAAAAATATTACGTTAATCAAATTTTAGATATAACTTTAGACACTGAGATTGCGGATCTAAGCGCGGCTCAGGAGCCGGTTATATTCGCTATTGCACCAGATGAGAAAGAGTTCTTTTGGCCTGCGCAAGTTATTGAGTCTGCACTATTTTATAAGACCTCTAAAACAGACTTGTACATAGCTGGGGATTGGCGGTTACAGCCAATGCCTAGAGTGCCAGGCGCGGAAGCTCCAGGTGAAACTGTTATTTTGACTATTCACAGACTGGGGCAATAAGATGCCTGATAAGTATATTAAAACATTAGTATTGTCGGGTTCCTTAGCTCCGTGGCAGCTATTAATTATGCTAGCTACTTGGAGCTGGTATGGCCATTGCCACTTTATAACTTCAGATGATACTATCATTGATGCAAATGGGCTACACGGTGGAGTTAAAGAACGTAAATTATCTAAGCCTTGGTTTGGCTGGGAAACACACTATGATTTAACAAAAACTTTCCCTAAAGCAATTCTACGTATGCTTTATGAAAAAGCGGTTTCTCAAATTGGTAAACCTTACGACTGGTCTTGGATAGCTGGATTTTTGATTAATAATCGTAGTTGGCAAAAGCAAACTGCTTGGGTGTGTTTTGAATACGCCGCCTGGGTTTTAGCTAGAAACTTGCATGTTGATAAAAATTTAGCGCGTATAACTGGTAGACAGCTAAGCCGTATATGTAAAGTTAACCTGAGCCTAGCTGATGAAAAGTGAGCAGACTGAGCAAGAAAAATTGGTAAATAGGCAATGGCGGTATAGGCGGTTTATGGCTCAAGTCTCTTTAGCTAGTTTAGTGATAATGAGTTTATGGGCTATGCTAGTACTTACTTTTGCAATAAATATTCCAGGATTCGAAAAGTTAACTAAGTTAGTTGAAATAGTAAGTGATTTAGCTGTTGCATTTGCTTCTATCGTGATAGCGTACATGACTAATGCTACTTGGGCGGACATTAAAAAACCGGAGGCAAATTAATGACTTGGCTACTAGCTAGTTTAAAGTATTATAAATACGGCTTAGTTACATTAGCGTTGTTAATTTTTACCTACTTATTCATAGCTAATAAAACACTTAAAGAAAATTTAGAGATTCAGCAGCTTCATTCAGAGCTTGCCGCTAAAGAACTTTACCAAGCTAAGATAAAAATCGGCGAACAAGACTACGTTATTGCCAGGTTTAGTCAAGATATGGAAATGGCTAGAGCAGAGCACCAAATTTTGCAAGCAAAATTAGCTGAAGCCAGACAAATAAAATCCTCTGTCACAAGGGCTATCTATGACCACGACCTTAAGAGCCTCGCTCAAGCTAAGCCTGGGCTTGTTACTAATCGTATGCAGTCTGCTACTGACAAACTGTGGCTCGATTTCGAAGCCGCAGCAAAGCCCTAGTGTTATAGTTTCACAGCCAATTTGTATTGACCCGCCGCCGGTTGATACACTCGTATTACGTCCTACGCCGCCGTTTATAGCCACATACGAAAATGACACCTTTGTAGGACTAAGTATTAGTAGTTATGAGAATCTAGCGTTAAATCTACAGGATATTTTAAGCCTGGTTTTACAGCAGAGAGCAGTAATAGAATACTATAATAACTGCGTTAACAGGAGTAAATAATGGCCTATACATACCAACTAATGACTTACTTAGATGTGACTGAGGATTTGCGAGGCATATTCGGAGTAGACAGCGCCGTTCTTCCGGATGCAGTGATACATAGGCTAACTAATTTACCCGCCGCGGAATTACAAGTCCTGGCTTTGGTGAGTAATCCTTATATACTTACTGAGACGCAAAAAACTGTGGCCCGGCTAGCGGTGTTATTTTTTGCGGCTGCTTCTTGCTTACAAATTGTGAAAATAAACCTGCTACAGAAAGAAACTGATAATAAAACTTCCGGTGAACGGTTTAAAGATGCGTTAAATTTAACTGAGAATGACCTACGTAATCGTGGCCAGCAGTATCTATCAAAACTTTTAAATGAGCTGGGGCTTGCTGGAGATAAAGGCACTATTTTTGAGCTATCTAAACCGGCAACAGATGTTATAACTGGTAATCCATATGCTTAAACAAATAGCAGATAAAGCTGGATCAGAAATTCCTGTAGTAGATCAAAATGGTATTACAAAAGCTTTTAAATTACTAAATACAGCTTATTTAGGCATACGTAAGCTACATACTGATCAGCAAGGAGTAGCCACTGTAGAGTCCAATGTACTTGCCGGTGATATACTTAAAACAGTGGAAAATACTTCTTTTACAGTGTCAGTGTTAACAATAGATTACTATAAAGGTAAGCCAATTCGTAGGTGGTTGGACTTAGTGGTTAATAATAATTTAGTTTCTGTTTTTAGACCTACGGTAGTTAGCAATGGCCAGGGCGGTATAAGCGGTAAAACTGAAGTCCTAGTACACGCCGGTGTTCCAGTAAAAATAGGTACAATTAGTCAGACTGAAGTAACTAGTTTAGATGTCACTAAGTCTCTGTTTGGTATGTTATTGTCAGTTAACTATCCGGTACAACAAGGTGATATATTAAGATTTGCAACCCACTACGAGCAAGCTAAAGTTGAAGGAATTAAATTAAACTATGATGGTATTTTTGAAATTACTTTTGATAAAGAACCAAGATGGATATAAAAATAGCTTACAATGTTACTGGTGATAAGACTAGACTATTGAGCGCGATTCAAAACAGAGTAGTAATAGCCGTAACTGAAGTATTAACTAAATCTATAGATAATTATATTTCAGATTTAACGGCTAGAATGGGTAA
>CALKWQ010000031.1 GCA_938003925.1 uncultured bacterium
TATATCAAGCCAGTTTTTAAACCAGAGGATGTGACTAAGCTTTGTCCGTGATAGTTACGTCTCGCTAAATGACTACCGTCAACCAGCAGTATTTTACGCATTTTAGTCTCCAGAAATAATAGCGAGATTAAAGCCTACCTGGGCTCTTAAGGTATTATCGCTATGTATTTTTGAGCCCTTGAAGTATCTTATGCAAAGCTGTATTTGATGTTGCTTGTTTTCTGGCTTTTACCACTTGGCGTTTCGTTACACCGTATGCTTTAGCAAGGTCAGCGTTTGTTACCTCTGGTATTGACTTTGCTTTCGGTATATACGGTTTGCCTGATGGTAGGGGCCTCTTTAATTCCGCAACAATCAGCCTGGCGTTACAGTTAGCGAACTCAGTACAATTTATGGAGCAATCTTGATCTAAATTTTTACAACCACAGTCTAAATACAATTTTTTATTTTTCATATTATATCGTTATAGGCTAAAGAAGTAACCAAATAAATTTGCTAGAGACTCCAAACGGAGCCTCTAGCATTGTTTATGGAGCCCACGACAGGATTTGAACCTGCAACTTGCTGATTACAAGTCAGCTACTCTACCATTGAGTCACGTGGGCAGCTAATCACAAATCCCGGTATAACTCTTTATATAGCTTTTCAAACATTTCTTGCCGAATTCTTTTGTCTTTCATATCTTCTTCAGAGGGATGCATGTTATTCGCTGGGTTCTGTAAACGACCAGCTAGCCAGCGCGCTTCGGTATCATTCAATACCAAAGTAAACCGCTTAGTTTTTTCTACACTAATGTCCACTGTCATCTCCTATACAGGCCGGTTGACTTAGCGGGCCCGCCCAAAAACCAGTGAGATATTTTACATTACCGTAGGGACCGTAGGCGTGAACAACTTTTTCATTAACATACAAATCTGTACCTACGGCGTAAACTTTAACCACTAATTCACAAAAATTGTCTTTATACCAGTACCAGCCCGGCTCTTGTGGCTGTGTTTTAGAATAGGTCATTTTTGCCTCTTATTCAGTTTTTAAATTAGCCTCGCTTAGCCACGTCTTTAATACAGCTTCGGCCATATCCTGAGCTCTTTTTTCTGTCTCAAAATTGCCAATCGTGTCTTTAATACCTGGCAGCTTACATTTCAGAGTATACTTGTTACTAGCCGTCCGGCTAATGCAGGAGTTATAATAAACGCGAAAGATTTCCCACCGGCCTAACTTGGCTCTAAGACCTTGAACATAACCGTCTGAGTATTGTTCCCACTGCATACTAACTCCTTTATTAGCCCAAACTATTAAAGAGCGACTAACTTATTACCATTATTTTGATCTTTAGCAATTCGTACTCCAGGTACATAGGTAAGAGCCTCAGCAACTGCATAGCCACCATCTGAACTTCTCTGCTGGGTTGTTACTTGAACAACACAGCCGCCAGGAACTTCCATTGCCTTGGTACTTTTTAACCAGCCTTCATTCTGGCTAGACGCCTTGCATAGCAACTTGAACATGTCGCCATTACCAACAACTTTAATGTCAGGAACATTTTTACACGCTTCAGCTACACTAGAGTTATGCAGCGTCTTTTCCATATGGCTGTCTCCTTAGATTAAATATTGATGGTGGGCCCTGTAGGACTCGAACCTACAACAGTCCGGTTATGAGCCGGATACGCTGACCATTGCGTCAAGGGCCCTTAGATTGATAGCATGGACAATTTGACTCAGTTGCCATAACTACCCTACACTCGGCTACTTGCCAAGCTATAGGCAACGGTGGAAAAACATAGTCATCTGGTACTCGCCACTTACAAATACCTATTGGCTCAGTTGTTGGCGTATAAACTCTGCCTTTAACAAACAAGCAGTGTTTACAACTACCGCATGTATTAGGTATATCAAAGAAGTTCATTAGCCATTTTTACAGACAAAACTGGATTAAACAAAACGCCTTGTACTTTACCGGCTCCAAAGCAAGTATTACACGGTGTATATGTGTCTATATACTGCCCATTTGAATTAAAAAAATCTTTGATAGCTGCCTGTGAATTGCACTTATTACAGTTAACAATACGCCAAACACCAGTTCCATTGCAGGCTCTGCAATCAGCAAGTTTACCACTCTTTTGAGTAAACTTACCGTCTTGGCAATAGCGGCATTTTAATGTAACTTTTTTAGTTCCATTACAGTTACTACAGACAGTTTCTTTCCAAATGGAAGTTTTTAAAAC
>CALKWQ010000032.1 GCA_938003925.1 uncultured bacterium
TATGCGAGCCCGCCCAGCGATAATAGGCGCCGCTAGATCTATCAGCCGCCATAAAATAGGACTATCGGGGTTATCTGATAGGTTTTCCATAAGGCCTGCTATTTGCCAGGATCCCTGTAGATCTTACCGCCCCTAGCAATAAACTCAGCCTCACTAATCAGCTCAGACTTTTTATAGCCATTGACCCACTCGAATTGATCGCCCTCTTTTTGCCAGGTGATCAGTACAGAAGGCCCTAACTTCCCGCCCTGCTCTTTATAGGGCTGCATGCAATTTACCTTAAATTCACTTGATTTATTCTTAGTCATTATCTATCTCACTTTCCCACTTAACTAAAATGCCGCCTCTAGCTTTATACTCAGCCTCGGTTATCAGCTCAGTTTCCCCGTTAGGTAGATCCCATTCTACTAACCCGTCAGTACGCCAGCTAACAGATATGCCAGTTGGCGGCTCCTGCTTACTCACTGCCTTGCTAATTGCATTCATTCGATTACTTATTGCTCTCATGCTGCATAACCTCACATACCTAAAAGACTATAACTGCCAGGCTAACAGATAAAAACCCATAAATACCTCTTTAATATCCGCATTAAATGAGAATATTTATCACGCAGCCAGCGCCACATATAGCCCCATTCCCTTTAGCTTACCCATTCTCTCGTAAATATAGTCTGGGCGGTCTAGTTCGTCTGTTTTTCTGATCCTTCGTTGCGCCCGCTTAGATTGTTTAGCATTCTCGGTGTATAGCTTGTAAATCGTTTGGCTGCTGCCCTCTTTATACAACGCCTGATTTATTCGCTTTAGCCGCCCTGCGTTAGCTAAATCAACCTCATTAGGGGCGGTCCTGGTATCAGGTAAACGCCTTCTAAATTCCCCTTCCTGGGTTACATAATGCCCAGGTCTGTAAACAATGGGCATAAATTCTAGCGCCTGATCTATGCTATCAGGCCCCAGCCCATAGCTCGCATAATTGGCCCTAGATCTTACATGGGCTTTAGTTTCATACTCCAGCTGGGTCCTAGCGGGCACGCCTGTTAGGCTCTCCAGGGCGGCCCTGCTTATGGGCTTGCCCTCGAAGTGTTTTAGATAGCCCGCCCATATTACAGATAACCAGCCCTTAGCAACGAATTTATTTAGCGGGACCGTAACCGCCCTGAGTAGACCGTTATTTATCCCAGCTGCAGCCGCCCCCACTTCCCAGGCGGCTAACTGATAAACGGGCTTAGCCCCGCTAACTCTATTGATCAGCCCTAGATCTATA
>CALKWQ010000033.1 GCA_938003925.1 uncultured bacterium
CACATACTAACTGGCTAGCGTTCTTAGGAAAAGATTTTCAGCACAAAATAGCTGTAGAAAAGTTATCGCACACGGCAACTATTTGGTCAGATAAAGATTATAAGACTGTGCTAAGCTGGAAATATGAGTTTGAAAAAGAGCGTAAAAACAACGAAGAACTCTATTCTAAGTAACTAACCTACAAAGGAGACTATCTCATGGCAAACTTTAGCTTTACCAACAATTACAGTGCGGCCGTAACTTCCTTACAGACTGTCGACGAAGAAATATGTAAAGATATCAAAGCAGAAGTAAAACCCGAAGAGTATCATCAAAAATTCAACCTAGTTATAGAGACTGGTTTTGCTATCTTAATGTCTCAAGGAGGTAGCTACGTTACTGAAATTACCTTCAACGACTGGCTGAAATTGCTAAAGCAACCAATAAGTCCTGACACTGAGTTATTATTGCGTAAATACCTATATGGTAAATATAAATTTACAGGTTGGCGTTAACTAGCACTACACTGGCTTGGTAAGAAGGCGGAATCAGCTATTCTTAGTGAATGCTCTGATGCCCAATAGATAATATTCAAACCAAGCTCTTTCACCAAAGGAGACAAACCATGAACGCACTCGTACTTGCCCACAAAAAACTGGCCCAGCACATTGCTACTTTTTCCGGCAGCTTGAAAACTGTGGACGATCACAAAGAAGAATTACTTAAACTTACTAAAGAAGAATTAGTCGACATGCTGCTTAAGCATATCAAAACCAAAGACGTAAAGATCGAAGATGTGGCTAAAGCTATTCTTGAAGACCCAGACTGTGCTTGGCTGGACTATACACAGATTGCTGAAGCTATCTGTGCTGCATTCCCCACTGCAAAAACGTCTAACAAAAGTTTGGCTTCTTACGCGAGCAAAAATCCGGTTGAGAAGGGCTGGAACGTGGCCAAGCGTAAGACGGCTGGAGAACGCAACATTGAACTCGCAAAGCTTATCAACAGCTAACAGCTAACTCGTACCCAGCTAGGAGGCGGAATCAGCTATTCTAAGTGAATACTCTGGTGCCCAATAGGTAATATCCACACTGGGGAATAACAGCAGACGGAGGATAATATGTTTGAAGCCATTAAAAACAACCTTATCAAGGACGGTATTGCACCAGCTATAGCTGAAAGCATGGCTAGGTCTATTGCTGATACTGCACTCCGTGCTCAGACAAAAGGTAAGAAGAAAAAGAGTTGTAATCCTGCGCTGTTTAAGCCTAAACGAGAGAAAATTACAGTGCCAATTACGGTTCTTCAACGCTGTATAACTTGCGGTACTGAAACTAGCTATCGTATGATGTTTACTGTCTACGATGATGAACCACGGGAAATGACTTGTGTTGTTAAGCTCTGTGTAGTCTGTATTAAAGAGCTTTACACGGAGTCTATCGATACACTGATCAGTATCATAGCGATTCAGAATCATCCTGATAGCGAGCTCAGCAACCTGCCACTGAAACGAGTAAGAGAAATTGCACAGCAAAGATCACCGCAAGAAAT
>CALKWQ010000034.1 GCA_938003925.1 uncultured bacterium
CTAAATCAGGTCAATCGGATGTGCCTTGCACCGGCTTTACAGTGGCCAGTTCCACGTCTATCACGGGTGGAGCCTGCCATATTGCCGGAGCAGTGGCCGGCACTTGGAGCGTGGTGGTGACTAACTCAGACACAGGCAGTGGCACTTTGACAGACGCTTTTACAGTCCAAGAATATGCGATCGGTAGCACCGGTCCGGCCGGAGGTTGGATCTTCTATGTCAATGAAAACTATGAAACTGACGGTTGGAAATATTTAGAAGCGGCGCCAAGCGACGGGGATGATTCCTTGACGACTGTCAAGTGGAGTAATGTCCAGAGTACTGCTATTGGTACAACCAGTACTGCTATCGGTAGTGGATTATCGAATACGGCTAGTATTTTGGCACAAAGTAGTTTCTCTGATGGCGCAGCAAAGAGTTGTGATGATCTGTCTATCGGGGGATATTCTGATTGGTTTTTACCTTCAAGAGACGAAATGAATTTAATGTATAACAATATAAGAAATATTGGTAATTTCTCTTTAACTTCAGCTACCAGTTATTGGAGCTCTTCAGAATATGATGCGACTACTGCTTATAGAAAGAAATTTGATACTTCTGCTACTTCAGACAACATATCTAAAGCTACTACTTATAAATATCGTCCCGCTAGGCGTTTCAGCACCACCGCGACTTACGACATTACTTATGACGGTAACGGAAGCACGGGTGGCACTGCACCGACCGATTCTAATCATTATCCAGCAGGCACTACAGCATTAGTTTTAGAAGAAGGAGATTTAGTGAAAGACGGACACAAATTTATGGGTTGGAACACAGCCGCCGACGGCAGCGGAACGACCTATCAAGAAGGAAGCAACTTGACATTGGGCTCCGCAGACGTGACGCTCTACGCTATTTGGGAAGTAGATTTTTATATAGCCGTTTTTCCTGACACTCAAAGTTCCGTTAACTGGAAACCCAGTGTATTAACTAGCCAAGTGGATTGGTTAATTAATAATAAAAATATTTTGGATATAAGGTTTGTTGGCCATGTGGGTGATTTGGTTGCTAGTTGGGAAAGAGATTTGACTGAATGGACATTTATCCAGAGTGAGTTAGGCCAATTAAAAACGGCCGGCTTACCTTATTCAACTTTGCCGGGCAACCACGACTATACTTATATGACTAGGGATAATGCTTTACTAAATAGCTATTTCCCCCTTTCCAACTTTACCGATATGACAACATATGGCGGAGCGTATGATACTAATAGCGACAATACTTATCATATCTTAAACGTAAGTGGGAAGCAACTCTTAATTTTATCCTTAGAATTTGGACCACGTGATGCGGTGGTGGCTTGGGCCAATGGAATTTTGCAGACTCACGCCGATAAAAAAGCAATAGTTATTACCCACGCCTATCTTAATACGGATGGAGATTTGTTAGCTTCCGGTATGGATCATGCGGCCAGTAACGGCTACAATCTAGGTTCGGATGTCAATGATGGAGACGAACTTTGGGCCAATCTTATTTATCCTAACAATAATGTAGCTTTTGTGATTTGCGGTCATGATGGCACCTCGGCGGACGGTTCCGGCCTGAGGGAATCCACTCATGCTAATGGAGCGCCCGTTCATCAAATTCTTACTAATTATCAATACTATGAGCCTGTAATCAACGGCAGCTATTTACTCATTTTCCACTTTATGGAAGATTCTGTCGAAATGAGGACCTATTCTCCTTCGCTTGTTCAGTATAAAACCGATTCTGAAAGCCAGCAAGATTACGCTTGGAGTTTCTAATTTATTTTTAAAAAATAACCGTCAAGGAAAAAGCTCCCTG
>CALKWQ010000035.1 GCA_938003925.1 uncultured bacterium
AGGGGCCAGTTTTAAACCTAATTTAACGGAAATCAGCGGAGGTAAAATGTCTTTTATAGCTTGGGCTTATGCCTTGTTCCTATTATTTTTTAGCCTGCTCTTCCTATTACCCCTGTCTATCAAAACTCTAGTATATCTTCATCACTCGTCTACCATCAAACAGTTACTAGTAGCACTATCCATAGGGATTCTTTGCTCGGCGTGTTTGGCTATAGCAACGGCTATGCTCTACCTGGCTTTGGTAGTAAGGTAGAGAGCTCTCTACCTTAGTCCTAAATATCAGGAGGCTACTTTGGACGGTTATACTATAGAAGAGCTAATGGAGTATTCTGGCTTGGCTAGAGGGACTCTATACGATTTAACTTATTTTAAAGTGCTGTCACCGCCTATCAGAGGTATTCATGACAAGGGTGGAAGCAAAGGTTTATACCCAACGGTAGTCAAAAAGGAGCTTGACCGTTTTAGAGAGCTAAAGTTAGCCGGATTAAAGCGGAAAGAAATCATCGCTATAATGACTGCCGAACGGGAGACCGCATTGAATGTTTCGTTATGTAAAAGGGCCGGGTAAAGATGTCTGGCGTCTAGTTGAAAATAGTGAAGCTGGAATAAAGTCTGCGGTAGCTTCTGGGGCTCATTTTACCACTGTTTTGTCTATAGATAAAGATGTAGACAACGATGATACCGAAGCTAAGATAGCTTATAAAGGTCCTCTCTATTTCGATATAGACTCTGAAGACGAAGATGAAAGCCTAATTGACTGTAGAAAGCTTTTACTTGCACTCTACTCGAGATACGGCGTTAACCTTAATGATTTAGTTATTCATTGCACGGGTGGAAAAGGTTTTCATGTTTTAGTGCCACCAAAAGTATTTGGTACAGACAAAGCTCATAAGTTTTTACCCTACACTTACAAAAAAATGGTTCTAGAGTTCAATTTAGTCCATTTAGACTACGGCATCTATTCTGCAGGTAAAGGCAGAATGTGGCGGCTGGAAAATATCAAACGAGAAAATGGACGCTATAAAGTTCGTTTAACGGCGGCACAAATTTTCTGCTTGCCATTTGAAAAGATTAAAGAACTAACTTATTTACCTGGCGCTGTTACGCCGTTTAAATTTGGTGCTGTAGAATATGCTGCTGAATTGGCAGCGCTATTTAAACGGTGTGAATTTAAACCCACAAAGATAGTAGCGGTTCCAGATGAAAAGCTTAAAAAGCTAGATAAAGACCCAGCATGTATTAAAAAGCTGTTATCCTTAGAGGACATAGCTGAGGGTAGACGATTCAATCATGTTATAATGGCGGCGGCTTCATATGCTAAAGGCCGGGGTTGGAATCAAGATTTTTTAGAAGAGGCCGTAACAAAAATTCTTGAAGAATACCCATCGTCAGTATATAAATCTTTAAAAGATAAGCAACGCCATGTACGAAGCATATTTAAGTACATGGCTTCGTTAGAGTCGTATCAGTTCTGCTGTGATAACATGCGCAGGACTGTTAATGTCGCTACAACGTTATGCCCTAATTGTCCAGTTCAAAAAGAGCTCAGTGAAGAAGATTATGATTCTTCGCTAGGTATTGAAGTAGTACATAACTGCTACTTCCGTAGGTCAGAATCTAGTAAGACTCAGTTATCAACTTTTGTAATTATACCTAATTCTGTAATTGAATTTCAAGACACAAGAAATGATACTGAATACACTATTTATACAACTCTGATTTCAGATAATAAAAGAGTTGCAGACGTAGTATTTACACAGCCTGATTGGGCTAGCAAGTCCGCGCTGATAAAGAAATTACCACATCCCGATTTTGCCTACCTGGGAGGGGATACTGATGTGCAACGCCTATTTAAGATAGTATCACAACTAGAAATACCAACAAAGACCGGTGTAAAAGTAATCGGTTTACACAAGGTTAAAGACCAGTGGCATTTCGTTTCTAAAGAAGGCTCTTTAAGTGCTAATGGTGTAACAAACGAACTGTTATTAGAAAATGACTATTATCTGCCTACTTCTATACTGTCTACGGTAGAACCGGACTTTTACGAAATGCAGAACATAGTCAATGTGTTGTTTAAGTTTAACGCCATAGAAATAACCGTGCCATTAATAGGCTGGTTTTGTGCCGCGTTTTTTAAAGAGCGTATTTTTGAAATAACAAGGCAGTTCCCGCTATTATTCATTTTTGGTGCTGCAGGGGCTGGTAAAACTCAGACGATTCTAAATTTGAAACGCATGTTTTGCTTAGGCACAGATAATGTGAAATCCATAGCGGACGTAACACCGTTTACTTTAATAAAGTCCGCTAACTGTAACAATACTATTCCACTAATGCTGGACGAGTATAAGTGTACAACATTTAGTCTTTATCAAGTTAAAATGGTGTCCAAGCTTATTCGGGCAGCGTACAATAACGAGCTTGGTGAAAGAGGAACATCTAGCCAGCAGATTAACACTTACTATTATAGGTCTCCTATTATTATCGCTGGTGAGCAGACTGTTACTGAGCCGGCCGCTCGTGACCGTATAATAGAAGTGCACATGAATAAACTGTCTAGCGCGCCTCATTTAGAGCAGTTTAAAGAGCTAGCAGAACTTCCTATAGAAAAACTTGGAAGAGCTCTTTTAGTTGCGGCTTTAAAAATTGATACTGACGAGCTAAAAGCTATCTTGAATGAAAGTCAAGCCGATATTCCTCCGATGTATCAAGATCGGCCAAAGCTGAATCAGGCTATTGTTTTAACTGGGCTAAAGTTACTTTCAAAAATACTTGAACCATACGGTTTTGCTGACGTGCCTTTAGCTGCTTGGAAAGACTTTACTGAAAAGAGTAAGATAGTGGCTCAAGAAGATTTTGAAGAGCAGCAAAAAACAGACGTAGACAGGATATTTGAAGTTATAAATACCATGTCTGATACTGATGAGCGGTATAGGCTTGGCTACGACTGGGAATACTTTATTGACGGCGATTTACTCTACATTAATATGCGCGTTGTGCATATGAAATTCTTGAAGTTTGTTGCTGAGTATAATGCAGAAGCTGAACCAATGAACTATACTAGCTTCTCAAAGCTTCTTAAAAGAGAACCATACTTTATTAAAGATAACGTAGTAAAAGATTTGAAGAGTGGGCCAAAAATTTGTACAGCTTTGAGCGTGTCAAAGCTACTAGCTAAAGGTCTTAATTTACAGGGCTTACTCCAAGTAAAGAATGATAATAAGGCACAAGACTTATCTATTAAGGATTAATTATGAAATTTAGTCTTAAAAATGGTTACACTTTATTTTCTACACAATTTGAGGATTTAAAGACTATTTGTAACCGGGCTAGGTTTGCTAATTTCTCTGAAATGGGTGCTGGTAAGTCTCTTCCAAATGCTTTATTATCCAAAGGTGTCGTAGACGATGGCATCTGTGATTATGCAATAATAGTAACGCCAAAAATAGTTCTAAGCGATTGGTATGGCGTATTTAAAGATCAAATAGAATGTGACTATAAGTCATTAGTTACTATGTACCATGCCCCAAGAAAAGTACTAGCGTACATGACGTTAAAACCTATTATTCTCATGACTTATGAGACCTTGGCTTATGACATAGACCGCTTTCTTACGCTAGCTAAAACTAATAAGGTAATGATAACTTTCGATGAGGCGCATAAGTTAAGGAATCACGAGTCTACGCTGTGTAAAAAATGTACTGAGTTATCTTTTTTATGCAAGCGTGTGTACTTACTAACTGGCAGTCCGTTAACCAACGGTTTGAAAAATGCTTACGCTTATATTAATATTCTTGCTCCTCAAGAATACTATAGAACTTATAACCTGTTTAAGATACAGCATTTAAGATATTCTAAGTATCAAAAGCGTAAGCTAGTGGGCTACGCTAACATAGGTAAAGTGTCAGCCATTTTAGACGCTTTATCTGTAAGACACTTAAAACGTGAAGTTGTTGAATTACCGCCTATATCATTTAAAACTAGAGCCTTAGAGTGGGACCCAAAACAGCGCGCTTTTTACAAGCAGTTTGTTGAAGAACAAATCTTAGAGCTGGATAATCACTTTATAGAAGCAAAAGGCGCCGGCGCTGTTTTAGTACGCTGCCATCAGATTATAACCAACCCTCAACAGCTGGGTTTACCATGCGATTCCACTAGATTTAAGTATGTCTTGGAAGATTTAGAGGCTATAGGTTTAGAAGACCGTAAAGTAGTAATTTTTGCTCACTACCGGCACACTATAAAACGGTTAAAAGAATTACTGGCTGACTATAACCCGGCAGTTATTTATGGCGCGACCTTAGATGTAAATACAGAAAAAGATAAGTTTAATACAGAGAATTCTTGCAGAATAATGATAGCCAATCCAATATCTGCAGGGATAGGCACAAATTTTACTATAGCTAGGCATATAATAAATTTTGAATATTCTTATGATTTAGATTCTTACGATCAAGGAATATCTCGTTTAGATCGGCCTGGGCAGAAGAATCCTGTAACTGTTATAAATTACGCGGTAAAAGGCTCTATGGAGTTAACAAAGATTCTTCCAGCGTTAATAAACAAAAAAGCAATTAGTATGGAAGTACTTAACGACCCTAAAGAGTTAATAAAATTTATATCATTGTCTGACACTGTCGATACTGACATTAGCGCCATTGAAGACGAGAATGAGCAGGAATTTGAACCAGAATTTTGAGGCCAGTTATGAGAAAAAAATTTAAGATACTTTACCCCGTTGATCACCCCGAAAAAGAAAAACGAGGGCAATGCTATAAGCCTCCTAAAGACTGTATGCTAGTTA
>CALKWQ010000036.1 GCA_938003925.1 uncultured bacterium
CTGTTGACGCACAGTGGCCTAAAGCCTTCGTATTGAAAACCGACGTTGGCCTCTAGACCGTCTAAAGACTGCCACTCTTCAATTAAAGCTTTAGGCCCGCCTGGCCCTTTAGTCAAAATAAACTTTTTGCCCCGCAAGGCTAATTCCAGAGCTACTTCTTTCATTACCGTAGTCTTGCCAACGCCGTCTATACCTTCAAAAACAAAATAGCTCATTAGTTCTCCGTAGTTAAGTTATTTAAGGCTCGCTACACTCTTTTAACCGAATAATGCTGGGGTGATAGTCACCATGATAAACACGCTTTTTATACTTGTTACACCTATGTTTACCTTTAAAAGGCAGTCTGTCTTGCTCTAACTCTGTTGGCGAAAGATAAGCGCAGTCTGGTTTACAAAACTGTCTAGCCAGGCCGTCTAAATACAAGTCAATTTCTTTCTGCTCAGCAGCTGTAGGTGACTTGTATAAATGCCAGCATTTAGGACAGATTAACCAATTATCTTTATCACGCCACAAAACAGCTACTTTGTTACCACAGTGATCACAAGTCTCTATAAGAGGCGAAATAACGTAATTCTTCACTAGAAGTCTCGTTCATCACGTCGTAAGTCGTGATAGTGATCCGCCTTCAGATCTTGATATTCCTGCTCTGTTGCAGCCTCGTATTCGCCTGCTGCGATTACAAAATCCTGAGTGAGGTAATACTCACATTCATGATCCGCTATCGCATTTAGCAGGACATTGTACTCAGCATCAGTCAAGTGGTGCTTAATAAGAGCCAAACTTTCCTCTGCTGCATCTACCGGGTTAGTTAGTGCATCAACTTCAGCGCCATAGGCCGGCTCGTGCCGAGTTGCAGTTGTACCTGCAGTGTAGTTATACTGAAGATCGTATTCAAACTCCTCAATATTAAGGTCACATAGCTTATCACTAAGCTCCACAGGAATGTCCAAACAATCTAGGTTTATTAGTCTTCTCATGCTAGCCTCCTTTACACGTTGTACACCTCTGTCTATCTAACGGCCAACTAGCTACATACTCGTTTAACTCAATTGCGCAACTACAATCTACACATTTTATTCTACCGTCTATTACCTGCGCCATGTCCCAAGTAATAGTGGACTCTCTATTTAAAAGAAACTTTTTTAGTTCTGGTCTTTTTAAGTCAAGAATGAAACTAATTACCTCTTCTATTGAAATAAACTCTTTAACTATTCTATCTTCAGATACAATAGCCCAATCCTGCAAATTTATTCTAACAAACTCAAGTTTACACATTTTTTAAAATATTACTATGTAGAAAGAAATAATTAAACAAAAATATTGGCTAGAAAATATTTTTTTCATATAAGTTTTCACGCCTCTCTAGCTCTGCTACTAGATCAAAATAAATCGTATCTACAAAATTTTTCCAGTCTGTGCCATTACACCTGGCCCTTGCTTTCTTTTCTAAATAAGAGATTGTTGAAGCCACATGCTGAGTGGACATATCCGTTATAAGCTGCCCGTTCCATATACTCATGCTACCAACTCTACAACAGGAAAAAAACTACCGGAAGTAAATTTTTCAATATAGAGCTTCGACCTGTTTGTAAAACTTGGCAATCTATGCAACTCTCTATAAATAGTCCGTAGTTTAGTACCAGTCATATCTTCTGGCCTACAGCCGTGTTTTGTAATAAAATCACGTGGATTAGAAATAAAATCTTCTACAAGAATTTTTCTTATATCTTCATAAGCCTGCTGTTCCATAGCAATTTTAATTTTTGCAAGTTCTGTCATACCAACTCCTAAAGAAATTTTAAAGAACCAATATTAATGGCGCCGCGTGTAATTTCCACTTTTGTTTCCCACCAAATTTTGGGGTATACAATGTTATTGTTGTCGTCACGCTCTAAACCTTCAAACTTCCAGCCAATCTGGCGGCCGAGTTCATCCCGCAGCACGCCTGTGCATCGTCCGAAGGCCTTAACACAGCCACGTAACAATTCTTGCTTTGATTGTGTTGCTAGACCAATAAATCTGTGATTAAACTTAAATACTTCAGTCCTAACTGTTTTTGGAACAAACTGTCTAACATAAACTTCAACGTCCACGTAGTGCATTTAATTCCTCCTCAAGTTGTTCTATTCTGATATTAAGTCTTATAATTTCTGTTTGAGCTTGCTCACACCACTGCAACGCTACTCTACTAAACTCGGGTAAAGTACCATTACGTTCTGCTGCAACAGCTAAGGTTTGTAAATCTGCAAGTGTTACATAAACTAAATTAGACATAGGCTGCTCACTTTCGGCCAATAGACTTTATTGTTTTCTTCTACGTGAACTAAGTAACTAACCTCTGGTTTGAATGGCGGCCAGTCTTTATTGGAGCCCCAGTCGTAGCTCGTCGGCCCAAGTTTTATTTTTCTTATTACTGTGTTAATGTACTGGCCCGGGTCTACTCGGGCCAGTACTCTGCCTACATAAACTTTATTCCTGGTCGTCCAGGTTACTGTCTGACCCACCTGAAACATCAGCAAGAAACTCCGTCATGTTGTCATTGCCAATCAAAGCCGCTACGTTCTGCATATTAATTTTTGCAATCTCCATGTAATCCTTTGCCGCTTGTGTAGGCGTCAAGTCTTCCACGTTTTTTACCTCAAAAGAAATGCTCAGTACGTTGTACTGCATTTCGCCTGCTGGTACAGCCAGCCCCGCTTTTACTTTCTCAATAACTTCTTCAGCTGTTTCTGCTCTAACGAGTAGAAAATTTTCTGCCCTGACAAGAAAGTGCTTGCTCATAGTCGTTCTCCTTAAAAAGATGTCCAGCGTTCGGCGGCGGCAATAAGGTTATTAAAATCATTACTAACTTCTGACGAGGTAAATAAATAGCTGTGTTTTTCTCTAAATTGTTGTAACTGTTCTGCGGGTGTGCATTTTGTGCTTTTAGCCAGCTTAGCTGTCTGTATCATGTAGCCGGTTGATTGTGCTAAGACGGCCTTTTCTACTTCGCTAACAACTACAGGCCTGAAAGTTATGTCATCAATAGTCGTTGACTTCACTAGCTCAACTTCATTTTGAGTAGCTACTGGCACCGCATTATAGCCGTGCTCCCTGTGAAAATCAACCATTAATTTGTCTATAACTTTTGATTTTATATCACTGTAAGTATCTGAAAATGAAGCTAAGTATTTAATATCTTTAGCGTTGCTTTTTACCATTTCCTTTATTTCTTTGTAGTGCTCTGGCAAGTTTGCCCAAATTTTGGACGTAAGCCATAGCAATCCAAAGGTATCTAAAACTCGCCTATCCCTATCCAAAGAAATATATTCTGGA
>CALKWQ010000037.1 GCA_938003925.1 uncultured bacterium
TGCCCGGGTGGCGGAAATGGTAGACGCAAGGGACTTTAACATGCCGTATACAGATATTAGGTTTATACGGTAAAGGAGTGCAGTCAGGCGAAAGCAGACTGTAGAACTGCTCAAATTCGGTGAAGGCTTACCTATGCTAATACCGAGCCAAGTCTTAGTGATCAAGCTAAGAAAGGTGTAGAGACTAGACGGGCAGCACCTAAGGCGTTAAGCTATGGTGAAGGTATAGTCCAGACCACAAACAGACTTATCTGGTAGTGAAAACTATAGTGGTAAGAAAATCCCTCGATCCTAGATCGTACCGGTTCGATCCCGGTCCCGGGTACCAAAATTGTAGTAAGAATCTTACACACATTAACTAATGTGTGTAAGTTTATTCCTACAATAAAGGAGCTGAATGTGAAAAAATTATATGACATAGCCTACCATCACGGTGATGATGGTCTCTTATTGTCTTGTACTGTTGAAGAAATAACTTTGCTAGAAGAAAGATCTAAACAGACAATTTTAGCAAAAACAGCCACTGGAGATATTTTTATTGGTAGTTTAGAAGACTATTACGATTCTGAAGAAGACGCTGCTGAGGACTTAATAGCTGATTTAGATAATTGTATAATTTCTCACAGAGAAGAAATAGAGAAATTAAAAAAAGAAATACTTACAATGAAACAAATAGCTGCGTCTTTTAGAGCTAGACAATGCTATTAGATTTAACATTTTATGCCGGTCATAAGATACAGCTTAGTTTGTTTAATATAATTTTAGCATATTCCGATTTAGAAGTACCGCTTACGCATATAGAGCTTATTGACAAGTCTGTAATAGGAGTTAGAGAGACTCTAGAAGAAATCTGGCAACAAAGCCAAGATAGCTTGTGCTTAGTTACATTGCCTGATAATAGCAAAGTGTTAATGACGCAGAGAACTATTTTATATACTTACACTAGTTTAGACACAGGCGAGTTAACAATTAAGACTGTAAAAGGCGACTTGATACCAATTAAAAAAATAAGTCTTAATACGAGAGTGGCGGAATAGGTAGACGCACCAGATTTAGGATCTGGCGCTTTTGGCGTGAGGGTTCGAATCCCTTCTCTCGTACCAACAATCAAACTTAGGGAGTTCAGCTATGCAGCAGAATATTAATGAAGCAATGACGCTACTAGGAATTAAAAGCTGGCCGTTTTCTTCATTGGAGCTTAGCACTAATTTTAATGCCATTAGTAAGGTTGTGCACAAAAAAGATAAAATTATTCTTGTAGCGGCTTTTAAATTGCTACAAACAAAAGTTGTTGATAAACAAGAAGTAGAGCTTGACCCTGAGCAGTCTTATAAAATGTGTAAAACTTGTAACGGCATGGGGGTTTTAAAAACTTCCATTTGGAAAGAAACTGTCTGTAGTAACTGTAATGGAACTA
>CALKWQ010000038.1 GCA_938003925.1 uncultured bacterium
TATTAACTAAATCTATAGATAATTATATTTCAGATTTAACGGCTAGAATGGGTAACATAGCGGGTAATGCGAGCTATACAGATAAAGCAGTAAGGTGGACAGCACTAGATGAAGATAGTTTAAAAGAAGAAAATACTTTCTGGTATGAGTCTGGTGAAGTAAAAGACGCACTAACTATGGGAGTTCAAGTTTCAAATAATACAGTTAGAGCTTTTGCTGGTATACCTAGAACCTCAGATCAATACCTAAAAGCTATATGGAACGAACTGGGTTTTTCAACCTCTGATGGTAAGCTAGTTAGACGGCCGCTGTTTATTCCACTAGCGGAACTACACTTGGTTGAGATAAATAAAAACTTACAAGTGACATTACGTCAAATGAAGTTGGAGGTTAAAATCCCTGTATGATAGACCCTACTAGCAGTTTACAAAATATTCATTTATCTATTGAGAAGTTTTTGTGGGACAATGTAGCCAGCCCAGAATCTTTATTGCTCATTCATCAGGACGATTCGGCCACCCGGCTAGATGAACTTTTAGCCGTGAATAGTGCTGTTGTTTGGCATACCACCTCATTAGCTGCTGGCAATAAAGGCGAGTTAACGTTGTATCTAGGTGCTACTACAATAAATGACCCAGGTGGTATTGTACGGCTAACGTTACTAGATAAAATAAAAAATGTTTTAGACGTGCACGCGGGCATACCAGTATTTAATTACCTAGAAGCGTTACCCACAGAAAAAGTTAATGAACTCGCCCTGGTAGGGTCTGTGCATATCTGGCCGGCCTTTCCTGACCCTGTTACAAGATTTATAACAAAACACGCTTCACAAAAGCTACGCTACGCCCAGCGTCGCGTATAACATCAAAGGAGTTTTTATGGACCAGAGAAGTAGATCTTTTCAGCCCACGACAAACAATGTAAATGACATTATCATTGGTCTTATGCGAGTCGCTACTGCTGCTGCACAAGACGCTAATGCTGCTGTCGGTATGACCTCTTTAGGTGCCATTAAAAGTTCGTCTGTGGCTATGACGCCTACTTTTAAAGAGCATACTGCTGGCTACCCCAAAATCATGGACTTCAAAATCGCTGAGCTGCTGGCTGCAACTTATAAAGTTGAAGTCGAAGAAATTGGCTCGGCTACCAACCTGGAGCTTATCGACCAAGCTATTGACAGTCTTGAAACTGGCACGCCGGTTTACAAGTCTGTTGAAGCTTTGGCCGAATTCGCTACTGGCGGTACTCTGTCTTTGTTCAGCCCATACGCGCAGCTCAAGCCGTCTTTGAACTTTAATTTCGGTGACGATTTCTCCGCTGCGCCCTTTGAGTTCGAAGCATTGTCTAACCCGGCGTATACCAATAAGCAGCTAGTTTACCGTAATCGTGCTGCTGCTGCTTCGCGTAGTACGCTGAATCAGCCAATCACTACGGACGTGTCTAATCTCGGTATCGGTATGTTCCAAATCCGGGTTGGTAAACCCGCGCGCCGTAAAGCCGGTGTGGCTTCTTTGACACCGGCACAAAAACGCGCGCACGGCGCCTTGTATGACGCAGCTACTGCTACGGCCGTAACTGCTTCTGCCACTGGGACCTATACTGGTCTGGTTGACGGTGCGTTCATTATTGAAATTACGGATACAGCCGGGCCCATCGGGGATGTCACTCGTCCTGATGGTACCACGGCTGCTGACGTCGATTTCTCTGCCGGTGGTGATCTTGGTCAAGGCGTTACTCTTACTTTCAGTAATGTTCTTGCCACGAGTTTTGCTGTCGGCGACATCTATGTTGTTGGCGCCTATACCGCGTCTGCCTTGTCTAACGTTGTTACTGGCATCACATCGCCTTATAGCTTCCTAACAAAAGCCAATAACATTGGCGCTATTCAATCCGCGTCTCTTGAGACTAACCCCACTTACAAGGACCACTTCAGCGGTTACCCGAAAATTAAAGACCTGGTAATGCTCGAGAGTTCCACTGTAACTATCAACACTGCGTTTGAAGAATTCAACGCAGGCCTGGCTGCCCTTGAAATGGGCTATGCGGCATCTCTGTTTGATATGCTGTTTGACGCATCTGTCAATGGTACTCTCTACAATGTACCGGTTGAACTTGTCATGAACCTTGTCACAGGCGGTACTTTGGCATTCTGGTTCCCCAACTGCCAAATTTCTCCTGAGGGTGAGATCGCCCCTGGTGATGACTGGGGTTCTATGCCGTTTGCTTTGGAGGCCCAAACTCAAGGTGTTACGGCCTCCACTCGTCGTCTGTATCGTCAAACCTTAGTCCAAGACATTTAATACACTAGCCAGTGATAGGAGAGAAGAGATGCGTATTGTAAATCCCGGTAGATTCATCGTTACTATAAACGGTGTAGAGCAAGAGATTGTTATATCTCTTGGTCTTAAAGCTGAACTTTTTAAACTCATAACCTCGGCCCAACTATCACTGGCTAAGCTTAATCAAAAAGTTTATCTTAATCCAGAATTAGCTGTACGTATTCAAGAGTTAACTAATAAAGTTCAACAATTACAAAAAGAAGAAGCTGCTGAAGAAGAGATTAAGCTAGCTCAAGATACTCTAGATAGTCTCTACAATGAGGCTATTGCAGACCTAGAGTTTAGGCAATCAGCAGCTTTAGAAGCTGTAGCGTTAGAAAAAGTCGATTTAACTGAAAAGATTTTTTCTGAAGCTATTAGTGTTTTACTATCTAAACGGAATGAAAAAGGTGTAATTATTGAAAAACTGGACCCAGAGATTGTTATGTGGAGTCCTATTTATGCTGAAGCTCAAGAAGAGTTGGCAGAATTTCTTTCTGCCGTAACCGATTATGTAACTTCAGCTTTAAAAAAAATTTCAGCAATAAGAAAAAAGGTGGACGAGGTAACAGTAAACAAGACAAAGGAATAAGCTTAACAATAAACGATTTAATACAAGT
>CALKWQ010000039.1 GCA_938003925.1 uncultured bacterium
TCTGTTAGCTCACTTTTTACTTCTTGAACTTGTAAAAGAAGATAGACAAACAGGACTATAATCATCACAGCGCCTCAAAGTCTAACTCTAACAGGTTTAATTTTTTATTAGCGTAGCCACCAGTGCTATCTGACAAGTAACTTACTTCCCCATCATTAACCCACGAATGACTTATATATTCTTTCCCGTTAGAGTCAGTACCTCTTGTAAGAATACTTGGTTTGAGCGTTGGCCTATGAACACAGCCATTCCAAGTCCAGCAGAAAGAACCTTCTCGTTTACCTTTTAGTATAATAGGTAAAGTCAAAACTCCAGCCGGACATGGAAACCGCAACGTTACATGCGTAGCGTCTTCTACTGGACAACTTACATAACCTATCTTAGGCACTAATTTACAAGGACGCGCTTTCATTTTGAGCACCGGCTAAATAACTCTACTATTCGAGAATTGATATAGGCGGCTGCCTCGGGTGTGTTCATAACTTACCTCTCTTATTGTGCAAGTGATTCTGTTAGCTCACTTTTACTTCTTGAACTTGCAAAAGAAGATAGACAAACAGGACTATAATCATATCTAGGACCTAGAGTCAATATACGTTTGGTTATGCCGCCGCTAAACTAGTTATAGAACCTGCTTTCTAAGTAAGTTAGTGTCTTCTGGTCTAGCAGAAAGACCCAATGTCTCACTACTACCATAGCAGTAGCCGGCTACTGCAAAACCGGCCGCAACAGGATAGCGGTACACACGAGTCCAGTTACCATCAGTCTTGTCTTTTATTCCTTCTAAAACTTCAGCCATTGCATCATGGTGAATATTCCTAGGGAATAAGAATAATTCTTCAATGCCGGCTTCGTTACGCGTTGTGATAAACTTCATAGCACCCTCTCCGTCCTGCCGGCAGCAACTGCCTCTGGTGTGTTCATAATTTACCTCACTTATGACTCGAGAAACCGCACGGTTTTACCACTAGCCTGAGCATACTTTAGTTCATTGCGAGTACTGCTGCCAATATAGCCGCCAACATTCAAGATTAGCACTTCATCTGCCATGTCAATTTTGTACAGGTGTAGCTGGTCAAGCATTTGTTTTATTGGTCCGTCCATGTCAAGCCCTTCAACATGACCAAAAAGACCGACGGATAGCACGATCTTACCGGCTAGAGTTTCGTCCCGCGCGGCCTGCGTAAAAGCATCCTTGAACCTTGTTGATCCGCACAAGCAAACTACTGTAGGCCGCTCTTCCAAATAGCTTTTCTTTGCTCTCATAGTCTACCCCGCAATGTCTACGTGTGAAATAGCTCGTGTGACAGCTGTATACATCCAGCGTGGATCACAGCCCTCGTCTATTACAAGTACTTTGTCAAATTGACTGCCTTGAGCTTTGTGACAGGTTATCACGTGCCCAAAATCAAATACTTGTTTTCCAGTCAGTTCTTTTGCATACGGGCTTTGATTTGCTTTAATGAATTTAGCATTATTAAATCGACGTGAGCCTTGATCAAACATAACCGTAAATCTATACGGCCGTTCCATACTAGTTATAATCCCGATTTCACCACCCGCTATGCCGGTGTGATAGCAGGTTTTCATCAAACTTACGACGTCTCCTGGTTTAGCTGGGCCATCGTCTTTTCTAATTTTTCTATTAAGATTAAAACGAGTTATATTTTTATAACAAATAACTATGTCATATTTGCTATAATCTACTTCATATCTGTCAACAGTATGTGGCCATTTTCCAGTAGTTCTTATCTTATTAGCCAAGCTGATGATAGGGCTATCCGCCGCTTGTCTATTAATCTCTGTTAAGCAAAACGTTGGGTTGGTAATTATAGAGT
>CALKWQ010000040.1 GCA_938003925.1 uncultured bacterium
CCAAGGTAAGATAACAAATACTAATCGTGCCTTCGACATGGCCGAAGGTCAGATGGATACTTTACAAGCGCAAACTAAGCGTTTGGCTAATACATTTCAATTATTTGGTAAGAGCTGGTTTGGCGGTAACTTAGATGAATTAAAAGAGGCTACAAAATTAATAACTAGTGTATTGACAGTAGCCTCAAAAGGCGCATCAGCTTTACCGGATGAACTCAAATCTGGTATAAATGCAATTCTAGGCACTACGACGGCTTTGTCTATACTGACGACCAGCTATAATAGCTGGCGTAAAGAAAAAGACGCTGTTAGCAATTTAAGAAAACTGAATATAGAGCAAGGCTTGCCGCCTGACACTAATATATCAGCAAGAAGTAGAAAAATTCAAAGTACGATGGAGTTTATATTCAACCCCCAGATGCTTGGCTGGGCGGTTGCGATAACTGCTGCTATTGCAGGCACTTCCACTGCTATAAGCGTGCTTAGTGGAGAGGCCGCAAAACTAGAAGCAATCGGCATAGCTGAAGAATTTGAAGCCCAAACTAAGGTACTTACTGAGACTATAAAGTTATATAATGATGCTACACTGGGCACTAAAGAGTTTGTAAAAGCGCAAGAAATGTTATTAAAGTTAGGTATTAAAGATTTTTCTAAAGATAACCTAGAGTACTTACAGTCTATAAGTAGAATAAATACTGCCTCAGCACAAGACAGGTCAGTGGCGGCTTGCGGCGCAGAGTATTCTAGTAAGACAACTGAGCTATTACGGTATATAAAACCAAAAGAAGATGAAGCCGCTTTTGATACCGCCGCAGCAAATGATTTTGAATCCGCAGTACGTAGACAAGGCTTATTTTATTCTGGTACGCAGTCCGATATAATGGATTACGCAGTAAAAACAAACTTTATGCGGCCTACGGATACTTTGCCGCCTAAAGCTGTACAAACTGTTTTAGACTTAGCTTCTCAAGCTAAAGCTTCAAATGATTATCAAGCCAACTTAGCTGGCGAAGTTAGAGCTAGATTTTCTGCCTTAGCTGCCAACTATACTGCGTATGATAAAGCAGAAGATATTACAGAAACTCTACTTAAAGAAGTCACTAAATTTGAAACTAACACTTTTGATGTATACGACATTAAAAATAAAGACTATTCTTCAACTTGGCAAGATTTGGTTGGAAGAGTTCAAAAAGAATTTCCTACTTACGACTTATCTAATGAAAAAAATCAACTTAATATAGGTAATCTTTTAAGAGACCGCCTAGCTAAAATACAA
>CALKWQ010000041.1 GCA_938003925.1 uncultured bacterium
GATAACTTGCCGTGACTGGAGTTCAGACGTGTGCTCTTCCGATCTGTATAGATTGGAGGATAGAATGTCTGAACTTACCCTCGCGCAGGCGCGGACCATAGCACAAACGATAAACGCCTATAGAGGCCGGCCCGACTTCAACTCCATTGCGAGCCACGTCACAAAAGTAACAGGCGCGGACAAAGAGAGTATTGCTGAAGTTGTTAAATTCATTCAGGAAGTCATGCCTAAAGAAAATAGCATGGTTATAAGCACTGAAGATAAATTAAATTTACAAACCAGAATACAAGACTTAATAGACAAGCCGCTAAATATTGCAAAAGAATTACAATATAATTATAGCGTCGCCAAAGCTCTTCTGGAACAAATATTGTCTTCAGAAAAGCCCGTGCTAGACGGCGAAGAGATACGTAAGACTCTAAGAGAGATTTCCCGCTTCTCTGAGTCTATGTTGAAAATGCAAGAGCGGGTATACAATATACAGCAAATGCAGCAATTTCAAGAAGCTGTACTAGCCCTGCTAGAAAGTCAGGAACCCTCACTACGCGACCAGCTAGTTGAAAACATTCTGGAGATAGAGCTTTGAGTACTATTTACGGCGATACCTTAAAAGAAAATGTCAAATTAAGGTTTTCGTCACTAAGTCAAAAAGCTAAGCCTTCTGAATGGATTGTTGAGCATACAACCTTAAAAGGCAGACCTTACTCTTTTAAAGACCACGAATATCAACTACAGTTTGTCGATGACCAACACAAAGTTGTAGTAGCAAAGAAATGTGCTCAAATAGGCTTTACTGAAGTGCTACTCCGCTGGATGTTATGCTTCTTAGTGCAACATCAAGGTAGTCAAACAATATTTACACAACCTACAGACGGGGATGTAAGTAAATTTTCAAAGTCTCGTCTAGACATAGTCTTCGAAGACTGTCCCATTGTTAAGCGACTGGGTACTGGTGGTATAGACAGTGTATATCTCAAAAGGATCGGGCAGAGCTTCTTTAACCTACGTGGAACATTTGGAACTAAAGCGGCTATTTCGGTTCCTTCTGATGCAAACGTCTATGACGAAGTTGACTTTTCAAATCCACGAGTTCTAAGTCAATTTAAGTCACGTTTGCAGCACTCTAAATACAAATTTGAAAGACCAATTAGCACGCCCACAATTCCTAACTTTGGTGTGAGCGCGCTATATGAAAAGTCTGACCAAAAACGTGTTATAATTAAGTGTCACAGATCGGAAGAGCACACGTCTGAACTCCAGTTACGGCAAGTTATCTCGTAT
>CALKWQ010000042.1 GCA_938003925.1 uncultured bacterium
AGTCTCTGGGCTGTAATCGTAGCTCAACAGGAGGAACTCACAAAACTGAAAGGCAAAAAGAGGGGCGGCCACCCTAAAATCGAGGACGCCGTTAAACTCTTAATCACAAACCCCATGCTGGCTCAAATCCCAATCCCGATGATAGCCAACATCATTAGGGATGTATTTAACCTTTATGGGGTAAAATCCGCCTGCTCTGAAGGTAGTGTGCGCTGGTACATTTCCCAAAAATCCTTGATTTGGGACGTGGTTGCTCGACAGCTACCGAGAATCCCAACATTGATGCCGAGGACTCAAGATGAGCCTACTTCTGACGCTGACTAATAGGGCTCTAGAAAACCCCGGCGAGTGGGTTGAGCACAAAAAGTCGGGGCTAAAAGTGGCACGAATAAGAGACCACTTGATAATCTACAGGCGGGAAACACAACTCCTCTGGCTTGACCTGGAATTGCGTTTTATTGTACAGTTTAACCTAACTACCAAACAGGAAGTTGCGGCAATAAACCAGTTACTAGCTATCCTTGAGTTGAATGAAACCTATACCTTTGTACATAGCTCGATTGTGTACTTAAAAGTGGGGATGAACTACTACCACAAGCACAACTACAAAGTCCATTTTGGGCTAGAAAGTGGAAATTATGGCTACAATATGCCTAACCGCTGAAGTGGAGGCCTTAAGGGATCAGCTACTAAAACCTGAAGATCTAGCCCTGCTGTTTGCTCTGGAGATTTTTCAAACAGACCAGAGCTGGGCTATGAAATTCCTAGACTTACGCAGCTACGGCGCCATTGAACAGCGACTCGAACAACTTAAGAAAGTACACACCGTATGCATATAATCCTCAAAAAAGATGGCAGTTGGGAAACCCCGTTCTTAAAGGGCAAAGCCGACTCTCGCCGTGAGGCCTTAGATCAGGCCTTTAATTCCCTAAAAAACCACCGAATTCAGGAAAACCGGCACCAATACAGGTGTTCCATCTGCAACACTTGGGTTGACTCAAGTGATGTTACTTGGATAGCTGGCAAACCTTATTGCTGCTCGCGCGGCTGCTGGGAGGTATAATACTATGCTTAAACAATGGGCAGAAAATTTTATGGCTGAACCCGATTTACAACTCTATACGCAAACCCAAAAGGACTTCCTTGTAGGCTTGCTACTGCTGGAAACGGCTAACATCGAAGAACCCCCTGAAATCATGATGTTCCTGGAAACCACCCCAACCTACGTAGTAATAACAAGCCGTGCGGCCTGGCTAAATCTGAAAATGACAACCAAAGCTAAGGGATTCTTATCAGAATTTGCCAAGCGTTTTGGTGACATTAGCATGTATTTAGCCATACTGAAATACTACGCTATGTCTAAAAACAAGGACATAATCTCGGCTTTGGATATTTATGCTCTGTGGGACACGGGCCTACCTAGCCGCGCAACTTTGGACAAATATTGGGACCTACAAAAAGGCCCGCGTGGTGAAAATCTTTTAGACCTGGAGTCTACTTATGGAATCTCTAATCCTAGCTAAATTAAACAATATAACAGCCCAACAGAACTTCCACACTGCGCAAGCTAACTTCGACCTGGTCAATTACGATCATTGGCGAATTGACTATGCCCAGGCAAACGGAACTCTCCAAGCTGAATTCGAAGCACTCTTAGAAGACTACCGGCGCCTACTTTGGGTAAAATCCAAACACTGGGTTAAGTGCACCGGAATCCCGCAAGACAATGACGATAGCCAGCTCTTTATGCCGAGTGCCAGAAAAGACTACCGGATCAAAGAAGTAACTGCCGACGGCTTTGTTGAGCTGTTTGATTTCCCTGGAATGAAATACAACCCCAAACTCTTCACTGATACGGAGGATTCTAAATGAATCAACCGCAAGAGATTATCATCTACAGAAGTCCTGTCGAGCAACAAATGTACAACTACTGGCTTCAGCCTGAAAACTTTGTTTTTGGGTTTACAGCCCTGCTAATTACACTTGCTGTCGCCATTCTGGCTGCCTTGCTCTATAACAAAATCCGGAGGAAGCTATGAACATTTATTATCACAGCTTGACTAACGATAGAAAAATTTTACTCAGCGACAGCTATAAAACAGCCGCGATGCAGCTTCGCCTAGAGTTCAAAAAAGGCAACACGCGTGGAATACTTCATAGTGACTACTTACTGGCGCCAGCCGCACTCAAAACCTGGGACTATAGCTCGTGTGGTCTGTTTTTACACGCTGTGCAAGAGTGGTATGTTAAATTCTGCTCTAACATAGTCTCACCTAATAGCCTAGCTCAATTGCAGGTAAAAACTATCCCATTTAATGTCGTGCTTAAAGGAAAAGTAGTCTTCTCACACCTGCGTGGCTATGCTGTCGCCGGCGGTAAGGACTTGCTAGGCTTCTATATTGATCCCTCTGAACAAGCTTATGTAGCAGGGTCTTCCCAAACCGATGACGGGTGCCCTGAATTGCATATCCGTACTGTAAATCAGGAAGA
>CALKWQ010000043.1 GCA_938003925.1 uncultured bacterium
TTAGTATTGCTAAAATAAACATTACCTACAGCTGGGCCAGATATATCCATATACTGACCAGCAGAACTATTGATAGTTATATTAGTACCCCTAAATTGAATAGTACCACTAGTATATGTAGTTTGCGAATTAGCAATTGCTACACCACCTCCAGCTCCTGGGGCAGCTGCTGACAAATTAATTGTCAAGCCATTACTAGCGGATGTTACAGATGTGGATAGATTAGTAACATTAAGAGTTAAACCACCATGTACATGCGTATTATTAGCAAACGTATTATTACTTGTATAAAAGTAATTACCACGTTCACTAGTATTCATTGCACTAGCTGTTATAGCACTAGTAGCCGATGTATGTTGAAATAAATTACTTTGAGATGTATTAAGAGCATTAGCGGTTATAGCTGATGTTGCACTAGTATGTTGAAATAAACTTGATTGTGAAGTATTAATATACTGACTATGTGTATGTGTGCTATTAGCAGCTGTAGTTAAATAAGCACCAGTAGTTTGAAATGTGCCTGATAAATATGATGTTGCAAATTGTGTACTATTACCTAAAGGAAGGTATAGATTACTATGTGTATGATCACTTAAAGCAGCTGTAGTTAAATAAGCCCCTGTTGATTGATACTGACTATGTGTATGGTTAGATAATGCAGCTGTAGTTAACCATTGAGAACTAACACTAGTATTTATATATTGTGCGTGAGTATGATCTGAAGCTGCAGCAGTGGTTAGATAATTACCAACACTTAATCTAACATATTGTGATGCACCATTAACAGAACTACCAATTGTAATATTATTTTGACCAGACCATATTACTGTACCACTAGTATATGTAGTATTAGAAGCACCTATACCACTAATACCTGTTTGAGCGCCACCAACATCTGGTGCAGATATATTTATAGTTAAGCCATTACTGGCACTAGTAGCAGACGTACTTAAATTTGTTACATTCAAAGTAAGACCACCATGAGTGTGAGTACTATTAGCTGCAGTTGTAAGATAATTACCAGTTGACTGAAATAATGAAGACTGACTTGTATTTAATGCATTTGATGTAATTGCTGATGTAGCAGATGTATGTTGTAAAAGAGAACTCTGTGATGTATATACAAAAGCACTACCTGCATTTGATGCCATTGCTGTTGTAAGATAATTACCTACAGACAATGATAAAGTTAAGCCATTACTTGCTGAAGCAGTTGTACCACTAATATTACTTAAATTAAGGGTAGGATTGCCATGACTATGATTAGATTGAGCAGCAGTGGTTAGCCACTGGGATGTTACACTAGTATTTACATATTGTGAATGCGTGTGATTTGATAAAGCAGCTGTGGTTAGATATGCCCCAGTTGATTGAAATAAAGATGACTGGGATGTATTTAAAGCATTACTAGTTATTACACTAGTATTTGATGTATATTGAAATACTGATGTCATATTAGATGCCATTGCGGTAGTTAAATATGCACCAGTACTTTGATATAAATCACTGTGAGTATGATTACTTAAAGCAGCAGTAGTTAAATACTGACTATGTGTATGATTGGATAGTGCTGCAGTAGTAAGATATGCTCCTGTTGATTGATATAAATCACTATGTGTATGATTACTAAGAGCTGCTGTAGTAAGATATACACCAGTACTTTGATATTGTGAATGTGTGTGATCAGAAGCTGCAGCCGTAGTTAAAAATGAAGGTTGATATAAAGTATTAACAGATCCACTAGTAATTAATATACTTGGACCTGTTACACTAGATATAGACCAATCTCCTCCTCCACCAGTGGCAGCTGACATAAAAGTAAGATCATTCCAACTACTAACACCATTACCTATTTTCTGTTTATAGTCATCTAATTGAACACCTATCTCACCTTGTGCAAGTACAGGATTAGCATTAGTCCAATTGCTAGAATAATCTCTTCTAAGTTGTATAATTTGTGCCATTAAGCTTCTCCACCATCTATAATAGGAATACCACCATAAACTGCATAAGCATCCCCACCATCTATATTAAAATCTCCAGTCATACTACCAGTAGGATTAACAGATAAAGTTAAACCAGCTGAATTTAAAGTCATTGTGACATTTGTACCGG
Source organism: uncultured bacterium (assembly GCA_938003925.1). Classification (GTDB taxonomy): domain Bacteria; phylum Patescibacteriota; class Patescibacteriia; order Patescibacteriales; family UBA12465. The sequence goes on from CALKWQ010000043.1 coordinate 2,116, forward strand.
CAGTAAGAGTCCCAGCAAAAGGATGTGCATGAGTTGACTGGCTATAACTACCAGTCATTATACCATTAGTTAAACCAAAACTAAGACCATTACTATTAGCAAATTGTATTGTGCCAGTATTCTGAGTATATGCACCAGAACCTTGAAGTGCTGCTCCACCAACAATACTAGTAACATAACTACTAATATAACTACTTATATTAGATGTATATACATAACCCCCAGTACCTCTTATAAGTCTGCGAATTATGTCAGTATTAATTAGTTCACGAGCATCTACTAACATACTATACGTCTAAATAATAGTTAGTGTCACATATTTTATTTATACGAAATATAATTTCTTTTATTTCTTGTTCATCAAAAAAATTATAGTCTGGTACAAATATACTAGCTACATATACAGGTTGACTAAAATAATCTGTAACTATATTAATATAACAATTAAGAACAGCGGCAATAGCTCTATCAGAAAATAAGTATTCCCCGCCAATCTTCTCTTTACGTACAAGTTTGTCCATATAATCGGACTGAGCATTGTACACATTATCTAAATAAGTTGCTATCTGTGCCGCTGTTACCATTGTCTATTTATTTTTAATTACTAGCCTGCTGAATTTCTTCCATCAATACAGGAGATAGTTCTTCAGGTCTTTTTGTTAAAACAACATGTATATCATTTACAATATTCCAATAATGAGCTATAGCAAAGTTTCTAGCTTCTTCATGTTTAGTTGCCCATGTTGGGTCCATATCATATCCATATGTAAAATCAAAATCACAAGTAATTGGATAATGATCTAATTTATTTATCTTACGCCACTCTTTATTATAATATAAAAAAGTAGCATCGCTAATAGCTCTCGTATGTGTTGGATCTTGCCAACATCTCATTGATGTATAATAAG
>CALKWQ010000044.1 GCA_938003925.1 uncultured bacterium
TGTAAAAATTGCAGATTCGTCCACGGTTGCTGTTGGCGGGTTTGTTACTCCGGCTGCTGGTGGTCTCGTTGCCAAGATTGCTGGCGCCGCACCTACGCTGGCTGAACTTACGGCCGGTGTATGGCAGGTGGACTCGATTGTCGACGCCACCACCATCCAAATTCAAATTGACGCCCGGCTATAAGCCAACTCACTTCTTCAAAAGGAGCCTATGATTATGCCTAAGTTTAAGAACCTCAAAGTCTATAAAAACGCTGAAGAAGTACCGTTGAGCATCGATCTTTACAAGCAAGCTGCTGATCACGGCATGACGTTTTGGCAGTTCCTTGAACTGATCAACCCGTCCGAAGCCGGCGATACACTGACTGCATTCGAGCGTCAGCTCAAAGCTTGCGGCATTATTGCCAAAAGCTGCCCTGAAAAAGGCATCTACGCCTCTACTGGTGAATACTTCTTCCAAAGCGACCGCCCCGGCTCGGCTATCCTGTTCCCCACCCTGCTGCAGAAGACCGCTCTGTGGGCCAAGCTGAATCGCGTCACTGACATCAACAAGCTGGTGGCTACCACTCGCACTATCGCCGGTACATCTGCCTACCAAGGCCTGATGATCGACGACAGCGCTATCAAAGGTACTGGTCGTCGTTTCCGCGTTGACCAAGCCGGTAACTTCCCTCGCGTTAAGATCGGCTGGTCCGACAAAACTAACGCGGTTACCAAACACGGTGTTCAGCTCGACTGGACTTACGAGTTCGTCCGCCGGGCCTCCATCGAACTGCTCCAGACCGTCGTGGCCCGCATCATGCTGCAGGACCAGCAGGAAGTCCTCAACGACGCCATCAACATCGCCATCAATGGCGACGGTGGGCCCAACCCGGCTGCCGCAGTTAAAACCTTCTGCGCTTCGACCGCCACTCCTGGTGCCAACGAAATTAAGCTGGAAGCCTCTACTACAGCTGGCGCCGGCGAACTTCCGTATGAAGGCTGGTTGAAGTTCATTGGCGGTATGCGTCCGTATACCCCCAATGTTGTTTGCGGCAACCTGGCTACCCTGGTGAAAATGGTCACTATGGAACGGCCCGCCATGGATCCGGCTGAAATTATTACCCGCCTGCAAGAAACCAAAACCCAGGGCACAGCTACCACCAAAGATGTGCTCTTCCCGAATGTCGAGCTCGTTCTGGTTGACAGCACGCCGGACAGTGTCTTGCTGGCACTCGATACCGCCTTTGCTCTTGAGCGCGTTATTGAGCTCGGTTCCGACCTGCAGGAAGTTGACAAGTTCATTAAAAATCAGACCGAGGCTATGGTGCTTTCCGTGTCTGACAACGTTTCCAAACTGTTCCCTGATGCCATCCAGGTCCTCGACTTCTCCGCGGCTCCCCGCGCCTAATTGCCGGCCTTAGGGCCGTAGCCGTGCTTCTAGACTCTCTCCCTAGGAGCACGGCTCTTTTCCTAAAGTTATAACTCTGCGTTGTAATTTTAGGAAAGGATAACCTTACTAGGAGGTAGTAATGACCATTTCAGCGGGTATAGAATTTACACAAGGTGAGTATGTCGATATAACCTTATTCCTTACCGATAATGCTGGTGAGATTTTAGACATAACTGGTTGTACTTTTGAGGCTGAAATACGCGACGTCAATGATCTTGACACGCTGTTAGCAGCCTTTACTTGTACCCCTGATATAGCTACGGGCTCTGTGCTTTTAGAGCTTCAAAGTTCTGTGTCTAAAACTTTACCTGCCACTGTTCAGTTTACTCAAAAAGGTACAGAATCTCCTACGCCTGCTTACGTACTGTTCTATGACTGCTTTAAAGTTATTAGCTCATCGCGTAAGGTTATTGCTTCCGGGCCAGTGAAAATAAGACCTGCTATGACTAGGATATAACATGGCTGATAGCGATGACAATATAACTGTTATTGTACAGCAAAATATTGCTGTAGTGACTGCGGTAGTTCAGCCTAGCTCGGCTGTAGTAACTATTACTACTTCTACAGCAGGGCCTCCGGGACCTGCGGGACCTGCGGGACCTGCGGGACCTGCGGGACCTCCAGGCGAGTCTATTAGTGGTACTGTAACAGAGTCTGTAGTGATCGCGGATGTAGCCGAGTATTATGAAGCTGACTTATCAGAAGGTAGCATATTTAACCTGACTATACTCGGGAATACACAGTTGGCTATTGCCAGTACGAGTATTGAAGATGTTGGCTTAACAGCTACATTCGTTATAAAACAAGGCGTAACACCATTTGCAATAACTTGGCCAGAAAATACATACTGGCCTAACAGCGTAGAACCAACAGTTGTAACGCCTGAAGCTACAACAGTAGTTAAGCTTGTAAGTATCAACGCTGGCTTTAGCTGGTTAGGCTACCTGGTGGCTCAAGATTTAACTTCTGTACAGTCTAATACACGCACACTGTCAGTAGTAATACAGCCTGAGCAAGCAAACTGGCTACTAGGTTTGCCCTTAAGCGCGACTAGTTCTACGCCTGTAGAATCTGTATTGCCGTGGGTAGCTGATAGTCTTCTATTCGAGGATAAAGCCACACTGAAAAGTGGCGCAATATCTGATGAGGAGTCTAGTTTATTAGACTTCAGTTTAGAGGTAATTGAAACAGCAATAGTAACATTTAATTATTTATGCAGTACTGAAGAAGACTACGATTACTTTAACGTATACATAAACGGGATAGAAAGTTTGTCTATTTCAGGCATTACAAGCTGGGAAAGCTTTTCAGCTAATCTAGAGCCTGGTTTAAACACGGTCCGCTTTGAGTTTATAAAAGACGGTAGTGGCTTTGATGGTGAAGACGCTGTATGGATAACCACACCACAGTTTATGTCGGTAAGCGGGCCGTATCAGAGTCAAGCTATGCAGTTTGATACTGGTACAGTAGTTAGCGTTATACCAAACGAACTAGAGGGATACGCTCTAGAGTTTGCGCAAGCAGTAGACATGACAATTAACAGACGGCTGTATTTTATATACGAGCTAATACACGATGTATTACTAAAATACAATTTTAATATACTTGCTGGTGCTTGGCGGCCAGTAGAGTTAGTACCTGTAGACGGTAACTTAGCTGTAACTACGCCAATATCGTACTATAACGAATCTGCTGCAGTTAGTTGGGTTTACGAACCGGTCCCTCATATAACGCCTAATAGCTGGGTTACTCCAGTACTTACAGCTGACGATAGTGTCGCAGGTATGCAAATTATTCTACCTTTGGGTTGTAACCGCATAGAATTTTCTGCCAGCTGTTCTTTTTCTAATGCAGGTATTTTCATTCTAGGTCATAACCAGCTGTATTCTTTAGAAGAGAGTACAGATTGGACAGAATACACACTCTATTTTAACCCACATGCTGAGCATATACTCGATTTTCGTCTATATAACTATACTGGTGAATCTTATGCTAGGATAAATAACCTTAGATACCAGGTTGATACAGAATGGATTAATCACGATACGTATTATCCTTTACAACAAGGTTATAAACAAATAGAGTTTAAGCATATAACTAGTTATATGCTTAAGCCTATAGAACACTTCTACCACAAGAGCCAAGCTACACGAGAGATTTTATACGACGACACATTTCAGACGTACGAGGCGCTAGATCTAGCGGTTGTCACTCAGCTTATTCCAGACATAGATAATGACGGAGTAGAGCTAGTCGTAGCGGGTCGCAACTTATACTACGGCTCCGCAATGTCTACATCGTTCGTCACTAAATATAACCCTAGTTTAATGCGCAGCTTTAGGGCTGTTGTCTCTAACGGCACTGATACACTAGTTGTAACCAACGACTCTGGACTGGCACCTAGTCACCCCAGTATTATGTGTTGTAAAGCTTTAGGCGTCTGGGTAAAGGCTACAGGCACAGGGGCACGCTACGAGAGACTCCATTACGCAAATAATAAATTTTTTGCTTCGAGTTTAGAGCATAGCGAGTATAGTGGTTCACTGGATGGTTTAGACTGGCATGAACTTACTTTTGATATACCGTTAAGCGTTGCCATACATAATATACTTTACTGTAGTAACAAGTACGTAATTTTAGCCGGCACTAACGTTTATCACTCCGCAGACGGTGTAGCTTTTACTAGGGTTTCGACATCTATACCAGTAAGTGTATTAGGCGGCGATTCGGACCGAAGAGCAGCCACTAATGGCGCTATTATTATCGTGCCGTCTACCACTGCGCAGCAGTATTACTCGCTAGATTGTGGTTTAACATGGGCTGTTTGCACTAGTCCTAACTGGATAGCAAATTGTGCATATTACCTAAACGGTAAATTTTTTGCTATCGGTTATGGCATAGCCTCTAGTTTAGACGGAATAACCTTTACTGAAATAACTACTTTAGAAACTGGCAAAAGGTCTTTAAGTCATTTAGTGTTTACGTCTGGTTTGTATGTGGCGTTTGGCGAACATCAATACAAGTGGCTTTCAGCAGACGGCATAAACTGGTCAAGCCAATTGTACGGCTATGCAAATGGCGACTATATAGACACAGACGGCTGCAGCGCTGTATGCGTAGTAAATTTTTAGTGCAAACTTTATTGCAACAACTTAGCCGGGCTTACTTTGTAGTAATAGAGGGCAATGTTAAACCCTAAATTTATTAGGCAGTATAATAAATTGGTTTACGGGCCGGGCCCAAAATTCTATAATAATAATTATTATAGAGTTTTGGGGAGTCGCCATGCGAAACGTGAATGAGCTAGGGTATGGTTTTTGTCCTTCTTGTAAGCAGTGGAAACTTTTAACTAGATACCATCCTAAGGACGCAGCTAAAAAAAGAAAAGAAAAAGATAAGTATTGTTTATCTTGTATAGAAAAAGTAAATAATAAAAAAGAACCGTTTAGGCGTATTAAAAAATCAGTTGCTAACCACAAAACAATGCGAGGCGAAAGTAACTACACAAAAACAGATTTAATGAGACTGCTTGTTAAACAAGGTGGAAATTGCGCTTACTGTGGCACTACAATTCCATACGGGTTTTCATTAGATCATATTATTCCAACAAAGTTCGGCGGTAAAAACGAAGAAGAAAACATCCTTCTAGTTTGTCAGACTTGCAACTCAGCAAAACAAGATTTCGAATTATTTTACTGGCTAAGACGTAAGGGTTTTAAACTAAACGAGAGAATTTTTGAGAAAGTGAGGACTGCGTATGAGCGACATGAATACGAATTCTACGGTGGCTGTAAAGACTGCCACGGTCACACCAGGGCAACAAAACACTACTGTAAAACCTGCACCGCAAGCACCGCAAGCACCGCAAGCACCGCAAGCACCGCAAGCACCGCAAG
>CALKWQ010000045.1 GCA_938003925.1 uncultured bacterium
ACCTGCCACTGAAACGAGTAAGAGAAATTGCACAGCAAAGATCACCGCAAGAAATCTTACTTACTCACATCAAACAACACTAGCTACAAAGGAGACTATCATGGTAGAAATCAAGATTGCTAAAAACACCCTGCATACTAATCCCGGCGGCTGCTTCGACATGAAGGATGGCAACGAAATTGAAAAGCGTATCGCTAAGCTTTATGTTCTTCAAGCCAGAATTAGTCATATGATAGGATGCTTAGCAGACAGCGGTGAAATTAATCCAGAGCTCGGTGCAAGCGCAGTAATAACAGAAGTAGCTGAAGCCATATATGTTAATGAGTATAAAGACTTTGTTGAAAACTACTCCTTATGGAAACTTGAATTTGACCATGCTAAGTATTCTATTCCAGCTTTCATAGCTGAATCACCCGACTGGGAGGATATCTCCTGGCATAACGATGCATGCCCACGCTTTCTTAACACTAAGCTTAAGTTAGAACTGTTTATTGAGGCAGATGAAGAAGCCAACCGGGAATGCGAGTCTGACTATAGATTTGCACTACATAGCGTTGTAGTAACCCCAGATAACACTGTTGGTAACTGGCTTGGTAACGTTGCGGAGTGTGACACTGAAGAAGAGCTCGCAGCTATACTTAACAAAATCAGCTAAATCATTGTGGGCTGCGCATACGAATCACGCAGAGAAAGAGGATATCATGACCTATGTTAAAAACAACTCGATCACTGTGACAGACAACAAAGACAAAACTCACATCGTACTTGCAATAAAACCGTACAGCGATCATCCAGCAGACAACTACCTGTTCACAGTAATACATACCGCTAACATGTTGTATTCGCCATTTGTTGTCCATACTTTTAACATCATAACTGGTGGGTTTTCAAACGGGCAGTATTGCGAGACTATGGAACAAGCGCTGCAAGAATTCAATAACCGCTAAACAAAGGAGACTAGCCATGAGTGACAAAATTATAGGCAAAATCAAGTGCTACTGCGGTAAGACTAACTACCTTACAGCCAAAGACATGGACTACGATGAGTACGAATGCGATTGCGGCTTTGTTATAGACTTGCCGCCTCTAGATGAGCTTGACGACCATAACCTAGAGGTAGCAAAAGCAAGAGCTGAGTTACGCTACCTTGGTACAGTACGGATTATGGCGATTCAAGAAACCGGCGAGCTTATTTGCCTGAAAAATGGCGTAGATGAAAAAGACCGTGACTTCATTGACATCATTTTACTAGGCTACAAGCAACGCTATCCTGAGTGGGAAATCTTTACTGAACGAGAAGAACTTCACGTCTAGTTAATCGTGTCCTAGGCATGACGTTAAACTGCCTAACAATAACCCTCTTTAAAGGAGAAATAACATGGCTAAACGTACTATTAAAATGCAAAATGCTACTTACACTATCGAACTGCAAACTGTAAGCAATGCACCAATTGTAGAAAGTGCATTTACAACAATCGCAGATATCCTTCATGGCGAGTTACCACCAGTAGAAACTTGCCTGATGAAGATGACAGATTCACCAAACGGCCTACATGACGAAGACTGTGAGATACTTGCTAACATGCTGTTATTTATGACCCAAGCAGAGGTAAACCAAGGTTTTTACTGTGTTGACTGCTGTAAATACTTTTTCCACGGTTTACCCCAAAGCTGTGTAGAAGCTCAGCACAGCTTTAACTTGGTAAAAATCTCTAAATAACCTCTTTAAAGGAGAAACATCATGACGAAGATTACCGGTTTTAAACACATCACTG
>CALKWQ010000046.1 GCA_938003925.1 uncultured bacterium
CGAGTTAACTTGCCGTGACTGGAGTTCAGACGTGTGCTCTTCCGATCTAGTAGAGCGTCAGCTGGTAAACCCACCATAACGTCACAAGACCGCTGATGCCAAAGCATATCCAGATAAGTGTCATCTCTAACATAGAATTGATAGGCATAATGGCAACAAGGTAGAGAGAGCACAGGCAGACGGTCAGGGCGCCACCCAGTAACAACATGACGACGTCCATTAGGATCCTCCTTAATTGAGTTAGCTAAACACTCAAGCTGGTTAATACCATTAAAATCGATCCAAGCATTACCGTAATCAACACGAATGCTACCATCTTCATCAGCCCACTGCTTCCAATAGTTACAACCATGGTCTTCGAAGTCTTTAACTGTTTGTGGGCCTTTGAGGAATGCTGCAAACTCGCCAATGACGCCTTTAGGGAAATACTTGCGGCCGGTAAGGATCGGAAGCTCACCATGCTCAAGGTCGTTGAAAGTAATGACTTGACCGAAATGAGAATATGTCTTAGCATTGCGTGTCTCACGTAAAGGTTGTTTTAATGTTTCTAATACTAAGTTGTAATAAGCGTACTCAAATTTTGTGTTCATAGAAATAATCTCCTTTTTCAATATCACCCCAGTTGTAACCAACTAAGACTTGTACAGGCATAGCTAAGTCTTTAATTGCGCATTGTGCGCTAATTTCAAACCAAGCTTCTTGCATTGAACTAGCAATGCGGTTAGACGCTTCAGTGTAAAGTGCTTCGTCACGTGGTGCGTCAAAGATATAGCTATCGTGCACAAAGTTAGCTAACTTAATATCATTGTCACTGAACCAGCCATCGCGTAGCATATAATGCATAGCTAGCTTAGCTACTTCAGCACCCATGCCTTGAATCATGATGTTAACTTGGTCAGTCATTAGCTTACCTAAGTATTTACGGCCTGATGGTGTTTGCCATACTTTCTTGCTACGCCATGCGCGGATACCAGACTCGTGCCATGCTGCAAAGCCGCTAAATACGTTAAGCCACGCATTGCGGATTTTAGTCACTTCATCTAGTTCAAGCCAAGTATCTGCTTTAGCAATCAAGATTGACTGTAGCATACCAGCCGAGCCACCATACAATAGGTTGAAGTTACAGGTTTTAGCAATCTGACGATGCTGTTTAGTGAAGTCAGGCCCGAAGATTTTAGCCGCAACATAGTTGTGCATGTCTTCGCCTGCTGTCATTAGCTCAACCATTAGGTGTTCTGGTACTGCAACAGCTGCACAACGAAGTTCAAGCTGAGCATAGTCACTAAAGATAATGCACCTATCAGCTTCAGGCGTGTAGCCGAATAATCCTTTAGTTGAGCGGGGCAATTGCTGCAAGTTTTGATCCTTACAAGCAGACCGACCACTACGAGTACTTGGACTAAAGCGGCCATAGATACGATCAGAATTAAACTTATCAAGGAATGAGTTCTCCTTACGTAGTTTGCGGGTTTGACGAACGTCACGAGCACGTTGGTCGCCTTTTAAGTCAAGCTTAGCTAAGCCTAAATCATCAGACTCAGTAGAGTTAATATACTTGCGCACTTGGATATAACTATTAGCATTGATCGGCAAGTTAATTTCAGCAATGCGCTTATTGTTATTAGCGTATTGCGTAGCTAAACGCTCTTGATCGACAGGCAAACCTGTTAGTTGCAACTGAGTAATGAAGTATTTAGCTGTTAGCATATCTAACTTATAGTTAAAGTCGTCTAGCTCAGCTTTACATTCATTAAACAATTGGTGCAGATACAATACGTCTAGCGCTGCATAGCGACGCATGTCTTCTGTTAACGGTTTAGACCAGTCTAGCTTGTGCATAGCTGACTTGTCTAAGTTAGCTTCACCATAGACGTCAAAGTCAAGCAAGTATTCTAGTGAATCATCTAAGCTAAAGTCGTTTTTCTTAGGCCAGTGTAAACGAGCCAAGAATAGCAAGTCGTCAAACTTAGCCGGCCAAACAGTTGCAATTTGCGCTTGAATAGTTGACAAGTCATAAGCGCCATTGTACATGAGCCAGTGATAGTCACACGCATTAAGCATAGCAGCTAATGTAACCTGGCAAGGCATGTGCACAAGCATAGCTTCAGGCCAATGTGGTTGATAGAATTGAGCTAAGCATATTTTGCCGTACAAACCTTTAGTTTCAGTGTCAAATGCTACAGGCACTGAGCTATCAATTGCGGCTTGCACTTCTTGAAGTGTAGCCATTTTATACGGTATGCTAAATGAGTTATTAGTGTTGGCTGTCATAGTATAGCTCCTAAGCTAATTAAAGACGGACCGAAGTCCGCCATGTGAATCACTTGCTTAAAGCTTTGGCTTTGCAGCAGGTTCTTCTGATTGAGCTTGGAAGCCTGTGTCAGCATCTTCGCCAGTCCAACCATCTGCGTCTTCAACAGCTGAGAAGCCAGGAGCGTCAACGTACTCAACAAACGTAGTGATCTGAATAGCATTCAAATACAAAGTAACACCACGATTCGCTACGCCTTGGTCAAAGATACCCATTGTGCAACTAATGACGCCTTTAGAACCGTTGCCGATTTTCTTGTTACCTAGTGCTACTTCAACACCTTTAGCGTTATAAGTCTTGATGACTTTAGCCGAGCCATCTTGGTTAGTTGTACCAGTCCAGAAGTTAACGTTAACTTTATCCGTCTCATTACCGTCTTTGTCTTTAACTGGCTTAATGCCAATAGACTTAGGTAGTTTAGCGCCTGCAGGCTTATTACTGTCCCAAAAGGTCATAATTTCTGCGCGGATTGCAGCTAGAGCAGGATCGTCTTTGTGGAATTCGATAGATGCAACATAGCGGTCGTTACCGTTAAGGTCTTTTTTACCGTTGCCAGTGATGAACACCCAGGTTAAATCAGCAGAACCTGATTTAGGGAATGTTGCTTTTTGAGTTGCGTTAGCCATAATTAATACTCCAAACACGGTTGATTAATACTTTATTACCCGCCGTGCACGAATAATAAAGGTGCTAAGTACATACTTAACTGACTGAGCTGTGCCTACTTACAAACAACCACATTTGACTAATAAACTATTACAGCTCAGTCAGTTAAATACTTAAAGAAGGAGGCTTAAGGTTAATTACTCCTTAAGCAATCCGACTTCCGGTTTGTGCTAAGAGCATTTGCAACTACCATACACGCGATTTACCTAGTTCAACGGGCTTATGAGGCACAGGCTGCTTTCAGTAAAACTCATGGTGCTCATGGTGCTCATGGTGCTCATGGTGCTCATGGTGCTCATGGTGCTCCGGCGCACCTTCTTTAAGTATGCTATACACTTACCCGGTATAGCTTAGGTCTTTAACAATTCAAAGCATCAGCTCGAATTAATAATATTATATCATAAATTGGCTTTTAATACACATTAAAATTCTTATAATAGCTATCAGATTATTTTATAAGCTTTACGGTAACACCAATCGATGTGTCACCAGTGATGTGCTCGTATAGCTTACTAACTGTTTGTACTGCTAATTGTTGCACTTCTGTTTCAATAGTAGCTTTAAGCTCAGCTTTATATTTACTAACTAAAGTATCAAGGTCAGCTTCAGCCTGCTTCATTAGTTGTGCAGTTAAACCTTTGCGCAATTCTCTAGTAACTACATCAGCAAAGCGTGCATCAGCAAGTGGGTTATCAATGATTAGACTCATATTAGTTCTCCTTATGAACTCAAACGTTCTCGCAGTAAGTAGCCTTCTAGTGCCCAAATCTTATCGCGGGCATTTTGACGAGCAATCTTACGTCCGATTTCAATATCAAAGTTTTCTAGCGATACAGCAGCAGACTCGCCAGTCACAGTGAAGCCGTTGCGCAAATGCAAACAGCATACTGTTAATGTTGTGCCTTCAAATACATGATACTGTTCACTAGTAATAACAGAGTCAATTAAACCCGGTGTTAGTCGCGGTGCGTTAAGTCCTTTTGCCTGAAGTTCAATTTCAATTTGTTGCTCTGATTGTGTTGTCATATAGTCCTCCTATGAACTCATAAAGACGTCATGTTTAGCTCGGGAGATTGCTACGTATAGCAACTTAAGGTACAAGCTAAAATTACTCTCCGCACATTTGTAAAGGTCATCGCTATCGATATACACTTCATCGTA
>CALKWQ010000047.1 GCA_938003925.1 uncultured bacterium
AACCCCAGCTGAAATGTTGGCATAGTGTTTCCAAGCTATTGATTAGAAAACGTATCTATAAATCCCATATCTTCTATCTCTTTTACAAAAAGAACCATTAAAATGACTCTTTCTATCGCTTTTCCCTCAATCTAGAAGTTTTAGAGCAAAGGCGTCTCTACTCCCAAGACCTCATATCTATTTAATAATAGATAATGGCTTAAAATTGGTGGCAGTCTTTTGTATAAAAAAGAGCCTTTCGGCTCAATTTTTGTTTTTTACTAACCCAGAAAAACAGCTTCTAAAACCTTAATTAGCTCACCCTACCAACAAGCAATAGCATCTTCCCCAATCTTATCTTTCAAATACTTCTCCACCTCGGTAATACCACCAATTTCATCAATTAAGCCATTATCTTTAGCCATTTGACCGGGCATAGATGAACCATCAGCTAAGACTCGCACCTTATTAACATCTAAATTGCGATCCGAGGCGATCACTTGAATGATTCCTTCATGCATAATATTTAAGTCTCTCATCATTAAAGCTTTTTCTTCTTCGGTTAAAGTTTTATCAGGATTACCATAGTCTTTATATTTTCCAGCAGTTAGCGAATTATAGGTTAAACCTTCTTTAGCATTTTGCTGAGCGTAATCAACATAAGACATTGTAATACCAATTCCACCAATATCCGAATAAGGCGAGGCAAAGATAGCATCAGCGCCAACAGCGGCTAAATAAGCACCAGAGGTAGCAGCGCTACGGACCATTACTATTACTGGTTTAGTAATTTCTTTATGTAAAGCTTGATTAATTTCGTAGGCAGCCACCGGAGAGCCACCGTAGGAATCAATTTCTAATATAACTGCTTTAATATCATCGTCGGCCTGGGCTTCCATAAGAGCGGAAATGATACTTTCTGAAGAAACTTCATCAGTTAAAGAGCGACCATCACTGTCTTCATTTTCAGGAATTATATATGTTACAATATCGCCATGCAGCTCAATGCCTGAAACATTACAAGTTAAGCCATCATCTTCGGTGTATGAATAATCATCACCATAATAGCCTCCGAATTGATATTCATATTCATCTTTAAGGGTAATACAAGCTGCTAAAAAAATAGCTAAAATAATTAGGAATCTAATTATTTTTTTAAAAGATGGCCTTTTCCAATTTCTCGGATTTAACGCTTTGTAATTAACCTCGGCTTTACAGATTTTAAATTGTAGAATTCTTTTGAAGAAATTGGGCATATTTTATAAAATTATATAAAAATTATACCATTTTTTGAAAACAGAAAACAGTAATAGGATTAGAACCTAAAATCTACTTTATTTACGCTTTTTTCTTATTTAACTCCAACAAAAAACATGACCTAAATCATGTTTCTTTGTACTTTGGCTAATGTTTAATGCCTTGTGTCACTCTTAAACACCAAAATTTTGTTGGCTCTGCAGATTACATATTTTCAGAATTATATAACATTTTTCCTGCCGTTAAGATTAGTTTAGACAAATTAAAAAGGATTGCCGTGTTTAGCAACCCTTTGTGATAAGCTAATTTCAATTTACTTATTCAAATAAAAATTGAAAATAACCTCTCCTGTCTGTGTCGTCATGCCAGTAGGGCAGCTTGCCCCAATGTTCATCAACATTGTCACAAATTTGGACAAATGAGCTACCGGTAACTTTAGCAAGAACAGCTGCGCTTACAGCAGCATCTTCTTCTGCGGTCAGGCCAGATGTTGACGCTCTTAAAAGTCCTTCATTGTCTTCGTGTCCTGGTAGTTCATTAAGAAATACTGAAAGACTGCCAGAAAATTGCATAGTAGCAACATCTTCCGAATTACCTGATGACATATCAGACAAAATATGCGATCTTACAGCCTTCTCAACAGCAAAAAATCTGGCAGCCTCGGATGGCTCTTTAATGGAAACCATAACCAAGTTTCTTGTTCCCGGCTCCCAAACGATAACCTGTATTCCGGTTCTTTCTTTGTCGTCCGGACGAACACTTTTCGGCATGTTTACAAACTTTTCAAACATTTCTGTGGCAACAGAAATAATATCCTGTCTTTTTTCATTCAAATCCATTTTCTGATCTCCTATTTTTAGTTAAACAAATTGTTAATGTAATAAAAAATAATACCATAAAGATATTATTCTTGTCAATAGAGCTCCCCAGATTACATATTTTCAGAACTATGTAATATATTCCCTGCCCTTATGATTAGTTTGGGTAAATTAATAAGAATTTAGTTAAATTAAGTCGTTTTAAATTCTTTTTCATGCAAGTTATAGTTCCATTTATCATGATAGTAGGTATCGTTACTATTTTCAGCAATTTCATTAAAGATACGCTTGAAGAATTCAGGCTTTGTGGTATTGATAAATTGCCTGGAATCTTCAGATAGCTTACCCTTCTTATACAGATCAATTAATTGTTTATAGTGATCATCAGTAAATTCTTCACCATATTTCTTTAAACCTAAAGACTCCATTTCCGCCTCTAGTACTTGCTTGCGAGCATAACGTTCTTCTTGACTATTAAAATAATTACCCAAAATCCTTTTTGTTTCCTCTAAATCCTTAACGCTAGTATTTTTAAGATAATCTTTAAATTCAGGCTCATCCCAATTAATTTTTTTACCAGAATGGCCTATTAACCTATTTGCCTTACGAGAATAATTACGACCATCAACTAATTTATGGCCAATCACTTCATGTTCAACTACAAAGTCATGCTTTTCACTGTTTTTGGGCAGAACGACGGAAAATCTTTTTTCATCGCTTGTATAATTAGCTTCATTATCTGCTAAATAATAACCGCCCATCTCTAAATTATTTAATCTTTTTAATTGATGTTCTTTAGCCGTCTCCATGTCCACATTGTACTCAACCATTAGTTTTTCAAGATATTCGGGACTAGCAATATGCTCTGCCAAAAGTTTGATCTTAGCATCGTAATATTCAAAATCTTTCTTATTTTGAATAAAATCTTCTTGCTCAAAGTGAACATTACCAACATTTTTTGTTTCTAAATTAGGATTTTTTAAATATTCTTCATAGGCGCTAATGAGCGATTGAATCTCATCTAAATTTTCTACCGAAAGACGTCTTCTCGCTTTTTCTAGAGCTTCTTTTACCCTTTCTATATTATAAGATAATAAGCTGTCGGGATTCTCTTGTCGATATCTAACATCAGCTCCGATATAATTCTTCTTCGATAAATCATACTCTCTCTCTACGGGCTGTTCAGGATGAGAATATTCTTTATTAATTGTATCCTGATTCTTATCTATTTGCTCCTGAGCTTGAGCTTCTCCCGCAATAATACCAACACCAATACCAGCTATTAGGGCTCCTTTTCTAAGAATTCTTTCTCCCCGTTCCTTTCCTTTGTGCACAAATGATTCAAATTTAAACATATGTTTGTATTATAATATGACTATATTATAGCTTAATTTTGTAAAATTTAAAATTAATTAGTACATTCAATGTTGAAGTACAATACCTGCCTTTTCATAAAATAACTTTATAACGCCAAAAAGTTCTATCTCCCATCCGGGGTATAACAAAAAACCCAATATTAATGGGGTTTTTAGCTTAGCTCTGCGAATTACATATTTTCAGAATTATATAATATATTCCCTGCTATAAAAATTAGTTTAGATAAATTAAAAACCCTGAAACTTTTTTGTCTCAGGGTTTAACTAAAAAATAATTGGCTTATTCACATTTATCACGAATCATCAAATCTTTGTCTTCGCGTATAATCACCCAACCATTTTCTAAGAGCGTTTTCGTGAAATATCCCAGTTGAAAATTTAAAACGCTATCAATTACGATATCTGTAACGAATTTGGAATTTTTTTCACTATAACGATGACTCTCTACCATGCCGAAGTAATTTTCCACGGCTTCAAAAGCTGTTTCTCGAGGCAGCACAAATGGTAAGCTGTCTTCTTTTTCAAATATAATCCAACAATGAACAGGATTATTTACTCTTAACTGAATTGATTTCATTATCTTGATTTTAAGGTTCAACAATACTATTTTAACTAACAAAAAAAGTATACCATACAGTATACTTTTTGTCAACAGAGCTCTGCAGATTATATATTTTCAGAGTTATATAATATATTTCCTGCTGTTAAATTAAGTTTAGACAAATTAAAAAGGATTGTCGTGTTTGACAATCCCCTTAAATAAATTCTTGTTTTTAATTAACCGGTGGGGTGTAGCGACAAGAATAGTATTCTACCGAAAAAGATGGCTTTAACTCCTCAATTTTTCTGATGGCTAAAGCCTCGTCGAAAAAATTACCAGATTTTTCCCTGAGCACATCCTCGCTCACATTTCCGTCTTTTGCCAAACTTCTCGCCTCTTCAGTAAGTTCAACAATTACTTCAGCCGTAGGGTCAATATACTTTTTAAGGCCACCATCAATTTTCTCATAAACAGTAATAATACTGCTTGAAGGCTCAATGGCTATACCAAAGGTTAAAACTGGTAATATATAATCCATAAAAAACTTTTCAATCTCGGCGTTTCTTTCACCGCCCTTAAGTATTACTTTCATTATAAAGTCCTCCTATTTTATGTTGTTAATATGCGATTTGATAACACAAAAAGCATACTATAATGTATGCTTTTTGTCAATAGAGCTCCCCGTGTCAGATTAGAACCTTGAATTCGGGGATTTATAAGGGGTTTAAGTGGACTATTTAGATGGCAAAATAACGGAAGTCGGTCGGGGTTTCGAGGGGAAAAATGGGACAAATGGGACAGTACAAAGGTCTTATTTTATTGACTATTTGACAGAATAAGAAAATATTTGTAATAAAAAATTATATTTTAAATTTAGCCTTCAATAAATGCACATCCCTTTTATTAAATTTTTTAACAAGATTATTTAATATTTTATTCCCTATTTCCGGGGTCCAATATATTTTTAATTTTTCCTTTGATCTGGTGATTGCTGTATAAAAAATATTATGGGAAATCATTTCTTCTGTTTCATCAGTAATGACAATCTTGACAGAGTTATATTCCAACCCCTGCGCCTTATGTATAGAAACGGCGTAAGCTACCTGAAAAGGAACGACAGAACTTGAATTGTCACCATCATCATCGGTGCTTTTTAATTTATTCACAGAAAATCTAATTACAGATTTATTATTTTTTGATTCTCCTAACAGCTCTAATCCATCATAAGCCACCACATTCATTTCATTTATAGACTTATCAATCTCGATATCAAACTGCACAATATCACCAAGAACATTTATGCCAAATATTTTTCCTTTAAGATTATTGTGGATTAAAGGACTAAATCTATTAGATTCATTAAATAATATAGGGTCGCCGACTTTATAAGTATGAATACCCCATTGATAAGACTTATTTCCATTATTGCCCTGCAAGAATCTATTTACATTATTTATTCCATATAACCCATCATAATTTAAACACAAAATTATTTCATCATCTTCCGAGCTCTCAAATATAGTTTCATCCAAACATTGTGAATAATGATTATTTACTAAATATTCAGCTATATCATCTTCAATATTTCTAACTTTCTCCCATAAAGTAAGCAGGTCTTTGTTTTTCGTTCTGTGCGGTGTAGTAAGCTCAAAAACTGATGTCTTAGGAAGAAATGATCTCGCTATTCCAAACCAATTTCCAAATAAAATAGATTCAATTTGGTAATCATCCCCAACTAAAACCAACAATGTAAAGCTTGCTTTCTTTAAAATACCTAGCATGTCAGAATTACTTACCGTACTGCACTCATCAATAATTAATAAATCAAATTCTAAGTCTTGACCACTTTTTAAAAAGCTCGCTATTGTTTGAAATTTGGAATTGCCAACATTAATTCTTCTTTCTAAATTTTGAACGGCGGGGTGGGTATTGGCTAGAAAAAGCTTCCTTTCGTCCTTATAGAAATTAGAAATATGGTTTATGAGTCTTGTCTTTCCAGTACCAGCAGATCCATATATCATTCCAACACAGGAATTTGCAAATACATTTCTGAGAATACCTTTTTTTTCTTCGCAATCAACTCCGTGACTATCTGACTGAAGCCATGAATCAATAGAGTTGGAATAATTTTTAATTCCAAAAACAGATAACTCTTTTAATTTTTCTATTATATGAAGTGCGTCATCCTCATATTCTTTTATATAAACAAAATCTTTATATTTTTCTAGTTTGCGACTTCCGTGTCCACTCCATAATTTATGATTATACGCACTAATTTTATTTTCGATATCTTCTATATTTACTAATTCTTTAAGATTCGTATATAGCTGTCCTTTTTGCTCTGTGTTGTTTTTAATTATTCTTGCTAAAAATTCGTGTTCTCGATTTTCCGTATTAATACAGTCAATTACATCAGTAATCTTAGCACAATGATTAATGGGCATGCTAACAAGCGGCATATCATCAAACGGTTTACATCCCCATTTTAAATTCAAATTTGATAGCCCAGGACATATATTGTTATTATATTGTGGTTTAAGTATTCTGTTATTAAGTTTATATAATAGGTATCTTAAAATATTACTGCCAGGACTATCTGCTTTTATTAATCTACGACTTTTGTCCAGAATATCAAAAAAATGATTAGCTTTTGCACTTTTTAAAACAGCATTTTTGAAACGTTGATAATATTCATCAGAAAATTCAATAACATCAACCAAATTCAATCCAGTCGTTGTTAAAAGTGACATTAAATTACTAGATTCACTTGAAGTGTCAGATAAGTTTGAATGTTTACCAAATATATCAGCAAAGTGATTAAGTTCACACGGACGAATTGCAACACTCCAATTATCAATTATTTGAATCGGCATTGTTTTACCAAAAACCTCAATAACATCATTGCGGATAATAAGTCTTACCGAATAGTTTGATAATATATCTAATTTAGTAAACGCAATAACTCTGTCAAATTTACTCGTATCATCAATAGCTGTTGTAAAAGTTATTTCATAATACACTTCATTATTAACAAAAAATGGTTTAACTTTTCTTATATAATACCTATCGCTGTAATCATTTTTTTCTCCTTTTAAAACCGGCTGATTGATTTTTTTAGCAATCTTCTCATAATAATCTTGAAGTGCAGTATCAATTTTAATAGGAAAACTACTAATATTTTCCAAGACATCAAAATTATATTTCTGTTTTAAAAATGATTTAATTTTTAAAAGATATTCATAATACTTGAGCATTAATCTTTCAGCCCCATCTTCATCTGGTAAATAATGGGAAACTGTTTTTTGAAGAAACTTGTGAAATTTTTTTAAAAACTGCAAATCGGCTTTTGTAGAAATATACAATTTAGCTTTATTTTGAAAAATTTTATAACTATATTCACTTTCTCCACAAGCTTTTACGGCGACCGCTTCCACAAAAGTTCTTAGTTGCCCTAAAATAGTTTGCGAGAAAAAACCTCTTTCGTCAGATTTAAGGTTTTTAATAATATTACATATTGCGTCAGAAGATGTTCTGATTTGCTCATCGGTTTTTCTCATATTTAACACATTGAATCATTTTTTGGGGGGATAATTTTACCGTCCTTAATCTCATAGCCTTCTTTAATTAAACGGACATGAATCTGCTTTAGCGCATTATAGAATCCAGCAAAATTTTCTATTTCTTTTTCAGTAAATATATCCTTATTTTTCTTCATAGTGTTTTTGCTATATCTTTATTTTTTTATCTTCGACTTTTTCAAAATCTATTTTTATTATACCGGCTTTATAATTTCTTTTTTCCAAATCCATTATAGCTTTTCTTAAAGATATCATACTAAATATCGGCAAATTGTTAGTGACTCTGCCTTCCCTTTGAGATGCGATAGCAAAAATATATTTAATTTTAGATCTTTCATCTAATTTTATTCTAAAATCGCTTTTTACCATATCAATAACCGTTTTTTTATAATTTTCATCATCTGCTAATAATTCAGCCGACACGGTTCCTTGAAAAAATAAATGACTGAGGGCGGTTGAAGATTTCTTATATGTTTTAACACAAACAAATTCTCGCTCTTTAGTGAGTATGTCACAAATTTCAACTGACGCTTTTTTGCCTTTTATTTTTTTTCTGAATAAATCACAATCAAATTTATAGACTGATTTTTTATATAAATCCTTTATTCTATCATTGTAGTCTCCCTCATTTTCTATCTTTAATTTTTCCTTGCCCTTTTTCTTATAATATCTAAATTTCATCAACGGCAATTCTATGGATAATTTAGTATTCTTTTCTTTTTTTTCTAAAAATTTAAACAATTTGTCATAATAATCTTTTGCTATTAAATACAGCTGATTATTTATATAAATATATTTTTTTCCTCCTTTTTCTAATTCAAAAACTAAGTAGTCAAATAAATTATATCTTCGTTTTACTTTTGGTTTGCGATAAGTCTCTCCATTCTCGTCTAACAGCTCTATTTTAATTTTATCGAGATCATCTATCTTAATATTTGAAAAACCTTTCTCATTTAAAAAACCAAATAACTCCTCGATGTTTATATCGTTTAAATATTTACTTCTATTGTTTAAAATAATTTTATAATTGCAAAAATCATATTCCTCGATTTCCGGATACGCCAAAACTAATTTGGTGTTATCCCTATCATTAATAGCTTTTACTATCTTTTTTTTCATTTCAAAATAGACTGCGCTATCATTAATCTTTTTTAAATCATCTATAAAATCAAAACCATTGCTAATATATCTTTTCTGCTTATAAAGAACCAGCAATTCTTTACAAAAATTTAATATTTCTTTTATGTCAAAACGCTTTACAATATTTAGAGATTCTCCACCCTTCATTTTTAAAGCAAACTCTGCAGGAGATTTCCCGGATATAGCTTTTAAAAAGTCCTCTCCCGAATCAAAGTCAAAATCTTGCAACGAAGAATTCGAACTTGAAACTTCTCTTTTTTGATGAGATGCTAATGTTAAATTTCTCGCGTCAACAGACCTCAAAGCCTTGTCTTCAACTTTATTTAAAGCAACTTTTAATCCAAAATCATTTTCTACTCGATCTTTTAATATTTTTGTATGGCCAAAACTAGTAGTTAAAACTAAAATTCTATTATTCACTTCAATATAAATTATAAGTGCATATATGGAGTTTCTTATATTACTGAGATCAAAAATATCACCAAATGAATTTACCCAGTTTGGCATTTTTTCATTATTTCTATAAAGATATGCTTTTGCCTGTCCATTAAAACCATTAAACATTTTTTCATATTTTTTTGGTACTATGTCTTTTATATCGTTTAGTTTTTTATATCTGTCTTTCAATAAAAAAACTGTTAAATAGTGTTTTTTCTCTTTTTTTATTTTTGATGACATATATTTTTGGTTAGTATATGACAATTCTCTATATTTTAGATTTTATTTTTTTATTTATATCAACCTCTTGCTTTTCAGTGAATGGTTTTACTGTAATTATAAATGGCGGTTTACCATTATTAAACTTAGCTTTATAAAAATGCCCTCTATCCACCACCCTATCTATTTCTTCGGACGCATAAGCCCTATATCTTCCAATCACCTGAAATTTATCATCTATTTCTTCAAATCTTATTTCGTAATCTGAATCTTTGGTTCTATTTACTACGGAATGGAAGTAAACCCTAATAATAGTTTGCTGTTCTAAAGCATTATAATCTTCTAATTGAAATTTATCCTTAGTTAATGTTCTGCCCTGCTTAACTGGTATATAGTTAAAATTAACCTTTTTAATTTGTTTATGCGTTGCGGATTTTGCCAGCTTATCAACTAGTTTTCTTTCTTCTGTTTTCTTTCCTTTTACCCAATGTATTTCGATTGGGAAAGCCAATTTTCTTCTTTCTCTATAGTATTCTTTCCAGGCACTAAGATTTTTAATGTCTCCGCCATCATTCTTTTTCCAGCCACTATTTGCCCACTGGAATACCCATTTATTGCATATATCAACTACGGTGTCGCAATCGTTATATATTATAATTCTCGTCACTCCTTCACTTTTCAAATCTTCTTGATGACCATTAACCCATTTTATGGAATTCAGAATGGACAATATTTCCATGTTAGTGCAGGTTCCAATGTTGTACGCCAACTGTATTATTTCATCCGACTTTTCACAATAGTCTGGGTACTTCACTATTCCAGCACAACCAACCAATGGACCTCGTCCACCAATAGCTGACCCATCGCAGTTTATAACTAAATCATTTGTGGCTGGCATACATTTTGTATAATTTTCCCACAAAAATTGACAAAAGTCAATGAAATTAGTAATAATATAAGGAAGTCAAACAATATGGGAATAACAATTACTAGCCACACAAAAGCCATAAAAATATATAAAGGAGTTAAAAAAGCAAGGTTAGATTTTATGAAAAAAGTCACCAACCTTGGCCTTCTTGATGATTTGGAAAAATCTATTAAACAAACATTCCAGGAAAATAAACCGGATAGACGTGCAATGGAAATATTAAAATTATTGTTAGAAGATAAAGAGTTAAACAAGGAAGCTCTATCAATGGACAAGGCATTTTTAGATGTGATGGATAGAGTTGTAAACATTATAGCCGTTTCTAATAAGACAACTCTTGAATCAAGGCTTCCAATATATCTTTCAAGTACTACTGGACAATTAAGTCGTGATCCAGCAGAAAAATTTAATTTTATTATTAAGCCGGGTAATAAGAATTTTAAAATACTGGAAACATTAAACAATGAATATAAACAAACCGAGGAAATTAAAAAGCATATCAAGGCATTAAATAACCCAGCAACTAGAAAAATGATAAATACTTTGAATGCAAAAATTAAAACAAAGTTAAAGTTAAATCCAGTGTTGATAGAATCAAAAACTGGTAACGGCTACAGGATAAATAATAAGTACGAATTGATAATTGATTAAAGTATACCTCTGATAGAGTGGATAAACGCATCAAAAAGAGCTAAATTTAGCTCTTTTTTATTTTGTATTTATCTATCGCCAAAGTACTGGTGTCTACTGATATTCTGAAGTTGTAAGAAACTAAACATTAATTTTATGCAAAACAACAATCTAAAAATCGTGGAAGTTGCGATCAACCAACTTAACCTCGCACCATACAATCCCAGAAAGCACACTCGTGAGCAGATGATTCAGCTTCAAGAATCAATTAAGAGGTTTGGGATCGTGGACCCCGTGATTCTAAACGGTGTGCCGGAAAGACTAAATGTCGTTATAGGTGGACACATGCGCCTGCAAGCTTTACATGAGCTTGGTGAAACAATAGTTCCGGCTGTCTATGTCCATATAGCAGACATAGAAAAAGAAAAAGAATTAAATTTGCGTCTTAATAAAAATACTGGCGAATTCGATTATAATCTCTTAGCCGAATTCGATGAATCATTTCTTCAAGACGTTGGATTCAGTAGTGAAGAAATCGATGACATATTCCCGGTCGAAATAGCTACCGATCAATTCGATTTAAAGAAAGAATTGGAAAGACTTCAGATTACTGAAGTAAAAGCCAAGACCGGCGATGTCTATAACTTAGATGGGTCAAGACTTCTGGTCGGAGATTCAATGATAGAAGAAAACATGATGACGCTGATGGATGGAAACAAGGCCGACATGTGTCTTACCGATCCCCCTTACATCCTCGATTACTTAAAAGGAAAAACTAAAAATAAAGATGGAGTAACTGAAGGCTTTGGTGCTAAGAAGAATCGGATATATATCGGTACCGAATCATTGCCGGATAATTTTACCGAACTCTGGATGGGCAATATCAGTAAAGTGGCTAAAGATAATTTTTCAATCATCGTCTATGAAAATTGGAAGAACCTAAGGACTATCTGGAGTGAGATGGAAAAATATTGGAAGGTGAAAAATATGATCGTCTGGCATCTACCCAATCGAGTACAGGGTTTCTCAGTCAAGCATAAATTTTTCAATAAACATGATATTGCCATAACCGGCGGAAGCGAGGATGTTGAGCTAAATACGGAAAGCGAAGGCGATGAGCTATTGGATAATGAATATGAAACTGCCCTATATGCTATTTCCGGCAATCCTTATTGGGAATCATATGGCAGGGGCAAAAAGATATGCCCAACCGATTTCATTGAATACATTGCTGATGATGCGAAATCTTCCGGACAAGGCATTATCTTTGGCACTAAGCCATTAGAGATACTTATCCCCTATATTAAAGTCTTAACTAAACGTGGGGATTTGATAGTTGAACCTTTTGGCGGAAGCGGGTCGACGCTTATCGCTTCTGTAAGGATGGGGCGCCGCTGCTTCATTATGGAAAAGTGTCCTATCTATGCTGAGGTAATTATCAAAAGATGGGAAAAAGAAACTGGAAAAACCGCCCTTAAGTTAAATTAAATATATGATAGGAGAAGAAACAAAGAAAAAAGTATTAAGCGAGCTAGAAAAATTCGGAAACGTATTCTATGCCTGTAAAAAGAATGGGGTAAGCACCTCTACTTATTACCGCTGGTTTGAAAATAACAGAGATTTTAGAAAGAAAGCTAAAACAGCTATTAAAGTCGGGCAAAAGAATTATGTTGATTTAGCCGAAAATAGCTTAATCTCCAATGTCAGCAATAAAGATCAAAGAGCGATAGAATATGTCTTGTCTCATCTATCAAAAAGATACCGGAAATCAGACGAATCGAAAGTGATAATTGTTCATCGCAAAGATGCTGATAGCTACGCACCAGTAAAAAAGATAACACTTGAAGATTTATTAGAAGAACATGAAGATAAAGTAGCTAAAGAACAAGCTGAGTGGGATGCAAAAGCTAAACTGGTCTGGGATGAACTGAAAAAGAATGGCGAAATACCAACAAAACCTACTGGCGAACCAATAGGTTTTGAAGAAGTATATAAATTCAAGGTCTATATAGAAGAATATCAAAAGAAGGCTAAAGAAAATCAATCGCAAGCTGGGCTTAAAGTCTTAGACGGAAATGTGGATAATAATGCGGATAGCGAATCAAAAGATCTTAAATAACTCGCATCTAAACCTTTCCAGCCATCGCAAGATTCAGGATAATAATACTTCGAAGTGCTATATGAGGAAGTGTAATATTTGTTAGACGAGGTTGTGGCGACAGTGCTAGAAACGGTCGAGGATACAGAAGATGAATCGGCCGCTTTAGTCGTATCACCATTACAGGTATCAGCCGCCCATAAGCCACGCAGATTAGTGCTTGCTTCTTTTTGAGCTTCCTTAAACTGAGCTTGATATTTATATGGCTTGTTATAGGTATATTCATGGGCGTAGCCATCTCTTATCATCTTGTCATTATAGAAAGTGCCGTCTTCTAAATAGACATATTTTAATGGCCTGGAATATTTATCTAATTCTTCAGTAGTAGAATCATTTTCTAATCTCACCATCTTGCCGGATAATAATTCTTTGGCCTTAGCTGAAGCTTCTTTGCCGAAACATTGGACAACTTTCCTCGGGTCAAGAGTTTCCGGAGTATCCATGCCTATCAATCTGATGGTTGTAGTAGCTCCATTCAAATTTATTTTGATAGTATCACCATCAACCACTTCTAATACTTGATATAAAGTTACAGATGAAGAAGAGCTCTTATCTTTATCTGACAATTCAATCTTATTCAAATCGCTGGTCTTAATACCTAAACCTAATTTGCGCATTATCTGATAAGCGGCTTCACCATCTTTTAGATAATTAGCATTGCCATTTGAATCGATATAATAGGCTTCACCACGGCTTTGAACTTGTAGTAATATTTTGCCGGCCTGTTTCTTAGCATTATTCTTATTTGCTTTTACCTTATCTAAATCAGAGTTAGTAATACCGACACCGAGCGTGCGCATGATGTTATAGGCTTCTGAACCGTTAGCCATATAATATCTTTTGCCGTCTTTTGGACTGACATACCAGGCTTCGCCATGAGATTCGACTTGAAGTAGAATCTTTCCCTTCATTTTAGAAGACAAGCTCTCTGCCCCAAATGTTTTAAATGGGATTATTCCTAAAGCAATAATTATTGCTAAAGAAATAAATAATAATTTCTTTTTCATATTATTTCTTTATCATAGATAATATCCATTCCTGGCATTTATTAGCCCAAGTAGCTGGCATCTTTGTTTTAGCTAGCTCAGCGCCATGGCCGATAATTTTTAATTCCCCCTGCCCTAAACCGACGACATCTACCACGACAGTTTCGATATCGCTAACCATTACCCTGAAAGTCTTACCATAGGGATGTTGGAAACAAAGGAAACCATCCTTAATCTTTAAAGTTCCTCCGGCACCCAATAAACCTATCTTCATTTTTTCTTCCATAAAATAATAATTAATTATTAAATGGCTGGGTGAACCGTATAAAACAAAAACGGACACCCGACCTGGTTGCGAAACCACAAACGGTGTCCGCGAAGACGCCTATTTGCATGCGGTCGGAATGTCCGTTCCTGTATGCAAATAAGCCAAGGCGGCCAACATAGTTAGCGCGTACTTCGCGGAATTTTATTTATGGTTTCGCACTTAAAATATAGCTTAAAAACACATAAAAGTAAAATAAAGTTGTCTACAGCTTAGGTCTGGACTTCCCTGCCGCTTTACGTCATTCATTAGGTTAAACTAACAATAAACCATATGAATCAGACAAATACTGCTCTTGGGCTTAAAACGGCCGTACAAGGGCAAATAGGGGCTAATTCAGGGCTTTTAGACGGCGAAATAAGGTATTGCTTATACGCCAGAAAGTCCACCGAAGAAGATGAAAAACAGGCTCTTTCCATTGAATCCCAAGTTAAGGAAATGATAGAAATGGCTATCAGGGACAATATCCAGATAGCCGAAATCCGCCGGGAAAGCCATAGTGCTAAGGATTCCGGGCAAAGGCCAATATTTAACCAACTTATAGTCGATATCAAGAGAGGGGCTTTCAACGGAATCATCTGCTGGGCGCCGGATAGGTTAAGCCGCAACGCCGGCGACTTAGGTGCGATAGTCGACTTAATGGATCAAGGGCTAATTAAAGAAATCAGGACTCATGGCCAAAAATTTACTAATAGTCCCAATGAAAAATTCCTTCTGATGATATTAGGCTCGCAAGCCAAGCTTGAAAACGACCATAAGGGCGAGAATGTTAAACGAGGTCTTAGAGCTAAATGCGAACAAGGCTGGCGGCCGGGGCGTCCACCACTAGGGTATCTGCACGACAAATACGCTGACAAAGGTCAGAAGAAAGTAACAATCGACCCCAAACGAGCGCCGATAGTGAAAAAGATATTTGAAAAAATGGCTAATGAAGAATTGAGTTGCCGCAAAATACATCAATGGTTAACTACTGAAACTGATTTTAAAACAAGAAACGGAAAGCCAATGCCGCTTAGCCTTGTCCAAAGAATGATTAGAGAGCCATTTTATTATGGCGAATTTGAATATCCAACCGGAAGCGACAAATGGTATAAGGGCGGATATGAACCGATAATATCTAAAGAACTTTATACAAAAGCCAACGAAAGATTAAGGAGAAATAATATTTCAAGACAAGATTGCAAAGAATTTGCTTTCACTAAACTTATGAAATGCGGATATTGCGGATCGGGAATAACCGCAGAAGAAAAATTCAAAAAACTGGTCGATGGATCAGTTAGAAGATATGTATATTATGGTTGTGCCAGATCAAAGAATGTTAAATGCGACCATGGCATGCTTAGAGAAGAAGAACTAATAGAGCAATTAGTCGGACTGATGGACAAAATTGATATTAATGAAATAGGAATTAAAAACAAATTTGAAGACGAAGTAAGTAGATTCTACAAATTCAGCAAAGGAATACTGGGCGTAACTGGAAACGACTTTGAAAAACAAAAAGATTTAGATATTAGAAACTATGCTAAATATGTGCTTAAGGAGGGCTCTATTCTTGAGAAACGAGAGGTTTTAGCATGTCTTGAGAGTAAGTTGGTGATGAAGGAGAAGAAAATATATATGAATTAAAACATTACCGATTCTTTATTATTTCTAATTCCTCATTATTGATTAGTGTCTTCGTACCATTCTCCATAGAAATCTCATTCATTAATCTTCCGTTAATATCTTTTAATTTAATATCATTTATTATTGAATTATCAAACATTTTTCCTACAACATCTTTTTTGTAATCAATAATATCTTTAATTCTTTTAAACAATTTATCTTGCATCCCTTTACCAGCACCCTGAGTATATACAGGATCATTAAAAATATTTTCCTCCTTTAAATATTTTATGTACACCTTATTCGATTTATTATCAATTCCAATATAATTAAGCAATCTGAAAAGCGCCCCTATTCCTGTTGTCTTAAAAACTATACTTTTATATTCTTGTCTTACATAATAACCTATAATATTTTTCTTTGGGACTAAATCAATAAAATTCTCTTTTATTATATTAAAAAAATCTTTTATGCAATCAAGAACAAAGTTAAATGATTCTTTCCCATTATTGCCCTCCTTATACTCATAAAAATATTTATAAAAAATACCATTTTTTTTAACCAAAGGCATTATGCATTCTGAAATAAACGACTGAGTTATAATGCCAAATTTTTCATCCCCTAGCATTTTAATCATTCCTTTAAACGGGCTATCCTCATCATTATTTAAATATTTAGATAAAAAATGAACAAAAGTTATATCATTTTTATCTTCTGGCATTTCTCCAAAAATATCATAATAAAGAGATCTGTTGACTTGTTTTTGATTAAAATTAACATTAGCAAATACTCCAGATTGCTGATAATAATCGTAATTTAATAAAATAGTTACTGGAAATTCAATGACTAACGAATTTTTTAAATTTGGGTATTTTTCAAAAAAATCACTAACACCAACATATCGATGTTGTCCATCAACAATTAAGACCGGCTTATTTTCCATCTTTTCTGGAATCAACAGCTCATAGCTATCCCCGTTTTTACGTATTGTTAAATTATCTAAACTTTGTTCGTTCTCGGTTTCAATAATTTCTGAATCAAACGCCACTATTAATGCGGATGGAAACAAAGATACAATATCGCTTTTATCCATTAATTTATCTTCGCCTTCAACAAATAAACTCCTCTCAATATATTTAACTATTTTCTTGGTTCTATCGGGATTAATTCTTCTCTGATATGAATCTTTTTTATTATCATCCTCCCTAACAGTTAATTTAGCTATTTTTTGCAAATCAAAAAAATTAATGTTAGCTACAAATGTATTACTAAATATTGAATTATTTTTTAAAATATTTATTTTTTTCATATAAACCTAACCTTTTCTAGGATCTTGGCCCTTAAAATTAAAACTATCTTCAATGGGTTCTGATAATGCGAGCCCTTTCATAATCTCCTTTACTTCATTAATCCCGGCTTCGTTGGAACCCGGCTGACTAGAAATATATTCTAGTAATTTTTTAGAAATCCCATCAATTATTTCTCTTGCTGCGATTTGCGATGCATCAATCTTCAGGGAATCAATTTTATCTGCAAGCTTCATGGCATACTGATTTTTAACTTCATCAATTTCAGCTATAAACTTATCCTTGATTTCTTTAAAATCTTCTTCCTGCCTCTTAATAACTTTTTCAATATCCGCATTTCCACGATCTATAAATTTATCAAAATCTTCTCTAGCACCTTTTATTTCACCGGATTTATAAATACCAAGACCAGTGGCAATTATAAGAAGTAAAACACCATAAACATTAATAAGAATGAACAATATATCCCAATACTTTTCTTTAAAATCTATTCCATCATTTTTTGTATTAACAGCCTCCAATAATTTTTCATTTGCTAATGATATATTTGATTGGTTAGAAATCGTTAAATCTAACTGTTTTTTATAATCTTGTTGATTACTTTTTATTGAATTTATATCACTATTTAATGTTGTGTTTTCTTTAACAATTAAATCTATCTTTTTATTTAAATCATTAATAACTTTTTGATCATTATCAGGAGACGCAAAA
The DNA here is from genome assembly GCA_938003925.1 of uncultured bacterium. GTDB lineage: Bacteria > Patescibacteriota > Patescibacteriia > Patescibacteriales > UBA12465. The sequence goes on from CALKWQ010000047.1 coordinate 17,997, forward strand.
ACGCATGGAACATAAATAAATATCCCAATTAAAATTACTAAATATTTTATACTTTTTATAGACATCATTACTAACTAATTATTTTTCTAGATTTTATGCCTATTTCATAAAAATAACAAGTCTTTGAAAACTTTAAATATTTAATTTATTAATAGCTAAAAAATTATAATATTTTACCTAAAACACCTTTTTCAATCATATCAAGACTAAAAATATAATCATTATGATTAAATGTTTCTCTAAGTGGACGAGATGTGCCGACCCAACCCCTACCATCAGTAACCCAAACGAATTTATATTTACCATCCAAAACATTAAATAAATCTCTATATTCTCCTGCTGTCGATTTTAATTTAGATCCGCCACCACCATAAAAATTTGTTTCAAAAATTATTATATCTTTACCGGTATTCACAACATAGTCGTAACGGCGAGAAGATTTGTCTACTGGAACATCAAACCCCCATTCCACTTTTATTTTTTCCGCAGTCGCCTCTTTCAAATATTTGAATCCCCTGGTTTTACAAATATCAGCAATAAAGAAACCAACGATATCTTCCATTGAATGACCACTTCTATTCTTACGACCATTACTATCCAAACCAGCTTCTACGCCAATCATATAATCAACAAGATTTTTTATTTTTTGAGACATTATCAGATCCTTAAGTCCCGTTTCTTTAACAAAAAGAAGGTATTTTTCAATATCTTTGTCCGAGGTCAATGGTTTAGAAAAATCGTAATCTTCGTAAACCAATTTTTTCTTTTTATAATCAACTAGAATTTTAAATTTATTTGTATTACTGCCATCCCTAACAACTAAAGCTGGAATAACTTTAATAATTTCGGGGTTTTGTTTAACTAAATACTTAAATTCTTTATCAAAATCTTTTTTGCCAATTAAATAGTTTAAATTATTTAAGGCGATTTCAATTTTTTTGGTGTTAGCAAAAACCTTTTCCCAATTTACAAAATATGACCAAAGCATATTACTTGGTTTAAGATTTTTTATTAGATAATCAAAAACTTGATCATCACTTTCACACCCAAGTACTTCCTTATAAAAATTAATAAATTTCATATATTATTTAATTATATATCTCCCTGATTTTACAAATTTAATACTGTTATAGTCGTTGATATCTTTAAAAATAAATTGCCAAATAGAGTAAACTCCTGTTTTATCATTTTTTTCAAAAAACAATGTTATAACTTTCTTTTTTGTTATTGATTGCCATTGTCTGAATGGATAATACAATTGTCTTATAATAGTATCTTTAGTTTTCTTATTTTTAGCTTCTATTAATACTAGCTGCTTTTCCCCTTCATAGCCAGCATCGACTTCTGTTTGCACGCTATTAACACTTATTTTTTGTTTTCCCACAAAAAAACTAAATTCCGGAGTAAATTTTCTCCCTCTTATTGTTAAAACTAATGATTTATCATCAATAAAAGTTCTAATCAAACTAGAGGCATAGGCAAAATCCAAGTGCTGCATTTCAGAATTTCCTACCTTAGAAGAATCCAAAGAAAAATTCAATTTGGTATCATATTCTTTTATTTCTGATGTAATTTCAGGAATATCAATATAGCCCTCGCCTTTTATTATATTATAAAAACCATTTTTTACTGGCAAAATAAACAAATTATTTGAAATAAAAATATCGGGGCGGCTCTTTCGGCTATCCTGTTTACACAATATTCGTACTTCTTTCTCTGTGGTCTTTTTAAATTTTTGGCAAGATTCCTTTATTTGATCAGCCGATAAACAAAAAGGTGATTTATTAAAATCGTGTTTTAATATTTTATAATCTTTAAATATTTGTTCCCAGGATAAATTTTTAGCCATATTTTTTACGCTAACGCATTTAATCTCTGCAGAGAAAGATCTAAATAGTTTTTATCAGAATCAATTCCGACAAATTTTCTTTTATATAAATTAGCGGCCACACCAGTAGTTGAACTGCCAGCGAAAGGATCGAGAATAATATCACCCTCTTTAGTACTAGATAGTATTATTCTTTTAAGTAAATCTAATGGCTTTTGGGTTGGGTGTTTGCCAAATTGTTTTTCTTCTTTCTTAGGTGTACCCATAGACCAAACCGAGCGCATCTGTAAATATGGTTTCTTAAATTCATCTTCTGACCAATCACCATTTTTAATGTCTTGATAATTAAAAGTGTGTTTGGCCTTCTTCTCTTTCCTCGCCCAAATTAAAGTTTCATGACTAGCAGTAAAAAAACGACAACTTAAATTAGGGGCGGCGTTAGGTTTAAACCAAGAAATGTCATTTAAAATATGATATTTGGTGTTTTGCAATATAAAACCACACTGATATATGGAATGATAAGTGCCGCTTATCCAAATGGTGCCGTGGGGTTTTAATACTCTACGACATTCTTTAATCCAGTCAAGATGAAAATTAAAATCTTTTTGGAAGCCGTTACTTAAATCCCAATCGCCCTTTTTAACACTTACCATTTTCCCGTTTTGGCAACTAAAACTACCGCTCGACAAAAAGTATGGCGGGTCGGCAAAAATCATATCAAAGTAATTTTCTGGGAATCTTTTCAATTCTTCTAAACAATCACCATGATATAAAGCAAAGTTTTTTTGCTTTTTATACAAACACATATTTTATTTATAATTTCTTACTACAACCTCAGAAACATCGCCTCTTTTTTCCGCCATACAATTAATGAAACGCTTAGCACTAACCTTGGTTATGTTCCATTCTTTATATAGTTTTCTAATATAAGGAGTATCTGAATTGCTTAACATAAGTATACACCCTCGGGCATCAAGTTTCTTAAAAGTTTCTTTCAATTTTTCCTGTTCTTTTTCTAAAAAGTTTTCCTTTGTGTAGGTGGTAAAATTTGAGCCAGTATTTAACGGATAGTATGGGGGATCAAAATAAACAAAGTCCCCTTTCTTGGCATTTTGTAATACCTGTGTAAAATCGGTGTGTTCTATTTTAGTTTTTTTTAATATTTTGCTAGCCGACAATATTCCTTCTTCATTAACCAAAAACTTCTTATGCTGCCCAAACGGAACATTGAATTCACCTTTACTATTAACCCTATATAAACCATTAAAACAAGTTTTATTAAGATAGATTAAATGAGCCGCCTTATTTATTTTGTCTAGTTTATCTGCGTTATATTCTTCTCTAATCTTCAAATAAAACTCTTTACTATGCTTCTTTTCGTATTTCCTCAATAAAGTAATTAACTCCTTTGGATGACTTTTTATAATCTTATAAGTTTCAATTAGGTCTTTATTTAAATCAGAGATAATAGCTTCTTTTGGTTCTAAATAAAAAAAGACAGCCCCTCCGCCGATAAACGGTTCGATATATCTTTTGTAAGTTCCTTCTCTTGGAAATAATGGTTTAAATTGTTCTAATAATTGGGATTTACCACCGGCCCATTTCAAAAATGGCTCGACTCTTTTCTTTTGTTTATCTAAAATCATAATTTATGAAAAATTGCTCAAATTATATACATATTATAGCTTAATAAAAATATATTTGAAACCACTTTTTTAACCAAGTAAAAGCTGATTCTCGGATTCGAACCAAAAATCCCCTTTATTTACAGGCCTTTCCGCTTATTTGACTTAAACAAAAGAACTCAGCGCAAACTGAGTTCTTCTGATTTTTTGGTAATATTAGACCTCTCCTGTCGGTCTTAAACACCAAAATGTTGTTGGCTCTCGCAGTGATATTCGAACCTGAGTCGGTCTTAAAACACGATTATCCTCTGCTGTATTTAATATTAGCTAAAAATCTATTACTTGTCTTAAAACTTTTAACAACGAGTTGAATAAAATTTCATGTCCAGATTCGTTAGGATGCAACCCATCTTCGCAGAACAATCTCTTATAGTCATTATCCATAAAAGCCGAATTAACATCGATAAGATAAATGCTTTTGTTATCAGCTATTTTCTTAATTCTTTCATTATACTTGTTTACATACTCATTAAGTCTAGACTTATCTTTGTTAATAGGATGAGCGGTCAATTCTTCATCAACAGGAGCAATATTTAGAATAAATATTTTATTACCAAATTTTTTAGCCTGATCTATTGTATTCACCAAATTATTTTCAAAATTATCAACTTCAACTCGAAATTTATTTTGGCTTGGAATAATAGCCGAATCATTTGCTCCATAAGCAAAGATAAAAATATTTTCTTCTTGCTTCTCTTCTCTAATTCTCGCTTTGATTTCCGGTAGAAAACGATTGACCAAACCTTCAGTTGTTTCGCCTGGAATCCCTAAATTATATGTTAAAAAATAAAGACTATCATCTTCCTCTTGTTTTTTATCTAAATATATTCTTAATTTTTGTGCCCACCCAGAAGAGTCCACGTCCCAAGCACCATATGTTATGCTATCTCCAAAACAAAATATTTGCGCCATATAATTAGTTAAATATATAATCCCATCCTGGCTGCCAGGCTTTTTTCTTTCGCCAATCTTCAACAAAAGCTTGTTCCCATGTCTTGCCCCTTAATAACACATCAAGAGCTAACTGAGGAGCCTTGTGAGCGACGATGGCCACGGACTTATCGTCATAGTTTTCTTTCAAAAAATTAAGGAAATCGTTTATTCTTATTTTTACATCTTCATAAGATTCTCCCTCTAAAAATCTATCTGTAATCATCTTCTCTTGCATCGGTTCAACAATATCAGAAGACTGGCCGTTATACTGACCGTAATTGCATTCCCTCAATCTTTTATCCTGAATTATTTTTACTTTGCCATTAAACGTAAGTTCGGCAGATTTTACGGCTCTTTTTAAATCAGAACAAAAAACCACATCAAAATGTTTGTCTTTAATCTGATCAATTAAATCAATTGATTGTTTAATCCCTAAATCAGAAAGTTCTACATCTAACCAACCAGAAGAGATATTCTTTTCATTATCGGTTGTCGTCCCGTGGACGAAATAAGTTATTTTTATGCTCATATTATTTAATTAAGCTAATTATATAATAGCTTAATAATATATAAATTAAAAGTAAAACTGGCAGTGGGATTAGAACCACAAATATCCTTTATTTATAGGCATTTCCGCTTATTTGACTTAAACAAAAGAACTCAGTACAAACTGAGTTCTTTCGATTTTTTGGTAATATTAGACCTCTCCTGTCGGTCTTAAACACCAAAATGTTGTTGGCTCCCAGGGTGGGATTCGAACCCACGACCAATTGGTTACACTTACCCACTAATTTCTTAATGGTGTGGACTATATCATCATCCAAAATGGATGCAAGGCGCTTCGGGCCGTCTAACTAGACAGACCTACTCCCTTTCGGGATAGTCTCTGAACCTTACCTGAATACACAGGTCTTGGCTGCTGATTACCTTAGCCTCTCGGCCTTAGGCTTCCAGACAGTTCACCTTGTTTTCATTCCTCAATTACTTGAGGAAGCTGCGTGTTGCTTTCATGCGCCTCACGATGACAGTTTGCACATAACAATAGACACTTATCTAACTCTCTTCTTATGACTGCCCAGCTCCTGGTATAACCTTTTGCAGAGATACCAAAATCTTTTTTGTCAGATTCCAAATGATGGAATTCTAGAGCCTTCAAACATCTATTGTAACCGCAAACGGAACATTTGCCACCTTTGTATTCAAGAGCCAATTGACGTAGGCGCTTACGCCTCCGATCAACTGCTAACTTCAAATACTGGGCGCGATCAGCATATTTTCTCTTATCCTTTGTCATAATTACTATGATAGCAAAAGATAAAGTGTGTTCACAGCCAACTGCGCTACCGCTGCGCTACCTGGGAATATTAAATTGTTACCAAACAAAAAATGTTGCATTCAACATTTCCCCTTTATTTTAGGAGAAATCAAGGCCTAAGTCAATAGGCTATTTTCAGCTTAAATTAAGAAAATTAGTAATCTCTGAGCTTCTCTAAGCCTTTGAGCTTGCGAATCTTTTCCAAGGCTTTGCTCTCAATCTGGCGGATACGTTCACGGGTCACCTCAAACTCCTGGCCCACCTCTTCCAAAGTGTGAGCTACCCCATCGGTAAGACCGAAGCGCATCTCTAGAATCTTCTGTTCACGAGGGGACAATTGTGCCACAATATTTTTCACGTAATCACGGAGTAATTGCAAAGCTGCTGCCCGATCAGGAGTGACATTCTTCACATCTTCGATAAAATCTTCCAAGGTAGAATCCTCTTCGTCATCACCAATACTAGTCTCTAAAGAAATAGTGTCCTGAGAAATCTTGATAATATAACGCACCTTTTCAATATCTTCGCCCATCTCTGAAGCAATTTCCTCTGCTAAAGGCTCACGCCCTAATTCCTGAATCAAGGTGCGCTGTACTTGCTGGAACTTATTAATAGTCTCCACCATGTGTACAGGAATACGGATGGTGCGACTCTGGTCGGCTAAAGCGCGAGTAATAGCCTGGCGAATCCACCAGGTAGCGTAAGTAGAAAACTTATAACCCTTACGGTATTCAAACTTCTCCACCGCCCTAAACAAACCAATATTACCTTCCTGAATCAAATCTAATAGACTTAGTCCTTTTGCCCCGGCAAACTTCTTGGCAATAGACACTACTAAACGGAGATTGGCTTCAATAATCTTCTTCTCCGCCTCTTTATCCCCCTTCTCCTTGCGTTTAGCCAGCTCTACTTCCTCATCACCACTTAATAGCGGCACCTTGCCAATTTCTTTAAGATACATCTGAATAGAGTCAGCGCTGAGCTTGGATAGATCAAAAGTCACCGCTGCCGCAGCTTTGGCTGAAGTGATGTTAGGATTCTTTTCCTGCACATCTAAAATCCTGCCTGAATCTTCGGCAATGCGAATACCGTTTTTCTGTAAGTCGCCTAAAAAAACATCAAATTCATAAACATATTCTTCTACTTCAGGAAAAAGATATAACAACTCGGTCTCGGTCACGAAACCACGAAGGCGCCCTTTGTCCAACAACTTCTTCAGCTGCAACTCATTAGGCTGCACCACTTCCCGCGGCGCTCTTTCTTGTACTTTAGGCTTCACCGGCGCCTTCTTAACCGCTACCGCCTTGCGCACCACTTTAGCCGCCGGCTTTTTGGCTGCCAGCTTGGATACAACCTTCTTAGCGGGTAGTTTTTTAAGCGGCGCTTTTTTAGCCACCGGTTTTTTGGCTACCACCTTCTTGGCCGGCACTTTTTTGGCAGTTTTTTTCATGGGTTTTTTTAAATTTTTCTTAGTAGCCATAGAGTTAGAGACTATGCAGCGAGTTAAGCTGCTCGGACAAATTTTTTATTTCTGCCATCAAAAGATCTATTCCCTCTTCATTACCACCGGCCTCAGCGGCTCCAATCTGATCCTGTAAAGACTTAATACGCCGCTTCAGGCCAAATCTTTTCAATTCGAGTAAGATTTTGGCAATTTCTGCCTTCAACTGATTCAAGTCATGTTCGTAGTAGTCCTTTTCTCCTAAGAGCGCGAGACGGTCACAAATTTCTACACTACCATCGGCCTGTTCTTGCAAATATAAGCGAAAAGAATTATATTCCAGCAAGGCAAATTTATTATAATAGATAATCAAGTTCTTGTAAAACGCCTGGACGCCTTCACCCTCTAAATCATCAGGCTCTAGGTGGGAAGCGGTATACATAATGAAATCAGGCGCTTTTAGTAATAAGGCGAGTAAAATTTCTGATAAGCGTTCTTCCCTGGTGGCACTGACAACAGGGGCCGCAGCGGGCGGCTGAACCGGACCCACGGTCACCGGAGCCTTAGTCTGAAGACTAACTACGCTTTCCCGCAAAACCTGTTCGGATAAACCAATACTTTCAGCTAAACGCTGAAACCAGTAGTCCTGATCCATCTTATTAGCCAACTTCACAATCATTTCTAGCATCAGGCGCGCCACTTCTTTTTTGTCTGTTAGCTTGCGTAAATCCTTGTCGGCTTTAACTTTATCAAAATAATATTCCATCATCGGCTTAGCTTTGATAAGCGCCTGCTTAAACTCCTCCGGATTAGCTCGTAAGCACTCATCGGGGTCTTTGTACTGTCCGGGCAAGATGATAATCTTAATATTCATATCCAGACCCATCGCTTCACGAATACCGCGATCGGCTGCCAGTTGCCCCGCCTTATCCATATCGAAAGACAGAGCTAAATTACTACTAAACCGCTTAATCAAGCCTAGCTGTTCTCCGGTTAGAGCAGTGCCGGAAGAAGCTACGGTATTGCTAAAACCGTGCTGATGACAGGCAATAGCGTCCATCTGCCCTTCCACCACAATAGCAAAGCCGCGCTCCTTAATGTCCTTCTTAGCCTTATCTAAAGCAAACAATACCCGGCTCTTGTCATAAACTTCGGTCTGAGGACTGTTGATATACTTCCCTCCCGGCACACTGTCTTGCTTGCCTGGATTAACGCGAGCGGTAAAGGCAATAATATTGCCACTGGTGTCTTTAATGGGAAAAACGATACGATCACGGAAACGATCATAGGTACTGCCCCGTTCACTGCGTCCAGCTAGGCCCGCAGCAAAAATTTCAGCATCGCTAAATTTCTGACTGCGCAAATAATCAATCATGGCAGTCCAAGTGTCAGGACTATAACCAACCTGCCAAGCCTTAATCGTGTCAGCGCTTAAACCGCGTTTTAACAAATAGGCTTTCATTTTTTGACCCGTCACATCACTTTCCAAATAACGGACATACTGCTCCGCGGCAACGCGCAAACAATCTAAAACCCGCCCCCGCCGAGAATGCTCTTGCGGCGATTCTTGACGCAAGACCACGCCGGCCTTAGGCGCCAACAAACGCAAAGTATCAGGAAAGCTCAGACCTTCCATTTCTTGAACAAAAGATAAAATATCGCCACCCTTGCCGCAACCAAAACAATGCCAAATCTGTTTATCAGGAGAAATTACAAAAGACGGGGATTTTTCCCGGTGAAAGGGGCAGAGCGCCTGAAAGTTGACGCCAGCGGCCTTCACCTGGATGTATTCCCTAATAACCTCCACAATATCCAGTTTGCTCTTAATCTCTTCGGCGGGAGACATAGGTTAAGAAAATAATTTTTGCCACCAACGCTTAGTAGCAATTGGGGCTACTGGTCCTAAAACAGGAGCAGACAAACTACGCAAAACATCGCCGTGAGTAGCCATAGTTGGCCTACCAGTGGTCGTAGCGACAGTCGGAGATGATTTATCTTTACTCGCCCCTACAACTTCAGTCTGGCCCAATAAGGAGCGTAGGCGGTTAGCCTCTTCAGTTACGAGTTCCCCATCATAATCAGCGCTATGACGGGTCTGACCAACGTAGCTAGCCCGCTTGTGATCCAAGTGGAGATTGAAAAATAGCGTGTCGGTGCCAGGCAGAGGCTGAACATAGAGGTGAAAACGGGGATAGAAGTCACGACTAAAACGACGGGCAAAACTGGTTTCTCCGCTCTGACGGTCAACTAATAGAGCATAACCGCTACGACGCAGCCACTGCTCCGGAGACAGGCCTCCTAATTGTGCAGACAGTACTTTAATTTTCATGGCGGCTTTTGCGAAACACAATGAATTTATAAGTAAAAAAATTCATGATACCCAAAAAAAGATTAACTATTAACTGAGACAGTAGATACCAAATGCCAAGATTATTAACCAGTAAATGCATGCCAAAGCCGTTAAGATTCATATTTAGAAAGGCTGCTCCCACATACAACACTAATTGCCGAGGTAGGCGCTTGTGGCTGTAATTACGGAAAGTCCATAATTTCTGTAGACTAAAGCTCACCAAAAAAGAAAATAGAAAAGCTGCCGAAGTGGCCAACACAATATCTAAATGCCACAGACCGTGAAAAATGAACAAAGCAATTAAATCAACCGTCCCAGCAAAAGCACCAGCTATAAAAAATTTAATAATCGCCTTACGTCGTTCGCAAAAACAGAATAAGCGCGGACAGCGGCTAGTTAAAAAAACACGGAAACGGAGATATAAACGATTAATAGTAGGCATAGATTAAATTACCACTGGCAATAAGTAAAGGCCCAAGAGGCGAGCAAGCGGGCTTGGCGGAAGCGTTCATTTTTACCGCCAGCATCTAAAACAGCAACGATTACACTCCGACCTTGAGCATCGCGGAAACGACCAACAAAACAATATCCAGCCAAATCAGTATAGCCAGTCTTACCCCCTAAAGCTTGTAAGCCATCCGGTAACTCACCGTCTAGTAACCAATCGGTTGCTTCCAGGTGTTTAGCGACTCCCTGCTGGGTGTTAAAGCTATAAACCGGTAGTACTGCTGCCGCCGCAATATCGGGCTGATTTAGCGCTACTTGCGCCAAACGCGCCACATCTTTAGCATCAGATAAATTATTATTACTCAAACCGATAGGATCAACGAAAGCGGTTTGCATTAAACCTAAATCGGTGGCTTTTTGATTCATAGCTGCTACAAAATCCTCATCGCTTAAACCGGTGACTCGAGCTAAAGCTAAAGTAGCACCATTATCAGAGGCAACCAAGCTAGCATAAAAGAGATCTTTAACACTCACGGTCTCACCTAAAAATAGATTTACCTTGCCACCCTCTACCGCATCATCACGCTTAATGGTATAAGTCTGTTCCCAGCCAGGATTGTGTTCTAAAAACACTAAGGCTGTCATGAGTTTAGTGATACTGGCTAGTGGTTGGCGACGATTAGCATCTTTAGCGCTCAGCCAAACGTGTCCGTCATCGCTTAAAATAGCTACACTCCTGGCGGCCACCGTTGGTGCCGCCTGACTAATCGCTGGACGCTGAGTATCGGTGTTGGTTGGCAAGTGGCTAGAATTATTAGTGCAGGCATCAGTTCCTCGCCAAGCACCGCTGGCATAAACCACAGCCACGGGCGGCGTCCACAAAGATAAAGCCACGGCAATTATGTTAGCCACTAAACTTAACATGCTGTTTCCTCCGCCGCTAAGAGGGTATTTAGTGCTTCTGGGTGGTGTAAACGCTCGTAATCGGGCAGTTCTTTAATATTATTCAAACCTAAGAAACGGACAAAATCTAAAGTAACCTGATAATAGTTTTCGTTTTTCTGTTTGTCAAAAGTTTCTTCCACTAAACCGCGCAACAACAAGTTGCGGATAATCAAACTGCAGTTAACCCCACGGATACGTTCCAGCTCTAATTTGCTCACCGGTCCACGATAGGCAATAATAGTCAGAGCTTCTAAGCTAGGTTGAGATAATTCGCTATTGGCTTCGCTCTTTAAAAAATCCTTAATTAAAGAAGCGTGTTCGCCGGCGCTAGACAGCTGATAATTATTAGCCGCGCTCACCAAGCGCCAGCCACGTTGCGACTGTTCATACTCAGCACTCAGCTCTGCCAGAGCCTGTTCGGTTTCCGCCGTCTTTAAGCCGACGGCCACGCTTAACTCTTTCAAGCTAACCGGCTTATTGGCTACTAGGAGCAAAGCTTCTAACTGTGAAGAAATCTTGGACATAAGAAAAAAATGGCAAAAATTATTTATATTTTCAAGACTCTGATTTCGCTAAACAACTCTTCTTGTTCAAACACGAGCTCGCGTTGTTTGGCTAATTCCAACACTGCCAAAATATTTACAATTACCTCCACTCGCGACTGTGCCTTTTCTAAAAAACGTTGAAAACTCAAAGACAATTGATCAGCCAGCAAAGCTCTAATGTGTACAATGCGTTCATCAATACTAATTTTTGGCTCCAACCTCTCTTCCGGTAATTTTTTTTCGGCTGGCCGCAAACGCCCTAACAATTGACGCCAAGTGTTAGCCAAATCCACAGCGGTAAGTTTAGTCGGCGGCGCAAACACCGCTTCTAGCTGCAAACCGCGACGACCACCTTTTGCAAACACCGGAGCAAACAGCATTTGTCCGCGGCTAATTAGAGATTGCACTTGCAAGCTAGCCTCTACAAACTCTTTATACATCCTTAACTGTCGTTCTAAATCGCTAATGTCCTCTTCCTCAGATTCGGTGCTAAGATAAGGCAGGAGCGCCTTGGATTTGATATATAACAGACGAGCAGCAATGACTAAAAAATCAGCAATCTCCTCCGGATCAATATTTTCAGCCTGTTCTACGTAGGCAACATACTGATCAGCAATAGTAGCCAAAGCGATTTCGGTGATATCCATCTGCTCGCTCTCAATGAGCTGCAGTAACAAGCCTAAAGGCCCTTGGAATTTGTCGGTACTAAAATCAATCATAATTATTTAATCATGGCCTCCGCCTCGGTCTTGCCCCATAACTGCCCTTCTAAACAATCATAGCCGGCCTGATGGTTTTTACTGCCCAAACCGGTTGGCCTGGTGGCCTCATCTTCATCGCTGCTGGCGGTACGAAAGGTAGCACAAAAAGAAAATTTCTTTTCACCTTCAACCTGATAGACAATCATCTGTTTTGTTTCCGGGTCTACCATGCTTTTAGCGTCAAAATAAATATCGGCGCTATCTCTAATCTCCTCCAAGCTAACCGGCAGCCTTTCATAGGTAGCATAATAACTATTAACCGCATTTTCCAGCTGATAAATATTGTTAACCACCATCTGGTCCAGACGCTTAGCCCTCGCTATTTGGGGTGACTCCACAAAAAACCAAGCCGCCACAAAAGCTGCCACCACAAAAGCCGCTGAAACCCAAGCAAACAGACGCATCACTATATCCTTAGACTTTACCGACTGACGCTTGATGTCGTAGAAATAAAAAGAAAAAACCGTTGCCGCAATCACGAGCATCGTAGCTGCTTTCAATAAGAAACGAACGGTAAGTTCGCCGGACAAAAAATTATTAATCACTCCAATAAACACACCCAGGATAATAACCGAAGATACTAGGATGATGAAATAAGTCAACCAGCGACGCAAAGGCGAAGCTAATTCTAATTCTTGTTTATGCAAACCCTGATTTAACAAACGGGAGAGGAAATAATAAGTCGGACCAGCAATAAAGAGTGCCGAGATAGCAAATTTGAGCTGGCCATCTACACTGTTATAGCTATTATAATTTAAAGCATCGGCGACCGTCTTATCAATAATACCAAACACAATCATACCAACTGATAGCGCCGTAAAGATCAGTGCGGCCAACGAGAGCAAGTAATAAAAAGCGTATTTCGCGTTGTGACTGCTCATAGATTTTTAATTAGTTAATAAAAAAACTAAAACTTAGCATTTTTAGGCGTACGTGGAAATGGAATCACGTCGCGGATATTAGCCATGCCGGATAAATACATAATCGCCCGCTCAAAGCCCAAGCCAAAACCGGCGTGCTTAATAGAACCATACTGGCGTAAATCTAAATACCAGCGATAATCCTCTGGATTCATTCCCATCTCAGCAATACGTTGCTCTAAGCGCTCGTAACGCTCTTCTCTTTGGCTACCCCCGATAATTTCTCCAATACCGGGAACTAGTAAATCCATAGCCGCTACAGTTTTATCGTCTTCATTCTGGCGCATATAGAAAGCCTTGATCTCTTTGGGGTAATCAGTCAAGAACATCGGCTTGTTAAAAATCTTCTCAGCCAGATAGCGCTCATGTTCGGTTTGCAAATCAATACCCCAGCTTACAGGATAAGCAAACTTTTCGCCGCTCTTGATCAATAAATCAATAGCTTCGGTGTAGGTAACACGCCCAAAATCAGCCGCTGCTACCGCCTGCAATCTAGCAATCAGACCGTTATCAATAAACTGGTTGAAAAATTCCATCTCTTCGGGCAATTCCTGCAAAACATAATTAATCAAGTATTTTAACATCTTCTCCGCCAAATCCATGTTGTCTTTCAGCTCCGCAAAAGCCACCTCCGGCTCCACCATCCAAAACTCAGAGGCATGGCGGGTAGTATTAGAGTTTTCCGCCCGAAAGGTTGGCCCAAAAGTATAGACTTTATTCAAACCCATAATCAGAGCTTCCGCGTTGAGCTGACCACTGACAGTTAAACCTGCCTTCTGACCAAAAAAATCTTTACTAAAATCAACTTGCCGCTCTGGATCTAAAGGCATTTTCTGCAAATTCAAAGTCGTCACCTGAAACATTTCCCCCGCCCCCTCACAATCACTGGTAGAAATAATTGGTGTGTGCACGTAAGCAAAACTCTCTTCTTGAAAAAATTTATGAATCGCGTAACTCAAAGCGGAGCGCAACCGAAACACCGCCGCAAAGGTATTGCTGCGCGGACGCAAATGAGCAATCTCCCGCAGAAACTCAAAGCTGTGGCGCTTCTTTTGCAAAGGATAATCTTCTTTAGCCTCATTAATCACCACCACCTGCCGTGCCTGCAACTCAAAGGGTTGCCCAGCTGCTGGTGACGGAATCAAGGTGCCCCGCACCTCTAAAGAAGAACCGATGTTAATATTCTCTAAAGTGCTGAAATTGTCTAAGTCGCGATTTAAAACCACCTGTAAACCTTTAAAAAAACTGCCGTCATTGAGTTCAATGAAAGCGACCTCCCCTGAGGAACGAGCTGTACGTACCCAGCCGCCAACAGTTACTTCTTGTTGCAAATAAGTCTCTGTCTGGCGATAAAGTTGTTTAATGGCAATATACATAAATAAAAATTAATTAGTCTTAGGGGCGCAAACGTTTGACGTCACGAGGCAAGAAACAGACTTCCTTGACGTTCTCAGCGCCCACTATCTTCATTACTAACCTCGCCGGACCGATACCTACGCCACCATGAGGCGGACAACCGTAGCGAAAGAAGTTAAGGTAGTCCTTTAGCTCTTCTAAGACCATCTCTTTCTCTTGCGCCTGTTTCTCTAAGACCTCCAAACGGTGCTCGCGCTGAGCACCAGTGGTAACCTCCACCCCGCGATAAAGTAAGTCAAAACTCTTAGTTAAGCCGGGATTATCAGCATGACGCATATGATAAAAAGGTCTGGCCGCAATCGGGTAATCAGTTACAAATACAAAATCATGACCCTGCTCCTCTTTAATCAGGCGGCAAATTTCTCTTTCTTCTTCTGGCGATAAATCATGATCTTTTTCACTGGGCACTCCAACTGCCTGCAATTTAGCCTTCACTTCCAGTAAGGTAAGGCGAGGAAAAGGCAAACTAGGCACGGTTACCTCTGGTAATACTTCCTGCACTTTAGTTAAAGCGCTAGCTAAAGCCCGTTCTTCTTGGTCCATGATATCGTGATGAGAGCTGATGTTAGCAAACTCAAAATCCCAACCGGTAAATTCTGTCACGTGACGACTAGTATAAGAAGCCTCGGCTCTAAAGACTGGGCCGGTCATAAACACTTTTTCAAAACCAGCAGCAATAGCCATCTGCTTGTAGAATTGCGGAGATTGTGACAGATAGGCTTTACGGTCAAAATACTTGACCTCAAATACTTCAGAACCAGTTTCACTGGCCGTATTCATTAAACACGGAGTATAAATCTGTAAAAAATTCTCACTCAATAGTTGACTGCGGAATCCTTCCTCTAATTTAGTCCAGACCTGGAAGATTAAACGGTGCTCAGGTCGACGTAAATCTAGCCAGCGCCAATCTAAACGATTCTCTAAATTAGCTTCGTTGTCAGCCTTAGCCAGCACAGGAATTGGCAAATTAGCCTCGGCTAAACTCAAAATTTCTAAATCAGTCAATAATAATTCAAAATCTTTAACCGGATTGGGGTCATTCTTTTTAGCCGGTTTCTCTTTGAGCTCTCCTGTGACCTTAATTACGCTTTCTAAAGTCAGGGTCTCAGCAGCTGCAAATGCCGCACCGCTCTTTTCTTCCACTACCAACTGCATATTGCCGCTCAAATCGCGCAGGTCAATAAAAGCTAAACCTTTCATCAGGCGCAAGTTATGGACGAAGCCGATGAGTTCCACGCTGCCCTCGGCCTGAGCCTTGGCGGCGGCAATACTTATTCTTGACATATTTTCACAATTTAATTATAAAAACACCCATTTTTAAAGGCTTTTTCACCTTTTTATCTTAACTCATTTCCCGGCTTTTAGCAAGTTGGGTTAAGGAGCTAATTTAAGCTGTTTCTCCAGTAAAAATCCAATAAACGCTGTCTGCTAACTCCCCAGCCAATTACTCAATTGTCCATTTAAATATTCCCACTCTTTCAGCAGGCGTGGAGAAAATTTCACATTTTTCCACTGGCCGACCTCAACTAGACGAAGCAGCTTGATGCAATTATCAGACAACGGCACCAGAGAACCATGACTGAAGTTTTTAACGGCTTGCCCAGAACAAGCAGCACAGATTAAACCCCCTTTATCCAAAGCAAAGTTATTCTTCCCTGCAGGTAAATTTTGACCACAGGACACGCAAACTTGTAGTTGCGGACCATAGCCCAACAACGCAAATAAGCGCCAGGAAAACAGAGCTAAACGGAAGCGACCATCTTCTTTATTTAAAGTAGCCCCGTCGCTAGCACCATCTAAACTCAGCAGCCATTTCTCTAGCCAAACAAATAACTCCGGATCACGTTCGCCTTCTTTTACTAACAAATTAAAGCGTCTTAAGGCCTGACCAGCAAAATACAACTTATTTAAATCCTGTTTGATACCTAACAAGGGCTCAGTCATTAAAGCTGCACCTACATAATCAAAGCCCCTCCCCTTAACCACTAACAAACTGCTTAAACTGATGGGTTCCAGGTGAGGCGCTAATTTAGAACCTAATTTACGCGCCCCACGAGCTAAGAGGGTTAAGCTACCATAAGTAGGAGTATAAACAGAAACGAGGCGGTCAGCCTCGCGGTAATCACGCCTATTTAAAATAATCGCTGTGGTGGGAAAAGTAGAATCCATAGTAATTAGGTCGGTAACTTATCTAAATAATCTTGCAACAACAACGTGGCCGCAATCTCATCCCGGCCAGCCTTATCACGCTTAGCACCCGCTAAAGCATCAGCCGCCTTACTAGATAAGCGCTCATCTACTGTCACTACCGGCACCTGAGCCTGGGCCTGCAAATCACGCAGAAAACTTAAAAACAAAGGCGTGGAAGCGGCTTCACCAGCCATTTTCCGCGGTGAGCCAATAACAATTAAACCGACGTTTTCCGCCGCTACCACAGCTAACAGCGAACGTAAGTCGGGAACAGTCAGAAAAGGTAGTGCCATTTTTGTCTCTACATCAGCTAGAGCAAGGCCGATACGCTTCTCGCCCCAATCTACCCCTAAATATTGTTGGTCGCCGCTTAGAGCCATATTATTCTAAAGTTAACACCTGATAACCGGTCGGGGTAACGGCAATAGTGTGCTCAAAATGAGCGCTTAAAGACCGGTCGGCACTAATAATGGTATAACCATTATCAGCCACATCCACGCGATGAGTACCGATATTAATCATCGGCTCAATACAAATTACCATCCCTGCCTTTAACTCCAAATTGGCTCCAGAACGAGGATTAATTAGATAATGATAGACCTCCGGGTCTTCGTGGGCTTGATAACCAACACCATGTCCGACTAAATCACGCACAACGCCATAACCAGCTGCCTCAGCAATTTTCTGCACTGTACCGCCGATATCGTTTAAATAAGCTCCTGGTCGCACTTGCTTAATCGCTGCCTGCAAACACTCCTGAGTCACCCGCAGTAGCTTTTGTGCAGCAGGACTAATCTGGCCCACCGCCACCGTGGCACACATATCAGTATAAAAACCACCGCCAGCAGAATGAGAATTTAGAGGTAGGCCGAGACTTTTTCTTAACTCTGGTCGCACAGGCCATTCCATGCCGATATCTAAATCAATAATATCCCCCTCCTGCAGAATACGGCCCGGAATAGCGGCACCATGCACCACCTCCTCGTTAATAGAAGCACAGATAGCGGAAGGAAAAAAAATACCACCACCCATAGGATAATCCTTGAAGGCAGGACGACCACCAGCTTCAGTAACCATGGCGAGCATAATCGCCTCCAAATCAGCCGTATTAACGCCAGGTTTAACCGCGGCAACTAAGGTCTTTAAAATCTTAGCTAAAATACGACCGCCGGCACGCATGGCTTCAATCTCAGCAGCTGTTTTAATATATATCATAGTTATTATTGTTTGAAACCTTCCAGAATATCGCGGATATGTTCACGATCTACTTCGGTTAATTCCATCTTATGGCGATTCTGATATAGATTATACATATCCCTATTAATAGTATACTGGGAAACGCCCACACCAGTTCTAAGTTTATCCTTATACTTCTTAACCAGGGATAACACTAAATCTTTGTTATCGCTACTTAAATTTTTGAAATGATAATTCTTGCGCACCAACTCGTTAAGTTTCCGCTCTACGATGTAACTGGGCTCATCATTGATGCCCTTTAAAAAGTCTGCTAAATCCATATTTTTAAGATTATATACCTATTATAACACAAAAATGTAGCTCAAGCTACATTTTTGTTAGGTCTAAATACAATGAAAAAGTGATTATAAGCCGTCGTATTCTCTCATCGTTAATTGTGATTCTATCTGTTTTACCGTCTCAATCACCACAGAGACAACGATTAATAAACTGGTGCCGCCAATAGCTAAAGACTGCAAGCCGGTAAAATACTGCATGACTAAAGGCAAGATAGCAATTAAACTTAAGAACAAAGCACCTACGAAAATAATACGGTGAGCAGTAAAAGACAGGTAGTCGCTAGTTGGTTTGCCCGGACGGATACCAGGGATAAAACCACCCTGCTTCTGCAAATTCTCGGCAATACGATCGGGGTGGAAAATAACTTCGGTGTAGAAATAAGTGAAAGCAAAAACCAGTAAGAAATATACTACGCCGTAAAATAATTGATTATTGAAAATTTCAATTACCTTAGTCGCCAAAGAAGCAATCCAGGCAGTGCGAGCATGCAAGAAGAATTGGGCAATCATCGGAGGAAATAACACTACGGAAATAGCAAAAATAATCGGAATCACGCCCGCCATATTAACCCGTAAAGGCAAATGGGTGCTGGAGCCGCCGAAAGCGCGATTACCACGAATCTGACGAGCATATTGCACTGGGATATTACGCTGTCCTTCGTTAATAATAACCACGCCCACCACCGTTAAGATAGCGATGATAACAAAACCGACTAAGGTAAAAATCTGTGACTGATCAAAAGTCAAAATAAACTGCTGAATCTGTTGCCATAAACCGGCAACAATACCAGCAAAAATAAGCAAAGAGATGCCGTTGCCAATTTTCTTCTCCGAAATCAGTTCGCCGATCCACATCAAGAAAATTGTACCAGCCGTAATAGTTAAAATAATGGCACCAAAATCAAAGGCGCTAATATTTCCCAAGATGCCCTGACTGGAGCGCTGCAATAAAGTAATCATGCCGTAAGCTTGCATGGCAGCTAAAGGCACAGTCGCCCAGCGAGTCCACATGTTGATTTTTTGCCGACCACTCTCCTCTTTCTGCATCTCCTCAATCTTAGGCACAATCATGCCCAAAAGCTGAAAGATAATGGAAGAAGTGATATAGGGAGCGATACCCATCATAACAATGGAGAAATTTTCCATACCGCCACCGGAAAAAATATTCATCAAGCCTAAAATCTGATTGGACGCGAAAAGATTTTTCAGTGCTGCTGCGTCTACGCCTGGCACCGGAATATGAGCTGCTAAACGGAAAATAACCAACATCCCTAAAACGAATAGGATGCTGTTGCGCAAATCTTTAGCTTTCCAAATTTGTTCTAATTTTGCGAACATAAATCTTTAAATTATGATTTAATAGGCAAAAGCCAAATATCTAGGCAGATATCTGGCTCCTGACCGACGCGCTCATGCCTAACTTCTCGAACTTAGGCTTAATCGTCAATTTCTCTTTGCCTAAAATTTTAACCGGTCCAGAAGCATCCTTGATTAACTCTTTAGCAAACAAAGTGGCAGGGTTAACAGTATCGCCGTCCTTAAAATGTTTATTAATAGTAGCCACGGAGACGATCTGGTTTTTAGCTTGCAGAGACCGGAAACCGCGTAACTTAGGAGTTTGCAACAATTGCTTGCGCATACCTAAGCGCTTGAGGCCGCTCACACCGGAGCGAGACTTCTGCCCCTTTAAACCACGGGTGCTGTAAGTACCGTGACCGGAAGCGTTACCGCGACCAACGCGCTTTTTTTTATGAGTAGCGCCGACAGAGCGCTTGATGTTATTCAGTGACAGCATAGAATTAAATGATTATCTTAAAAATACGCGCTTATTTTTTAACAGCTGCTTTCTTAGATTCAGACTTAAGCTCAGTTTTTTCAACATTATCCGCCTTAACTACCGGCTGTTTTTTATCTCTAACCCTGAGACTGGCCAAGGCCGCTAAAGTACAGCGAGCATTATTAATCTTATTGTTAGTACCTAAGACCTTGCTGGTGACATTCTTAATGCCAGCTAACTCTAAAATAGCTCTGGCTACACCGCCAGCAATAACACCGCGACCCTGCTTGGCTGGTTTGAAAATAATAGAAGCTGCTCCTAATTTCTGGTGGACAACATGGGGGATGGTTTCATTAACGACCGGCACCTTAAATAAAGTTTTCTTAGCGCGATTCACTGCTTTATTGACGGCCATAGTGACATCAGCGCCCTTGCCCAAGCCTACGCTGACACTGCCTTTACGATCGCCAATAGCAACACAGGCTCGGAAATTCATACGCTTGCCACCTGCCATCACGCGGGTTACGCGAGCGATTTCCAAGATGCGCTGTTCAAATTCATCCTTATGCTCATCGCGACCGCCGCGATTATCCCGGCGCGGAGAACGACCGCCACGTTGGCGCTTATCCTTATCACCGTATAAATCTTTCGCGACAGCGGCTGCGACCTGCTGGTCAGGAGTGCTGGCTTCTACTTTTTTGTTATCGTCTGCCATATTAAGTATCTTAATGCTTATTAAGTTTAGAAAATTAAGCCTTGAGCGCGAGCGCCATCAGCTACAGCCTTAATGCGGCCATGGTAGCGATAGGAACTGCGGTCAAATACTACTTCTTTCAAGCCCAGAGCCAAAGCTTTGTCAGCTAAGAGCTTACCTAAAGCTTCTGCTGCCTCTACCTTCTTTAAGCTCTTGCCAGTTAATTCACGCACGTGGGCACTAGCTAAGGTGCGGCCGGCATTATCGTCAATCAATTGCAGATATAAACCGCGATTGGAACGAAAAACGTTTAAACGCGGACGAGCAGCGCTGCCGCTGATTTTAGCGCGCACCCGAGCCTGGCGACGTGCCTGGCGAGCTTTTTCTTTTTTGATAACATTCATCATATAATTTAAAAACAATTGCCTTATTTTTTAGCGGCAGTCTTGCCGGCCTTGCGACGCAACACTTCATCGGCATATTTAACACCCTTGCCCTTATAAGGTTCCGGTACACGCAGCTTCCTAACCTTAAAAGCGGTGTTGCCTAATAATTCGTTATCGATACCGCTCAAGGTGATTGCATTACCTTCTACTGCCGCACTGATGCCGGCTGGCAAAACGAATTCAATCGGATGGGAATAGCCTAAATTTAGGTTGAGTTTGTTGCCGCTAACAGCAGCTCTATAACCCACACCATTGATTTCTAACTTCTTGCTAAAACCAGTGGTCACGCCAGTTACCATATTATCTACTAAAGCGCGATACAAACCCCAATAAGCACTAGCATCTTTAGCTGCTAAATCAACATTAACACGCACAAACTCTTCCGTAATTTCTATAGACGCTGGAGCTTTAATGGCACGAGACAGTTCTCCTTTTGGTCCTTTAATGGTCAATAGGCCGTCTTTAAACTGAGCGCTAACGCCAGCAGAGAGTTTAATTGGTAATTTTCCTAAACGAGACATATTTTCTGGGCACGGCGCGAAGATAAGCTATGAAGCTAAACTCGCCCGCAAAATTAGTTAGTACACCTCACCGATCAGTTCGCCACCGATATTCTTGCGGTGCGCTTCTCTATTCGTCATTAACCCGGAAGAAGTGGATAAAATAGCAATACCAAAATTATTTAATACCGTCGGAATACGGTCTTTACCCACATAAACCCTAGCGCCGGATTTGCTGACGCGCTTGATGCCACGAATGAAGGGGCTGCCGTTCTTTTGGTATTTCAAAACCAACTTCAGCTGATCAAACTGGCTATGGCGGGCATTTAGGCCTCCAGCCACGATTTCAACCTGGCTAATCCAGCCTTCTTTCTCCAAAATCTTGGCGATTTCATATTTCATTTTACTCATCGGCATCAGCACCTCGGTCTTGCGGACTAAGGAAGCATTGCGGATTCTTGTAAACATGTCTGCGATGGGATCTGTCATATTGTTATGCTATTTTTAGATAATATTGGCGGCCGGAATTTACCAGCTAGATTTTGTAATACCCGGCAGGTCGCCGTTATCCGCTAATTCACGAAAGCAAATACGGCACAAGCCAAAATCGCGCATATAGCCGTGGTTGCGACCGCAGCGCCAGCAACGATTAATCTTGCGAGTGGAGAATTTTGGTTTGCGCTTTGCTTTAACGATGAGAGCTGTTCTTGCCATAAATATGTAAATTATTTTTCGTTCTTTTTGAAAGGAAAGCCAAAAGCGGTGAATAGCGCCAAGCCTTCTGCGCGAGTCTTCGCGCTGGTATTTAAGGAAACCTCTAAACCGTAAATCTGATCAACATCTTCAGCTCGAAGTTCAGGAAAACAAGAATAATCTTTAAAGCCAACTGTCATATTGCCACTGCGATCTACGCCCTTATCACTAATGCCGCGGAAATCACGTACGCGAGGGAAAGAAACATCTACCAACTTCTGGACAAAATCATACATCCGATCACCACGCAGAGTAGCTACCGCACCAATAACCTGACCTTCACGTACTTTGAAAGCGGAAATAGATTTCTTAGCTTTAGTCATAATCGGTTTCTGGCCGCTGATTTTGGTTAAAGCTTTTTCAATCGCGCTAATCGCTTCTTTTTCCTTGGCGTGTTTACCAAAGCCGATGTTGATGACGACTTTTTGCAAACGCGGAACCAAGAGGCTGTTCTTATAAGCGAACTGCTCTTTTAGCTTCGGTACGATTTCTTTTTGATATTTTTCTTTTAAGCGCATAGAATTGAAATTACTCGATTACAGTCTGGCATTTCTTGCAGACCCGATATTTTTTGGAGCCTTTTTCACCGGCAACGAGCTTAGCGCCAACTCTAGTCTGGCGGCCGCAGGCAGGGCAGATTAAAGCGACATTAGAGGCATTGATAAAAGCCGGAAACTCAATTCTCTGGCCTTTTTCACCTTCACGATTAGGGCGCATATGCTTGACTAGCAAATTCAAACCCTCCACGCTCACCTTGCCTTCAGCAGGCAACACTTGGAGAACTTTGCCAGTCTTGCCGCTATCTTTGCCGGCTAATATTTTAACATTGTCATTTTTCTTGATGTTCATATGTTCAATGTGTCGCTCTTAATTATAAAACCTCAGGAGCTAAAGAGGCGATTTTCACGAAACCAGCGCGCCGAACTTCCCTGGCCACTGGGCCGAAAATTCTCGTTCCCTTCGGATCCTTCTTCTCTTTATCAACAATAATGACGCAGGCGTTATCATCAAAACGGACATAAGTACCATCTTGGCGACGAATCTCTTTACTAGTACGCACAATTACGGCCTTCACCACATCGCTTTTCTTGACGGCGGCGTGAGGAGAGGCGCTCTTAACTGCGCCAATAATAACATCGCCAACATGAGCATAGCGCTTGCGGTAGCCGCCTAAAACGCGGATGCACATCACTTCTTTCGCGCCGGAATTATCGGCCACCTTTAATCTTGTCTGTACTTGAATCATAACAGTATCGTTAGCCGCCGCCCTTGTACAAGGCCGGAACGGCAAACCTGCTTTAGTTCTCAATTATTCTCCAGCGTTTGTTCTTGCTCATAGGGCGACATTCAATAAAAGTAACCTTGTCGCCTTCCTTGCAACTATTATTTTCATCATGAACCTGGTAGTTGCGACTAACGGTATAACGCTTTTGATATTTTTGGTTAAGTTTAACGGTCTCCACTCTGACGACAGCTGTCTTCTCGCCTTTGTCGCTAACGACAACGCCGCTGAAGCGCTTCACGATCTTAGCGATCGCTGGTGTAGTGGCACTGACTGTTTTTTTGTTTGCGGGCATAAAAGTTTAAATTAAGCTTTGGTGTTAAGAACCGTTAGGATCCGGGCAGTCGTAGCACGCACTTCCCTGATTTCGCGGATATTTTTCAACTGGCGATTAGAATCTTTAAAACGCAATTCGCGCAGCTTTTCCCGATGTTGGGCTAACAGCTTATGTAAATCGGCCGGAGTTTTAGTTGTGAGCTCTTTTATTTCCATATGATTGATTAAAATAATTTCAAGGGCACGATTTTACTTAGTAACAACCTTACATTTAACCGGTAGTTTGTGAGAGGCTAAAGTCATCGCCTCCCGAGCAGTCTTTTCATCCACACCTTCCATTTCAAACATGACAGTACCGGGCTTAATAACCGCTACATAATGGTCAACCGCGCCTTTACCTTTACCCATGGGAATTTCTCCACCGTGAGCAGTAACTGGCTTATCCGGAAAAATACGAATCCAGAGCTTACCCGTTTTCTTAATATAACGGGTCATAACGCGACGCGCAGACTCAATCTGGCGAGAATCAACCCAGTGAGCACTCATCGCCTTCAAGCCGTAGCTGCCAAAGCTCACTTCTACCATACGAGTGGCAACACCACCACGACGGCGCTTGTGATCTTTCCGGTATTTAGTTTTCTTGGGCATTAACATATCGGTAATGAAAATCGTTTAATTTTTATTTTAAGCGGCGATAAGTTCTCCTTTGCCGTCTTTTTCTTTCTCAAAAACTTCACCTTTATAAATCCAGATTTTGATGCCGATAGCACCATAACTGGTGTGAGCAGCACCGCGAGCATAACTGATGTCAGCGCGCAAAGTCTGCAACGGCACCTTGCCCCAAACTAATTTTTCAGTACGGGCAATTTCAGCACCATTTAAGCGACCACTGATAACCACCTTGACACCCAGGGCTCCAGCGCGTTCAACACGCCCCAGCAACTGCTTCATCACTTTACGAAAAGGCATGCGCTTTTCTAATTCCATGATAGTAGTCTGAACGGCAATCTGAGCGCTGAGTTGCGGACGGTTCGCTTCTTTAATATTCAAGTTGATTTCACCCATGCGGAAATTACGCAAAAATTGATCATGAATTTTCTTCTTCAAATCTTCCACGCCGTTACCACCGCGACCGATGATTAAACCTGGTTTAGCGGTGTGGATATCAATGGTGATTTTATTCAAACTACGAATAATCTCAACTCTATCAACGCCAGCTTCGCGCATGGTCTTGATCAGGTGCTTGCGGATAGCAACGTCCTGTTGAACGTTCTTGATATAGGTCTTTCCGCTTTCGAACCAGATGGAAGGCCAGGTTTTGGTAACGCCTAAGCGCATTACGTTTGGATTTACTTTTTTACCCATACTATTGGTTATGCGTGATTAATTGCTAAAAATTTATTTACTACCAGCCTTGCGATTGAAAACTTTAGTAGTGAAGCCTTTGCCAGATTTAGTGTCGGTCTTAGCCTTTGCGGACTTAGTTCCTTCTTTCTTGGTTGAAGCAACAGCACGTTTTTCTGCTTCTGCTGCTACCTGTTCTAATTTGACCGGAGCCTCAACTTTATCCTTACGAGCAACTTTCTTACCGCTGGCAACTATTTCCGCCAAAGTAACATGCACATGACAGCCGCGTTTGCGAATCACAGTAGCACGTCCGTGAGCCTTAGGCATCCAGCGCTTCAAAGTAACGGCCTCGTCAGCTTTAATCTCCTTAATTAACAGATTATTTTTATCCAAACTGAAGTTATGTTCCGCGTTAGCAATAGCAGACTCAATTAATTTCTTAATCGGTTCGGCAGCCAACTTATTTAAAAACTGCAATTGATCTAAGGCCTTATTCACCGGCAGCTTGCGGACCACATCAATCACTAAGCGTGCTTTACGCGCCGACATTCTTAAATGATTTAAACTTGCTTTAATTTCCATAGGATTCGCTTATCGGCAGAATCAGCGCTGGCTGCGCGTAACCGCCTCTCATTTTAATTATTTGCCGCCCTTAGTCTGAGACTGAGCTTTAGCCATCTTACCACCATGGGAAACGAACTTTCTGGTCGGCGCAAATTCACCCAAACGATGACCAACCATGTTTTCCACAACATAAACAGGCACATGCACGCGACCGTTATGAACAGCGATGGTCAAACCAACCATTTCCGGAACAACCGAGCAGGCACGATCCCAAACCTTGAGAACGGTCTTGTCGCCCGGCTTCAAAGCCTGTACTTTCTTTAAAATACGAGGATTGATGTATGGCCCTTTTTTAGAACTTCTTGACATATACTTATTATAATTTGATGGATAAATTCAGCTTAACTATTTTCTCTTCGCACGGCGCTTAATAATCAATTTATTGGAAGAACGCTTGCGGCGAGTCTTAACACCCAAAGCCGGCTTGCCCCAAGGAGTCTTGGGATGGCGCAGACCAATGGACTGGTTACCTTCACCACCGCCATGAGGATGATCAACCGGATTCATAGCTGTACCACGGACAGTCGGACGAATACCCATATGACGGCTACGCCCAGCCTTGCCTAATACGATATGGCGCTTATCAGGATTACTAGCTTGGCCAACAGTACATAGACACTCTTTCTTAACTAAGCGGATTTCGCCGCTCGGCATCTTTACCTGAGCAAACCTACCCTCGACGCCCATCACAAATACGGCATTACCAGCGCCACGAGCGATACGAGCACCGCGACCTGGTTCAAATTCTAAATTACTAATGGCCACGCCGGCTGGAATATGTTGCACGGGCATAGCATTGCCCACTTTGATTTCAATTAAATTCTTGGAACTTAAAACTTTTTCGCCGACTACTAAGCCAATCGGAGCGATAATATAGCGCTTTTCACCATCGGCATAGTTTAATAAAGCCAAACGAGCACCGCGATTAGGGTCATACTCAATGGCAGCTACGGTAGCCGGGATATCAAATTTATCACGTTTGAAATCAACCAAACGAATATATCTCTTTTCTCCGCCACCACGATGACGTGTGGTAATTTTACCCTGGCTGTTGCGACCGCTAGTTTTTTTCTTAATTACAATCAGTCTCTTTTCCGGAGTGGTTTTAGTAATGTCAGCGCAATCATCAAAAGTGGCGTTGCGGCGGCCAGGAGTATTGGCTCGTACTTTTTTAATACCCATATATAGTCAATTACTTGTTTATGATTTAAAATTAAACGCCTTCGTAAATCTTGATGCTATCACCTTTCTTTAAAGTGACAATCGCCTTCTTCCAGTCTTTGCGTTGGCCCCGAATGCGCCCGCGAGTCACAACCTTTCCTTGCATGGAAATAATATTGACACTAGCAGGCTTAACTCCGTAAACGGCATAAATAGCTTTCGCAACTTCAATTTTATTAGCAGCCATAGAGACCACAAAAGCATATTTATTCTGAACATTCAGTTCAGTCGCTTTTTCGGTAATCAATGGTTTAACTAACACACGGAAAGCACCATCATAGCGTGAGGTGTTGGCGGTTTTTTTAGCCCGGGTGGTTTTTTTCTCAGCGCCAGCCTCCGCATACAACTCCTGCATGCTGACTTCCGCCGCCGGAGACTCCTTAATCTCTTTAGCTGCAGTCTTAGCACCGTTTTTCTTCACGGTCGCAGTTTTCTGTGCACTAGTTTGTTTTGCTCCAAATAAAGCCATATGGTTAATTCAAAAAATTCAAAATTGCAAACTTATTCCTTATCCTTGCTGTACTTAGCAGCAAGAGATAGAACACCTTCTTCTGTCATTAGTACTTGGCGAGAGGTAAGAATATCAACAATGTTTATATTCTCAGGGTTAATAATATTAACACCTTTGAGATTACGACCGGAATATCTAGCCTTTTCATCTTTCTCACCGTTTATAACTAGTAAGCTGCGGCGATCAGCCGGCAACACGCTTTTTTCGAAAGCTTTCAACATGGCATCAAATTGTTTAGTCTTAAACTCAGCCATTTTCAAAGTATCGATAATTAATAAACTAGACTGGGCAATTTTGTCGGACAAGGCCATCATAATCGCTTTTTGGCGCATCTTTCGGTTCAATTTCTTGGAAAAATTACGATCTTTAGTCGGGCCGAAAGTAACACCGCCGCCAATCCATAATGGAGAACGGCTAGAGCCAACGCGAGCGCGACCAGTACCTTTCTGTTTCCAGGGTTTCTTGCCGCCACCACGAACTTCGCTGCGATCCTTAGTATGAGCTAAGACCTGGCGCTCGTTAGCCTGTTGTGCTACTACCGCCTGATGTAAGAGGTCAGCGTTGGCTTTCAAACCGAAAACTTTAGCCGATAACTCCAAATCTTTAACTGGAGCAGCACTTTGATTATAAACTTTGACTTTGATGGACATATATTTAAAACCGGACTTATTGATTAAGCGGCCGGAGCCTCTTCTTTATTTTCTTCAGTGACGCTTGCCTCTACTTGTTCGGCGACTGCTGCTACTTCTTCTGGGACTGCCACCGCTTCCGCCGTAGTCTCAGTCACTGGTTCTTCTACGGAAGTCGTTTCAGCTGTGGTTGTCACCGGAGCTACGTTCATCAACAATTCACCTTGACCTTTAATTAACAACAAACCGCCGTTGGCACCAGGAACCGCGCCTTTGATATATAAAATATTTTTTTCTAAATCTACGGAAACAATTTCTAAATTCTGTACAGTCACTCTCTCATTGCCCATGCGTCCACCCATGCGCATACCCTTAAAAATATGAGCTGGACCTTTAGGACCAACGGAACCGGGCATGCGTAATTGGTCTTTATTACCATGGCTCTTGCGTCCACCCTGGAAACCATGACGCTTAACTACGCCCTGGAAACCACGGCCTTTAGAAGTGCCAGTAACAGCAATGATGTCGCCGGCAGCAAAGGTAGCGGCGCTAATTTCATCACCAACTTTAGCTTCAATATCAGTCTCTAATCTAAATTCACGTACATGCATCGGAGAAACTCCTGCTTTCTTAAAATGACCGCGCTGAGGTTTCTTCAAGTTCTTTTCTTTGCGTACACCGAAAGCTAACTGAAGAGCGGAATATTTATCAGTGGTTTTAGTTTTAACCTGAGACACGACACAAGGACCAGCTAGAACCGGAGTAACGGCTAAAACTTTGTCATTGTCCCAAATCTGGGTCATCTGCATTTTCTTCGCTAAAATAAATTTCATATTTTTAAAACAAAAAACTGGTAAATTTACCAGCCCTAAAAACAAAATCTAAAATTGCGCATTCCTCCTTGCCTTCAATTTTCTTTTTGTTTTTTTGCTGTTTTCTCCCATTAAGCCACTCATTTATCAGCCCGCACTTTCTGCTATAATTATAGGAGAGTTACGGGAAAACGCCTCAGTGGCACTTAATCAATATTTGATTGTATCTTACTGCATTTTTATCTCCACGTCAACCCCTGCTGGCAAATTCAAATTTGTCAGATCTTCAATGGTCTTAGCACTCGGATCAGTGATATCAATAATGCGCTTATGAATACGCATTTCATACTGATCGCGAGCATCCTTATGCACGAAAGTAGAACGGTTAACCGTGTACTTGCGTTTCTCGGTCGGCAACGGAATCGGACCGAAAAAACTAGCATCACTGCGTTCAATAGTATCAACGATAGTCTTGGTGGACTGATCGATAATCTTGTGATCAAAAGCTTTGATCTTAATGCGGATTCTCTGTTTGTAATCCTTTTCCTCTTTCTTGGGTTCAGACATAGAAGAATGTACTTTTATTTTCTAAATTAATTGATAAATTAACACTACAAGCCTGCCCTACTATAGGCAGAGCAGGCTTAAGTGCTGACTTATTTAGTAATCTTGACTACAGCGCCGGCGCCGACAGTGCGGCCACCTTCGCGGATAGCAAAGCGTTGTTTTTCTTCCAAAGCTACCGGTGAGATTAACTTAACGGTAATGGTGACGGTATCGCCAGGCATAACCATTTCAGTACCAGCCGGTAATTCTACTTCACCAGTAACATCAGTCGTGCGGATGTAGAATTGGGGTTTATAACCCTTGAAGAAAGGCTTGTGACGGCCACCTTCTTCTTTGGATAAAACGTAAATCTGAGCTTCAAATTCGGTGTGAGGAGTAACGGAGCCCGGTTTGCATAAAACCTGACCGCGTTCTACTTCATTCTTCTTAGTACCGCGGAGCAATAAACCGGCATTATCACCAGCTTCACCACGGTCTAGAGACTTGTTAAACATTTCTACGCCAGTGATGGTAGTCTTCTTGGTATCCATCAAACCAACGATTTCAACTTCTTCACCAACTTTGATAACACCGCGTTCAATGCGACCAGTAACTACGGTGCCGCGACCTTCAATAGAGAAGATGTCTTCTACCGGCATTAAGAAAGGTTGATCCATGTCGCGAGGAGGTAACGGAATGTATTCGTCTAATTGCTTCATTAAATCCATCACCGGAGCGGCATCAGGACCAGTCGGGTTTTCCAAGGCCTTTAAAGCGCTACCGCGAATAATCGGAGTGGTATCGCCCGGGAATTCATATTTCTTTAATAAATCACGAATTTCCTCTTCTACGAGATCAATCAGCTCTTTATCTTCCACCATATCGCACTTGTTCAAGAAAACCACGATGTAAGGCACACCTACTTGACGAGCCAACACAATGTGTTCGCGAGTCTGAGGCATGGGGCCATCAGTGGCGGAAACGACTAAAATCGCACCATCCATCTGAGCAGCACCAGTAATCATGTTCTTCACATAATCAGCGTGGCCAGGACAATCAACGTGCGCATAGTGACGAGCAGCTGATTCATATTCAACGTGAGCGGTGGCGATAGTAATACCGCGTTCGCGCTCTTCCGGAGCGGCATCAATTTCATTCACACCTTTTTTAGAAGCGTTCATGCCATTAGCGCCGAACACCGCCAACATCGCGGCGGTCAAAGTAGTTTTGCCATGATCTACGTGGCCGATAGTGCCAACATTGACATGGGGTTTTGTGCGTTCAAATTTTTCTGCCATGTTTTTATGCTTACGGCCCCCTAAAGGGGTTTCTTTCCTGTATAGAGGAAACCAGCCGCGAAATTAATTAATATATTTTTTAAATCTAAGCGTTGTTAGTGGCTTTGTCCTTAATCTGAGGAGGTATGTTCCAATTTTTACGAGTTTTGCTTTCTTCAGCTAAATATTCAGCCTGATCTTCATTTTTCCAGTCGGATATTTCGCGATTTATTTTATCAGCTAAATCTTCTTCTGTCAAATTAGGCTGGAATACTGCTTCTTTTTTATCTAAATTTAGCGGATTAACCATTTGCTCGTAACGATCTAAATCAACTATAGCAAAGGAATCTTCTGGGGTCTCGGCATCAAAAAATATGATGGCGTCATTGGTTTTTCTAGCTAACTTTAAAGCTTTTTTCAATTGCTCGCGCATAATATTGGCGCTACCCTCCCAAGTGGCGCATTATTTGCCGGACTTTTCTTTAATCTGTTCCAAAACATTACGTGGTACTTCACTGTAGTGAGAAAACTCCATCACAGAATTAGCTCGACCCTGAGACATGGAGCGCAAAGCGGTGACATAACCAAACATTTCCGCCAACGGTACCTTAGCCTTAATAGCTTTAATCTTATTGGGTCTATCAATCATTTCTTCAATCTGACCACGTTTAGAATTAAGGTCGCCAATGATGTTACCCATATAATCTTCCGGGGTAGTTACCTCAACCTTCATCACTGGTTCAAGCAAAATCGGTTTAGCCTTCTGACAAGCGTCCTTAAAGGCAAAGATGCCAGCCATCTTAAAGGCAATTTCCGAAGAATCAACTTCATGATAACTACCATAATAGACAGCCACTTTGACATCCACCATCGGATAACCAGCGACTACACCAGACAACAGACCTTCTTTAACACCTTTCTCAATGGCCGGAATATATTCTCTCGGGATAACGCCACCCTTAACTTCATCCAAGAATTCGTAACCCTTCCCTTCGCCCGCTGGCTCCACGCGCAAACAGCAATGGCCATATTGACCACGACCGCCAGACTGCTTGATATATTTATGTTCAGCTTCAGCTGTTTGAGTAATGGTTTCGCGATAAGAAACTTGGGGCTTACCAACATTAGCTTCTACTCCGAATTCACGTTTCATGCGATCAACAATAATATCCAAATGTAATTCACCCATACCAGAAATCAAAATCTGATTAGTCTCTTCATCTGTTTCTACTCGGAAAGTGGGATCTTCTTCAGCTAAACGAGATAAAGCAACCCCCATCTTTTCTTGATCAACTTTAGTCTTCGGCTCTACCGCAATCTTGATAACCGGTTCTGGGAAGACGATGGATTCTAACAAGACTGGAGCATTTTCATCACTTAAAGTATTGCCGGTAGTAGTATTTTTCAGACCAATCACGGCAGCAATATCACCAGCATAAATTTCCTTAATTTCTTCACGGTGATTAGCATGCATACGCACTAAACGACCGATGCGTTCTTTGTTACCGGTAGAGGCATTAACTATATAAGAGCCGGCTTGCAGCACGCCTTGATAAACGCGGACGAAACAGAGCTTACCGACAAAAGGATCGGTAGCAATTTTAAAAGCTAAGCCAACAAAAGGAGAGTTATCATCGGCCTTAATCGGGATCTTCTTCTCAGCATCATCTACGTCAGAAGCTTCAATCGGCTTAATGTCTAAAGGAGAAGGAAGATACTCATTAACTGCATCTAAGGCAAACTGAACTCCAATATTTTGCAAAGCGGTGCCGCACAAAACTGGATAAATAGCATTATCAAGCACGCCCAAACGTATGGCTTTTTTTAAATCAGCCACACTGATTTCTTCGCCACTTAAAAATTTTTCCATGGTGGCCTCTTCGCACTCTACAGCTCGTTCCACTAATTCAGCGCGGAAAGTTTCAACCTTTTCTTTCATGTCTTCCGGAATCGGCACTTCAGTAATATTTTCGCCAAAGTTACCAGCGAAAGTATAAGCTTTTCTGTCTAATAAATCGATGACACCAGTCAGATGATCTTCTGCGCCAATCGGCAATTGAATAGCCACGGCCTTGGAATTTAAACGTTGTTTAATAGAGTTAAGACTCATGTAAAAATCGGCGCCCATCTTATCCATTTTATTAACAAAACAGAGACGAGGCACCTGATATTTATCCGCTTGACGCCACACGGTTTCCGACTGCGGCTCTACTCCGGCCTGACCGTCAAAAACAGCGATAGCTCCGTCTAATACACGCAAAGAGCGCTCTACCTCTACAGTAAAGTCGACGTGCCCGGGAGTATCAATGATATTAATTTTATTGCCCTTCCAAAAACAAGTGGTTGCGGCAGAAGTAATGGTAATACCGCGCTCCTTCTCTTGTTCCATCCAATCCATTTCAGCAGCACCTTCATGCACTTCACCAATTTTATGCTTCTTACCGGTATAAAAGAGGACGCGCTCAGTAAAAGTAGTCTTGCCGGCATCGATGTGAGCCATGATGCCGATATTTCTGATTTTATCAAGAGAATAATCACGGGGCATAAGTATTTGTTGCTAATTATTTATGAAGATAATAAATGATGTTTTAACAGCTCTTAGCGAGAGAAATGAGCAAAAGCTTTATTAGCCTCAGCCATCTTATGAACTGCTTCCCTCTTCTTAACCGCTGCGCCTTCACCATTAGAAGCATCCAGGATTTCGCCAGCTAATTTTTCAGCCATGGAGCGACCACGACGGGCATGTGCCGCGGTAATCATCCAGTGACAACCAAGATAAAAACGACGTTCGCCGCGCACTTGAAAAGGCACCTGATAATTGGCACCACCCACGCGCTTACCTCGGACTTCCACCAAAGGAGAAACCTTCTTCATCGCCTTATTAAACACATGACGCGGGTCCTGCTTAGTCTTGTCTTTGATCAAATTAAAAGAACCGTAAACGATTCTCTCGGCTACGCTTTTCTTGCCATCCTGCATCACGTAGTTGATCAGTTTGGTAATATTTTTATCATTGTATTTGCTGTCCCCGGCAATATCTCTTTTAGGGGCTTGTTTTCCTCTCATAATTGCTTGAAAGGGCGCATCAACAGCTATTACTAATGCGCACCTGATTATATGAAGGAGTGACCGTTAACAGCCGCTCCGAAATAAACAAAATTATTTAGCCGCTTTCGGACGCTTAGCACCATAGCAGCTACGCCCTTGACGACGAGCTTCTACACCGGAAGCGTCATAGACTCCGCGCACCACTTTATAGCGCACACCCGGAAGATCTTTAGTCTTACCACCCTTGACCAACACGATGGAGTGTTCTTGAAGATTATGCCCCATGCCCGGGATATAAGCAGTCACTTCCATACCGTTAGACAAGCGAACGCGAGCAATTTTACGTAAAGCGGAGTTAGGTTTTTTTGGCGTCGTAGTTGTCACCTTCACACACACACCCTGCTTAAAAGGAGCGCCCTTAGCGTTCACATTCTTCTTACGATGAAGAGAATCTAAACTAGTGTGAAGCGCCAAAAATGACTGGCGACTTTTCTTGGATTTTCTGCCCTTGCGGACCAATTGATTGATTGTCGGCATAATGCTTCAGCGGTTTTAAAACCTCAGGATAATGTTTATAAATATAAGGGCAAAAAGCCCAGAAAAAGAAGGGACGGTCCTATCCTTGACCGCTCTCTTTTGCTTAAATTAATTTCTTGTGATAACAAAATATCCTGACTCATCAGGATAGAGTTATTACCCGCTTACTTTATCAAAATCAAAAAAATAAGTCAAGATAAGCGAATAATTACTACTTCCAATCTCTAGACCGGACTGGCTGTTAAGCTCCCACGATGACCCTAAACAGAAAATCAAGCACTGGCAATAAGTAAGAAAAACCTAACCAGGCAAATAAAATCACCAAAATGAAACCAAAACGCTCCAAACTGAGATATTTCACACGCCAGGCGGGAGTTAAAAATGGTGCTAAAATTTTAGAACCGTCTAAGGGTGGAATGGGTAATAAATTGAACAGCATCAACACCAAATTAATATACACGATTAGGGCAATCAAACCAGAGAAAGTAAGACTAATAAAAGGCAAGAATCTCAACATCAAACCAAAAACCAGGGCCACCAACAAGTTGGCCGCCGGACCGGCGAGAGCAACTTTAGCGTCACTATAACGTCCGCCTCTTAAATTATAGGGGTTATATGGCACCGGTTTTGCCCAACCGAATACAAACGGCATACCAGCTAATAACATCATCCCTGGCAAGAGCAAAGAACCGAACCACTCTAGGTGGGCAATGGGGTTAAGCGTTAGGCGGCCAGCGTGCCTAGCGGTGGGGTCGCCCAAACGATCAGCCATCCAGCCATGCATATATTCATGAATTATGGCCGAAAAAATCAATACAATCACTTGAAACAAAACTAGCATAAAAATTAAGAATAAAGCTTAATCATTAATAATCTTGATTATATTTTAGCATAACTTGATTAATTTTAAAAATATGCTAATATTTAAGCATCAAAATTTTAAACATAGCGGCCGCCGAAAAAGCCCGTTTTTTGGTGCATTCCTCTCGGCCGTTTAACCAATGTATATGGCTAAAAGATGTGACTTATGCAAGCGAGGTGCCACCAAAGGCGCTAGCCGCTCCCATTCTAAAATCCAAACCCTCAAGCGCCAGAATATCAACCTGCAGACTAAAAATGTTGGTGATTTGAAATTGAAGATTTGCACCAGCTGCATGCGCACCATGGCCAAACACGACAAAGCATAAACTCTGGCTACTGCTTCGTTATTCTAAAAAGCCCCTCTCGGGGCTTTTTAGTTAAACGCCAATAAGCTAAAACTAATAATATCAACCCGAAATAATATCCAGCTGCTTGAATACTGGTAAAATCGGGGGTCTCTAGATAAGACCACGACCAGTTGGCGCTCATACGACCTAGTCGTAGTAAATATTCTAACAGAATATAACTAGGTGACCACAGTATTAACGGAACTCCTGGCCAGATAGCGGTAATAATCAGCGCTAGTAGCAAAAATAATACCAAGGGGGCAAAAACAGCGAAAGCTAATACGTTAGTAAAAGGGGCAATCAAAGAAAAGCCACCCATCTTCAGAGCTAAAAGCGGCCAAACTGCTAATTGAGCCGCCAGTGACAGATTAAAGGCCTGTGCCACTGGACGTAAGTAATTATATCGAAACCTACTTGAGCAGAGTTCTAGACCGGCACTTAAAATAGGATTAAGAGCGATCATCCCTGCCAGCGCTAAAAAGGACAATTGAAAGCCTAAATCTCTTTGCCACAACAAAGGGTTTTGCCATAACATCAACGCTGCCGCCCAGGCTAAAGGCAACCAAGCATTAGCCAGTCTCCCTCTTCTCCAAGCATACAAAGCGATACCGCCCATTAATAAAGAGCGCCAGGCCGAAGCTTGAAATCCAGTCAAAGCAACGTAGAGCACCACGAGCATTAAAGCTGGCCAAATAGCGTGTTTTCTATTAAGGCCACCATAGATAAACAAACTGATTAACAATTCTAAAAACAAACTAATATGTCCACCGGAAATGGCAACTAAATGACTAAGACCGGCTATCTGTAATTTTTTTTCTTCAGCAGGAAATAAAGTCTTTTTATAACCCAGCAACAAGGCTGTAGCCAGGCCGGCCGCCGGCTCCGGCAAAGCTAGGTTCAGGGTTTGCCGTGCACGATATTTAACAAGAAATAAACGCTGCCACCAAACCTTATTCCCCCTACTTGGCTCAACTCTTAACACCGTTGGCCAAGAGCAAATAGCACCAATACCTTTAGCTGCTAAATAAGCGGCATAGTTAAAGTCGGCAAATACCGGCGGCGCCTCTAAACGACATTTTAGTTGTAAATAATCACCGTAGTAGACACGAGGATAAAGTGGTAAATTAGCGATCACTTTTTCCTTGGTCGCCTTGGACAAGACTGGTGACAGCGGACATAATACCACCACTTGTTTATCCCAGGCGGGCTCAGGGTCAGCACAAATTTGAAATTCCCATTCAGCTGTTTGGCCAAAATAGAGTTGTAAATGTTCATTAGCTGGCGCTATGGTTTGTGCTCGCCACATACCCAAACTCAAACAAGCTAACAGTAAGAAAAATTGACGCCAATAAATATAACGCTTAAGCAGCCTACTGGCTAACCAAAATCCGCCAGGCCACCAAACCGCAATAGGCAGCTGATAAAGACCGGCTAATAACAGGCCCAGAAAAAAAGCGCCTAAACGCCAAAAAAGAGATGCTAGCATCTCTTTATTATAAACATGAAGCTTAAATTCTAGTTAACTTAATCGGCGGTTAACAACAATTGCCGCTGCCAGCGTAAATAAGCGGCCACAAAATCATCTAGATGGCCATCCATCACCGCGTCAACATTGGTATCTTCATGGCCACTGCGATGGTCTTTAACTAAACGGTTACCATAAAACCAATAAGAACGGACTTGTTGACCCCATTCCGCCTTCACTACCCCGCCCTTCAAACGGCGCTCTTCTTCGTCCTTCTTTTGTAGCTCCATTTGTGCCAAACGAGCCCGCAAAATAGCAAAAGCATTTTCCCGGTTTTGATGCTGCGAACGTTCACTCTGACAACTAATGGTAATGCCAGTAGGCAAATGTACTAAACGCACAGCGGAATCTGTAGTATTAACGCTCTGTCCCCCGGGACCACTGGAACGGAAGACATCTAAACGTACGTCCTCATCCTTAATCACTATATCAGTGGCGGGCATATCTGGAATTACCTCCACGGAAGCAAAAGAGGTCTGTCTTAAACCGTCAGCGTTAAAGGGAGAATTACGTAATAAACGATGGGTACCGTTTTCACTCTTTAAGCTACCATAAGAGCGCTGACCACTAATTTTCAACATCACACTTTTTAACCCAGCTTCATTGCCACTAAGCCTATCTAAAATCTCTACGCGCCAACCTTGACGTTCTGCAAAGCGCAGATACATCCTTTCCAACATCTGCGTCCAATCCTGAGCATCCACGCCACCAGTACCGGCATTAATGCTGAGTAAGGCATCTCGATCATCATAGGTTCCGGTATAAAGAGAGGCGGTCTCCAAACGATCTAATTCCTTTGACCAAACAGACGCTTTAGCCGCTAAATCTTGAGTTAAAGCAACATCTGCTTCAGCGGTAGCTAAAACGCTCAACTCCTTGGCTTCCGTTAACGCTTGAGCGAGCTCTAACCATTGTCGATAATCCTTCTGCAAGGTTTCTGCTCGCCGACTAATCATGACCGCTCTCTCCTGATCTTGCCAAAAATCAGACGCCTCCATCTGCAAACGCAACTGGTCCGCCTCTATTCTTAGCTGATCTATATGCAGAGACCGTGCTAAAGTTTGGTAGCGATAGTCTAAATCACTTAAATATTTATCTAGGTTATCAATAATATCCATATTATTTATGTTACTATAAAAGCCTGATTATTACAAAAACGCCCGCGACCGCAAAAGCGGTAACACGGACGTCTGAAGCGTAAAAAATTTATAGTAATTAGCGCTTGCTCCACTGCGGTCTCTTTCTCGCACCCTTGAAACCTGGCTTCTTTCTCTCTTTCTTTCTTGGGTCGCGAGTCAAAAATTTGTTTACTTTCAAAGCTTCCTTTAATAAAGGATCCAACATCATTAAAGCCCTAGAAATACCATGACGACAAGCTTCAATTTGACCAGTAACCCCACCGCCTTTAACGATAATGGAGAAATTTAAATCACGGACATGACCAGTGGCTTTCAAAGACTGAGTAACAATATTAAAACCTTCACCGACAAAATATTGTGAGCCCTTCTTGCCGTTAATCATAATAGCGCCCTTGCCATCTTTATACATGCGCACCTGAGCTACTGAAGTCTTACGACGTCCCACCGTCTTAATATATTCACCAGTAAATTCAACCGTTTCCGTTACCGGCGCCTCTTTGGCCACCTCTACGGCTTCAACCGGTTTCTTTTCTTTAACAGTTTTTTGTTTCGTTTCCATAAAACAATGAAATTATCTAATAATTAAGCGCTTCATCTGCGCGTCACGCAGCTTGGTCGGAGGTAACATCTGCTTCACGGCTCGGCGCAAAACTTCGCCTGGATCATTACTAAACACTTCTGACATTCTCTTGGTTTTTAAGCCGCTGAGGTAACCAGAAAAACTGAAATATTTTTTCTGTAACAGTTTTTTGCCACTAAAAGACATTTGGCCGGCATTTATTACTTCAACGATATCGCCGCCATCAACATGAGGCTGAAACTCGGGTTTATTCTTACCCCGCAAAATCATAGCGATCTGGCTGGCTAAGCGACCGACTGCCTGGTCAGTAGCATCAAGCTTATGGATTGTTCTTTCTATTTTAATCATATAATGGATAACACGTAAATTAAACGAGTTCAATCTGCACCATTTCAGCGCCATCACCCTTGCGCGGACCCAACTTAGTCATACGAGTATAGCCGCCATTGCGGTCCTGATAACGTTTTCCTAAAACTTCCATCGCTTTCTTAATGGCATTTTTCTGGAGCAAAACCTTAATTAAACCACGGCGGGCAGTCAAATCACCAGCCTTAGCAGCGGTAATCAACCTCTCCACCAAAGGACGAACTGCCTGGGCTTTAGCCTTGGTTGTTTTTACTTTTTCATAAATCAAGATGCTGGAAGCCATGTTACGAAGCATGAGCTCGCGTGGTCCCTTTTCTCGGTCTAAAATTTTATTCGCGTTTTTATGGCGCATATATTAAGAGTTATAATGAGGAAGCGCTTATTTCTTGCTTTTCTTTTTCGCCGATTTTTCCGTCTCCACAACGGCGGCAACCGCTTCTTCTTCAGTATGTAAATCTGCAGCTTCTTCCTCTACTTCCAGAATCGGGGCAGATTCGTGAGTTTGAGGTAAAAGTGCGCTAAACTGATCAACTAAAATCTGAGTAGCCTGCTGGAAGGCTTCCACTGGGCTTAAGGTGCCATCCGTCTTTAAAGTGATCAGCAATTTATCCCAGTTGGTCATCTTACCGACACGAGTATTTTCCACATCTAGACTAACAGATAAAACTGGTGAAAAAATAGAATCGATTTCAATATAACCTAATTCGTTGTTTTCCCGTTTAGCACCTTCACTTAAACGATAACCGCGGCCAGGACGAACAACAATTTCTACTTCCAGATTAGCTTTGTCCTCGGTAAGGGTAGCTAAAACTAAATCTTGGTTCTTAATTTCCACTTCGCTATTTTTAGAAATATTGGCAGCAGTAACTACTTGTTTGCCTTTAGCCTTAAGTTCCAAGCGTACTTCTTCATCACCATAAACTTTCAAACGCAGTTGCTTGATATTCAAAATAACTTCCAATACATCCTCCTGAACACCAGGTAGGGTCATAAATTCATGGCTAGCACCCTTAATCTTCACGCCGACAACAGCTGCCCCCGGCAAAGAAGATAATAAGACGCGGCGCAAAGAATTACCCAAAGTCATACCGTAGCCGGGATACAAAGGTTCCACTACGATTACGCCTTCGTTGTCATTCTTTCCTGCCAGGAAATCTACTTTTTTTGGCAAAGCGATATTTTCCATAGAAACATATGCCCTCAACGCGCAGTTTTACACTTAAATCTGCTAACAGATCTAAGGCCTCCTCAGCGCGCTAAACGACAGATTATTTTGAATAATACTCAATGATCATTTGCACGTTCAGGTTAGTTGGTAAATCGGTATCAGCTGGTTCGTGCAAAACCTTAGCCTTCATGTCAGCAGCCTGTAAATTTAACCAAGCTGGCAATTCAGCTTTCTTTAACTTCTCAGCCGTCTGTTTGAAATAAGGATTTTTACGGCTGCGGGCGCGTACAGCAATCTCCTGACCTGGCTTAACAATAAAGGAAGCGATATCGGTCTTCACACCATTAACATCAAAATGACCGTGGTTTACCAATTGACGAGCCTGATTGCGGGAAGAGGCAAAACCGAGACGGAAGACAACATTGTCTAAACGCATCTCTAAGAGGCGCAAGAAATTCTTACCAGAGTCACCAGTCTTCTTAGCGGCCTTCTCAAAAGTCAGACGAAACTGCTTTTCCATGACGTTATAATATTTCTTAGCCTTCTGCTTTTCCATTAATTGAGTGCCGTAATCGCTGGCTTTACGACGACCACGAGTAGGACCATGAAAACCCGGAGGATAATTACGCTTAACCATCGCACACTTTGGTGTATTACAACGCTCGCCCTTTAAGAATAATTTCTCACCGACGCGGCGACACTGTTGGCATTTGCTGTCTAAATTTCTTCCCATATTAGTTATTGATATAGATCCTTATTATTAATTACACTCTTCTCGGCTTTTTCGGACGGCAGCCGTTATGAGGTACTGGGGTGGTGTCCTTGATAGAGGATACCTCCAAACCGTTAGCATTTAAGGCGCGAATAGCTGCCTCTCTGCCCGTGCCGACACCAGAAACAAACACACTCACTTCCTGTAAGCCGTACTCTTCCTTGGCTTTCTGAGCAGCAATCTTGGTAATAATTTGAGCAGCGTAAGGAGTTGCCTTCTTAGCACCCTTGAAACCAGCCATACCAGCGCTAGCCCAAGCAATCACGTCACCGTTAGCGTCAGCTAAAGTAACCATGGTGTTATTATAAGTAGCATTAATGTAGGCGCGACCAACTTTAACAGTACGAGCAGCGCGCTTCTTGCGCTTCTTAACCAATTTTTTCTTAGCTCTGGCCTGCTTGTTCTTCTCTAATTTTTGTTTAATTTCTTCCGGTAATTCTTCGTCAGCGGAGGAATCAAGAGAAAAAGGAACGTCATCGCGTTCTTCGTCGACCTCCTCTGCGGAAGCCACTTTGACCGTCGCATCAGCAGCGGGGGCAACCACTAACTGCTCTTGGTCTTCTTCGGTATTTAATTTCTTTTCATCGGACATAAATGATTGATAAATTTATCTAAACAGAAGCTGAGACTAGGTCTTTAAGCCAGCCTTAGCGCGACCACTAGAAGCGGTCATGCGTTTGTTACCTCTGACCGTACGGCTATTGGTCTTAGTGCGCTGGCCACGAACCGGCAAATTACGCATATGGCGCAAACCGCGGTAACAGCCAATTTCTTTCAAGCGCTTGATATTGCTCGCAACTTCACGACGCAAATCTCCCTCCACCGTGTTTTTCTTTTCAATCTGTTCGCGCAACCGATTAGTTTCTTCTTCTTTTAAATCCTTAACTTTGGTCTCCGGATTGATATTGACCTCAGCCAAAATCTTCTGCGCCCGGCTATTGCCGATACCGTAGATATAGGTGAGGGATATGTCCACTCTTTTGTCGTTGGGGATACTTACGCCCGCGATTCTAATAGCCATAAATATAATAATACGGTTCCGCCAAAAGCGGACCCTGATACTTAATTATCCTTGTCTTTGCTTGTGTTTAGGATTTTTACAAATTACATATACGCGGCCTTTGCGGCGAACAGTCTTGCAATCCTTACAAATTTTCTTGGCACTCGCTCTTACTTTCATAAAGTCATGAAAAATATAAATAAAGGGGGTTAAATCCAAATTGATAATGGTTGGCGATTTAAGGTGGGTAAGGCGCCAATTAGAGCCTAAACACAATCCGACCTTTAGTCAGATCGTAAGGGCTCATTTGTAGGCGCACGCGATCACCCGGTAAGAGACGGATACGGTTCATTCTCATCTTACCAGAAAGATGGGCTAAAATTTCATGGCCGCTATCCAGTTTTACCCGGAAGGTAGCTGCTGGCATTAGCTCCATCACTTCGCCTTGCATTTCTAAAAAATCTTTGGCGTTCAAAGTTTCTACGCTCTCTTGATTTTTAGTTTTATTTTTTGACATTAACACAAAAAAATTTGATAAAGACAGACTATAGCCTTATCAAAATTTTTGAAATATTCCTGTTTAATCTTTTTCTATTCTCAATGGCAATAGTATATAGACAAGAGTAAAAATTGTCAATACTAGCTATCAGGACCAACCTTCTACTCTAATACTGCCTTAATTCTACGCACACCTGAAGAAGAAGCTTCTTCTTTTTGTATTTTAAACTTACCTAATCCTAGCAAACTATTAACGTGAGGGCCGCCACAGATTTCTCTGGAAAAAATATTGTCCCAAGTGGCTTGAGTAGAGCCATTATTACGACCAACCGTATAGACTTTAACCCGCTCACCGTACTTAGAATCAAAAACGCCTGTCGCTCCTGTCGCCTTAGCTTCGAGCAGAGGAATCTCTTCATAAGCGACATCTAAGCCCTGATCAATCGCGCCATTAACTAGAGATTCTATCTGTGATAACTGTTCGGGAGAAACTTTTTCTGGATGTGAAAAATCAAAACGCAAGCGTTCGGCAGTAATATTACTACCCCTTTGAGCAACATGTTCACCTAATACCTGTCTCAGCGCTGCTAATAATAAATGGGCAGCGGTATGCAAACGAGTAGTCTCTTCGCTGTGGTCAGATAGACCGCCCTTAAACTTCCCCGCCGAAGCGGTACGTGATAATTCCTGATGTTTCTGTAATTCAGCTAAAAACCCAGCCCGATCTAATTCTAAGCCGCGCTCACCGGCTAATTCCATACTTAACTCTAAAGGAAAGCCGTAGCTTTGATACAAATTAAAAGCATCTACACCACTTATTTTACCCTGCTCAGCTCTAACCTTGTCAAACTCTTTGAGCCCGTTTTCTAAAGTGTGTTGAAATTTTTCCGTTTCTTTTTCCACCTCAGCTAAAACAAAATCTTGGTTATCTTGGAGTTCGGGATAAATTGATGCATAGATTTTTACCGTCGCGGCGATGAGGCTCAGTATCCAATCATGACCATTTTTGACATCCACTCCGATTCTACCAGCCTGCACAATGGCCCGCCTTAACAAGCGACGAACCACATAACCCTGACCAACGTTAGAAGGTGAGACGCCACGCTGATCACCAATAATAAAAACGGCGGCCTTGACGTGATCGGCGATGATACGCAACGAACGCGTCACAGCTAAATCAGCGCCATAAGTCTGACCAGACAGCTTCTCTAACTCTACGATTAAAGGACGAAAGAGCTCGGTCTGATAATTATCACAATTATTTAAAACGGCTAACACTCTTTCTAAGCCCAAGCCAGTATCTACATTGCGTTGTTCTAATAAACTAAAATTACCCTCAACATCTTTAAAGTATTGCATGAAAACGTTATTCCAAATCTCGACCCAAGAGGCATGATCGTCGTTAAAGCTAGACGGAACAGACGTCGCATCACCAGACCAATAAAAAATTTCTGTATCGGGACCACAAGGTCCAGTTTGTCCAGCCGGTCCCCACCAGTTATTTTTCTTTGGCAACTTAGCAATCCTCGCCGCTGGTAAACCCAAAGACAGCCAGAGCTGATAAGATTCTTCATCAAAAGGAGCGTCATCATCACCAGCAAAAACTGAAACAGCAATTAAATTAGGGTCTAAATTAAGCCACTGCGCACCAGTTAAAAATTCCCAGCTCCAGGTGATAGCTTCGCGTTTAAAATAATCTCCTAAAGACCAATTACCCATCATTTCAAAAAAAGTATGATGGGTGGAGTCGCCGACTTCATCAATGTCATCGGTACGCACACATTTTTGAGCGTCAACTAAGCGCTGGCCAGCTGGATGTTTTTCCCCAAGTAAATAAGGCACTAAGGGATGCATGCCGGCAGTGGTAAATAGTACTGAGGGATCATTTTCCGGCAATAAAGAAGCGCTGGAAATAATCGCATGCTCTTTGCTCTTAAAAAAATCCAGATATTTTTGACGTAATTCATTAGCTGTCATAGAAAAACAAAGTTAAAAAAATATTTAAAGCTGCTCCTTATTGTAT
This sequence comes from uncultured bacterium, assembly GCA_938003925.1. Taxonomy (GTDB): domain Bacteria; phylum Patescibacteriota; class Patescibacteriia; order Patescibacteriales; family UBA12465. The sequence continues at coordinate 62,867 of CALKWQ010000047.1, forward strand.
CAGATTTAAGTCTCCATTCAAGACCACTGGCGCCATTTCGGCTAATTCGTCGGCATAATTACCAGGCGCCGGCGGGTTCATTAAAAATAATTTCTTATCTAATACATGAGCAAAGCCTATTTCTAAAAAAGTATTAGCGCCAATATAACCGGACACACCGCGCTTAGTAGCATTAATGACTAATACGGCCTCTGCTTCTTGAATCAAATCATAGTAGCGTTTAATTAAACTACCAGGCTCTGCTTGACGAAAAGCAATATCGCCATTACTTGCCTTAGTGGCCATAAAATCATCGTAACTAATTTCTCCGGCCATAATTTTCTGCGTCAGTCGTGGCACCTCAACACTATGACCGGCTTTAGTTAAAAAATCGGCCGCAACTATAATCTGAGGGCTAAAGTCAATGCTACCGCAAATAACTATTTTCATAACAATTAAACAATATTTACTTCGGGCTCAATTTTAACAGCAAACTTTTTCCAAACCGCTGCCTGCACGCGATCAACTTGAGCTAAGGCTTGTCGGGCAGTAGCGCCGCCATAATTAACTAAAATCAAAGCCTGCTTTTCATACATACCAACTGCTCCAAAGCGTTTACCCTTAAAACCAGCCTGCTCTATCAACCAACCAGCTGGAATTTTTACTAAAGACTTACGAGAAGCAGGAAAAAATTTAATATCTGGGAAACGAGTTTGTAACTTCTTAAAAGCACTCAAACTAATCTCTGGATTCTTGAAAAAAGAGCCGGCGTTAGCCAGGACAGCCGGATTGGGCAATTTGCTATCGCGAATCTGCCGAATCGCTTCTGCTAACTCTTGGATACTGGGGTGTTTAATACCCTGTTCAGCTAGTTTAGCCCTAATGTCGCCGTAATCTAGGCGCAAAATCGGGCGTTTACTAAGCTTAACGGTGACACCGGTGATAAAATAACGTCCTTTATACTTCTTTTTAAATACACTGTCGCGATAGCCAAAAGCGCAGTCGGCAGCGGTAAAAATCTTTTCTCGACCGGTGTGCAAGTCTATCGCCCGCAGACTAACAAAAGCGTCTTTCAATTCTACTCCATAAGCACCGATATTTTGTACTGGAGCCGCTCCCACCGTCCCGGGTACATAATAAAGATTTTCAATGCCACCCCAATTTCTTTCTACTGCAAAATAAACGAGAGCGCTCCACCACTCGCCAGAACGAGCCTCTATCCAAGCCGAGGCATTGGTTTCTTTTACCACCCGCACCCCCTTAAGTTCATTTTTAAGCACCAAAGCTGATAATGGTTTAGTAATCAATATATTAGAGCCCCCACCCAACACAAAGAGGGGTAAGTTTTTGCTCCGAGCAAAAGTAATTGCCTCCTGTATTTCTTCTTCCTCCCTAATAACAGCAAAATAGGCGGCCTTGGCGCCGATTTTTAAGGTAGTATAATTGGCTAAATTAACTTGTCTTTGTATTTTAAGCATAAGTTTATTATAACCCTAAATTACCTCAAAAGTCTACTAAAATAAAAACCCGCCTCTAAAAGAAGCGGGCGCTATGATTAATAACTTTTTATTATCCAGTTTCCATCAAACTGACGAAATTGTATCATTCTTTTCTCTGTGTCGCCAGCAGCATGACTCCATAAAGGTAAATCGAATTTGATGGTTTTTACATCATTAACAAATAATGTCTTAGCAACCGCATTTAATAGTATGTGGTTTGAGTAGCGAAAATCAACTAAAACGCCACCATCAAATGCTCCCGTGCTAAGCGTGAAATTATCTGGATGCCATCCACCCATAATCTCTCCATAGCTATCAGGCAAAAATCGAGCAAGCAATTCTTCGCCCCGATATACAGATAATGACTGGCAAATTTGACTGTTAAATACGGTGTCCCAAGCAACTATGGCAATTATATTATAATTAGCGGCAACAGCAATGATAGAATCCAAGCAACCATTTTTATAAATTACATTATTTGGAGCGTGCTCTAGATTAATTGACTGCATGCCGGCAGAAAGTTCTTCTTTCTGACACGACGTAAAAAAAGACGTAAAAATAACAAACACTAAAAGAACAAAATAGTTTTTCATGATAAAATAGTTTAAAGAGTTAAAAAATTAGGTTAAAAATCCTGTTTTCTAAAATATAGAAAACAAAATTTTTAACCTAACATCCTCTTATTTGTTAACGAGCTAATAACAAAAAATTGTACAATATAAAATTATATTTGTCAATATAAACGCAATAGTTCAATAGCTTGGAAACACTTGAGCTAAAAAGTGGTATAATCCGG
>CALKWQ010000048.1 GCA_938003925.1 uncultured bacterium
ATGGTATAACAGGCGAAGTAAGAAAAGCGGCCCACACCGGACTAGAAAATCAGTTGCGTAGCGTGGCTGATCTTACTAAAGGCGCGGGCTTTGAAAAAACTAGAAAGTTCTCAACAGCAGAGAGCGAGCTAGCTGAACAGTTAATAGAGGCTAAGTACGGAAAAGGAACTGGTTTAACTGACTTAGACAATTTGACTGAAACTAGAATAAAATTTGATAAGTCAGCCAAAGGTATATTTGAGTCTTTACTTAACCCAGCTTTAGAAAATAATGCTAAAGAATTTGCAGATTTAACTACTCTAAATGCAAAAGCTAAATTTTGGAAACCTGAAGAATTTAGGACTTCTTTTGTAGCCGCCCATTTTAAAGATAAAGGCAATATAGATTTAGAAACATTAAGAAGCCTGGCGAGTACTGGAGCTTGGCTACCAGATACGATAAGTGAAGGTGCGGTTAAAAGAGGTAATTACTTTGAAGAAAAAGTTTTTTCTGACGTTAAGAAAAATTTTGCTAATAAGTATGAATTAGTTCGTACAACTGTAGACGAAGATGGCCAAGCAGAGTTATCCTATAAAATCCCTGGCACTGGAAAAGGTATAGTAGGTCATCCAGACGGCTTTGGTGTAGACTTAGAAACCAGGCAGCCATTTATAGCTGAAGCAAAATATGCGGGTTCTGAAAAACTCGCTAAATTGATTAAAACAGGCCAACCGCTAAGAGAGTGGGAAGCGCAGACTAATTTATATGCTATGATGGCAGGGCTGCCTGTAGGCACGCCTGTTAAGTACTTTGCCGGCAACTTAGACAGAGCTACACCGGAGCTGGCCGCTATAGACGACCAGTTAAAAAATACAAAAGATTTGTCGGCCAAAGGCAAGCTTAAGTTAGAAGAGACAAAAGAAAAACTACTTGCTGAACTACAAACTCGTCCTCTAAGTGAATATAACTTAGGGGATATGGCTGTTATAGAAACAAAGACTAGCGCTGCAGTACAGAAACAGCTTAGAACTTTATTGACTAATATTTTTGATACGCCAATGTCGGCGCTTGAAAAATCAAATTTACCCAAGTCTGTAGAAGACTTTTTTGTAAAAACGCTTAAGCTAGATCCAGCGAAAAATATTGCAGCTCAAATAAAAGAAGTTTTAACTAAAACTACTGGCGATGAAAATATTACAAGGTTACGCTCTGCTATAGGCGTAGAACAAAAAGTAGCTGAGGGTGAAGTCTCTATTAGTGACGGCGGTAAAAAACCGCCACGGCCGCCTAGATCTGAAGGCGGCGGTGGTGGAGAACCACCTGATGATGATGATGATGGCGAACCTTCCAGCAAAGCAATAGCGCAAAGACGAGGAGAAGATTATTTTGACCCAGATGATACAAGGTTAGAAACTTATAAAAGAGATCTAAATCAGCAGTTAGCCATAACGGATAAAGCTTATGCCAGTGCAGAGTCTAAGTATCTGTTAGCAGAATCAAAAAGAAGCGGCTTAATAAAGTTGGCTAAGGCCTATGAAGGTCCTGAAGGCCTGTATAAAATGCCTACTAGTGTAGAAACTGAATACGCGGCGCAGCGTGCTCAAGTAGAAAGCCAATTAATACGCTCTTATAATGAAATGCGAGCTTTAGGGCTCGCCAGGGATACTTTACGTACGCGTATTAGCAAAGCTGAAGAACCTGAACTTTTTGATCCCGAAGTTATACAAGCTTCTGCTGTCAGTCAAAATATTTTAGAACTACAAGCAAGACAACAAGCGGCTAAACAAGCTGCATTTAAAGCGGCTGTTGATATTGAAGCAAAAGGGTTATCCACCGCCACATTATTGCCGGCAACAAAAGCAGCTAAAGAACTGCAAGCGTTGGGTTTAGAAGGCTCAGCTGGCTATACTGGACAAGCTTTACTTCAGCGGGCCTCAAAAGAAAAAGTAGCCTTCTCCGACCTACAACTACCGGCTGTAACAACGAAGTTAGACCAAAGAAGTTCTATACAAGTCTTAAGAGGTGAACAGTCATCTATAAAGTCTGTTACAGAATTAACAAAAGATGCCAATGACGCAGTTGGTAAACTGTTTGAACAACTCTATACTGTAGGTGGAAAGACGTTCGTATCGCCTGCAATTAAAGAGTTTGAAACACTAGTTAAGAAATCGCAAGAAGCTATAACTAAGGCTGACCATTTTAAACAAAAAGCCACTGTTGCTGGTGAACAGGTATCATTTTTAACTTCACAAGGCGATACAACTGGTGCTCAAAAAGCCAGCCAATTGCAGCATATATCTGAATTCGCGTACGAAAAAAATTTAGAAAAAGCCAAGCAGTATGCTAGGGAAGCAGATCGCTATGCAAAAGAATTGCCTAGTACTGGGGTTGTAAAAACTTATTCTTCTCCTGAAGAAAAGCAAGCATTAGAAGTAGAGGCCAGAAAGATCGGAAGAGCACACGTCTGAACTCCAGTCACGGCAAGTTATC
>CALKWQ010000049.1 GCA_938003925.1 uncultured bacterium
GAAAAAGAAAAACGAGGGCAATGCTATAAGCCTCCTAAAGACTGTATGCTAGTTATGAATAATGAAGGTATATTCTTTCTTTACAACAATAGTGATTACTATCCGAGTATTAATAAGCTTTCTAATGTCTTGCCAAAGTACGACGTTGTGTGGAGCTAATAGTGACTAAGTTTTCATTGGCATCAATTCTTGATTTTTTAGACTCTGTACCAGAAGCTGAAGTAATGCGAGCTATTCATATTCTTTATGAAGAAAATCAAGCCCGTGGTTTGTTTAGTAACAAGTTTATAAACCAGTTTGATTTAGTAGCTTATGGTTATTCAGGATTTAGAGCAATGCTTATTAACCTGTTCGAAACCGATCCTGACTTTGTTGAGCAGCATCGATTCGAACTCTTTAACCTAACAAAGAAACTAAAAGGAGAGTAACATGAGTCTGGACAATCTTACAATCAAAGACGAAGCCCCGGTAACTAGCATGGCCACCACCACTCAAGGTGGATTGCCTGCGCCCCAGTCTAAGCTTCAAACTCTAAATGACGAGTTTGACGGCCTTGGCGATTCAATGTTTCCTGCCAGAGTAATTCTGGATGGAAATCAAATTCTGTACAAAGATCGTGAGCTGTACAAAGATTCTATCGAGGTAGTTCTGACGGGTGGCCGTAAAGTGCATCAGCAATATCTGGAAGATTCTGAGGTTTATATCAAATCTTATGATGGCAAATTCACTACTGATGGTGAGCCGGTTTCCAAATACCCTGGTCTGCGACACATGTTTGAAATTGACTGGGTTGAAGAGGTTGACGGCGAGCCCAAAAATCATCAGCTGGTTCTTTCGCCTACAAGCCGCTATGCGTTTGTCGAGTATGCGCAAAAACTAGCTAAGCTTGATCCGCCGAAGAAAGTTTCTGAAGTCACGACCATTATCACTGTTGTCCGTGCACAGAACAAAGACCTTCAGCGTTACTCCAAGGCGCAGTTTACCTGTAAAGAACTGATGGGTTAAACTAGTTCGGTAGCCGCCTAGCTGAGCGAGTCCCTAGGCCAAGCTTCCTCCTCCTGCGTCGGCTAATGGGATAGCTCAGTAGGCGGCTACTGAAAGGATTAAACATGAATACTATTATTAAGCTAGTTACAGAGTCTGACTTACCTGATCATGCTAAAGAAAAAATATTTACAATAATTGCTGCACCTAACAATGTAAAACTACTTACAAAGCTTA
>CALKWQ010000050.1 GCA_938003925.1 uncultured bacterium
TAGTTCCATTACAGTTACTACAGACAGTTTCTTTCCAAATGGAAGTTTTTAAAACGCCCACGCCGCTACAAGTTTTACATATTTTATAAGACTGCTCAGGGTCAAGCTCTACCTCTTGTTTATCAACAACTTTTGTTTGTAGCAGTTTAAAGGCTGCTACAAGAATAATTTTATCTTTTTTGTGCACAACCTTACTAATAGCATTAAAATTGGTACTGAGCTCTAAGGAAGAAAACGGCCAGCTTTTAATTCCTAACAGAGCCATCGCTTCAGTAACATTCTGCTGCATAACTAAACTCCTTAAGTTTGATTGTTGGTACGAGAGAAGGGATTCGAACCCTCACGCCAAAAGCGCCAGATCCTAAATCTGGTGCGTCTACCTATTCCGCCACTCTCGTATTAATAACTATTCTTTTAATTGGTACTAAATCGCCTTTTACAGTTTTTATTGTTAACTCACCTGTATCTAAACTAGTGTAAGTATATAAAATAGTTCTCGGTGTCATTAACATTTTGCTATTATCAGGCAATATAACCAAGCATAAGCTATCTTGGCTTTGTTGCCAGATTTCTTCTAGAGTCTCTCTAACGCCTATTACAGACTTGTCAATAAGCTCTATATGCGTAAGCGGTAATTCTAAATCAGAATACACTAAAATTATATTAAACAAACTAAGCTGTATCTTATGACCAGCGTAAAATGTTAAATCTAGTAACATTGCCTAGCTCTAAAAGACGCGATTATTTGTTTCATTGTAAGTATTTCTTTTTTTAAGTTCTTTATTTCTTCTCTGTGAGAACTTATCAAGTTATCTAAATCAGCTATTAAGTCCTCAGCAGCGTCTTCTTCAGAATCGTAATAGTCTTCTAAACTACCAATAAAAATATCTCCAGTGGCTGTTTTTGCTAAAATTGTCTGTTTAGATCTTTCTTCTAGCAAAGTTATTTCTTCAACAGTACAAGACAATAAGAGACCATCATCACCGTGATGGTAGGCTATGTCATATAATTTTTTCACATTCAGCTCCTTTATTGTAGGAATAAACTTACACATATTAGCTAATATGTGTAAGATTCTTACTACAATTTTGGTACCCGGAACCGGAATCGAACCGGTACGATCTAGGATCGAGGGATTTTAAGTCCCTTGCGTCTACCATTTCCGCCACCCGGGCAAATTCAATTTAAGGTAAAA
>CALKWQ010000051.1 GCA_938003925.1 uncultured bacterium
TTGTATTTTAGCTAGGCGGTCTCTTAAAAGATTACCTATATTAAGTTGATTTTTTCCCTTAGATAAGTCATAAGTAGGGAATTCTTTTTGGACTCTTCCTACTAAGTCTTGCCAAGTTGAGGCGTAGTCTTTATTTTTAATGTCGTATATATCAAAGGCGTTAGTTTCAAACTTAGTGACTTCTTTAAGTAGAGTTTCTGTAATATTTTCAGCTTTATCGTATGTCTTATAGTTTGCAGCCAAGGCAGAAAATCTTGCTCTAACTTCACCAGCTAAGTTAGCTTGGTAGTCATCTGAAGCTTTAGCTTGAGATGATAAGTCTAAAACAGTTTGTACAGCTTTAGGCGGTAGTATATCTGTAGGCCGCATAAAATTTGTTTTTACTGCGTAGTCTATTATATCAGACTGCGTACCTGAATAGAATAGTCCTTGTCTACGTACAGCTGCTTCAAAATCATTTGCAGCGGCTGTATCAAAGGCGGCCTCATCTTCTTTTGGCTTTATATAACGTAACAATTCAGTTGTCGTACTAGAATATTCCGTACCACTGGCCTTAGCCGCTCTTTCTTGTGCGGCAGCTGTATTTATTCTACTTATAGACTGCAAGTATTCTAGGTTATCTTTTGAGAAATCTTTAATACCTAATTTTAATAACATTTCCTGAGCTTTTACAAATTCTTTGGTGCCCAGTGTAGCTTCATTATATAGCTTTATAGTTTCAGTTAGTACTTTGGTTTGAGCTTCAAATTCTTCAGCTATACCGACAGCTTCTAGTTTTGCCGCCTCTCCGCTAAGTATGCTTATAGCTGTAGAAGTACCCGCGATAGCCGCTGTTATAGCCGCAGCCCAGCCAATCATCTTAGGATTGAATATAAACTCCATTGTACTTTGGATTTTTCTACTTCTTGTGGATATATTCGTATCTGGGGGTAAACCTCTCTCTACGTTTAATTTTCTTAAATTGCTAACAGCGTCTTTTTCTTTACGCCAGCTATTATAACTAGTAGTTAGTACAGACAAAGCTGTAGTAGTACCTAGGATTGCATTTATACTTGACTTAACTTCATCCGGTAAAGCTGCTGCTCCTTTAGAGGCCACGGTCACTACGCTAGTTATTAATTTTGTTGCCTCTTTTAGTTCATCTAAGTTGCCGCCGAACCAGCTCTTACCAAATAATTGAAATGTATTGGCTAAACGCTTGGTTTGTGCTTGTAAAGTATCCATTTGACCTTCGGCCATATCGAAGGCCCGATTAGTATTAGTTATCTTACCCTGGAAATCTTCCCACTGATCAGCGGAGTGAATTAAGGTAATTACACCACCCGCAATTCGCTTATCTAAGCCAGCGAACGCTGATTCGATATCAAAACCACTGTCTTTGAGCTTTAAGAAAATATCACTTAGTCTATTGGTAGATGGATTTACATCATCAATAGTTAAGCCTACTTTACTAAGCGCGGCTCTAAATTTAGCAGTCGGTTGTTCTAGCACACCGAGTACGCTACGTAAGGTAGTACCTATGGTGGATGCTCTAACACCAGCATTAGACATTAAGCCCATTGCTGTACCAGTTTCTTCAATACTTAAGCCAGCAGAAGCGGCTGATGACGCTACATAGTTAAATGTTGTGCCTAATTTTTCTATGTCTAATTTTGATTCAATAGTCATTGCAGCTAACGCATTAACTAGCGACTCAGATCTTTCAACTGGTAATTGGAATGCTTCTAAAGCTGTAGTAGTTACATCAGCGGCTACTTTTAAGTTAGACATAGTAGCTGTAGCTAATGCTGTTATATTAGGTAGAATAGCTAAAGATTCAGTGGCTGTAAAACCAGCTTGGCCTAGTATGATTAGACCTTCGCCAAGTTCAGAAACAGAAAATTGAAACTTACGCGTAAGCTCTTCTAATGAGCCATATAAGGAAGTCATTTCTGAATTGTTAGCTTGTGTTATGAGCTGAATGTTTTTTAAGACAGCTTCAAACTGTACAGCAAATAAGAAGGTATTTCTAAAGGCTGCGCTTACCGTGCCAAGAACGGCTACGCCTGACAACCATTGCATTTGCCACTCTATTAAATCAACAGTGCTGCCTAAAAAGTCTACATTACGGCCTTGCTTGCCAGTAATTTGCTCCTCAGTTATACCGCCTTTAGACGCCACAGTAAAAACTTGCTTATTAGTCAAAACACCTGGCTTTGACTCCACGCCTAGCGCGCCTAGTCTTGAATTAACATCTATAAGTTTTTTAGCGTTTTCTGCAGTTATAGCCCCAGGAACAGGCTTAGTGGTTTCTGTTCCTAAACCCATCTTTAGTAGAGTTGATAGCCGTTGCTGTTCAATTTGCAGCAACTCTTTTTCTAACGCAAGCTCTTCTCTTAAATCATTTTCTAACTTAGACGTAGCCTCCGTAGAATATATGTTATGCTTAGCTGTAGAGGCTTTAGCCTCGAGGTTAACTACCTGCGCTTTAGCAGTGGCAGCTGCAGCTAAAGCATCTTTTTCAAATTTAGCCGCAGCTTTTTCTAAATTTTCTTTTTCTGTACTGTCTACGGTTTTAGTGGCCTCTTCACGAGCTATTTTGGCAGCGGCTGTTAACTGCTTTACTTTATCAACAGCTTGTGTAGCCTCTACTTGCAGGCGTTTAAATTCTTTTGTAGAATCAGTTAAAAAGCTATCCGTAGGTAGATCAGCCGCTAGAGTAGAGTATAGTTCTTTTATAGTAGAATCTACAAGTTTGTTATCTCTAAGTAAGTCATCAAAGGTTGATTTTTGGTTAAATTTCGTCCCCGCTATAGAGGTGTATACCTCTAGGTTTGGCTGTAACTTAGGAACAATATCAACTCCAGAAGTTATAGCCTTAGATAGAATTTCAGGCGTAGAATAGCCTGGTGGTGTTACCCCTTTAGACGCTAACGACATGTTATTAGCTAAAATAGCGTGTAAAGATTCTGAAGTAAGACCTTCAGTGTCTACTTTAGCTTTTAAATGTATAGCTTGCTTATTAGCGTTTAAAATAAACTCATTTAAGTTAGCCTGCGCATCAACTGTTGCTATTTTAGTGGTTAATGTAATATCAAATTTCTCTGCTTCATAACCCTTAGTTATATTTTTTATTTCTCTATCAAGGTCAGCTATAGCTTGATAGTGTTTTCCTGTAGGGCTAAAGCTAGGTAAAGTAGACTGGACTTCTAGCTCGGCTTTTTTCCTATATAAAGACTCTAATTTAGCTAGCTCAGTATTTCTGGCCTCTATTTCTAAGGCTTGTTTTTCTTCAGGAGAAGAGTAAGTTTTTACAACGCCAGAGCTAGGTAGTTCTTTTG
>CALKWQ010000052.1 GCA_938003925.1 uncultured bacterium
ACCACCGAGATCTACACTCTTTCCCTACACGACGCTCTTCCGATCTGGTCCGCTCTACACTTTGCATCCTCGTGCAGGCTTTAACAACTTCACACCTAACATGATTACAGTCGGGTCGTGGTATGAATCACCAGCAATTAAATTCGAGTTACTATCATGATTGGCACAGTATTACTTAGTTTAGATGGCTACTATGTTGGACCTAATGGCGAGCTTCCGGCTCGTCCGTGGTTTGACAAACAACTATTGTTAGCTATAGTTAAAGGTAATAAATGCGTAGGCTCACGCGCAACTATAATTGACCTACCTAACTCTGTTACTGACGCAGCTAAAGGTGTTAGCTCAAATAATATCGACGGTACGGCAACAGTTAACTTAGGTATCGCAACATTCAAGTCGTGCCCACCAGACGTTATGTTAGTTACAGTTAGTTCTAAAAAGCTTGGTGGCGGTAAACCATTTGATAACAACTGGTTGCACGCCAATTACGACTGTATCAGTACCGCACCATACACAATTGACTCAGTGTCAGTATGGCTACGTAAAAACGCGCAACAATTGGAGCTACCGCTATGAGCGTATTTAAGAAGACTACTGTTAGCCATCTTGAGCAACCACTATTCTTAGGTGAAGATGTCGACGTTGCTCGCTATGATAAAGTTAAGCTGCCATGGTTAGATAAGTTTACTGACCGTCAGCTAGGTTTCTTTTGGCGCCCTGAAGAAGTAGACCTGACTCGTGACGGCATTGACTTCCGTGAGCGCTTAACTGATGCTGAGCGTCATATGTTCACTAGTAATCTAAAGTATCAAATTCTGCTGGATTCAGTGCAAGGTCGTAGCCCTAACTTAGCGTTCTTACCTATTGTTAGCTTACCAGAAGCCGAAACGTGGATTGAAACGTGGGCGTTTAGTGAAACTATTCACAGTCGTAGCTATACACACATCATCCGCAATGTGTATCCTGAACCTGGCGTTGTGCTTGATCATATTACTGACGTTGAAGCTATCATTGTGCGCGCTACTTCAGTTACTGAAGAATACGATAAGCTAATCGCAATGGGTAAGCGTGCAACTAAAGAACAGGTAATCCGCACATTGCTATCAGTATACGCACTAGAAGCAGTACGGTTCTACGTTAGCTTTGCCTGCTCGTTTAGCTTTGCAGAACGTCAGCTGATGGAAGGTAATGCTAAAGTGATTAAGTTCATTGCCAGGGATGAGGCTTTGCACATGTCATCTAACCAGCTAATGATTCAACACATTCTTGAAGGTGGTGAAGGACCTGAATGGCAAGCTACAGCCTTAGCTCAATTAGATTGGATGTTTGCAATGTTCGACGAAGTTGTGAACCAAGAGAAAGCTTGGGCTAACTATTTGTTTAGCGAAGGTAGTATCTTAGGTTTGAACGAGGTCATTCTAGGTCAATACGTTGAGTACATCACCAACATGCGCATCAACGCCTTAGGTTTTGGCAAAGATAGATATGAAACTAAGACTAACCCTATTCCATGGGTTAACACCTGGTTGTCTAGCGATGCTGTTCAAGTAGCACCGCAAGAAGTTGAGCTAAGCTCATATCTAACAGGCGCAATTGATACCAGTGTAGACAGTAGCGATTTAGCTGGCTTTAGTCTATAGATAAAACTGTTAACTAACATAAGCATTTTCAATTATATTATACGTCTGTCTTGCGTTATAATATAATGAATTAAACAAGGAGCCAATATGAATATCAATACAATTCACAACCGCATCATCAGTTGGAATGCTGCACGCTATCCACAGGTATTCAATAAAGAATTGCAGTATAACTTAGCTTTTGGTCCTGACGGTGAAGTACAAGAGTACTTCGATGCAGCTAACGCTGTTGACAGTTTAGACGCGTTAGGGGACATTTACTTCGTAGCTATCGGTGGTATGTGGAAAGCTGGCCTAACCGATCAAAGTATTTTGAAAGCTATACAATCTGAGCTAGGTACAGGTACACCAGTAGCTACATTTGAAGAGTGTGAAGCTGAATTTGATCGCGATCCTGTAACTGGCTTTGCTAAGCTAATTGTGCGAGTCATGTTTGAAGCTAACGGCATGGGTTTAGACGGTGTTAAGTTCTTGCGAGCTGTTAACGCCATTTGTGACAGTAATGATACTAAGCCAGCTGTTAAGACTGACCCTAGTGTTAAAGCTAATATTGACAAAGGCACAACTTACGTGCCACCAACTGAAGCATTGCAGACTATCTTAGCTGAGGTGAAACATGTTTGATAAAGAGTTTGGCACTGCGATTATCCGTGACTTAGCTAAGCAGGCCGCGGCGCAGTCACCATGCAAAAAGCGTAAAGTGGGTGCTGTCGTGCTAACCAACTTAGGCCGTACTTATATTGGCTGGAATCATAATGGTGACAAGCCATGTGAAAACATTAAAGGTAATACTTTGCCTGAAGTAGTACATGCTGAAATTGACGCTATCAACGCGTATCGCACGCATAGTTCAAAAGACGAGCATGCAATAGCTATTTATGTAACACACCAACCTTGCAGCAATTGTACAAAAACAATCGCTGACATAGGTATTACGGAGACTATTATTGTGGACGATTTTATGAAGTTCGATTCTGGCAAAGCAACATTTGAACTACTTCCAAAGTCAGTAGAAGTAGTAACACGTGGCTTAACCTCATTAACACGTGCTGTAATCGAAGCGCGCAATAGCCATATCCGCACCCTAGATTTAGCTAGTGATTGCCTTGCACATGGTCGTTCTGCGCCTGTTGTAGCTAACGCTATTAATGCAGTGCTTAAATATGGCGCTAAGAAATACAAGCCTAATAATTGGCGTAACGTAGACAATATCGACCGTTATTGGGATGCACTCATGCGTCACTGTCAAGCCATTGAATTAGGCGAAGTGAACGATCCGGAGTCTGGTTTACCTCACACCGATCATGCTTTGTGCAACATCGCATTTTTGATCGAATTGTCTAAATAAACATCAATTTTAACAAGCCAAATTCGGCCGTCGCCGCGTCCAAATAATTTAGATATAGATTTAGCTATCCGTCTAAATTGGACGCGGCCACGGACGCCACAGGAGACCGAGTAAATGAGCAAATTACAACTTTGGGATGGCGAAAAGATTACCATCCGCCCTTCAGCTGTTGATAGCTTCAGCCAGTGTAGTTATCAATGGTATCACACTTTTATTCTTAAGCAATCAACTATCCCTGGCGCGCGTGCAGCTATTGGTACCGCTATTCATGCTGCTGTTGAAAATGAGTGGACTAAAGCTATTGCTAGTCGCAATAAAGACTTTAACCTATCAGCTATGCAAGATGCGGCTATTGCAGAGTTACACGAACTTGATGCTTTAGGTGTTCAGTATGACGAGGGTGAAAACCTAAACACTGCTGAGTCTGAAGTGTTAGGTGGTGTAGAAGCTTATAAAGACGACATTAGCCCGTATGTCGACATTCCAATCGCAGTTGAAGTACGTTACACAGTAGCTATTGACAATCCAGTAGTTAGCAAACTATCCGGTACACTTGACTACTTAGGTAATGGCATTATCGCTGATACTAAAACAAGTAAGCGCAAACCTGTTGTTGAAAGCTATACGACACAACAATCTATCTATAGATACTTAGTGGATAACGGTGAAGCTAGCTATGACGATCAACCTGGTGTGAAGCTAGCTTTACCTAAGCAAGTCATTCAACGCAACCAAATTCATAGCGTTATCTTATCTAAGACAGGTCAAGTAGGCACTGTGTTAGATTTAACACCTAACGTGCCTCGTGCAAAAGTACAGGTTAACTCAATGCTTGAAGTACTTGACGTTATGAGTAAAGATATTGTGCCGCCAGAAGTGCTATTCCGTGGTAATCCTAAGTACTACCTGTGTGATAAGAAATACTGCGCACTTTATCACGCGTGTCCATTTGTTAAAGGTGAAGAGCCTGTAATGAAGGCGCCGAAGCTATGAAAGAGCTAACCACACAAAAAGCCATTGAGCACTTAGTGTTCACTGGCTATTCAAAGTATCGCATAGCTAAGATGCTCGGTGTTCAGCCTATTATGCTGACACACTACGAGCGTGGGCACATTCGTATGTCACAAGCAACAGCAGATAAAATGCGGGCTTATTATGGCATTATTATTACAGATGCAAAGGTGCGTAAAAGTGAAGCCGTATAACCATCAGCTAGTAATCGCAGA
>CALKWQ010000053.1 GCA_938003925.1 uncultured bacterium
CAATTACATAGCGTCATTCGACTATGTAATTGAAACTTAGAATGGGAAAGGAGGTTTTCTAAATGTCCACTATCCAGATCTTGAACGTTCTGGCAATGGTCTTCGCTATGGTTGGTTCTGCACTATTTGTGCACGGCCGTTTTGAAGAAGGTGCCAAGACCTTTCTGCTGGGGAATACCATTAACATCATGGTAGCCTTGGGCGTGGGAGATGTAGCTTTCGGGCTTTGCCAAGCAGTGCTCGCATTCTACACCCTTCCCATGTACAAGAGCCGTGTGTTTTCTGGCTTCCTTTCTGGCATGGCTGCTGTACTTTTGGCAGTTGTCGGAGTTAGCGGCGGATTCCACTTCACCATGGATCCAGTGTCTGCAGTAGGTGCTGCGCTTGCAATTTATGGCGCGTATGCAATGTCTAAGCAGCGTTGGACCACGATGGCGTGGATGTGGATTGTAGCAGACTTGCTGTTCATCTACGTGGGTGTTCAGCATGGACTGATTGGTCTTACCATTCAGTCCACGGTCTTTGTTTACCACGGTATCCTTAGGGTTACCAAGGTAAAACAGACTGGCCTGTTTACTTTCACCCGCTCCTAGCGGTAGATAACCATCTGCTGTTCAGTCAAGCGGGGCCTAGCGGAGCCTGGCAACAGAATCCGCCCAATTAAAGCTGTTAAATAGCTCGATGAAAATCGAGCTATTTATAGAGCTTTAACTTAAACAAAGGAGACCAAACTATGGAAGTCAAACTTAACTGTACTAAAGGAATGTGGTTATTCTTAAAACCGGCTTTAGCCTGTTGGGCAACGCTAAATGAGTATACCTTACCTAGCGACACAACAGTAGAGACTCACATGCAACTTTACTACAGCGATGAGTTCGATAATGAGGCAACTAGAGGTGATTTTTATGGTAAAGAATTTCGTATTAGAGTACGGCCCGGTATTAAAAATGAAATACAAACTTGGGCTCATGAATTTGCACATATGATCCAAGCATTTAGCCTCGGCTCTAGATACCTTATAATATATAAGGAACAGCAAGAAACAGTAGGTTAT
>CALKWQ010000054.1 GCA_938003925.1 uncultured bacterium
CCCCAGCTGAAATGTTGGCATAGTGTTTCCAAGCTATTGATTAGAAAACGGAATAGCCGACAGTCGGGAATAAGTATACAATATACAATATATGATTGGTGGCTTACCTTTAGCGGCATATCTGCGCCCTAAAAATTTAACAGAAGTCGTTGGGCAAAAACATGTTTTGACAACTGACGGCTGGTTTGTGCAAGCGCTTAAACAAGATCGCGTGTCTTCGCTTATTCTTTGGGGCCCTCCAGGATCTGGTAAAACCACTTTGGCCTCCTTGATTGCCAAAGAAACTAAAGCTGAATTTATTGAATTATCTGCCACCGAAAGTGGGGTGAAAGACTTGAAGCAAGTAGTGGAAAAGGCTCGTTCCGGTAAAAGGTTGGGGGTAAAAACTATTCTTTTTATTGACGAAATTCATCGCTGGAATAAAGCTCAACAGGACGCGCTCTTACCTCAAGTGGAGAACGGCACTGTTATCTTAATTGGTGCAACGACTGAAAATCCAAGCTTTGCGGTTAATGGCGCTTTGTTGTCTCGTGTGAAGGTAGTAGTTTTAGAAGCTTTAAACGAAGAAGATTTGTTAATTATAGTTAAGAGAGCTGCTAAAATTTTAAAAGTAAAAATTAAAGCCGATGCCGCCCGTTTAAGTGCCCGCTTGGCTAATGGCGATGCGCGTAAAGCTATTAATCTAGTAGAAACTGCAGCTGAACACCAAACTGAAATTAATATTCCTTTAATTAAGCAGATTATTAATAAACCTAACTTATTGTACGATAAGGGTGGGGAGGAGCACTATAATCTGATTTCAGCTTTGCATAAGTCTATGCGCGGCAATAACCCCGACGCCGCCCTGTATTATTTAGCCAGGATGTTGGAGGCGGGTGAGGACCCAGTTTATATCGCTAGGCGTTTAGTACGTTTTGCCAGTGAAGACGTAGGGTTAGCTAATAACAGCGCGCTCTTGTTGGCGACAGCTGCTTTTGACGCTTGCAAGAACATCGGTTTGCCTGAATGCGGGGTTCACTTGGCGCATGCCGCTGTGTATTTAGCCAAGTCACCCAAGAGCATCGCCGTTTATAATGGTTTTAATGCTGCCGTCGCTGAAGTTCGTCAAAGCGGTAACTTAGCCGTACCCTTACATTTGCGCAACGCGCCTACTAAATTAATGAAAGATTTAGGCTACTCTAAGGGTTATAAATATACGCCCTTGGAAGATGATTCTGACCAAGAATATTTGCCCACTACTTTAAAGGGGCGTAAGTTTTTGTAAAGTCAGCCACTACTAATAGCGCTTGAGGCCGAAGCGGTAACCGCGACCTGGAAAAGTATGAATATAATCAATTTCTCCAGGAAGATTTAATTTCTTACGCAGACTCATGATGTGAGCTTCAATCGTGTTAGAGAAAGGATCGGCGTTATTTTCCCAAACTTGATCCATAATTTGTGCACGGGAAAGAATTTCATCTTGTCTTCGAAAAAATAATTCTAAAAGGGCATACTCTTTACCAGTTAAATAAATGCGTCGCCCATCCCTGATGGCTATCTGGCTTTTAGTTTCTAAAGTCAGTTTACCAATTTTCCAATTTTTAGTTTCTAGTTGCTGAGGGCGTCTCATTAAGGCTTCGGCGTGCCATAGAAACTCTTCAAATAGAAACGGTTTAGTCAGGTAGTCATCGGCGCCATTGCTAAACATTTCACTTTTATGTTCCAGTTCGGCGTTAACAGTTAACACGAGTACAGGCGCCTTAACGCCTTCACGCCTTATTTCTTTTAACACAGCTGGACCCTGCATTTTGGGTAAATTATTATCCAACACGATGAGGTCGTAATGGTTGGTACGGGCCAAGAAAGAGCCTTGTTCACCGTCGTAAGCGGCGTCTACCGTGTGCGCCTTGCCTTTTAGCCCTTTACTGAGAAAAGCGATAATATCGCGCTCGTCATCAATAATTAAAATTTTCATAGAGTAAAATAATTAACCAGCTAGTGCTGATTTTCACCTTTAATTATATATAACCCTACTTAAATTTTAGTTAACTTTCTTTTGGCTGGAAGATGAAATTTTATTGCCAAGCTTCCGTTACCTAGTTATAATGTAGTTAAGTCTCATTTGTTTAATTTTCTTATATGTCTAAAAGTAAGCTCAATAATCAAGAACCTAAGGGCACGTCCGACTGGTTGCCCGAAGAATTTGCTATCCGCAGTTACATTTTTGCTACTTGGCGGCGTGTTTGTCGTAGTTACGGTTTCCAGGAGTATCTTACGCCTTTAGTTGAACACGCAGAAATTTATCGTGCTAAATCAGGCGAGGATGTTGGCGGCAAAGAATTAGTTACTTTTACTGATTTGGGCGGTCGGGAGTTGTGTATTCGTCCAGAAATGACGCCGTCGGTCACCCGCTTGGTGTCTAAGATTTACGGCGGCGCCCCTAAACCGTTGAAATTTTTTTCTATCGCTAATTTTATGCGTAATGAAAAACCTCAGCGTGGACGTAATCGCGAATTCTGGCAGCTTAATTGTGATATTTTTGGCAGCGCTTCTTTAGCGGCTGATTTAGAGATTCTGCAGCTTTCTTTAGATATTATGCAAGCTTTCGGAGCTCCGGCTAAATCTTTCACTCTGCGTCTCAATAGTCGTAAACTGCTAGACAATCTATTGCCAGTATTTGGTATTGAAGCAGTAGCTAAGTCGCCGATTTTTAGGATTTTAGATAAATATACTAAGTTGCCAGCCGAAGAATTTGAGCGCCGCTTAGTAGCTGCTGGGGCTTCAGCGTCAGGAGCAGCTAGTTTGTCCGCTTTTATGAGTGGACAGGATTCATCTTTATTTACCAACGCTTTGGCAAATAATGATGGTCTGCGCGCTGCCAAGCAAGAGCTTGATTTTGTATTAGCGCAATTGCAAGCTCTGGGCTATACACAAGCCGAATTTGATCCAACTTTAATTCGTGGTTTTGATTACTATGATGGCTTGGTGTTTGAGGTTTTCGACAATCATCCAGATAATCGTCGCGCCCTGTTCGGTGGAGGCAGGTATAACGGTTTGGCGGAGTTGTTTGGAGCCGAAAGCTTCCCAGCTGTTGGCGTAGCTCCTGGTGATGAAACTACGCGCTTGTTCTTAGAAAGTTGGGGTTTGCTGCCAAAAATAGTTGATCAACGTTATTATTTTCCCCTACTGAGCGTTGATTTGTTAGCTGAGAGCCAGCGTTTAGCCTCATCTTTGCGTGCTAGCGGCCAAGAAATTCTTTTTGCCTTTGAGCCACAACGACCGGGTAAGGCCTTAGAATTTGCTAACAAGCAGGGTATTGAAAGAGTTATAATTTTTGGTCCAGATGAAAAGGCCGCCGGACACTATAAAATCAAGAATATGTTGAGTGGGGAAGAAGCCGTCTTTACTTTACCCAAGTTCTAATTGTTAGTTATTAAAAGCGCCCGCGGTTTAGCGGGCGTTTTTATTTTTTAGTCTTATCTTGAAGGGGGCAAAACTGAGTCGATGGAGGGGACAGGGACCGAATTCTTTGATTTTTTCTAAGTGCCTTTTAGTGCCGTAACCTTTATGTTGTGCAAATTCATATTCTGGATATTGCTTGTCTGCTGCTAACATCAACCAATCGCGGCTCACTTTGGCAATAATAGAGGCAGCAGCAATCGCGAAAACTTTAGCATCACCATCAACAATAGCGCTCTGTTTCTGTTTTATGCCTGGTATTTTAAGATTGCCATCAACTAAGATATAATCGGGGGTAATTGGTAGGAGACTAATTGCTTGTCTCATCGCCAGAAAAGCTCCTTGGAGAATGTTAATCCTGTCTATCACGCGATTATTGACCACGCCTATTTCTACGGCGAGAGCCGATTTTTTAATAATCCCAAACAGTTGCTCTCGGCGCTTAGGGCTGAGTTTCTTGGAGTCAGCTATTAACTCTAATCCTTCACTATCAATTTTGAAGTCAGGGCCAATTAGGACACAGGCTGCTACCACCGGACCGGCTAAGGGGCCGCGTCCAGCTTCGTCAATGCCGCCGATTATTTGGTGTCCAGCTTGAAAGATTTTTTGTTCAGTCTTGAGGTCAAGCATATTTTTTAATTATACCATTTTCTCCTGGTTAGCCAGCATTGACATAAAATTAATAATATGATAATTTAATTTGATAATTTCTGTTCTTTTAATCACTTAAAACCCCACCGATCATGAAGCAGATGGTTTTATTTTTATTGGTTTTTTTGCTCGGCATTACAGCCAAAGCTCAATTTCTATCGTGTTGCCGTGTAGATCCCGACGTTAGTCCCTTAGTTAGGCGGCTCGCTATAGACATGGTAGATGCTAAGGCGTCTTTCATCTTGAAGGGTGTGCTACCTACCAGCGACCCTTATTTACACGAAATATTTCGTGTATTCGAGTATAAGGGGAAAAGATTTTCTTTGTACTACCAGTGGGATGTGCGCGAGCCAATTTCCTTGAATAATCAGGAGTATTTTGCTATCTATGTCCGTCCCATCGGTACAACCGACCCCGAGAGCCTATTGTACTTCAAGGACTACCATTTGAATGGTTCCTGGGACGAGTGCGGAGACTCGGGAATACAATATTCCTGGGAATACTTTGAAGGCTCCTGGTTTGATGAGGAACGGCAAAAGCAATTTATAGCCACCCTAAAAGAAGCCTTGGAATATATAAATTGATTGATGGTCTCGTGAGTCTTTAATCCGTGTTGGTGAAATTTATTTCCCACACGGATTTTTATTTGTATAAGCATCTTTACAAACTTTTGTGCCTATGGCAATCTATAGGGAGAATTTGTCAGCCCGGATGGCGGAATTGGTAGACGCGCTAGCTTCAGGTGCTAGTCTTCGCAAGGGGGTGGGGGTTCGAGTCCCCCTTCGGGCACCATTAAGGTCGTTTAGCTCAGCTGGTTAGAGCGCTGCGTTCACATCGCAGAGGTCAGTGGTTCGAGTCCACTAACGACCACCAAACATCTAAACCCATAGTTGCTTTTAGAGTGGGATTAATAAGCTATAACCGCGGTAAGGGCTGTTTTTTAGTATAAAAAAAGGGGGACACCTCAGCGTCCCCCGGCCGTGCTTCAATTTAAAGCCATCTCTTTGTGAGTTAAAGCAGCAAACTCACAAAAGCAGACGCGTTAAAACCCCGTTCCGCACAGCAATATTTTTTCTAAAGAGCCACTATATACTACTACTTATATTATTTATTGTCAATAGCTAGAAGCCATGTATTGGTTTAGGCTTAAAATGATAGATTTTTTTAATTTATGTGTTAAAATAAAGGTGTTTATTAACTATATGAAAAAACGCTATCTTTGGTTGCTAATCGGTCTAGTAATTATCCTTTCGGCTATTTTTTTGCGTTTAAGTAATCCACGTTCGCATTGGGTTTGTAAACAAGGACAGTGGCATCCTCAAGGTGAGTCTCAGGAGCCAAGACCAACGACTGATTGTCGAGATGAATTATCAATGGAAGAGGAGCTTAAGGCTTTGTCAGCTCTGTTTGCTAAGCCTATGTCTAAACCGACTCCGATTCCAGCAACGGAAATAATATCGGTTGAAACAGTAACTCCCAGTTCAACACCAGAAACTAAGACACTAGTTTCTGGGGAGGTGGTGTTAACGTCTCCTGCGGTTGGCGAGCCCATTAGTAGCCCCTATTTAGTTACCGGGCAGGCCCTTGGCTCTTGGTTTTTTGAAGCCAGTCTACCAATCATATTAAGGGGGACTAGCGGTCGTATATTGGCAGAGACTAACGCCAGAGCTCAAAATGATTGGATGACTAATGAGCTGGTCCCTTTCCAAGCTGAATTATTATTCGATGCCGAGGGTGAACAGTTTGGTGAGATAATAATTAAAAAAGATAATCCTTCGGGCCTGCCTGAGTATGATGCTTGGGTATCCTATCCAGTCACTTTTAAACAGTAATATTATGGATTTATATTTATACAACACCTTAAGTTTGTCTAAGGAAAAATTTGAGCCGATTGTCGCCGGCCAAGTCGGACTTTATACCTGCGGTCCGACAGTCTATAATTTTGCACATATCGGCAATCTTCGCACCTACCTATTTGAAGATTTTTTGGTGCGCACTTTAAAATATAATGGTTATCGGGTAAAAAGGGTGCTTAATATCACTGATGTCGGTCATTTAAGCGGTGATATGGATATGGGTGATGACAAGATGGAGCAGGGTGCAGTTCGTGAGGGTCGGAGCGCGTGGGAGATAGCGGCCTATTATACCGATGCCTTCCGAGAAGATTTGCATCACTTAAATATCATTGCCCCTGATGTTTGGTGTAAGGCAACAGATAATATTCCTGAACAAATCGCTTTAGTTAAGATTTTAGAGGATAAAGGTTATACTTATGCTACCAGTGATGGCATTTATTTTGATACGGCCAAATTTCCAACTTATAATAGTCTCAGCCATTTGCCTTTAGCAGATTTACTCGAGGGAGCTAGAGTGGAAAAAAATCCAGAGAAAAGAAATCCTACGGATTTTGCATTATGGAAATTATCGCCAGCTGGTGTTAAGAGGCAAATGGAATGGGATTCACCTTGGGGTGTTGGTTTCCCAGGCTGGCATTTAGAATGTTCGGCGATGAGTTTAAAGTATTTAGGCACTGAGCGTGATATCCATTGTGGCGGTATCGATCATATCAATGTCCACCATAGCAACGAAATTGCTCAGAGCGAGGCGGCTACTGGTAAAAAATTTTTCAACTATTGGTTGCACGGCGCCTTTCTTAATATTAGTGGGGGCAAGAAGATGGCTAAGAGTAGCGGTGATTTTTTGACTTTAGATAACGCTTTATTACAAAAGCACATTAATCCCCTAGCTTATCGTTTCGCGGCTCTGCAGGTACATTATCGCAAGCCCATGGAATATAGCGAGGAGAATCTGCGTCAAGCAGAGCAGGGATTACAATCTCTCTATCGTCAGATCAATCTATTAGGAGAAGATCTTGGTGTCGTTGATGATGTCTTGAGGAATGAATTTGTGGGAGCAATTAATGATGATTTAAATATGCCCCAAGCTCTAGCGATATTGTTTAAAACTCTAAAATCCGATTTAGATCCAGCAGATAAATTAGCTACAGTGTTTGATTTTGATCGAGTATTAGGTTTAGCTTTGTCTGAACCAGCTATGCGCCCCGATTATGTAACTGAAGTCTGTGATTTGCCTGAAGCAGTCACCGGACTGTTAGCAGCTAGACAGCAAGCACGTTTAGCCAAAAATTGGGCACAGGCTGATGCTCTGCGCTTAGAAATTTTAGCGGCTGGTTATACGGTGGAGGATGGCATAGACGGTCAGCAGATTAAACCGGTTTAATATCATGTCGCTTAACTTTTGGCAGCAATTAAAGAACACTAAGCAGCCTATTCTAGCTTTAGCGCCGATGGCTGGTTTTACCGATATCGCTTTCAGACAAATCTGCTCCGCTTACGGAGCCGATGTTGTCTATAGTGAAATGGCTTCAGCTACGGCTTTATTCTATCAGCAGCAGGTGGCAGATAATCGCACTCTAGAGCTGCTGCGTTGGGATAAGCAGAAGGAGAGTAAGTACGTGGTGCAGTTGTTTGGTTCTAAACCGGATCATTTTGCTGTAGCCGCTAGGATGGTGACCGAGTATATTAAACCGCACGGCTTAGATATTAATTTTGGTTGTCCGGTAGGCAAAGTAATTAAGCAGGGTGCTGGTGCTGATTTAATGAAAAATCTAACTACCGCTCGTGCAGTAATCGAGGCGGTCTTGGCCAATACTAACCTGCCTGTTTCTATTAAAGTTCGCTCTCAGTCTGGTGCCATGAGCGCGGTAGAGTTTATGCGGCATATTTCCGATTTACCCTTAGCAGCTTTAATGATTCATGGCCGTAGTTTAAGTCAGGGTTTTGTAGGTGAACCCGATTTCAGTCTGCCGGAACAAATTAGACCTTACTTTACAGGTGTTATTTTGATGAATGGTGGCGTGGTAAGTCTAGCCACTGCTCAGCGTGCGTTAGAATTAAGCGGCGCTGACGGTTTAGGCTTAGCTCGTGGTGCCTTAGCTCGCCCCTGGTTATTTCAGGAAATTAAGGCAGCGCGTTTAATAAATTATAATCAGACAGCTATTAGTAATTTATTATATCGGCACGCGCTAATGCTGACAATCTTAAAGGGCGAAAAGGCTTTATTAGAATGGAGAAAGCAAGCTTGTTGGTATGTGCAAGGATTGCCCAGCGCTAGTCAGTTACGCAGTCAGTTGGTAAAGGTTTCTAGTCTAAATGAGCTCAAGATAATTTTAAAAGCATATGGTCTTAACGATTGATACAGCGTCAGATAATTTAATTAAAGTAACTTTATCGGGTCCAGGTGGCACTAAAACTAAACGGCTAGTTGCTAGTCGTCAGCAGGCTGAAAAATTACTGCCTCTGGTTGTCGGATTGCTGTCTGGTCAGGGTGTTGCTTGGCGTCAAATCAAATCAGTGCAGGTGAAAAATGAGGGTGGTAGCTTTACTTCTTTGCGTATTGGCGTGTTAACTGCTAATGCCCTAGCTTATGCTTTGGGCGTGCCGGCTGAATCTGCTACCAACAAGGATGTTTTTGTTTTTTCAGGAGGGCAGGCGGTTAAGCCTCGTTACCAAACTGAACCAAATATCGGTCGGCAGCGAGGGGCTACCTGTTGATAACTTTTTTAAAAATTTCTACAGATTAAAAGCAGCTTGTGTAAAAGGCTGTCTTTTTTTAATTTTTCCTTTATTTTTTAAGTTTTTGCAGAGTTGACCGCTGGGGTTAGGTGGTGTATAATTAAATCATAAAGGTGAAAAGTGGGGAACAAAGGTGAATATGATTGTTGACACTTTATCCACCGCCGATACTTATGTTTATAGGCGAATACAATCACAACCTGGATGATAAGGGTAGGCTGGCTATTCCAGCCAAGTTTCGCGTCATTTTAAAGAAGGGTGCAGTTGTGACCAAGGGTTTGGATAACTGCCTGTTTTTGTATTCTAAAGAGCAGTTTGAAAAGATTGCACAGAAATTTGCCGCTCTGCCTATTAGTCAGGCCAAAGCCCGTGCTTTTTCTAGACACATGTTGGCCGGAGCTATGGATGTTGAATTCGATAATCAGGGCAGAATTACCTTGCCTGAATATTTACGGAAGTTTTCTGCTTTAAAAAAAGGTGTAATTATTGCTGGTTTGTATAATCATTTAGAAATTTGGGATGAAGGTGCCTGGAATAGCTATAAGCAGGCGGCTGAACAAAATAGTAATAGTATCGCTGAAGAATTAGGAGATTTAGGCATTTAATATGTCTTATCATCATATCCCCGTACTTTTGCCAGAAGTTCTTGAGACCTTAAATCCTCAACCCGGGCAGACTTATATAGATTGTACTTTGGGCGGCGCCGCCTATACTTTAGCTCTAGCCTCTGCGGTTGGTAAAACCGGCAAAGTGCTAGCAATCGATGCTGATGAGATGGCTATTGCCAATGCCCATGAGTTAATATCTGCCAAAAAATTAAATAACATTGTTTTAGTTCATGATAATTTTAGGAATTTAGCCGCCATAGCCAGTGAGTACTTATCAACCCCACTTAACGGTATTGCTTTTGATCTTGGTTTATCTTCGGCTCAGTTGGCTGATGAAACACGCGGTTTCTCTTTTCAGGGTAACCGTCCACTGGACATGGCCTTTGGTGCTGGTAAATCAATTAGTACCACAGCCTTGTTACGCACAGCTTCTTTGTCTGAGTTGACGGCTATCTTTAGGGATTTGGGTGAGGAACCACAAGCATATCGCTTAGCTAAAGAGCTGGTATTAGCTCGGAAAACAAAACCTTTAAGTACCACCAAGGAATTAGTTGATATTATCCTTAAAATCACGCCCACGCGCTTTCAGACAAGCAAAATTCATCCCGCCACCCGCGCCTTTCAAGCTCTGCGCTTGGCTACTAATGACGAATTTGGTAGTTTAAATGCTGCTTTGTCGGCCGTGACCGAAATATTAACTGTGGGAGGCAGGGTTGCTATCGTTTCTTTTCATAGTGGTGAAGACAGAATAGTAAAGCGTTGGTTAAAAGAAGAAAGCACTGATTGTCTGTGTCCGCCCCAAGCCCCGGTTTGTGTCTGTGGCCATCTCGCTCGCTTAAGACCTTTGTTTAAAAAACCACTTTTATCTGGAAATCAGGAATTAAGTGTTAACCCTAGGGCTCGTAGCGCTAAACTGCGTGGAGCTGAAAAAATAAGATAATTTTCAATTTTAAAATAAAGCAGTCGTGTGAACGACTTCTCCATTTATCTTAATATGATCATTCGTGCCAATCAACTTAAACAACGCCGTCAATCAGTTAGAGCAAAATTCCCTTGGCAAAAAATTAATGTCTTTTTGGGAATCGCCTGTCTAGCTTTGGGTGTAGTTTATTTGGTCACCATGAATGATTTAACAGTCAAAGGATTTGCTCTTAAAGATTTAAAGAGTCGCAGCAATCTGTTGGCGGAGGAGAGTCAAGACTTGCAAGCTAAAGTCCTAACTTTGCAATCATACACCGCCTTATCTCCTCGTCTGCAGGGTCTTAATATGGTTCAAGTGGAAGACGTCGCTTATTTTTCTCCCAAAACACCAGTTGTTGCCAAGAAATAATTTTTTCTGGAAATATATGTTAAGGGATTATCGGCAACAAAAAACGGTAACCAATAATATTAGTCCGCGTTTGCGCCTCTTTGCGGCGCTTATTTTTTTATTGTTAGGAGCAGTGATTTATCGTCTCTACTTTTTGCAAATAGCCCAAGGTGACTGGTATGGTGTGTTGGCTTCCAATCAACATCAAATTTCTAGTCGCCTACAACCAGAGAGGGGTAAGATTATGTTGCACGAGAAGCTTAACGGGCAGGATCAGCTCTATCCTTTAGCGACTAATAAGGATTTTTCTTTCTTATACGCTGTACCTAAAGACATTAAAGAACCTAGAGTGATAGCGGAAAAACTGTTCACTTTTTTTGACCGACCACAATTAGAGGCGCAAGTGCGAGCCGAATTAGAACGACAAGACGAAGCGGCCTTACGCTCTGAGGTGGCAGCTATTAATGAGTCAGATTATAGCGAGGAAGATAAAATAGCGCGGTCAAAAGCAGCACAAGCTTTGGCTGCCGAGAAAAAAACTAGAACCGAGTGGCAAGAAATTAAAGAAATAGCCCTAGATCGTTTATTGCAGTCCAGGCAAGAAGAGATAGTTCAGACTTATTTAAAAAAATTAGACAAGCCGGGTGATCCTTATGAGCCAATCATGGATAAGATGTCCGATGGTGACCTGGTTTCACTGTATGCCTTGTTGGCTAGCACCCCAGATCAAATGATTGCTAGTACCGATTTAGAGAGACGTTTGGATAAGGTGGTTTTTAAAAATAGTGGGGAAGAGCTGAAAATTGAAGGCATAGCTTTTAATTTAAAGAGCTATCGTTTTTACCCAGAGAATAATACAGCCGCCAATATTGTCGGTTTTGTTAGCTATGTTGATGATGAGGGGTATGGTCGTTATGGCTTAGAGGAGTTTTTTAATGAAGAATTAGCAGGTAAAGCCGGCTATCTTAAAGGTGAGCGTGGAGTTAGTAATACCATTATTGTTAACGATCGTGAATATGTGAAGCCTGAGGCTGGTAGTGATTTGATTTTAACCATGGATCGTAGCGCTCAATTTCAAGCTTGTGCGGCTTTGGAGGCAGCGGTAGCAGCCCATAATGCTGAAGGAGGCAGCGTTATTGCTGTTAATGCCAATACGGGAGCAATTTTAGCCATGTGCTCTGTTCCTAGTTTTAACCCTAACAATTATCGAGAAGTTAAAGATCTTAAGACCTATAATAACCCTGCTATTTTATATCAGTATGAGCCTGGCTCAGTCTTTAAGGTAATAACAATGGCTGCAGCTATTGATCAAGGCAAGGTTAGTCCTAGCACCACTTATCAAGATGAGGGGCAAATTATGATTACGGGCTGGCCCAAGGCTATTAGTAATTCCGATTTTAGTACTAAGGGTGCTCACGGCATTGTAGACATGAACGCGGTATTAGAAAATTCTCTTAACACTGGCGCCATTTTTGCTATGCGGCAAATTGGTCCCAAGGTGTTTTCTGACTACGTGAAGAGTTTTGGTTTTGGGGAAAAAACGGGCATAGAGTTGGGCTCGGAGAGTAAGGGTAATATTGATAATCTGTTAAAGAATAAGGTGAGAGAAATAGATGCTGCTACCGCTTCTTTCGGTCAAGGCATTGCAGTCACACCTTTACAGATGGTGATGTCTTATCAGGCTTTAGCCAATCAAGGAGTCCTAATGCAGCCTTATATTGTGCAGGAAATTAGACACAGTAATGGTAGCGTAGATGAGCTAAAGCCCAAGTCAGTTCGTCAAGTAGTATCCGAACAAACAGCCAATACCATTTTGGCCATGATGGTAAATGTGGTTGAGAGCGGTCACGCTAAGGGCGCCCAGATACCTGGTTATTATATTGGCGGTAAGACCGGTACCGCCCAAGTTGCAACTGCTGGCGGTTATAGCGAGGATAAATACATTCATACTTTTATTGGCGTGGTGCCAATTGACAATCCGCAGATAGTGATGTTGACTAAGATTGACGCCCCTCAGGGCGCTCGTTATGCCGAGAGTACTGCCGTGCCTCTATGGCATGATGTTGCGGATTTTTTATTGAAATATTACCAAATTCCTAAAACTAGGCAGTAATTACTATTTTTCTTAACATATGCGCCGACTCCTACAACTTCAACTTAAATATCTCAGTCGTCTCGTTTTAAAGAAGTATCAGCCCGAGATTATTGCGATTAGCGGCTCTATCGGCAAAACTAGTGCCAAAGAGGCTATTTATACAGTTTTATCTTCACGTTTATCCGTGCGCACAAGTATAAAAAATTACAATAATGAAATTGGGGTGCCTCTGACCATTATCGGAGCGGAGTCTCCAGGATCTTCTCTTTGGGGGTGGCTTCAGGTGTTTGTCCGAGCTTTAAGTCTTTGTCTGTGGCGAGATAACACTTATCCCCGTTTTCTAATTCTGGAAATGGGCATTGATCGTCCAGGGGACATGGCTTATTTAACTAGTTTAGCACCACCAACAGTGGGCGTGATGACGGCGGTGAGCTATTCTCATTTGGAATATTTTGGCAGCCTGCAAAACATTAGGAAAGAGAAGCAGGTTTTAATTGAAAAAGTTAATCGTAAGGGGATCAGTATTTTAAATTATGATAGTGAAAATGCTCGGGCGATGGCTGAAGTCAGTCCGGCTAGAGTTATGACTTATGGCTTGAACGAAGGGGCTGATTTGATGGCTCAAGATGTGCATTACCAATTTAAACGCGGGGATTATGATTTAGCCGGTGTTAATTTTAAATTAAGTTATGAGGGGAGCATTGTGCCCATGAGTCTGCCTAATATTTTGGGTGAAGGCGGTGTTTATGCCGCCTTAGCTGCTGTAGCTGTTGCTTTGCATTTCGGCTTTAATTTAATGGAAATAGCTGAAATCTTACGCCCTTTTCGTCTGCCTGCTGGTCGCATGCAGTTATTGCCAGGCATCAAACATTCTTTTTTAATTGATGATAGCTATAATTCTTCTCCAGAAGCTTGTTTATCAGCGATTAAAGTGTTGGGATCTATTAAAACTGACGAGAACTCTAGTAAATACGCGGCTTTGGGAGACATGTTAGAAATAGGGGCTTACAGTGAAGAGGGCCATAAATCCGTCGGTCGCGCCGTCTTTAACCAAGGCATAGATTATTTGATTACTGTTGGCGAGAGATCGCGCGATATTGATCGAGGAGCTCAAGAGGTGGGCATGAGTTTGGATTATATTTTTCATTTTGATCGGCCGGATGTAGCAGGAAAGTTTATCCAGGAACGCTTGAGGGAAGGTGATATCGTTTTAATTAAAGGTTCTCAGGGAGCACGTATGGAAAAAATTAGTAAAGAGTTGTTGGCCGAACCAGAAAAGGCACCTGAGCTATTAGTACGACAAGGAGGAAAGTGGCAAGATGTCTAAATGTCATCATTAGCTGCTTAAAGCGCCGTGCAGGCGCTTTTTGCTTGATTTTTCGTGATATTAGGTTATACTCAAGTTATGTCTATTTTGATTTTAGGTGCCGCTGGTAATCTGGGTGGACAACTAAGGTTAGCTTTTGCTGATCAAAAACCGGTCTCTTGGGATCGTGTAGATTTTGATTTTCTTGACTTCAGCGAACTGCGTCAACGCCTGCAAGCTTTACGACCGACTATTATTATTAATGCAGCCGCTTATAACGCAGTTGACAGGTGTGAGCAAGAAAAAGACGAGGCAACTCTGGCCTGGAGTTTAAACCGAGATTTGCCGGAGGCTTTAGCTGACTATTGTTTATACTCCAATGCCTTATTGATTCATTATTCTACTGACTATGTTTTTGGCGGCGATCAACGTTTGTCTGGGGCTTACAAGGAAATTGATCATCCTTCGCCCTTGAATGTCTATGGCCAAAGTAAATATGGCGGTGAACAAGCTTTAGCTAGAAAAGCTCTTAAGGGCCTAAATTATTATTTGATTCGCACTTCTAAGTTGTTTGGACCACCAGGAGAAAATCCTCAGGCCAAGCCCAGTTTTTTTGATATCATGTTATCCCTAGCTGCTAAAGGGGGGAATATCAAGGCCATTGACGGCGAAATGAGCTGTTTTACTTATACTCCAGATTTGGCGCTAGCAACTCGGCAGCTCTGTGAAGAGCAAGCGGCGCGTGGTATTTACCACCTAGTTAATAGCGGACAGGCAACCTGGTATCAAGGAGCTCAATACTTGTTTCAGCTCGCTGGTATAGAAGCTGACTTGCAAGCAATTACTCCAGCTGAATGGCCACGTCCTGCTGTTAGGCCGGCATTTTCTGTTTTAGCCAATTATCGTCGACGACCTTTGCGTTCCTGGCAAGAAGCTTTAGCTGATTATTTAGTTATTCTTAAAAATAAGGCTTAATTTTTTTAATATAAAATAATATGCGTGGCATTATTCTTTCCGGTGGTAGCGGTACTCGTTTGCGCCCTCTAACTAAAATTACCAGTAAACAATTACTCCCCATCTATAATCGACCGATGATTTATTATCCTTTGAACACCCTCATTCAAGCTGGTATTAAAGAGATTTTAATCATTGTTTCTCCGGAGAGAGCGGGAGATTATCTTAATCTATTAGGAAGTGGTAGGGAATTTGGTGTGAAATTTACTTACGAAATCCAAGATAAGCCGGAAGGTTTAGCCCAGGCTTTTATTATTGGTGAAAAGTTTATTCAAGGAGAAAGCGTGGCTATGATTTTGGGAGATAATATTTTTGAGGATGATTTCGCTCAAGATATTGCTAGCTTTGAGAGTGGTGCTAAAGTCTTCGCTAAGCATGTGCCTGACCCAGAGCGTTTCGGAGTGGTTAGGTTTAATGAGGCTATGAAGGCAGAGAAGATTATAGAAAAGCCACAGGAGTATTTAAGTAATTACGCCGTGACCGGACTTTATGTTTACGATCATCGTGTGGTCGAAGTAGCCAAGAACCTCAAGCCTAGCCCGCGAGGAGAGCTAGAGATTACAGATGTTAACAACTGGTATCTAGATAAGGATGAATTGACGGTTGCGATGGTTAAAGGCGAATGGCTAGATGCTGGCACTTTTGATAGCTTGTTACGCGCTCAAGTATTTGCCAAGGAAAAATTGGATAAGAAGATGATAATATAAGGCTTAGCTTTTTTCTAGTTAATCCATTGTTTTTACTATTAATTTTTTTGCCAGACATGAAACTAGTAGTTGCTTTTCTTTGTTACAATCAGAGTTCGGCTCCATACTTACCTGAATTTTTAGATAGTTTAGAAATCTCTCTTTCCAAGGTGAAGGCTGAGATTTTAGTGTTGGCTGGTGATAACAGCGATCAAGCACCTTATACTAATAATTTGCTCATAGATCAGTACAATCGTCGGGCGAGTTTTCCTGTGAGGCTATTATCGTTTGCTAGCAATTTAGGTTTCGCGGTTGCCTATAATAATTTAATTGCCGTAGCTCATCAAGAAGGGGCTGATTATTTTTTGATGCTTAACCCAGATATGTTGGTGGGGGAGGAGATGGTTAAAGAGCTGGTATCAGCTTTAAGTATTAACAAAGAGTTAGCGGTTGTTTGTCCAAAGATTTACCGTTGGGATTTTGCTAATAGAATTAAAACTAATATATTAGATTCTTGCGGCATTATCATGCGTCCAGGTTTACGTTTTTCCGATTTAGGGCAGGGTGAACTGGATCGAGGACAATATGACCGGGCTAATATTTTGGGCCCTTCTGGCGCCGCCGCTTGCTTCCGTTTGGATGCCCTGCGTACCATTAAAGAAGACGACGGTTATTTTGACGCTAATTTTTTTATGTACAAGGAGGATTGTGATCTCGCCTACCGTTTTTACCGGGCCGGCCTAAAGTCATGTTTAGTGCCGCAAGCGACGGCGTATCATGATCGTAGCGCTGCTTCTAAGGGGGGGCTAGTCAGTACTTGGCTTGATTGGCGTCGTCGCAACCCCTTGACGCGCTCTTGGTCTTTTGTTAATCAGCATCGTTTATTTATAAAACATTGGTCACGGGAAGGGCTAAAATCACGCTTTTTAATTGTTGTTCAGGTTGTCTTTTTGGGGATATTTTCTTTAATATTAGCCCATTTTCTCCTAAAAAGCTACGCCCAGATTTGGCGTATTTATCGTGGTCTTGACTAATATAAATTATTATGATAGATTGAGTCTATATTAAAAATATTAAAGTTATAGCCCGGCTATACCTCTGTTTATATGGAAAACTTGCTTGATAGCATCGTGCGCGAGAAACGCAGTGAAGAATTAGCGAAGTTAAACGCCATTCATATCGTTAATGGTCTTTTTTCTGATTTAATGGATCGTGAACGCGATATTCTGACCCGTCGCTTTGGATTAAATGGGGACAAGAATGAAACTTTGGAAAAAATTGGTCAACTGCATAAGTTGACTAGAGAGCGTGTGCGTCAGATTGAAAATGCCAGCATTAAGAAGATTAAACGCTTGGATAATTTGGGTGAATATTTAGCTACCTTAAAGGGCGTAGTGGGTGATTTATTGAAAGAACATGGAGGTCTATTACGTCGCGATTTTTTGTTGGACATCTTAACCGTCATGAGTTTAGAAATGAGCAACGAATCAGACATTAATAGTGCTGAATATGAGAAAAACCGTCAGGTTTACAAGAATCGTTTCGATTTTTTGTTATCCAAGCTATTAGGCGATGATTTTGATATTTTGCCGGATTCTGCTAAATTCAATGCCGCCATTAAGTTAAAAGACGAATCTCTTGATCATTTTGAGACCTTGTCTCAAGATATGATGGCTAAAATTGAATCTCTAAATAAGACCTTAGACACTGATGAGTTGTTGTCTATGCTTAAGCAGCTAGACGCTTATCAGACTTTTCAAGACCGTCTAGTTAAAGATGATAGCACTGATATTACCCCTGTGTTTAAAAGCAAAGTTTTTCCAGATAAAGCTGAGGTTATAAATAGCAATAAAACCCTATATTCTTTTCTGCAGGCAGTTAAAGACCTGGAACAAAATAAATTTGGTAACTGGGGCAAAGCTGATTGGCAGGAAATTAAGCCCAAGACCATTAATGATAAGATTTACTTAGTGTTAAAAAACTCCGGCCAACCTTTGCACTTTACTGAAATCGCTGCCAAGATTAATGAGGTCAAATTTGATCACAAAAATGCTAATCCGGCCACAGTTCATAATGAGTTAATTCTTGACGAGCGTTATGTTTTGACTGGCAGGGGCATGTATGGTTTGAGGGAGTGGCAGCTGGCTTAAATCCACAATTTTACTTAATTAGACTCTAGCCGTCGCGTTTTACGCGGCGGTTTTTGTTTTCTTAAATTTATGCTAAAATATGTAGGTAAAGTCTGATATCTTTGTGATTATCAGCTCTTATCATTTTGTTATGGAAATAACCATTGACACTACGCGTTTAGAAACCTTTGCGGCTCTGCCGGCCGACCAAATGTTATGGGTATTTTTTATTAATGTTGGCTGGATGATAATCGCAGCGGTTTTTTTGTATGGCGTGTCTTTGATGTATTTAGCCAGATTGCAAGGGCAGTGGGCGGCTAAAAACTTAAAATTTATCATACTTGCTATTGACGTCCCTAAGGGTAACGAGCAGTCTCCTAAAGCAGTCGAAAACATGTTTACCTATTTGGGGGGAGCACATGGTTCTACCAACTTTTTTGAGACATGGTTTGAGGGTAAATTCCAAATCTCTTTTAGTTATGAAATTGTTAGTTTGGAGGGTTATACTCAATTTCTAATTAGACTGCCGATAGAATTTCGTAATTTAATTGAAACATCTGTTTATTCTCAATATCCAGATGCTGAAATATCCGAGGTAGACGATTATGTAGAAACTGTGCCCCAACGTTTTCCTGACGAAGAATATGACATCTGGGGGGCTGAGTTTATGCAAGCTCGCAACCCCGCTTTTCCTATCAAACTATATCAAGAGTTTGAACATAAATTCGGAGAATCGGAAACGCAATTTAAAGACCCAATGGCTTCTTTAATGGATTTGTGTAGCTCTTTACGTGAGGGGGAGCAATTATGGCTGCAATTAATTGTTATACCCACCGGCTTTGATTGGGTGGCAGAAACAGAGAAGGAAGTAGATAAAATATTAGGTAAGAAGAAGTCAACTGCCGGGCGTATTTCTAAATTCGTGGAGTGGATGGGCGATGCCAGCGAAGCTATTTTTAGTATCTGGGGTGATATTGAATCCAAAAAAGATGATAGCAAGGGCTTGTCCATGATGGAGTTAACGCCCAAACAGAAAAAACAGATTGAAGCTATTCAGATGAAGTCATCTAAACTTGGCTTTGAGGCAAAAATCAGAGTAGTTTATGTTGCTCGTAAAGGTGTGATGAATAAGAGTAAGGTGGCTAATGGCTTGGTTGGCTATATGAAGCAATTTGCGGCTTTGGATTTAAATAATTTAAAGCCGGATGTGAATATCACCATGACCAAAACGGCTTATTTTAATAAAGATAGCCGCTTGATTAAAAAGAAAAACTCCATCATGCGTAATTATGTAAATCGTGATGGATCGGCTGGTCGCAATCCCGGCTTATATAATATTGAAGAGTTGGCGACTCTGTGGCACTTCCCGATTGAAGCTAACGTTAAGGCACCGATGATTCAAAAGGCTCCTGGCAGAAAAGCCGATGCGCCTTCTTCTTTGCCTGTGGTCAATGATTTTATAGGGGCAACTCCGGAAATGTTTAATGTTGATATTTTAAATCCAGCGACCGCTGATAATCAGAAAGAGACAGAAAAAGAAACTTTTAGCAGTAATGATTCTGCTCCTGATAATTTACCTTTTGTCTAATGAATAATTTTAAACACAATCATCGTCGGCGTATCGGTATTGACGCTCGTTTCTATGGACCTTTAGGCAAAGGGCTTGGCCGTTATGTCCAAGAAGTGGTGGATAATATTATCAGACTTGATCATCAAGGAGAGTTTGAATATGTTGTGTTTTTGAGTCCTGAAAATATTAATGATTTCAAGAGCGATAATCCTTTTGTCACTAAAAGAGAGCTATCTTTGCGCTGGTATTCTTGGAGAGAGCAGCTATTTTTTCCCTGGATTTTAAGAAGAGAGCGGCTTGATTTGGTGCACTTTCCACATTTCAATATTCCTATTTTTACCAGCACGCCTTTTGTTGTTACTATCCATGACTTAATTCTCACCCGTTTTCCCAGCAGGCGCGCTTCGATGTTGCCGGCCGCTTTCTATTGGTTTAAACAGATGGCCTATCGTTTAGTGATTAGAATAGCGGTATTAAGGGCGCGCGCTATCATTACCGTTTCTAATTTTACTCGCCAGGATATCATTGATAAATTTGGTGCTGATCCCAAGAAGTTGATAGTTACTTACGAAGGTGTGGCTGATTTAGTTAAACAATATGCTGGTCCAGCTGGCGTAATGTCGCCCGAACAAGTTTTGACTAATTATCATATCAA
The DNA here is from genome assembly GCA_938003925.1 of uncultured bacterium. Taxonomy (GTDB): domain Bacteria; phylum Patescibacteriota; class Patescibacteriia; order Patescibacteriales; family UBA12465. The sequence continues at coordinate 20,057 of CALKWQ010000054.1, forward strand.
TAGACCGTTTTTACTCTATGTCGGCAACGCCTATCCGCACAAAAATCTTGATCGGCTTATGGTTGTTTTCTCTGAGTTACATCGACGGCGCCCGGAATTATCTCTGGTTATGGTGGGTAAGAATGACTATTTTTATCAGCGTGTTCGTGCGAAAGCTGAGTCTTTGCAGCTATGGCAAGATGGTGTAGAAAATACACCAGTGGTTTTGCCAGGGTATATACCCGATGTTCACCTAGCTTCTTTATATCGGCAAGCCTTACTTTATGTGTTTCCTTCCTTATACGAAGGTTTTGGTTTGCCACCCTTAGAGGCTATGGCACATGGTTGCCCAGTGGTATCCTCCGATCAAGCTAGTTTGCCGGAAATTATTGGCGACGCGGCGGAGTATTTTAATCCCTACGATGAGCAAGACATGATTGCCAAAATAGAAAGTTTAATTGATGATAGTAAGAGGCGCCAAAGCTTAGTAGCTCAAGGCTTAAATCACGTAAAAAAGTTTAGCTGGTCGGCCTGTGCAGAAAAGACTCTGGCTATTTATCGTCAGTCGGTAAAATAATAATTTATTATCATGTTTCAACGACATGCTTCCAAACATATAAACTCTTCTTATCCCCGTCCTTCGGATTCTTTTGTGGTAGATTTACGTTCTAAACTAGCGCCAGCCGTAAACGTGTCTGACGATAAGATTATTAAGTCAGAATCTAAGTTAACTGCCTCGTTTAAATCAAAACAGCGGCCAGTTAAAAGAAGATTAAGTTTCTCTCTGTCTAAGCCCAGGCAAACTAGCAGTGTTAACTTTTTTAAACATTTTCTGTCGAGAGAGGGGAAGCGCAAACCAAAATTATCTTATCGTCTTTTTTGGCCTCTAAAATCTACTTTACTTAATCATTGGAGATGTCGTAAAATCTTAGATTTACCGGTCAATCGACGGGCTCGACGGCAATTTGCTCGAGCCAGCGCTTTGCGTTGGAGACAACTAAGGCGGCTTACGTCTGCTAATAATTTATTTAATAAAAAAACTAAGGTAACCGAAGCTGAATATTTAGTATCTTGGTATCGTTCCGTGTTTGCTTTTATGGCGGCCTTAGTTTTTATCATTTTACCCTTTAAATTACTGGCTTATTTCAAGATTTTAGATTTTCAGCACTTAAAGAATAATGTTATTAATAGTTCTTTTTCTGCTTTTAATAACCTGGCCTCTGCTTCTGATGGTGCCACTCAATTAGACATGGTATCGGCTAGTAATAGTTTTGCTCGAGCAGCGGCTGATTTTAAATCGGCCCAACAAGAGTTAGAGCGAGTAGATGATTGGTTGCTGTCTTTTGCTTCTTTTTCCAATGATTCCAAGATTAAGTTAGCTGCCAATGGTAAAAAATTCTTAGCAGCTGGTGCAGCCGCCTCTGCTTTGGGTCAACATTTAAGTGCGGCCGGATCAGTCTTATTGGAAAACGAAGCTGAAAAAAGTTGGGGCTCTTTGATTGATTCTTTTGTAGAGCATGGTAGTCTAGCCTTAATTAGCGCTCAAGAACTAAAGGCTAATTTGCAGGCAATTGAACCACAGGATTTACCTCAAGAATATCGTGAACGCTTTTTATCTTTTCGTCAGCAAGCTGATTTAGCAGTCAATGCTCTAGATTCATTACTGGATTCAGCGCAAGCTATTAAAAATTTTATCGGTGTCAGTCAGGATAAGCGCTATTTGCTCGTATTCCAGAACAATTCAGAGATGCGGGGTGCTGGTGGTTTTTTGGGTAGTTACGCTTTAGTTGACATTCGTGATGGCGCCATCAGAAAACTGGAGGTTCCAGCTGGTGGCACTTATGATACCGAGGCAGGCATGAAATCTTTTATTCAGTCGCCCAAACCTTTATGGTTGGTTAGTCCTCGTTGGTATTTATGGGATGCCAATTGGTGGCCGGATTGGCCTACCAGCGCTAGAGCGCTTATGTGGTTTTATGATAAGAGTGATGGTCCTACCGTCGACGGCGTTATCAGCTTCACGCCCGATGTTTTAGAGGATTTACTAAGAATTACTGGTCCGATTGATTTGCAGGCGGAGTATGGCTTAACTATTGATGCTGATAATTTTTGGGAATTAATCCAAGGGACAGTAGAAAAGGACAATTTGATTAAAACACATCCAGCAGAGGTTGCTGATTTACCAGATAGTCCTGCTAACCAGCCCAAAAAAATTATTGGCGATTTAATGGCGGAAATCATGTTACGCCTACCATCGGTGTTAAGACCAGAGAATGTGCCCGCGCTGCTATCTGCCTTGGAAAGCAATCTTAGTGCCAAAAATATCATGCTATATTTTAGCGATGCCGATTTACAGGCACGAGCTGCTCGTTACGGTTTAGACGGATCTATGAGTACGGTCAAGCACGACTATTTAATGGTGGTGCACACTAATATTGCTGGCCAGAAAAGTGATCGGCGTATGCAAGAAAGAATCGAGCATCGCGCCCAGATAATGAGTGATGGCAGTATTGTAGATGAGTTGACTATTTATCGTGCTCATACTGGGGTTAAAAACGAAATTTTAAGCGGCGTGCGCAATGTAGATTGGCTGCGAGTGTATGTTCCTCAGGGCAGCCAACTATTATCTGCTAGCGGTTTTAAAGCTCCTGAAGCTTTTTATTTCGAACAGCCAGAACCCACTTGGCAGATTTTTCCTTTATTAGCTGAAACTGAAAATTTAGCGGTTAATGATTTAAATAGTGGTACTAAAATTTATCAAGAAAACGGCAAAACAGTTTTTGCCAACTGGGTTATGACTGACCCCGGAGAAACGGCTGTAATTAAATTCCGTTACCGTTTGCCTTTTAAATTAAAAAATAACGTTGCATCCGCTCAGGATTGGTGGTCTCGAATTGATAGCTTATTTAACCAAACGGCTGATTTTAGAGCTCAATTTTCATTATTAGTGCAAAAACAACCTGGTTCTAGCCCGGCTATAGTTGATTTAAATTTAGATTTACCTCCAAACTGGAGACAGGTGTGGAATTATCCAGAACAGAGCCTTTGGCAAGGCCAAGGTACTCTCGATCGGGATATGTTGCGCGCCGTTTTATTGGAGAAATAAATTTTTTTAGCGAATCTGCTGATGATGGGCCTCGTCTTTCAGCTCTTTCGTTTTCAAACCAATGCCTGTAACTAAAAAAAATAAACCAACCTCTTCTCGCCGCCAGTCTCGGCAGGAACATCTATCGTCTTTCCTGGAGCGTCCCTTGCCTGAAGCTGATGAGGTTTCTCGTTTTGAGGAGGCGGTTAAAAAAGAGGTCTTATCATCGGAGGTTGATAGTAATCTTTCGGCTATTTATCATGACAGTCATGGTCAATTGGTTGATGTTAGTAAAGTTAAGAAGAGACATCGCTTGCGTTTAATTGTATTATTTAAACAGTTGTTTGTTTTGACTATTGTTGCTTGCGGTTTGTACGGAGCTTATTATTATTATTTTCAGATGCCGGCAGGTAATGATGGTGTAGTCTTGCGGGTTCAGGCGCCAGAAAAGACATTGGTGGCCGCCCCAATTACTTATGATATCACCTATCAAAATGATAGTGGTTTGCTTTTATCCAATACTAAATTAGAGGCGGTGCTGCCAGCCAGCTTTGTTTTAGTTGAAGCTAAACCAGCTGTTTCTGGCATTAACTCTTGGTTTTTAGGTGATTTAGCCGCTGGCGAGACGGGGCATGTGCTGCTTACTGGTTATTTAATTGCCCCGGTTGACTCTGCTAATGTGATTACAGCCAGACTAAGTTATACTCCCGCTAATTTTTCCAGTGAATTTAGGAAAGAATCTAGTGCCAACACAGTTATTGCCGGTCTAGGTTTCAATGTGGATACGGATTATTTAAATACAGCCTTAATTGGTGAGGATAATGAAATTAAGTTGATTTTTAGTGGTTTTAAAGATAATCATTTGACTGATTTCTATCTTGAAGCTAGCGGTAGCGATAATTTCAAGATTAAAATATCCAGCACCACGTCTGCTCAAGTGAGTAGTAGTACGGCAACTGCCGGCACAGATCCTTTGTCGGGACAAATACAGGCTTCAGGCGCAAATAGTTGGCTGTTAACTTACATGCCTTTAGAATCAGCTGAGCGCATGGTGGTTCCTATTAATTTTAGCTTGAATAACAAGGATAAGGATAAAGAGGATTTGCGTTTACGCCTGTTTAAAAAAGAGAACAATGGTAGTGATCTGACTTTTTGGGAAAAGACTCTTAGTTTTGAGGCTATGAAAAGCGATTTAAATATTAGCTTGGAATTGAATGGCGCTAAGAGTGATCAGGCTGTAGATTTTGGTTCTAATTTAGAGTATAAACTGTCTTATTCTAACAATGGTGGGTCTTCTTTGTATGACTTAGTGTTAATGGCCGTAGTTAAGGGTGATATGGTTCAATGGTCGAGCTTGCGTGACCCAGCCGGTGGCACCGTGTCTGGCAATGCGATTGTCTGGACCAAGGAACAAGTGCCAGCTCTAGCCGAACTTTCTCCTGGTAGCTCTGGTGAGATTTCTTTTTCTTTAAAGTTAAAAGATTTTAATACCAGTAATCTCGGTCAAGAGTCTATCTTAACTAGTTACGCGCAATATGGATTAAACAATCAAAGTCATGCCAATGAAGATAACAAAAGTAATACAATTAAAAGTCAATTAAATAGTGATTTATCATTAAGCGAAAAGATTTTGTACTTTAATGAGGATAATATACCTGTCGGCTCCGGCCCTTTACCGCCAAGGGTGGGTGAGACCACCAAGGTGCGAGTATTTTGGACGGTTAAAAACAACTTGCACGATTTAGACAACACTGAGGTGACTTTAGACTTACCTGCGGGCATAGAGTGGTCGGCCGGAGGCAGCACCAATGTCGGTAATATTTCTTATAATCAGGATAATCGTCGTATTACTTGGCGTTTAGGTTATTTACCCCTGTCTGTTTATCGGGCTGATGCTGAATTTAATCTCAGTCTCACTCCCGGAGAATCTGATCTTAATAAGATTCTGGTTATTTCTCCTGGCAGCGTGGTTACAGCCACTGATGCAGAGACTAAGTCTGAATTGCGGCGCAAGACCCAGGCCAAGACCACTAAGTTAGAAGATGATGAGATCGCCGGTCTGTCTAATAATGGTCGCGTAGAATAATTTATGTCCGGATTTAAATTACAAGTTGATAGTCATCGTTGTCGTAAAGGTAGGATTAAAACTGCTCACGGTTATTTGTCGACCCCATTTTTTATGCCGGATGCAACCAGGGCTTTTGTTAAAGGCAATACTGTGGATGATGTTCGTAGAGCCCAGACGGAGGCAATGGTAGTTAATACTTTTCATCTTTATTTGCAGCCAGGCAGGGAATTGATTAAAAAAGCTGGCGGTGTGCATAGTTTTATGGATTGGTCACTACCGCTACTGTCTGATTCGGGAGGTTTTCAGGTTTTTTCACTGATTCATCGTGCTAAAGGCATGGGGAAGATAGATGATGATAAGGTGTCTTTTAAATCGCCATTAGATGGTTCTAGCCATGAGTTGACACCAGAAAAATCTATTCAGATTCAGTTTGATTTAGGTGTCGATATGATGGTCTGCTTGGATGACTGCCCACCTAATGACTGGCCTTATGATGATTTAGCGGTCGCAGTCAAGCGCAGTTTAGCTTGGGCAGCTCGTTGTAAGCAGGAGTATCAAAGACAATTAAAGAAAAGGGGGATTACTGCCAAGAAGAGGCCGTTGTTATTTGCGGTCGTTCAGGGTGGTGATTATGAAGATTTACGTCATTTTTGTGCACAGGAATTAGTTAAGATTGGCTTTGATGGTTATGGTTTTGGTGCACGCCCAGTGGATAAAGACGGTAATTTTTTAGCCGCCACTTTATACAAAACCGCTTCTTTTCTACCAACAGATTCATTGCGCTTCGCTCTCGGTATCGGGACTCCCGAAGATATCTATCGTTGTTATTTGATGGGCTGGGACATGTTTGACTGCGTGATTCCCACCAGAGAAGGGCGTCACGGCAAGTTATTTTATTTTAAACGTGGTTTTAAGGATTTTAAAATTCCTGCTGGTAAAGTAGGCGCTATCAGTAAATTCCCCTCTTTTTACGAGACCAAAAACATTAGTAACGCTGCTTTTGCTCGTGATTTTTCTCCTATTAACGCTGAGAGCTCTCTGCCGGAATTGCGTCAGTATAGTAAAGCTTTTTTACACCATTTATTTCGTCTTAAGGAGCCTTTGGGGCAAAAATTAGCAAGTTTAAATAATCTAGAATTTTATAATCTTTTAATGCAAAAATTACGCCGTTGCCGATAAAACTTGCCACCTTTTCATTTTATGGTCTTTGTTCTATAATACGTTTGTTCTAATAATATTTAATCTAAGTAGAAGCAAGGGAAGCGAGCGCTTATTTTTTTACGGTCGTTTTTATTTTGCCGGTAATTATGTCAACTAAAATTATTGCCACCATTGGCCCCAAGAGCGAGTCTCCTGAAAATTTACTAGCCTTACTTAAGGCGGGTGTAGATATGGTGCGGGTTAATTTTTCTCATGCCAGCTATGATCAGTATAAAAGGATTAAAAAATTAATCAGTAACTTTAATCAATCCTCTGAGCGTAAAGTTAGTATCATGTTGGATTTACAGGGTCCACGTATACGCGTCGGTCAAATGCCGGAGGGTGGCATCATGATGCACGAGGGTGAAGATTATCGTTTTATTTATTCCAAAAAACCTTATAAGAAAAAAGGCGACTTTATTCCTATTGACAGCGTTGATCTTTATAAGGACATTAAGAAGGGGGAGATGTTGTTTTTATGTAATGGCGCAATCGAGTTGAGAGTTAACGAGATTAAAGACAAGACTATTAGGGCAACCGTAGTTAATGGCGGAGTCTTGAGTTCACGCAAAGCCATTAATGTGCCCGATACCAACATTAAAAAGGGTGGCATGACCGCTAAGGATCTAAAAGATGCTAAGTTCGGAGTGAAGGCGGGCATGGATTATATCGCCCTATCATTTGTGCAAACAGCTAATGACGTCTTGCGCTTACGTAAATTACTGGGTCGCAACAGTCAGGTGAAGATTATTTCTAAAATCGAAAGAGGCATCGCTTTAAAGAATATTGATCGGATTATTGCTGTTTCCGATGCTATTATGGTGGCGCGTGGTGATCTTGGTATTGAAGTGCCTATTGAAGATTTGCCGATTATTCAGAAGAATCTGGTGCGTCACGCTCACTGGCATGATCGTCCGGCTATTATTGCTACGCAAGTAATGACTTCAATGATTAAAAATCCCCATCCGACCAGAGCGGAAATTTCTGATATTGCCAATGCTGTATTTGATGGCGCCGATATGGTGATGCTATCTGATGAGACAACCGTCGGCGATTACCCAGTTGAGGCTGTAAGATTGTTAAAGAAAGTAATTGAGCGCACAGAGCGTAATATCTATAAAGGTAATGTCGTTAATTAGTTTAAGATCTAAGTTTATAATTATATGAAAATTCAAAAAATTACTGCTTTAGAAATTCTAGATTCTCGTGGCAACCCTACAGTTTCTGCTCGGGTAATTTTAGAAAATGGTATAAGTGGTGAAGCCGCAGTACCTTCGGGCGCTTCTACCGGCAGCTATGAAGCGGTGGAATTACGAGATGGTGACCAGGCTCGATACCATGGCGCTGGTGTGATTAGTGCCATTGAAAATATTGAAAAGATAATCGCCCCAGCTTTAACTGGCTTTGATGCTAGTGATCAGGCTGGTTTGGATGCCGTCATGCTATCTTTAGATGGTACAGAGAATAAGGCTAAATTGGGTGCCAATGCTATTTTAGCCGTTTCTATGGCTTGCGCTCGTGCGGCGTCTGCTGCTTTGGGTCAACCATTATATCAATATCTGAATAAATTTAATCCAGATTTCGATGGTAAATATTATTTGCCCGTGCCCATGATGAACGTTTTAAATGGCGGTAAGCACGCCGATTGGGCCACTGATATCCAGGAATATATGATTTTACCGGTAGGGGCGAAGAGTTTTGCCAGTGCTGTCAGAATGTGTGCAGAAATATATCAGGCTTTGAAAAAAATTCTTAAAGCCAAGCGCTATGCTATTAGTGTGGGCGATGAGGGAGGCTTTGCTCCAGCTTTTAGGAGCAACGAGGAACCTTTTCAGGTCTTGGCTGAAGCAGCCGTCGCTGCTGGTTACACCTTAGGCGAAGAAGTGGTCTTTGGCATTGACGCAGCTGCTACTGAATTTTATCATGATGGCGTATATGAGCTGAAAAAAGAAGGTAAAAAGCTATCCAGTCAAGAGCTCATTACGTTTTATCAGGATTTAAGTGCGCGTCATAAATTAGTGTCCTTTGAAGATGTTCTAGCCGAGGATGATTGGGATGGTTTTAAGCAGTTTACCGCAGCTTTTGCTCCCTTGTGCCAAATAGTCGGCGATGATCTTTATGTGACTAATGTATCCCGTTTACAACGGGGTATTACTGAACGCAGTAGTAATTCTATTTTAATTAAGTTAAACCAAATAGGCACGCTAACTGAAACTATTGCCGCCATTGACTTAGCTAGAAAAAATGGATTAACGGCAGTCGTATCTCATCGAAGTGGTGAAACAGAAGATACGTTTATTGCCGATTTAGTCGTAGCTATGGGTACCGGCCAAATTAAGACGGGAGCTCCTTGCCGCAGTGAGCGCACAGCCAAATACAATAGATTGCTAACTATTGCTGCTGAATTAGGAGAAAAGGCAGAATATGCAGCCTTTCCATTTGCTGGTAGATAATATTTAGAGGTGCCCGATGGGGCACCTCTAAGCTTATTGTGGTTATGAAATATATATTTTTTGCTTTGAATATAATTGTAGATTTATGTGGTCATCTGCTGATGTTTTTAATTTGGCGCTATGCTTTTAATGTGACTGATATTTATATCCAGTTGGCACTGGCCTTTATTCTGCTTACTGGAGTTTTTTTGACGGCAGTTGCGCCCCTATTAATCCACTGGCGTGATAATATTTTCAGTCGTTCGATTTATTTGGTAACCGGACTCTGGTTAGGCTTTATGCTTAACACGGCTTTGGTGGCTGCTGTTTTCTGGTCACTGTCTGGATTGAGCTTACTGGGAGGTTATTTATCTTTGCCGTCTTTGCGATATTTAGCTTTTGGTGTTTTGCCGGTATTAATGTTGTTACCAGAGGCATGGTTAGCACAGGCTCACAAGATTAGGCGTTTAAATGTGAAGATTAAAGATTTGCCGGATGCTTGGTCGGGGCGCGAAATCATTCATGTTTCCGACATTCATCTTGGACCTATTTGGCGACAACGTTTTTTTGATTTGTTGGTGAGCAAGGTTAATGATATTGGCGCAGACGCTATTTTTATCACTGGCGACTTATTTGACGGTATGGATGGCGATTTTTCTTGGTTTCATCAACGTAAATTTTTCGCTCCTCTAGGAGTTTACTACGCTTTTGGTAACCATGATTTAATTCTAGGAGAGGAAAAGGTTCGTCGTTTGCTGGATTCTTCTAATATTCAAGTATTAGATAATGAGTTGCGTGAAGTGGCCGGCCTGCAAATACTGGGTTTGAGTTGTTATTATCAAGGACGTCTGGATGTAGAGGGTAAGATTTTATCACAACTGGGTTATGAGCCAGCTAAGCCAAGTATTTTGATGTATCATGAGCCTAAAGATGTTGAGGCGGCGCGTAAGGCGGGAATCAATTTGCAACTATCCGGACATACTCATGGCGGACAAATGTTTCCTTTTAACCTGGTGGCTCATTTACTTTATCGAGGTTTTGGTAGTGGTCTGTATTATTTGCATAATTTTGTGCTTTCAGTTAGTGTTGGTGCTGGTACCTGGGGGCCACCTTTACGTTTAGGTAGCCGTTCAGAAATTTTAGTCTTAAAATTATTAAAAGAGTAGGTGTGAGCCTGCCTGTTTCTAATTACTCATTTGATTATATGGATTTATCAAAATTATCAAGCATCCTGCAGTCAGAGCCTAAGTTCCGTTTTCGTCAAGCTTATCAAGCACTGTATCAAGATTTAATTAATGATTGGTCTCGGGCCAGTGTCTTGCCTTTATCTCTGCGTGAACGCTTGAATCAGGAATGCCCGTTGACGATTCAGTCGGAATTACTGCAAGATGATCATGGCACCCGTAGCGAGAAAGCGCTCATTACTTTTGCTGATAAGGTGTCAGTGGAAACTGTTTTGATTAGACAACGTGGTGGTCGTTATACTGTCTGCTTATCTTCTCAGGCCGGCTGTCCTTTGGGTTGTTCCTTTTGTGCTACTGGTGCCGCTGGTTTTTTTCGTAATTTAGAGGCGGCGGAAATTGTAGAGCAATTCATTTTCTGGGCTCGACGCTTACATCATCGGGCAGAGGCCGACAAGATTGATAATGTAGTGTTTATGGGTATGGGCGAGCCTTTTTTAAACTACGAGCAGTTTATTAAGGCAGTGAAGACCTTGCACGATCCGGAGAAATTTAATTTTGGCTCCAGGAGAATGTCAGTATCTACGGCCGGCATTACTGAAGGTATTAAAAAATTAGCGGCGGAAAAATTGCAAGTTAATCTAGCTATTTCTCTGCACGCCGCAGTTGATTCTCTGCGCGAACAATTAATGCCTATTGGCAAGAAATACAAAATAGAGACCATCTTGCGGGCGGTAGACGATTATATTAACAAGACTGGTCGGCGGGTAATGTTTGAGTATATTATGATTAGGAATGTTAATGATGGCGATGATGATGCTGCTGCCTTAGCTCAGATTATGAAAAAACCCCTGTATTTGGTCAATCTTATCCCATACAATCCTACCGGTAAATTTCAAGCTTCTTCTCCAGCGAGAATTACAGCTTTTAAAGAAAAACTAGAAGCAGCTGGAATAGCGGTAACTCAACGCCATAGCCAGGGGCAGGGGATTAGCGCCGCTTGCGGGCAGTTGGCCGGCAAAAAGAATAAACGTTAAATTTCTTGAATATAAAAAAATAACCGCACATCTCCTTTTTTTAGAAGACGTGCGGTTTTTTATTGTTTGAGAGTGGAGAATGATTGCCGGAGCAATCTGATAATAGTTTTATGGGGGCCAACTAAGATGGCCTCATGAGGGTCCCCCTTCTTTAAATTAAGCAGGTTGCGCAAATTTATTTCGCGCGAACCCAACCAGGTGTATTCTTTGGTATTGCCATTAGGCGTCTTTTGGCGGTATTGAATTATGCCTAGGTAGGGCGAGATAGACAGTGTTTTTATTTTTAGAGCATCTAGGTCTACGCCTTCCGCAATTTGGTGTAAATAACAACTGGCAATTTCTCGTCCTGCCACAGTTACCAAGTCGCTGTTTAGCTCTATTTTATTCTGCGCTTTTTTAGTAACTATTTTTACAACACTATTGTAGTAGTTCTGTAATGCAGTTATAACTGCGCTCTGTTTTTGCGATGCTATTTCCATAGCAGCCTCTATTAAAGAGAAGCTAAATGTTTTTGGATTGCGCCGGTGTTCGGCTTGAATGCGGGCAGCTTCTAGTGCTTCGCCATAGCGCCTGGCGATGTTGTTATGCTCCCAAGTTTCAGGGTGGCGCACATCGCGCGCATCTGCAATTAGCTCCCTAGACAGCCGCCGCAATATTTCCTGGGCACCTTCGCCCTTATTCTCTGTCTGTATTTTGACGTTGTTAACGTCTTGCAAACTGAGAACGCCAGTAATTCTTGGTCCTTGTAAGTAAGAATACGTGTTCATATCTACAAAGCTTGGATTATCAGGGAAGATATCTAGCAGCACTAGGCTGTCAGCGTCTAGGTCCCACAGCTCTTCCATGGAAGAGGCGGGAACAACTTTGTAGCCGGCTATAATGGCGGCTGCCAAAGCGAAAGGAATGCTCTTTTCCTTAGGATGAAACAATAATACCTTTTCCATTGTTATGAGTTTTTAAGTTGTAATTAACTGTTAGTATATTGGCACATTAATTGATTTATGTCAATATTAGCCTTTTTTAGAGATTAAATTACTAATATTAAGCAAATTAAATAGTTAGAAATAGTTTTTAACTATATTAGGCTTCTCGGTCATTATTTGTTATAATAAAAGGACTTATTAATTAATTTTTTATTATAAATATATGTTTACTTTACAAGCTTTGCCTTTTGCTCTTAATGATCTGGAGCCACATATCTCTGCGCGAACTTTGGAATTTCATTATGGCAAACATCATCAGACTTATGTTGATAACTTGAATAAGTTTGTGTCGGGCACCGATTTAGAGTCACTATCGTTGGTAGAAATTATTAACACTAGCGTCAATAAGCCTGAACAGGCTGGAATTTTTAATAATGCTGCCCAGGTTTATAATCATGATTTTTTCTGGGCCAGCTTACGACCGGCGGGGCAATCAATGTCTGTTCCCGAGAGTTTAATGACTTTAATTGTCAGAGATTTTTCTTCGTTGGAGCAACTGATGGAAGAATTTAAGACGGCGGCTTTGGGTCAGTTTGGTAGTGGCTGGGCTTGGTTAGTGTTAGCGGATGATAAATTAAAGATTATGAAAACCGCTAATGCGGACACGGCTTTCTTGCACGGCGTCAAACCGCTCTTAGTTTTGGACGTTTGGGAGCACGCTTATTATTTAGATTATCAGAATCGCCGCGGTGATTTTGCTGTTGCTGTATTGGCTAATTTGTTAAATTGGGAATTTGCTGCGAAGAACGCTGGCCTATAAGTTTATGAAAAAGAACCCTTATACCCGTCTCCAGCCAAAGACTCGCGAACCATACACTGTAATTTATTTAATTCGTCACGCTAACTCTGATTATCGCTTGGAAAAAAAATTAGGCGATCACCTCATGCCTCTATCAACTGCCGGCAAGAAGCAAGCTAAATTTTTAGCTGCTCGTTTGGGTAAGTTAGGTATAAATGTTGTGTACGCCAGTTCTTTGGCGCGGGCTCAAGAAACCGCTTCTATTTTTACCAATAGTAATAATTTGAATATTCAGGTAGACGCGCGTTTGGACGAAATTGATTGGAAGGATTGGCATCGGGTAAAATATTTTCGCACTTCCGAAGAGCGTCGTAGTCAATATCTGCCCGGCTACCATTATTTGGATCGACAACTAGATAAAAGCCAGGCGCTTACCCGTCGCTTTTTGGCTGATGTTTTTAAGCGTCATCGTGGTAGTAGTGTTGCCCTCTTTTGCCATGGCAATATTATCAAGACTTTTTTAACTGGGATTATGAACGCTGATGTGCTTGGATTCCTGTCATTAGAAATTTACCAAGCCTCGATTAGTAAGTTGGTGATTGATCGCGACGGTTATGTTAAAATCGGTTTTATTAATGATGCTACCCATTTACCCAAGCCACCTTTGGAAGATATTTTTATTACCTTGGTAGATTAAAATTATGCTAAGGAGTTTAAGACTCACAACTTACGTTATTTGTTTGACTGGTTTATGGTTGTTAATTATACCAACTGGTGCGGCTAACGCTGAGACTATTGCTAATCGTTTGTCCGGTCGTATCTTATTGCAGGTTCAGTCTCAGGGGGAGGCTTGGTATGTTTATCCGGTGAATAAACAACGCTATTACTTAGGTCGACCAGCTGACGCTTTTACGGTGATGCGTTCTCTGGGTTTGGGGGTGAGCGAAAATGATTACAAGACCTTGTCTAAGAACGGGGCGCCCAAGTTATCTGGCAGGATACTACTACGCGTTCAAGCTACGGGTGAAGCTTATTATGTTAATCCCACGGATCAACGCTTGTATTACTTAGGTCGACCAGCCGACGCTTTTGCGGTGATGCGCCGTTTTGGCCTAGGTGTCAGCAATCAAGATTTAGACAAAATTACTCCCTTTGTTACTGCCACTAGCGTTGCCCCAGTCCAAACGGATGGTAGCCATGTTTATACTTGGACCTATCAAAATAAAAGTTATCATCTTAATGCCAATCTCAGTTCTAGTTTGTATCAGTCTTACAGTTCTAGTTCCAAAGTTTTTACGTACTATGTTGGCCAGGAACCGGCAGATATGCGTGAGGCTTTTTACGGTTTATTTTTAAAGGTTAAAACTGAAGACAATCAAACTGGAGCAGTGTTAGCTTCTTTGCGCCGTCAAGCCGCTGATTTAGGCTTAACCTCAGACCAGACAGTTGCTTTTATTATGGCCTTTATTCAGTATTTGCCCTACGACCATGCTAAGATAGAATCCGGCAGCAACACTCCTTATTATCCTTTTGAAACTCTATATTTACAAAAGGGCGTGTGCGCAGATAAAAGTTTTTTAGCAGTTTTATGGCTGAGAAGTCTTGGTTATGGAGCGGCTATATTAGATTTTCCAGAGAGTAATCATTCAGCTGCCGGCGTTGCTTGCCCGATAGCCGATTCTTTAAGCTCCTCTGGTTATTGCTATATTGAGACTACTAATTATTTTCCTGTAGGCATCGTCCCGCCAGCCATTAAAAATGGTCAGGCAGATAATAGGGAGGAGAATCTTGCCGATTTATTTAAAGCTGATCAACTTGGTCGAATGGATATTAAACAGAAAAGTGCGGGTAAGATTTATCAAGGTATTACCAATCTTAAAGCCGAAGTGTCGTCTCTACAAACAGAAAGATTGACTCTAAATGCCTCTCAATTAAATTTAAAGCAGCTTAGTGTTGAATTGGATGATGCTTATCAGTCTTTGCGGGAAAAGGAGGCGGTTTTATTGGGATACAAAAGCGCTGGCGACTGGGCTACTTATAACAGTTTGGTGGCGGCTTATAACGATGAAGTAGCAGCTTATCAAGTTCAGGCTAGCGCTTATGAACAGGCGGTGTCAGCGTATAATGGTGCTGTGACCGCTTTTAATCAACACTATCGCTCTTTTTATCAACAATAATTTATTTATTATTAGCCTATAAAATTCCAATAGATTGCTTGACAGTCTCATTTTTTTAGGCTATTATTAAGTATATTATAAAAGCGAATTGCTCGCTTTTATTTATTGTTTTAAAAAATATTAATATGTCACGTCGGCATAATTTTTCTTGGTTTATATCTTAAACAAAAGATATGAATTAGTCGGCGGAAGTCCTGTTTTTATAAACGGGAGACAAAGAAAATCTATGGTTAAATTACCAAGTTTAGAAGAGATGTTAAAAGCAGGTATGCACTTTGGTCATCGGACTCATCGTTGGCATCCGAAAATGAAACCCTACATTTTTGCCGCTAAAAATGGCATTTATGTAATTGATTTAGAAAAGAGCCGACAAATGTTGGAGGAGGCTTTAAACTTCATGTCTCAACTTATTAAGGAGGGTAAATCAGTTTTATTTGTTGGCACTAAAAGTCAGGTTAAGGCTCCTATGAAGAAAATGGCAGAAATGACAGGTCAGCCTTACATTGTTGGTAAATGGCTTGGTGGCTATTTAACCAATTTTACCGTAGTTAAGAAATCAGTGAAGAAATATCAAGAATTAATGGAAAAGCGAGATGCTGGTAAATTAGATAAGTATACTAAGAAGGAGCGTCTTGATTTTGATCGCGAAATCAAACGGTTGGCTGAGCGCGTAGGCGGTTTAACTTCTTTAAATAAGATGCCCGATGCTGTCTTTGTCTGGGATATTAAAGAAGAAGAGACCGCAGTAGCAGAAGCTCGCAAGAAAAACATCCCGGTGATTGCTATTTGTGACACTAATGTTAATCCCGAGTTAGTTAATTATCCTATTCCGGCTAACGATGATGCCACTAAGACTGTCAAATTAATCTTGGAAGTGATTCAGTCAGCAATCATTGATGCCAAGAAAGATTTAAAAAATTAAACAGCTGCTGGGAAGGAGGGATAATCGTCCTGCAGCCTTAATAATCATATGGAATTAATTAAGCAGTTAAGAGAAATGACCGGCGCCGGTATGGTTGATTGTAAGAAGGCTTTAGATGAAGCTAACAATGATTTACAATTAGCCGTAGAAATATTACGTAAGAAAGGTATCGCTAAGGCCGCTAAGCGTACTGACCGCGACACCAATGAGGGCGTGGTAAAAGTGGCTATCAATGATGCTGGTAATGAAGCTTATATCTTTGAATTGACTTCAGAAACAGACTTTGTGGCTCGCAATGAAAAATTTCAAGGTTTCGCTGATGAAGTTATGTCTTTAGCCTTGTCAGCTCAACCCGCTGATCTTGAGTCTTTATTAGCTTTACCTATGACTCAAGGCGATGTCAAAGAAAATCTGGCCAACTTAAGTGGTACTATTGGTGAAAAGATGGAAATTCGTCGTTTTGGCCGTCTTCAGGGTTCTAGTTTGGCCGCCTATTCTCATTTAGGTGGCAAGCTTGGTGTGTTGGTAGCCTTGGATCAGACTGAAAAACAGGAATTAGCTATGGAAATCGCTATGCAGGTAGCTGCAGCTAATCCCAAATACTTAGAGTCCACTGAGGTTCCGGTAGAGGAATTAAATAAAGAAAAAGAAATTTATCGTGAGCAGTTATTAAAAGAGGGCAAGCCGGAAGCTATGGTAGAAAAGATTCTGGAAGGGAAGACCGGCAAGTATTACGGTGAAGTATGCTTAGTGGAGCAAGAATTTATCAAGGATGACAAGAAGAAAGTCAAAGATATTTTAGGCGGTGCTAAAATCTTAGCTTTTTTGCGCTTTGCTCTGTAATTTAATAGTGAAATAAGGTGAGCCGCGTGTCCGTTTTAGTCGGATTAACGCGGCTTTCCCGTTTTTATGCAAATAGTTCAGGTTCAATTTTCACCTTGGGACAAGACTTATGACTTTTCTTTGCCAACGGATATTAAAGCCGGGGTGGGTGATTTTGTGATTGTTGATACCGAATTAGGAAGAGAACTGGGCAAGATTATTGCTTTTATTGACAAGGTAATAGCGGCTGATCAGGTCTTAAAACCGGTATTACGTCTAGCTACTTTAGATGATGCTCGTTCTGTTTATAATGATGAGCGCCGCCAAGAGGCCATGTCTATTTGTCAGGAATTAATTGTTCGTCATAATCTACGCATGAAATTAATAGATGTACGTTTTGCTTTTGCTGGCGGACGTATGACTTTTGCTTTTGTGGCGGATGGTAGGGTTGATTTTAGAGATTTGGTTAAAGATTTAAATTCCGCTTTTAATCTTAATATTCGTCTTTTGCAAATTGGTTCTCGCGATGAGGCTCGTTGTAGTGGTGATTGTGGTCCCTGCGGATTAGGTTTGTGCTGTCGTAGTTTTGTTCACGACTTTGCTTCCATTACCTCTGAAATGGCCGAAGCCCAACAGGTAGTACACCGCGGTAGCGAGCGTATTTCCGGTATGTGCGGCCGTTTAATGTGCTGTCTTAGTTTTGAATATGAAGGCTATAAGCACCTAGCGACTGAGCTGCCACCTTTGGGTACAAAAATCAAGGCGGAGGGTCGCACTGGCGTTGTGGTCGGTCACCACCTGCTAAAACAGACCGTCGATGTGCGTTTTGCTGCTGAAAACGTAGGTGAGAGAGATTTAATTATTCAGGTTGACCCCAAAAAACAGGCTGCTCAGCCAGATTCTCGTCCAACAGACAAATCTCGTCGTTTCGGTCGTCGTCGCTAAATTGTGTTTGCACTAGGAAGCCCTGACAGTGGGGCTTTTTTAGGAGTAAAAATGTGTTATAATTAAGTTATCGCTTTTATTAATTTAATTACCTCAAAAATATGCCTTTGCAAGTAGCTATCAATGGTTTCGGTCGTATTGGCCGAGCTGCCTTTAAAATTATCCTAGATCAACATCCGGAGCTGAAAATCGTAGCTGTTAATGATTTAACTGATACTTCGACTTTGGCTCATTTACTGCAGAGTGATTCTTGTTACGGTCGGTATGGTCGCAAGGTCAGCGGCGATGCTAAAGGTTTATTGGTTGATAACAAACGTTACCCAGTATTTGCGGAGAAAGACCCCTCCTTATTGCCTTGGCAACGTTTACAGGTTGATGTAGTGTTGGAGTGTACTGGTCGTTTCTGTGATAAAGAGGGGGCAGGCTTACATTTAAAGGCTGGGGCCAAAAAGGTGATTATTTCAGCGCCAGCAAAAAAGGGGGGCGTTAAAACTATTGTTTTAGGGGTTAACCAGCAGCAGTTAAAAGCGAGTGATCATATTATTTCTAACGCATCTTGTACAACTAATTGTTTAGCGCCAGCGATGTCGGTACTAAAAGAGAAATTCGGAGTGAAGAAAGCTTTAATGACTACTATTCATTCTTATACAGCCGATCAAAATTTAGTGGATGGGCCTCATAAAGATCCGCGTCGCGCTCGAGCGGCGGCCATTAATATGGTTCCGACTACTACTGGTGCGGCTATCGCTGTGGCCGAATGCATTCCATCATTAAAGGGCAAATTTGACGGCTTGGCAGTACGCGTGCCCACTCCTGTAGCCTCTTTGTGCGATATCGTGTGTGTATTAGGCAAGAAAACTACAGCTGAAGCAGTTAACCAGGCTTTTGTTAAAGCCGCCGCTTCTAAGCTGAAAGGCATCTTAGAAGCTTCTAATGAAGAATTGGTTTCTACTGATATTATTGGTAATCCCTATAGTTCTATTATTGATCTCAAAAATACTAAAGTAGTGGACGGTGATCTATTAAAGATTGTTGCTTGGTATGATAATGAATGGGGTTATTCTCAGCGCTTGGTGGATTTAGCTGCCAGTTTAAAAAAATTTATCAAATAATGCCTAACTTAGTTGGTTGGCCTTGCCGCCGCCGTCTAGTTTTAATCGTATGGATACAAACAAAAACGAAGTTACTGTTCCTCAAAAAATAGCATTAATGGGCGCTGCCGATTTATTACGAGCCGCCTGGAAAGTTTATGTATTAAGATTTGTCGATTTCGTAGAGATGTATTTACGCGGTTTGGTTGGTGTTTTGCCTTTAGTTGGGATTGGGGCTGTGTTTGCTTTATTAGCTTGGCTAAAGATTGAGTCCATTCCGCTATATGTCTTAATTGGTATATTAGCTTTGTTGGCAATGCTGTGGTCTATCTACTATGGCACGCGCGCTAGAATAGGTTTATTATTACTGTTAAAAGATGAGACTGTTAGTGTCAAGGAAAATTTTATTCGCAGTAAGTCTTTTTTCTGGCCTTATTTGACCGTGAGCGTAGTCACGGGTTTGTTGATCTTTCTGGCCTGCTTACTTCTCATCTTTCCGGGTATAATTTTAGCTATTTCTTGGGCCTTTGCAGTTATGTTGGTAGTCTTGGAAAATAAAAAAAGCGCCACCGAAGCCATGCGGCGCAGTAAAGAATTAGTTAAGGGTTATCGCTGGTCAGTTTTTTGGCGATTTTTGTTCTTAGTAGTTTTGGCCTTAGTGGTTTCTATAGTTTTGGATATTCCCACTTCTTTCTTGAATGACGATGGTGATAAAGTTTATACCTTGGTAATTAATATTTTTTGGGCCTTGCTCAGTCCTTTATTTTTAGCCTACACCTATCTTTTATATAAGGATTTGGTAACTAAAAAATAAAATTTAGACTAAGCCCTGTCAGTGATTAAATGCTTATTCCTGAATACATTTTAGATATTATTAAAGTGATGGCTGGCGCTGGCTTTAGTGCCGAATTAGTAGGCGGTTGCGTGCGTGATTTGTTAATGGACAAGCAGCCGCATGACTGGGATTTGGCTACCAATGCTCGTCCAGAGCAAGTCCTGTCTTTATTTTCTGCAGCCAAATACGAAAATGCTTTTGGTACAGTTATTATTCCTTACCGTCAAACAGACGGCACGGTTTTAGATGTAGTGGAAATTACCACCTATCGTAGTGAGCGCGGTTATGCTGATTCGCGCCATCCTGACGAGGTTCTTTTTGAAGATGTGTTAGATAAAGATTTAGAGAGGCGTGACTTTACTATTAACGCGATGGCCTTGCGTCTAGATGAAAAAGGTAATCATGTTTTTGGTGATAATCACTTTGCTTTAATTGATTTATTTGGTGGTCTGAAAGATATTAGAAAAAAGGTGATTCGTGCTGTCGGCGAACCGGCTGATCGCTTTAAAGAAGATGCTTTAAGAATGATGCGGGCAATTCGTTTTTCCTCGCAGCTAGGTTTTGAACTGGAACCAAAAACTCAACGAGGTATAATTAAGTTAGCGGGTAGTTTGAAATTTGTAGCCAAAGAACGTATTCGCGATGAACTGATTAAGATTATTGCTTCTGATCGGCCAGCTGCTGGCATAATGGCCTTACATGATAGTAAACTGCTGCAGTACTTAATACCAGAACTGGAGCAGGGAGTGGGGGTAAAACAAAATCATCATCATATTTATCCTGTTTTTAAGCATAATGTTTTGTCTTTACAATATTGCCCAAGTGCTGAGTGGCCAGTACGTTTTGCTGCCTTACTTCATGACGTTGCCAAGCCTAAGACCCGACGTTTATTGGCTGGTCAGGCCACTTTTTACAATCATGAGTATGTTGGCGCGAAGATGGTGGATAAAATAATGACTCGTTTGAAATTTAAGAATGAGGATCGCGAGAGGGTGGTGAATCTGGTCAAGAATCACATGTTTTATTATAATGTAGGGGAGGTTACTGCGGCCTCAGTGCGTCGCCTAATTAGCCGAGTGGGTCGTGATAACTTACAAGATTTAATTCATCTACGCGTAGCCGATCGACTTGGTTCTGGCACGCCTAAAGCAGTTCCTTATAAGCTCAGACACCTACAGTACATGATGGAGAAGGTCCAACATGATCCAGTATCAGTGAAAATGTTAGCTATTAATGGGCATGATTTGATGTCAGAACTTAATCTCCCGCCCAGCCCCAAAATAGGAGCAATTTTAGATGTTTTATTGGGTGAAGTTTTGGCCGACCCTCTTAAGAATGAGCGTAATTTACTTTTAACTAGGGCGCGGAGCTTGCAGTCTGATGATTTAGAAGATTTGCGCATTCAAGCACGCAGCCTAATTGAAGAAAAGCGAGAAGGTGATGATGTGGAGTTACAACATCGTTTTAAAGTTTAGCTTATTTGTCACCGCGCCAACGCCCGGTGTTTAATTATATAATAATATGTCAACAATTAATAAATCGTTCTTGTTTACCGCTTTAATGGCGTTAGCGTTAACGTTATCCGCTTGCGGTACCGAGACTCCTAATGTTAATGATAATATGGATACACAAGAAGAGGTGGTTGCCAACCAAACTAGTAATCAGACGGTAGCTGGCACTAGCCAGAAATTAGATTTAGGCGAATTTTCAGCTGAGACTAATCCTGGTAGTACAGTAGCAGAACCAGCGAAGGAATTGTCAGATGAGGCGTCAGAGATGTTGTCTTCCCAAATTTTAGCTCCCGACAAGCAAGCAGATTTAATTTCCAAATATAGTCGAGCTATTATTAAAACTAACCAGGGTGATATTGAAGTAGAGTTTTACAAAGAAGAATCACCAGTGACTGTTAATAATTTTATGTATTTAGCCCAGGCCGGTTTTTATAATGGTAGTAAGTTTCATCGGGTGATTAAGGATTTTATGATTCAAGGGGGTGACCCTAATAGCAAAGATGACGATTGGTCTAATGATGGCTTCGGTGGCCCTGGCTACACTTTTAAAGACGAGTTTAATACTCATAAATTAGTTAAGGGTTCTCTGGCTATGGCTAATGGCGGCCCCGGGACTAATGGTTCGCAATTTTTCATTGTTACCGCCGAGTCCACTCCTTGGTTAGATGGTGCTCATACTAATTTTGGACAGGTAACTGCCGGTATGGAGGTAGTAGCGGCAATTGAGGCAGTTAGTGTTAATGCTAGTGACCATCCAACCACTGACATGGTAATTGAAAGCATTGAATTATTGAAATAATTAAAGCGCTAGTATTTAAGCAGGCTCTTACCGAGTCTGCTTTTAATTGGACAAAATAACTGTTTGTTTTATAATAATGAGATGGTAGACTATTAATTATAATTTATGCATATATATCTAGATAATGCTGCTACTACTCAGCTCGACCCCCGTGTCTTAAAGGCAATGATGCCATATTTAGGGCCTAAGTACGCTAATGCTTCTTCCATTCATGCTCTAGGTCAAAGTAATAATTTGGATTTAGAATCGGCTCGTCAAACGGTGGCTGGTATTTTAGGACTAAATAGCGCCGGTTTAGTGTTTACCAGTGGGGCTAGCGAGGCTAATAACTTTATTTTGCGGGGTATTATGCAGGCTAATCAGGCTAAAGGCAAGCATTTGATAGTTTCAGCCATTGAGCACCCTTGTGTCTATCAAACTGCCAGAGTTTTGGCTCGTAATGGCTATGAAGTCGACATCGCGCCAGTTGACAAGAATGGTTTAATTGATTTGGCGTCTCTAGCTAAGTTAATCCGTTCAGACACCGTCTTGGTGTCAGTGATGGCGGTTAATAACGAAATCGGTAGTGTGCAGAATTTAGCGGCTATTGCTAAAATTGTACATCAGCAGGGCGCTTATTTCCATAGCGATATTGTGCAGGCAATTCCTTATTTACAACTTAATTTAAGCAAATTGGGCGTAGACTGCGCCAGTTTTTCGGCACACAAATTTTACGGTCCAAAGGGTGTTGGAGCTGCATATATCCGCCCCGGCATCAAGTCTGAGCCATTAATCAGCGGAGGAGAGCAGGAAAATGGCTATAGAGCTGGTACTTATAATTTACCAGGTATTATCGGTCTAGCGTCGGCGCTTGAGGTTGCTTATAAGGAAAGAAGCCTCTATTTACCTAGGGTTAAAACTTTACGAGATTATTTTTGGCAGTGTTTACGCAAAGAATTATCTGGACTTAAGCTAAATGGTAATCTGAAAAATCGGGTAGCCAACAACCTTAACGTTTGTTTTTCTAAAATTGAAGGTGAGGCGATTTTAATGGATTTATCACTCAAAGGGGTTTATGTTTCTACTGGTTCAGCTTGTAGTGCTCATAATTTAAAGAGCTCTTATGTACTGTCTGCCATCGGTTTGGCTGATTATGATTTGAATAGTAATATTCGTTTTTCCTTGGGTCGTTATAACACTAAAAGAGAAATTGATCTTACCGTAGCCGCTTTAAAAAAGACAGTAAGTCGTTTACGCGCTTTTTCCCCAGTTAAATAATTTTTATTTATGTCTTTAAATTATACCAATAAAACCATTAATGCCTTTCTTAAACCCAAGAATATCGGGAGCATTAAAAATCCCGATGCTTTAGCTTCAGTTGGCAATCCAGTCTGCGGCGATCAGCTATCTTTCTCTATTAGAGTTAAAGGCGATAGAATTAAGGATATTAAGTTTTTATCTTTCGGTTGTGCTTCCAATATTGCCACTGCTTCCGTGCTAACTCAACAAGTCAAGGGAATGACTATTGCCGAAGCAAAAAAATATGATTGGCAGAAAATCGTATCCATTTTAGGCGGACTCCCGCAACAAAAGGTACACTGTTCCATGATGGCCATAGAAGCTCTACAGCGAGTTTTGGCCGCTTATGAACAGCGTTTATCTTTAGCATCTGATAAAAAATTAACTATCACTAAAATCACTAAAAATAAGTTATCGTCAAAGACGATGGCTTCTAAGCAAAAAAAAGTAAGTTGAGTATGTTAATAACATAAAACCCCCTTATAAGGGGGTTTTATGTTTGAGCTATCTTCAAATGGCTATATTTAGCTTAGAAGCGCTTTTCTAGGGGGCGAGCTTCATTAACGGCAACGCGGCGACCATCTAATTCTTGGCCATTCCACATTGCGATTGCAGCCTGCGCCTCTTCCTCAGTTTCCATCTCCACGAAGCCGAAGCCTTTGGAGCGCTGAGTCATGCGGTCTTTGATGATGACAGCAGAAATGACGTTGCCAGCTTTGGCAAAAGCATCTGCTAAAACATCTTCAGTGGTCTGAAAAGACAAACCGCCGACAAATAACTTTTTCATGTGTTTGCTTTATCTGCTAGTTCTGCCGGAGCAGAACTTTCAGATTACTTGTGTTTACAAAACTCGTAAGGCGACCTTTGTTGCCTACAAACTACAAGCGGCTAGTCGGTATCATTTCGCTTGAAGCGATACGGACTAGCCGCTCGTGTCTCTAACAAAACTTACTCGTTAATACTAACTTTTTATCTTATAAAAGTCAATAATTATCCTAAATTAACCTTCACGCTTGGGCTCATAGAAGAGCAGATAGTGACATTTTTAATATAAGTACCTTTAGCGGCAGCTGGTTTGGCTTTGCGGATAGTGTCAATCAGAGCTTGAAAATTTTCCACTAGTTTAGTGTCTTCAAAGCTTAATTTACCAATGACGGCGTGTAAGTTACTGGTATCGTCATTTTTAAAACTGATTTTACCTTTTTTCAATTCTTCCACTGCCTTAGCTGGATTAGGTGAGACAGTGTCATTTTTGGGGGAAGGCATTAAGCCGCGGGTACCAAGAATTTTAGCAATCACCGCCAGGTTTTTCATCATTAACGGTTCGGCAATGGCAACTTCAAAGTCAGTTTTTTCAGTCTTTTTAATTTCAGCGATTAATTCATCACCGCCAACAAATTCAGCGCCGGCAGTCTTGCAGGCAGCTTCATTACCAGGTGAGACGAAAGCAGCAATGCGAACAGTTTTGCCTGTACCATGAGGTAAGCTGACGGCCCCACGTACCTGCTGGTCGCTCTTTTTAGGGTTGACGCCTAGGCGAATATGCACTTCTACCGATGGGTCAAATTTAGTCTTGTTAATTTTTTTTACAATCGCAATCGCTTCGTTCAAGCTGTAAGATTGTAAGCGATCGTAGATAGCAGAGAAGTCAGCTGCTTTCTTCTTGGTTGCCGGAGTGGCGACCGTTTTTTCTAATTTTTTTGGCATATTGTTCGTGGTGAGATAGCGCTTTTAACCGTTTAATTACAGTTTTAAGCTCCCACAATTAATTATTTATTAACTTTAATCTTTAATTTCCACACCCATCTGTCTAGCAGTGCCAGCGATGATATTCATAGCAGCATCAAGATCGTTGGCGTTTAAATCGGGCATTTTAACTTTCGCAATTTCAGCTAGCTGGGCTTTGGTTATTTTGCCCACCTTGTCGGAACGAGGTTTGCCTGAGCCTTTTTTAATTCCAGCTGCTTTCTTTAACAATTCAGAAGCTGGTGGAGTTTTAAGGATGAAGGTGTAAGTGCGGTCATCAAAAACAGTAATCTCTACCGGCACTACATCACCCATTTTATCACGAGTGGCTTCATTGAACTTTTGGCAAAATTCAGCAATGTTTAAGCCGTGCTGACCTAAAGCCGGACCGACAGGAGGCGCAGGATTGGCTTGACCACCGGTGATTTGCAGTTTAATTTTAGTTTTGATTTTTTTAGCCATATTGATTAATGCTTGTTCGGCAGAAGCGGACCGGTGCAAGCTTTAGATAATTATTTCGGTAATAGCTTATGACTTTTTGATTTGCAGGAAGTCTAATTCTACCGGAGTTTCGCGACCGAACATAGATACGGACACCTTTACTTTGCCTTTAGCCTCGTCAATGCTGGTGACTTTGCCCTCCATATTTTTAAATGGGCCTTCGTTGATTTTTACCGGAGAGCCAACAACCACGTCGATGGTAAACTTCGGATCTTCTACGCCCATACGTTTCTGTAAAGCCTTAACCTCGGTATCGCTGATTGGGGTAGGGATCGTGCCGGTACCGATGAAGCCGGTGACGTTAGGTGTATTGCGTACCACATACCAAGAGTCATCAGTTACTTCCATTTCTACTAAGATATAACCGGGAAAGATTTTTTCTTCTACTACTTTGCGCTTGCCGTTTTTGATCTTAATCTTCTTTTCGGTTGGTATGAGAATGTTGAAAATCTTATTCTCCATGTCTAGAGATTCCACTCTTTGTTTCAAATTCTGGGCGACATTTTCTTCGTAGCCGGAGTAAGTGTGCAATACATACCAGCGACGTCCTTGATTTAAAAGTTGTTTAGCCATAAGTTTAAAAGCATCTGCCGGCCGGCTGTGGACGCCGCCGTAGTACGCATTGGGGGGAAGTTTATTGAATAATAAGTTCTTTGAAGCCTAAATTAAAGCCGTAATCTAAGATGCCTAAAAAGGCAGCCACAACCAAAGAAATGCTAATTACCAGTAGGGTGTAATTATAGGTTTCTTTTTTTGTGGGCCAAGTGACTTTTTTCATTTCCTCCAGGGATTCCTGGAAGTAGCGGTTAATTTTGCTCATATTAGGTTAAATTTGTAATATTAAAAAGAGCCTTTAAGGCCACTTTTTGTATCTGCTTATATATTACCGAAATCGCTTGTCACTGTCAAGGCATTTCTCCTTTTCCCGTTGCTTTTTCAAGTCAAACAAGATAAAATGGAGTTGAATAAAAAATACATATGGTTAGCCCTAATTTAGCTACTAAAAAAACTTCCACCGGCGGAGAAGAGCTTAATGATAACGCTAAAAAGCTCTTTCAGGCTATCTACAATGACTTACACCGTCCCGTAGATCAAGATGATGAAAGTCCGCGCCTACAAGTATCGGAATTAATTTCCAAGATGGCTTTTTTCTATGAGAAAGTTAGGAATGCCGTAGATTATGAGGAAGATCATTTGCTTAGAAAGAATGCGATTGCTCGCATTCTTAAACGCCAAGTAGTAATTGAAGGCTTATTAAAGACACAAAGCACTGAAGCCTTGGCTCGTCACTTGTTGGCAGAATTAATTCGTGCCAGCTACTTGCCAAATAATGTCTTGCCCGAGTCTAAGGCTAGTGAAGTAACTCAGATTTTGGATAAATATTTGCGTTTACGTCAGGAGTGTTTGAAGACTTTTGATCCTAGTTTGAATCTTCAGACAGATATTAATAAGGCTAAAAATGAATTACAAGAAAGGAATCGTCTAGTAAATTGGATTTTGACTTTGGCCGCTTGTGAGATTGAAGAGAATTTAGTGAGCAGTCAGACCAAGCAAGCAATGGTTAACGTGATGTTTGATTCTTTGCGTAGTATTGTACAATTACCTCCTGATTTGCCTTATGCTCAGGATTTGGATATCCAATTATATTTAAGTATTAGCCGGACTTATTCTCGTTTTGATGAGGATATGCTCTCTTTTGTCCTGTTTAAATATTATAATCAAGACTGGACGAGCGACAAAATTGATCCGATGTTTGCTCCTAAAGATAGTCAAATTGTTGCCGTGGCCAAAAACATTCAAATTTTAAGAGCAGCTATTAATAACCAATTGAAGCATCCTTTAAATAAGCAGCTTGATCGCTTGGTTCGTCGCTACGCTTTATATTTTACCGTCCTACAAGAAACTATCGATGGTGACCCCGCTAAAGTTTATAATGAATTTAAACAGAATCCTAAAACCTTTTTAAACGCCGTTCGTAAGGTTTGTAATAAAAAATATAAAAAAGCCAAGTCTCGCTTGTGGCGAGCCGCGATGCGCAGTATTGTTTATATTTTTTTAACAAAATCAATTTTTGTTTTCTTAATTGAGGTCCCAGCTATTCATTGGTTTAATCAACCTTTAAATCATATTGCTTTGGCTATTAATGTGGTTTTCCCGGCGATTCTTTTGTTTTTGATTGTTACTTTTACGCGCGTACCCGGCGAGAGCAATACTGATAGGATTGTGGAAGGGGTTAAAGAGATTGCTTTAGTCAGCGCCGCCAGGCAACAGCCAATCAAATTACGTAATCCCAAGAAAAGAGGCACAACTATTAACTTTATCTTTAACTTGGTTTATGCCAGTACTTTCTTGCTTTCTACTTATTTCATAGTTTGGTTTTTAACCAAGGTTAATTTTAATTGGGTTAGCATTGTTATTTTCTTATTTTTCTTAGCTTTTGTTAGTTTTTTCAGTATCATTGTTACTCGCGGCGTCAAAGAATTATTAGTTATTGAAAAGAAGGAGAATTTACTCTCTTTCTTGGCTGATTTATTCTATATGCCGATTATTATGGCCGGTAAATGGCTGTCGAGCAATGTCTCTAAAGTTAATGTTTTTATCTTTATTTTTGACTTCATTATTGAGGCCCCCTTTAAAATTATTGTAGAAATTGCTGAAGAATGGACTAAGTATATTAAGGAGCGCAAAGATAACATGGTTTAATTATGTCGTTGGGAAATCTTTTTGTGGCGGCGACGCCAATCGGTAATTTAGAAGATATCAGTTTGCGGGCCTTGCGCATCTTGCGTGAGGCCGATTATGTTTTGTGTGAGGACACCAGAACTACTAGGCAACTCTTGCAAAAATATGGTATTAAGACGGCCAGTATTTCTTATCACCAGCATTCTGGTTTGGGCAAAATAGATCAACTAATTCGTTATCTGGATGAAGGGAAGAATCTGGTGTTAGTGTCTGATGCTGGCACGCCGGGCATTTCCGACCCCGGCTCTTTGTTGGTGGCAGCCGCTCGCCAGGCCTATGGGGAAGAACTTAAGGTGATACCTTTGCCCGGAGCTAGCGCTGTAATTGCTGCTTTGTCTGTTTCCGGTTGGCCAGCAGATCGCTTTACTTTTTTTGGTTTTTTGCCTCACAAGAAGGGCCGTCAGACCATGATTAAGGAGGTATTACGCTCACCTTATCCAGCCGTGTTTTATGAGTCAAAGCACCGCTTAATCAAGTGCTTGTCGGAATTAGATCTTTTTAGCCAGGAACTTAACTTTAAAATAGAGGTGATGCTGGGTCGCGAATTGACAAAAATGTTTGAGAGTTTTTATTTTGGTCAGCCGGCTGATTTGGTTGCTCGCTTGGCCGAGGATTTAGATATGCAAAAAGGAGAGTTTGTTGTCTTAGTTAGAAAGTTAAAATAAATTTATGTCTCAAAATAAAAATTTTTATATTACCACTACCTTACCCTATACTAACTCCGACCCTCATATTGGTTTTGCTGCCGAGATGGTCAAGGCTGATGTTATTGCTCGTTGGCAACGCCTGCAAGGACAGAAGGTTATCTTTAATACTGGCACCGATGAACATGGTTTAAAAATTTATCAGCAAGCGGTCGCCGCTGGTTTAGATGCTCGCACTTACTGTGACCCTTATGCTGCTCGTTTCGCAGCTTTACAGACAGCTTTAAATTTAAGTTTTACTAACTTTATCAGAACCTCTGACCCTGAACACTGTCTGGCAGCTCAAGCTTTTTGGCGGCTCTGTGAAGAGCGTGGCGATATTTATAAAAAGTCTTATAAAGTAAAGTACTGTGTTGGTTGTGAACTAGAAAAAACCGACTCAGAGCTTACAGACGGACGCTGTCCTTTCCACCCTAATCGAGATTTAGAAATTATTGAAGAGGAAAATTATTTTTTCCGTTTTTCTAAATATCAACAACCTTTGTTAGCTTTTTACGAAGCTAATCCCGATTTCGTTATCCCTAACCATCGTTTTACTGAGATTAAAAACTTTGTGGCTGGAGGTTTGCAAGATTTTAGTATTTCTCGTTTGCGCGCTAAAATGCCCAATGGTGTGCCCGTGCCTGGTGACGATGATCAAGTAATGTATGTTTGGTTTGATGCTTTAGTGAATTATATTTCTACTTTAGGCTGGCCCGATGATCAGGTTAATTTTGAAGCTTTTTGGCCAGCAGTGCAGGTGTGTGGCAAGGATAATTTGCGTCAACAGACTGCTATGTGGCAAGCGATGTTATTATCAGCCGGCTTACCTTTATCCAAACAGGTGCTGGTTTTCGGTTTCTTAACCGCTAATGGGCAGAAAATTAGCAAAAGCCTAGGTAACGGCGTTGACCCCTTTTCTTTGTCCAGCTCCTACGGTGCTGAGGCTCTACGTTATTACTTGTTAACTGAAATTTTACCGTTTGAAGATAGTGATTTTTCCGAAGAGCGCTTGCAACAAAAATACAATGCCGACCTAGCTAATGGTTTAGGTAATCTAGTAGCCCGGGTGAGCACGTTGTTGGAAAAAAATGGCATTGCCACTCAACTGTCCCCGAATAATTTAGCAGCTATAGCCGAATTACGTGACCATAGCGGTTTACCAGAGTATCAGTTTAACCGGGCTTTACAGTTTATTTGGCAGAATATTGCCGTTTGTAATGAAGAATTAACAGCTAAAGCTCCTTGGAAGTTAAGTTCTGCGGAAGAAGTAGGGGCAGTGTTGAAACCATTGGCTGCTAAAATTTTAGATATTGCCTTGATGTTGCAACCCCTCTTACCGCTTACAGCCACTAAGATTATTGATCAATTTTCTCAACCACAAATAATAAAAGGCGAGTCTCTGTTCCCACGTTTAGTGGCAGACACAAAGACTGCTTGAAACATATGTCTTATTTTGATATTGCCTTGGTTGTAGTGCTGGCCGGTTTTGTATTTAACGGCCTAAGCAAAGGTTTAATTAGATTGTTGGGCAACATTGTTGGTCTCATCGTCGGCGCTTTTATCGCCAGTCGCTTTTATTTGCAATTTTACGAATGGAGCCAGAATTTTTTTGGTGGCCGAGAAGGCTTGGGTAAAGTTATTTCTTTTATCGTGGTGTTTGTAGTGGTAACCATGGTTGTTGATTGGTTATTTATAATTTTAGAGAAGATTTTTAATGTTATTTCTATCATACCTTTCACTAAAACCATTAATCGCTTGCTGGGCGGGGCTTTGGGTTTGCTAGAAGGTTCTTTATTTATCGGTTTGATTTTATTTGTAGCCTCGCGTTATGCCTGGGTGGGAGGATTGTTTGGTGAACATTTAGTTTCTTCTCAGGTAGCGCCTTTTTTCTTGAAGGTGGTGCGCTTAGTGATGCCAGTGTTACCAGATGCGCTTAAAGCTTTGCAGTCACTGATTTAATCTATGAAGCGTCTGGTTTTACCGACAGAAGATGATTTATCTTTACGCCGCCTATTGCAAGTACGTCTATCGGCGGGTGCAGTGTTAATGTTGCCCACTGATACTATCTATGGCTTATCTTGTCGCGCTGACTCAAAGCGGGCTATCGCTAAAATTTTTGCCATTAAGCGACGACCGTCTGACCGCCCTTTGCTGGTGTTGGTTTCCAGCTTATCTATGGCTCAAAAATTCTGTCGTCTAAATCGCAGACAGGTGGTAGCTTTAAAAAATATTTGGTCACAACCGCGCCCAACTACCGTTTTATTGCCTCATCGTGGTTATTTGCCGAGTAATTTAACTGCCGGCAGTCCTAATTTGGCGGTGCGTTTGCCCAAAAGTATTTTTTTACGTAAAATGATAAGAGCCTTAGGCGTGCCCTTGGTTTCGACCAGCGCTAATTTCAGTGGTCAGGAAGTTTTATCCGTAGAGATGGCTTTAAACATTTTTAAAGGTCAAATTGGTCCCGAGATAGTAGTTGAAGCTAGATCTAAGCCCACTAGAGCTTCTCGTTTAGTTCTTCTAGGTCAAGACGGTCGCCAGCAGGTTTTAAGAAAATAATAATTTTTTATGGATAATGAGATCAATAATAATGTGCGGAAACCTTTTTCGTGGCGCTGGTTATTGGTAGTAGTTTTAATGGCCAGCTCTTTTGTGGCTGGGCTTTCTTGGTCAAACCAAAGTGATGGCCGTGGCAAACAGATTGCTTATTCTCCAGAAGCTAATAATGTTTCAACGGAATCAGCTTTTGACTTTAATCTTTATTGGGAGGTTTGGGATAAGTTAAAAAGCGATTATGTAGATAAAAATAAGGTTAAAGATGATGAGCTGTTCTACGGTTCTTTGCGCGGCTTAGTGGCCTCGGTGGGCGACCCTTATACTGTATTTATGGACCCCAAAGAAGCTAAAGAATTTACCGATGATTTGTCTGGTACTTTTGAAGGCATCGGTGCCGAAGTGGGGATGCGCGATGATATAATCACTATTATTGCGCCTTTGGCGGGCATGCCCGCAGAGAAGGCTGGTTTAAGATCGGGCGATAAGCTCTATGCTATTGATGGTGAAAGTACTTTGGGTTTAAGTGTTGATGCGGCTGTTAAAAAAATTCGTGGCCCCAAAGATACCACTGTGACCCTGACCGTGATTAGGGCGGATGAAGACAAGCCTTTAGAAATAAAAATTGTACGTGGTTTGATTGTGGTTAAAAGCGTAAAAACAGAACTGCGCAGTGACGGTGTTATGGTGATTACGGTGAGCAATTTTAACGATGATACCATGAGTTTATTTGATCAAGCGGTTAAAACTGTTTTAACAAAAAATCCAAAAGGACTAATTCTTGATTTACGCAATAACCCCGGTGGTTATTTGGACACAGCCATTGCTATGGCCAGCGCTTGGGTTAAGGAAGGGCCGGTGGTAGTAGAACAATTTGGTGAAGGTAGGCGCCAAGAATATTTTGCTGAAGGCAGTGCTAGTTTGGGTGCGTTTAAGACTATTGTCTTAATTAACGGCGGCAGCGCTTCGGCTTCAGAAATTGTAGCCGGCGCTTTACGTGATTATAAGAAGGCGACCTTAGTCGGTGAGCAATCTTACGGTAAAGGCTCAGTTCAGGGCTTACGCGATTTAAGTGACGGTTCAGCTCTGAAGGTAACCGTAGCTAAATGGCTCACGCCTAATGGCGACTTTATTAACGATAAAGGCATAGCGCCCGATATTGAAGTAAAGCTGACTAAAGAAGATATTAACAAGAACAAAGATCCGCAAATGTCTAAAGCTTTAGAACTAATTTTAAAGCCTGTTTCTGCAGTTAAAAAATAAGTCAAGCTGAGGTTATAAGCGTCAGCCGATTTTCTTTATGAAAAAAGCAAATAAACTCGTGGTTAAAGACAATAAGACTGTTAATCCAAAATTTATTTTTGTGGTCGGAGGCGTTATGTCTGGCGTGGGCAAAGGCGTAAGCACGGCGTCAATTGGCCAGATTTTACAAGCTCGTGGCTATAATGTGAGCGCGATTAAGATGGATCCTTATATAAACGTGGATGCTGGCACCATGAACCCAATTGAGCATGGCGAGGTTTTTGTGACTGAAGATGGAGATGAAACCGATCAAGATTTAGGTAACTATGAGCGTTTTTTGGGTAAAAACATTTACAAAGAGAACTACATGACGACTGGTCGTATCTACCAAACTGTCATTAACCGAGAACGTAATTTGGAATATAAAGGTAAGTGCGTGCAAGTTGTTCCTCATATCCCTCAGGAGATACGTCGTCGTATTGATTTAGCTGTAGCTAAAACTGGCGCTGAAATAATGATTATTGAAATTGGCGGCACGGTTGGAGAATATGAGAATTTGCTGTTTTTAGAGGCGGCGCGCGTGATGAAGCTTTATAATCCTAAAGATGTTTTGTTTGTGATGGTTTCTTATTTGCCAGTGCCTAGCACTATTGGCGAGATGAAGACTAAGCCGACTCAACACGCTGTGCGTAGTCTTAATGGCGCTGGCATTCAACCAGATTTTCTTATCGCCCGCAGC
Organism: uncultured bacterium; assembly: GCA_938003925.1. Lineage (GTDB taxonomy): Bacteria > Patescibacteriota > Patescibacteriia > Patescibacteriales > UBA12465. The sequence goes on from CALKWQ010000054.1 coordinate 53,347, forward strand.
GAAAAACCGATAGACATGGCGCGCAAAGAGAAACTAGCTATTAATTGTAATGTTGCTATTGCTGATGTAATTTCCGCGCCAGATGCTGATTCTATTTATGACATTCCTTTGAATTTTGAAAAAGAAAATATTGGCCAGCGTATTTTAAAAAAATTAGATTTGCCTTTGCGGCATCAGCAAGCAGATAACGCTGCTTGGAAAAAATTTGTTACCGCTACGAAAAATCAGGATAAATTGGTTAACATTGGTATTGTCGGTAAGTATTTTGCTAGTGGTGATTTTTCTTTAACTGATTCTTACATCTCTGTAATTGAGGCAGTAAAGCATGCTGCCGCGGCCAACCATTGTCGAGTAAAATTAAACTGGCTGAGTGCAGAAGAGGTAGAGCAGAGCGGTTCAGTCGTTTTAAAGGGTATGGATGGTTTAATCATACCTCAGGGCTGGGGTGGTCGTGGCGCAGAGGGCAAGATTGAAGCTATTAAATATTGCCGGGAGCAAAAAATTCCTTATTTTGGTTTATGTTATGGCATGCAAATGGCTGTGATTGAATTTGCCCGTAATGTGGCTGGCCTCACTCTAGCTAATTCTGCCGAAATAAATCCTAAGACCCCTGACCCGGTAATTCATATTATGCCTGGGCAGGAAAAACTTATTGCCCAGAAGGGTTATGGCGGCACCATCCGTTTGGGTGGTTGGCCTTGTGCTTTGAGTTCCGGTACGCAGCTAGCGGCAGCCTATGCTAAATATACTCCCGCTAAGACAGTTTCTGAAAGACACCGACACCGGTATGAATTTAACAATCATTATCGCGAGCAGTTGGAAAGATTAGGTTTAGTAATTTCAGGAACTTCTCCTGACGGTCAGATTGTTGAAGCCATTGAACTAAAAAATCATCCTTTTTTTGTCGGTGTGCAGTTTCATCCAGAATATATTTCTCGCCCCCTTTCGCCTCATCCCTTATTTGTAGCCTTTGTAAAAGCTGCTCTTGGCGGCAAATAGCTTAATATTTTCTACGGATGCTTTTATACAAAATACCTCGGATAAAATCCGAGGTATTTTTTATGATTTTTGATTTATCTGGTGACAGGTATTATTTAATCACACTGACAATTTTGGTGGTTTTTAAATTGCCATCAAATTTTTTCAATTTTTTAGTACTGAATTTTACCTTGCCGTCAACCACCGAAAAAAGAGTATCGTCGTTACCGCGACGTACATTTTCTCCAGGATGATACTTGGTTCCGCGTTGGCGGATAATAATGTTGCCGGCTTTTGCGCTCTGACCGTCAGACAGCTTAACGCCAAGGCGCTTACTTTCTGAATCACGTCCTAACGAAGTTGAACCGGCGGCTTTCTTATGTGCCATACAGGTGTGGTGGCAGCCGTCGCCCTAATAAAAAGAAAACGGCCAGCCGCTTTTTCGTTAAAGATTTTTTAATCAATACAGCTAATATAACAAAATATTTTATCCTTGTCAACCTTAACTAATTAGCCTCAGTTTGGGTGTTATTTTTTTAAAAACATGCTATAATTTTAATGTTAATATTCTTAAAAAAGAGGGGCGGCAGGCCTAAGCGTGCTGTTTTTCCTTTGTTTAATCATATGATTAAAGTTAATCAAAATCAATGCATTGGTTGTGGTTTATGTGTCGGTATGTGCCCAGAAACTTTTATGATGAATGCTGATGGTAAGTCTGAAGTTCTTGCTCAGACTGATAACGAATGTGCGCAAAATGCTGTTGCCAGTTGTCCAGTTAATGCGATTAGTCTTTAATATGGCTGCAGAAAATAAAATTGAACAAGTAGTGCCAGTTGCACCAGAAAAAGGTGCCGCTGGTAAAAGCATAGAAAAATTGTCTGCCACCACTTTTGAACAGCCTATAAATAAGGTCGAAGCTTTGCCTAAAAAAGATATTATCCAGGAGCCTCAGAAGCCGGCAATCTCCGCCTCTCCTGTTATTAATCAAATCGACGCGGTCCAGAGCCAACGAGTGCAGGCTATTGAAAATATCTTAGCTGATGGCCTGGATAAAGTTTTTTTACAGATGAATCCCCAGGAGCAAAAGAAATTTAAGGAAGAGGGCGAAAAAACCGCTAATAAAATCAGCCAACTGTTAGATAAAGCCAAATTGAGTGTAGATAAGGTGGTGACTTTAATCAGGCGTTGGTTAGGCCTTATTCCTCGTGTCAATCGTTTTTTCTTAGAGCAGGAAGCAAAAATCAAAGCTGATAAAATCTTAAAAATTAAAAAAAGCTTTTAATCTATGCCTTCTTTCTGGCAAAATTTACAAATCTTTTTTCAAACCGACAGCGGGTCAGCCGTTTTAGCTGTAATAATTTTAATAGGGGTAATTGCTGCTTTAGCTGTTTTAGTTTTGGTTTTTCGTTTTTTTATTCGTCGCTTTTCTATCGATAACACCTATTTTGATCATCAGATTTTTCTCATCAGATTGCCCAAGGAAAAGCCGCAAGACGAAAATAAAGAAGTCTCTTTACAGCAGATGCGTGAAGAAATAGCTAAGGGTGAGACCATCTTTGCTAGCATTGGTGGCTTGAAAGCTCAGCGAGGATTTATTGCTTGGCTTTTGGGTCGCAATGATCATTTTGCTTTTGAGATTGTAGCTAGTCGTAATAAGATTGCTTTTTACGCAGCAGCTCCTCGCAGTTTAGCGCGTTATTTAGAGCAGCAAATTACCGCCCATTATCCAGAGGCCGTGATTGAGGAAATAGAAGATTATAATGTCTTTGGTATGAATGGCCAGATTGCGGCCGCATCTTTAAAAACCAGAAAGCACTTTGTTTTACCTTTGCGCACTTATCAAAAGATGGATGTTGATCCTCTGAATTCTTTAATTAACATCATGTCTAAACTAGACAATGATGAAAGCATCGCAGTGCAGTATGTCGTTCGTAGCGCCTATGGTAGTTGGCATCGCCTGGTGCGAAGAATTGTGAGAAGAATTCAAGCTAAAAATTCAGTCAGCGAAGGCATCCGTTATGGGGCTATGTCGCAAATTTTTTCTTCCTTAGGTGATATTGCTAGTGCTTCTTTCAAGTCAGATCCTAAAACGCCGACAGATAAAGCACCTAAGCGGCTATCGGCAATAGAAGAAGAATCTTTAAAATCAATTGAGGAAAAGAATCTGCGTGCCGGCTTAGATGTTAATTTGCGCGTTATCGTTTCTAGTGCCACCAAAGAGCGATCGGCGGCTTACTTGGAGAACGTAACTACTGTTTTTACTGAATATAATAATTATAGTTACGGTAACAACTTTTCTCGTGCTATCAAATCCGGACAAGAACGTCAAATTAAAGACTTTATTTACCGACGTTTTCGTGAAGATTATAGTTTTTTGCTTAACACCGAAGAACTTACTAGCGTTTTTCATTTGCCTTTAAAGCACATGGAAACACCGAACATTCTTTGGTTGACGGCTAAGAATGCACCAGCGCCAGCTGATGTGCCCACGGAAGGTCTTAGCTTGGGTCAAAACGTTTATCGCGGTGTTAAGAAAGATATTCGTATTAAGCGCCAAGATCGTCGTCGCCATACTTATATTATTGGTAAATCTGGTGTAGGTAAATCAGTCTTATTAGCTAACATGGCTATTCAAGATATTCAAAATGGCGAAGGTGTTTGCGTGCTTGACCCCCATGGTGACTTGATTGAGGATATTTTACAGCGTATGCCTCCGGAAAGAGCAGAAGATGTTGTGATTTTTTCTCCGGCTGATTTAGAGAGACCTTTAGCTTTAAATTTGTTAGAATACGACCCACGTTACCCAGAACAGAAAAGTTTTGTCATTAACGAGATGATTGGTATTTTTGATAAGTTATACGATCTAAAACAGACTGGCGGTCCGATGTTTGAGCAATATATGCGCAACGCTCTCCTGTTAATTATGGAAGATCCTGAGAGCGGCTCTACCTTGATGGAAATCCCTAAGGTTTTGTCTGATGAAAATTTCCGTCGCATGAAATTATCACGTTGCCATAATCGCACCGTAGTTGATTTTTGGAAAAAGGAAGCAGAAAAAGCTGGCGGTGACGCTGCTTTAGCTAATATTGTTCCTTATATTACCTCCAAGCTGACCGCTTTTATTTCTAATGACATGATGCGTCCAATTATTGGACAGCAAAAGAGCTCTTTTAATTTCCGCGACCTTATGGATCGTCAGAAAATTTTACTCATAGATTTGCCTAAGGGTGTGGTCGGGGAAATGAACGCTTATCTTTTGGGTATGATTGTGGTGGGTAAGATCCTTATGGCCGCTTTGTCTCGTACGGATATGCCAGCCGAAGAGCGTAAAGATTTTTATTTATATATCGATGAATTCCAAAACTTTACCACTAATTCAATTTGTCAGATATTATCAGAAGCTCGTAAATACGCCTTAAATCTGATTATCGCTCATCAGTATATTGGTCAATTGAGTAAGAATAATAATACTGAAATCAAAGACGCAGTTTTTGGCAATGTAGGCACGATGATTACTTTTAAGATAGGTACGGAGGATGCTGAGTTTTTGGTTAAAGAGTTTGCTCCAGTATTTAATGCCTACGATCTTATTAACATTGACAAAGGTACAGCTTATATTAAGCTTTTAGTTGACAATAGTCCTAGTAGACCTTTTTCCATGAAAACCATTTGGCCACTATTAGGAGTTAGGAGGGAGGGGGTCTCGCCTAAAATTAGAGCCTTAAGTCGTTTAAAGTTTGGTCAAGATCGTACTATTGTGGAAGCAGAAATTATTAGACGTACAGAGACTCCGACGCCAGCTTCTATAAAAAATTCTCAGCCCGCCCTAAATTAATACTATTTATGCCTACCCTTTATCGTGATTATCGTCCGCAGAAGTTCGCTGATATTTTGGGACAAAATCACCTCAAAATTACTTTACAGAATGAATTAGCCACTACCAGCCTTGGCCAGGCTTATCTTTTTTGTGGACCAAGGGCGGTGGGTAAGACCACCATGGCTAGAGTTTTGGCCCAAGCAGTTAATTGTGAACGTAGGTCGCTAGGTGAGTATGAACCTTGCGGTGAGTGTCCTAGTTGTCAGAGTATTAAAAAAGGTAATTTCTTAGACGTAATGGAAATAGATGCCGCTTCTAATACGGGGGTGGACAATGTGCGTGAAAGTATTATTGCTTCTGCTCGGTTAGCTCCTACTGGTGGCAAGATGCGGGTTTTCATTATTGACGAAGTGCACATGTTGTCTTTATCGGCTTTTAACGCGCTGTTAAAAATTGTAGAGGAACCCCCTAAACACGTGCTGTTTATCCTGTGTACCACTGAGGCCCATAAAGTCCCAGCTACTATCATTTCTCGTTGCCAGCGTTTTGATTTTAAAAGGATTAGTCCTATAGAAATTGTTAAAAAATTATCTCTGATTGCCGCTCAAGAGGGTGTTGAGGTTAGTCGTGAAGTTTTAGAAGATGTTGCTAGACAGTCAAGCGGCCATCTGCGCGACGCCGAAAGTCTTTTAGGACAGGTATTAGCTTTGGGCGATAAAAAAATAGGTGTCGAAGAGGCAGAGCTAGTCTTACCGCGCCATCATCATCAAGAAGCCTTAGATTTAATTGAATATTTAGCTAAGCGCAATCCCGGAGGTGCTGTGTCTTTAATTAACCAATTAGCCGACAATGGTGTTAGTTTTAAAAATTTTTTAGAAGAAATTTTAATGATGTTGCGCAAAATCATGCTGCAATCAGTTCAGCCTGGCTTAGCCGAGAGATTGGGCTTAGACTTCGGCGAACAACTGGAAATCAGAATAGGTGAATTAGCTGGCGAATTTTCTCTAACAGCTTGTTTGCGAGCTTTACGCCGTTTTTTAGAAGTAGCTCAAGAGCGGTCTTCGGCCATACCTCAGTTACCTTTAGAAATGGCAGTAGTTGAATTATGCACCAATGCCGACGAAGCTATTACTGGCTCTACTCCAGTTCATTCTACGTCTTTGCGACGAGCAGCTGTCACTCCTTCGCACGTAGAGAAACAGTCCACACAAGCCAATCTGCCGCCAGCTCCAGATTTAAGTGCTGCGGAAGTTGCGTCACGCTGGCCAGAAGTGTTAGTTAAAATTAAAAAGTATAATCATTCCTTGTCTTTTGTCTTGCAAAATTGCGTGCCTCAGGATTTAAAATCTGGCGTATTGGCTCTCAGTTTTAAATACAAGTTTCATCGTGACCGAATTCTTGATCTTGCTATCCGCGGCATTGTAGAGTCAAGTTTGGCCGAAATTTTCGGGGGTAGTTTAACTATTGCGGCCTCTCTAGATGAGAGCGTTGAGCCGGTTGTTGAAGAGATGAGCGCAAAGCCGCCCTCAGCCCCCAGCCTTGATGAATTTAAAGAAGAAAAACCAAAATCAGAGGTGTTAGGAAGTCTTTTGGAAAGCTTTGGCGGTGAAACAATTTAATTATTAATACTCAAAAACATATGTTGGACATCAAATATATTCGTGACAATTTGAATGCGGTACAAACAGCCTTATTGAAGAGAATGGATGAAGATAAGCTGGATTTAACCGCTTTAATAAAATTAGATGATCAAAGAAGGGAATTAATTAAAAAAAGTGAAGCTTTGAAAGCTGAACGTAATCAGAATTCTAAGTCCAAACCCAGCCCTGAAACCATCGCGGCCATGAAAAATATCGGCGAAAGCATTAAAGTTTTAGAGACCGAGTTACAAGTCCTAGAGAACTCTTTGGCGGAGTCTTTAGCCGCTTTGCCTAATATCCCGGCCGATGATGTGGTGGCTGGCGGCAAGGAAAACAATGAAGTTGTCTATACTTTTGGTTCACAGCCAACTTTTAATTTTAACTTTCAAGACCATGTGACCTTAGCAGAAAGTCTAGGTATTATTGACTATGAGCGGGCAGCTAAGATGTCTGGTAGTGGTTTTTGGTGCTATCGTGGCTGGGGCGCCTTATTAGAGTGGGCTTTGCTGTCTTACTTTATCTCTTTCCACACCAAAAATTCTTATCAGTTTCTAATCCCTCCTTTTTTGTTAACTGAAAAGTCTGCGTATACCTCTGGTCATTTACCTAAGTTTCGTGATGATCTTTTTTGGACTCAAGATAAGCTCTGTCTTAATGCAACTAGTGAGATGATGTTGGGTAATTATCATCGCGAAGAGATTTTGCCGAGTGAACGCTTACCTTTGAAATACTTTGCTTATTCCCCCTGTTTCCGTAGGGAGGCTGGTAGTTATCGTCAAGAAGAGCGGGGCATGATTCGTGGTCATCAATTCAATAAAGTGGAAATGTTTATTTTCTGTAAGCCAGAAGACTCTTGGCAAATGTTTGACGAGTTAGTTAAAAACGCCCAGGGCTTAGTAGAAGGCTTAGGTCTGCATTATCAGGTGTCCAAGTTAGCTGCTGGTGATTGCAGTTCGGCTATGGCTAAAACTTATGATTTAGAAGTTTGGTTGCCTAGCATGGGTATTTATAAGGAAGTTAGTAGTATTTCTAATGCTTTAGCTTATCAAGCTCGTCGAGGTCAGACCCGTTATAAGAATCAACAAGGAGAAAATGATTTTGTTCATACTTTAAACGCTTCTGGTTTAGCTACTAGTCGTTTACTACCAGCCATTTTAGAGCAGAATCAACAAGCCGATGGTTCAGTACGTATTCCTGAAGTCTTACGACCCTATTTGCCGGGGGCGCCAGAGTTTATTCTGCCTGATAATTTTAAGATTTAGTCGCCATGAATTTACGGATTTTAACTGGGATTTTTATTGCTTTGCTTGTCTTGCCTCAGGCTGCTCGTGCAGATGAGGTTTATCCGCGTTTGGCTAATTATTTTTTGAAATGGGAGATGACGGCGAACGAGGCTGTAGAGCTAGCTAAATGGGACTTAGTGATTGTAGATATGGAAAATCAGGAAAATAATCCTGAATTTTTAAGACAGATGCGACGCCTTAATCCAGACATTAAAATTCTAGCTTACATTACTCCTCAAGAAATGATTGATAATCCAGAAAATTATCAACATGCTACTTTGCGTCAGCGTTTAGCTGCGCAGATTTTGGACGGTTGGTGGTTGCGAAATGAAAACGGAAACTCAGTGGTTAACTGGCCTCACACGGCCATGTTCAATTTGAGTGAAAAGGTAGAGAATAATATTCAGGGACGCAAGCTGAATGAGGTTTTGCCTCGTTTTGTGCACGAGCATCTGCAGTCTAGCGGTCTTTGGGATGGCGTGTTCTATGATAATCTCTGGGGGGATATCTCCTGGATGAATAATGGTCATTTAGATTTCAATCGTGACGGGATTAAGGATACCTCAGTTTTAGCAGATAGCTTGTGGGTAGAGGGAACAGCAAAATTATTGCGTTTGAGTCGGGAATTATTGGGCTCTAACTTCATTATTATCGGTAATGGCCGTGTCCATTGGCCTTATCAGCCTTTGCTTAACGGCATGATGTTGGAAGGATTTCCTCCAACCTGGGAAAATGGCGGTACTTGGTCTGGAGCCATGTCTTCTTACGCTAAATTACCAACAATTAATCTAAAACCCAACGCTACTATTATCAATGTCTTTAAAAAGAATGCGGAGGATTATCAAGCTGTTCGTTTTGGCTTGACTAGCGCTCTATTGGGCAACGGTTATTACAGCTTTGATTATGATGTTACTAATCATGGTCAAACTTGGTGGTATGATGAATACGATGTTAATTTAGGTAAGGCTCAATCTGCTCCTTATAATCTGCTTAACGGCGGTAAAAGTGATTGGCAACCCGGACTATGGCGTCGCGATTTTAAGAATGGGGTAGCGATTGTAAATTCTACCGACAAAGTACAAAGTTTTGTGTTCAGTAAAGAGGAATTTGAAAAGATTAAGGGTTTACAAGCGCCAAATATTAATAATGGTTTAAAAATAAACTATTTAAAACTTAACCCTTATGATGGTGTTTTATTGCTTAAAAAATTAGCTGCTTGGCAGGGAAGCGCGTTTACCAATGGTGGTTTTTTAAGAATTTTTACCATCGATGGAGAGCAGTCTCGTAACGGTTTTTTCTCTTACGTCAGCTCCTTACCAGCGGGCAGTGAAGTGCTAGTTGGTGATTTTTCCCATAATGGCGATACAGAGTATATTTTAAGTTATCAGGGCAAATTAATACGTCAACAGTCGGGTAAAAATTTATGGTCGGTACAGCCTTTTGCCGCTGGCTTTAAAGGCACCGCTTCAATAGCCGTTGCTGATATTAATGGCGACGGACAAGTAGAGATCATTATTGGAGCCGGTCAGGGCGGTGGTCCACAGGTTCGAGTATTTACTGATGGCGGCAAATCTTTACTTAATTTTTTTGCTTATGACAAAAATTTCCGTGGAGGTGTAAATGTGGCAGCTGGTGATATCAATGGTGACGGTAAGGCTGAGATTATCACTGGCGCTGGACAAGGTGGCGGACCGCACGTACGTTTTTTTGACGGCAAAGGTCAATTGGTAGGTCAATTTTTTGCTTATGACAAAAATTTCCGTGGAGGTGTAAATGTGGCAGCTGGTGATA
>CALKWQ010000055.1 GCA_938003925.1 uncultured bacterium
TAACTAGCATACAGTCTTTAGGAGGCTTATAGCATTGCCCTCGTTTTTCTTTTTCTGGGTGATCAACGGGGTAAAATATCTTAAATTTTTTTCTCATAACTGGCCTCAAAATACCGGTTCAAAATCCTGCTCATTTTCGTCTTCGATAGAGTTAATATCAGCATCAACAGTATCAGACAAGGATATAAACTTTATTAATTCTTTAGGATCATTAAGTACTTCCATACTAATTGCTTTTTTGTTTATTAGCGCCGGCAAAATTTTTGTTAACTCCACGGAGCCTTTTACCGCGTAATTTATAACAGTTACAGGATTCTTCTGCCCAGGCCGATCTAAACGAGATATTCCTTGATCGTAAGAATCTAAATCATAAGAATATTCAAAATTTATTATATAACTCGCGACAGTAAAATTAGTGCCTATTCCTGCAGATATTGGATTAGCTATCATTATTCTACAAGAATTGTCAGTATTAAACTTATCTTTTTCCGTGTTTACATCTAGAGTTGCGCCGTAAATAACTGCTGGATTATAATCAGCAAGCAGCTCTTTCAATCTTTTTATAGTGTGTCGATAGTGGGCAAAAATTACTACTTTGCGATCTTCTAAACCTATGGCCTCTAAATCTTCCAGGACATACTTAAATCGCGTAGAGTCACAGGGTAGACCTAACTGTTGAGGATTAGTTATAATCTGATGACAGCGTACTAAAACAGCACCTGCACCTTTTGCCTCTATAAAGTTATTGTCTAGTTCTAGAATTTGTTCTTCAACAAACTGTTTATAATAAGCGCGTTGTTTTGGATCCCAGTCTAGGGCTCTAGTTTTGAATGAAATAGGTGGTAGCTCAACAACTTCCCGCTTTAAGTGCCTTACAGATAAAGAATCTAAAATAGCCGACACTTTACCTATATTTGCATAGCCAACTAGCTTACGCTTTTGATATTTGGAAAATCTTAAATGTTGTATCTTAAACAGGTTATAAGTTCTATAGTATTCTTGAGGAGCAAGAATATTAATATAAGAGTAAGCATTTTTTAAGCCGTTAGTTAGGGGACTGCCTGTTAATAAGTATACACGTTTACATAAAAAAGATAGCTCAGTACATTTTTCACACAGCGTAGAGTCGTGATTTCTTAGTTTATGCGCCTCATCAAAAGTTATCATTACTTTATTAGTTCTAGCTAAGCTAAAGAAACGCTGTATGTCATAGGCCAAAGTATCATACGTCATCAGAATAATTGGCTTTAACTTTATATACTGTAATACTTTTCTAGGCGCATGATATACAGTAACTAGTGATCTGTAATCGCAATCAATCTGGTCTCTAAATATATCATACCAGTCACTTAGAACTATTTTAGGTGTTACTATTATTGCATAATCACATATACTATCTTCTATGACGCCCTTAGACAATAACGCATTTGGAAGAGACTTACCAGCACCCATTTCAGAGAAATTAGCAAACCTAGCCCGGTTACAAATAGTCTTTAAATCCTCAAATTGTGTAGAAAATAAAGTGTAACCATTTTTAAGACTAAATTTCATAATTAATCCTTAATAGATAAGTCTTGTGCCTTATTATCATTCTTTACTTGGAGTAAGCCCTGTAAATTAAGACCTTTAGCCAGTAGCTTTGATACGCTCAAAGCTGTACAAATTTTTGGCCCACTCTTTAAATCTTTTACTACGTTATCTTTAATAAAGTATGGCTCTCTTTTAAGTAGCTTTGAAAAGCTAGTATAATTCATTGGTTCAGCTTCTGCGTTATATTCGGCAACAAATTTCAAGAATTTCATATGCACAACACGCATATTGATGTACAGTACATCGCCGTCAATAAAATATTCCCAATCATAGCCAAGTCTATACCGCTCGTCTGTATCAGACATGGTATTTATAACTTCAAATATCCTATCGACGTCTGTTTTTTGCTGCTCTTCAAAATCTTCTTGAGCCACAATCTTACTCTTTTCTGTAAAGTCTTTCCAAGCTATTAGGGGCACGTCCGCAAACCCGTATGGCTCAAGTATTTTTGAGAGTAATTTTAATCCTGTCAGAACAATCGCCTGATTAAGTTTTGGTCTATCTTGATACATTGGAGGGATGGCTTCTTGACTTTCAGCCAAGATAGCTTTTAACTCGTCTGTATCAATTTTTAGAGCTGCTACTAAAAGTGCCCTTCCAAGTTTTTCTATAGGCAGCTCAGCTAACTCTTTAAATTGTTCTAAGTGAGGAGCACTAGACAGTTTATTCATATGCACTTCTATTATACGGTCACGAGCGGCCGGCTCAGTAACAGTCTGCTCACCAG
>CALKWQ010000056.1 GCA_938003925.1 uncultured bacterium
TTTTGGCATATGGAGTAGCTTCATACGCTGAGTAAGCTTAAGCTTGGTGAATAGCTCCTCTTTCAAAACATTCACTCCCGCATAAACCCGGTGACTTTCGCCGTCTTTAAGCTGATTAGACAAACTGGGCATAAAGTCCAGCATAACCATCAAAATTATTACTACCATTAAGCCATTGCCAAAGCCGAGAATAGCACCCATCCCCTTGTTTAGAGATGAGAGCTTTACCGCCATAATAAAGCGATTGAGGATGTAGATTACTATCTTCACTACCACCACTATCAAGATGATAATTAACAGCACCGACATGATGGTTGCTATCCAGCGAGGCATCTGGTATTTTAGTAGTAAACTTCGCTGAACCAGCGGATAGTAATGCCCCACCAAAAAGAAAGTGATGATGTAGGCACCAAGCTGAACAATTGCAGCGGCAAGGCCTTTACGCCACCCGATGTAAGTGAATAATAGCAAAAAGCCTAAGATTATCCAATCTATTATTCCCATTGATTCTCCCGACCATAAAAAAGCATACAGGGACGAATCCCTGTAGCTAAGTTTGTGAGTGTGCTTTCCTTATTGAGGAAGGCTATTTCATGTAACGTTGCATGCGTCGCTGGATTTTTAGCATCTTGCGACGTGCGGCGTTAGCTTCGCGTTTCTTCTTTACGCTGGGCTTCTCGTAAGCTTGATTTTTCTTTATCTCAGAAAGGATAGCAGCTTTTTCGCATTTCTTTTTGAAGCGTTTCAGCAAAAAATCGAAGGACTCGTTATCTTTAGCTACGACTGTCGGCAAACAAATCACCACCTTTGGTCTTATATTTAAACTCAGGGTGCCATACTTTTACATGCCCTTTGCCTGTCAAGCTAGAAATTGAACTTACGGTATTCATATGTTAAGTTAGCTAATAACTTCTCTCATCGCATTCTCCACTGACCAAACTTGCAAGATAGTTTCTCCTGAACAGACCGGGTTGTCGCTATATGAAGTTGGTGCGATGGATGAAGGTGGCGAAGTATAGGTAGCCATCTCTCATAAAAATAATCAATAAGACTTGAGACATTGACCAAAATCAGACAAAATCAGATACAAAATCAGGTAAAATCAGGTATTGGAAAGACCACTACAAAGCATAAGATATGCATACTGAGATAGCGTTGCGATGTCGTTGCGCCTCCCTGCAAAACGCAAGGTATCGCAACCGTATTGCAATCACAACTTACTATCAAAAATAAGGAAAACATCAAATTCAACAAAGAGTAAAAGAGTAAAAGAGCAAACGAGTTAGCGGGAGGATGTTAGACGTTAAA
>CALKWQ010000057.1 GCA_938003925.1 uncultured bacterium
CGGCGACCACCTAGATCTACACTCTTTCCCTACACGACGCTCTTCCGATCTTAGCTGTGACAGAGATAGACGCCTCATTTGATTTACTAGAAGAGTTTATACAGTTTGCTACTAAAAATAACTTGTCTAGTCAAGAAAGAATGGTTTCTATTTTAGAAGACTCAATTAGCGAAGTTCTAGCCGAAGAGGAGGATTTATGAGCGAGTTTCCTTTTGGATATAATCCGGGCTGGGTTTGTCCCAAGTGCGGCCGTTGTTTTGCGCCTAGCCAGCCTTTTTGTTTGTTTTGTATGCCTCAGGAAGTTAAGCCTACCGGCCACTCTTGCACCTGTGGTACTGAGTCTAAATGCAATGTTCATAAGCCAATAGTTAAGTTGGAAGACTAGCATGCTAGAAAAAATAAAACTTACTAACTTTAGACAGCATAAAAATACTATTATAGAGCTTATACCGGGCGTAAATACGATTGTAGGCGCAAACAATTCCGGTAAGAGTACTATACCCGAGGCTATTGAATTTGCTCTATACGGCGCTCGCGGCCTAAGGGATTCAGCAAAAGGCTTTATAACTGACGGCGAACACGACGGCTCGTCTGTAGTTGCCCTAACAGTTTCAGGGAATAATTACCAAGTTGGTCGTAATTCAAAAAATGCAAAAGTGTATAAAAATGGTCATTTAGATGCTCAGTATAAAGATAATGTATCTGCTTACATAGCTCAGATAACAGGAGTAAACCAAACAGGCTTCCGGTTGGGACATTACGTACGACAAAAAGAGCTCGCTGCGTTTAGTAGTTTAAGGCCAGGTAAACGGCATGAAACAGTTGAAAAAATGCTTAAAATAAACGCCGTAGACAAAGCCATAGCCAAAATTAAATTAGAAATAAATGAGCTAGAGATAATGCAAAAGTCTCTTCTATCGGCGTACAAAGATATAGAAGCTTTAGAGAATCAGCACGATGACTGCGAATTAGTTTTAACGTCTTTAAATAGAAAAGAAACTGACGTCAGACAAAATTTGGCTGTTGTGGCTGAACAACTTGCTAGTCTAAGGGAACTACAATTAAAGCTCAGTACAAAACAACAGCTAAAAGCTATAGATAAACAAATAGCAGAGTGTAGACAAGCAGAACAAACGGCGTCTAAATTACAGCAAGAAGTAGCTGCTTTGGGTGAAGTTAGTGAGACACGCTATCTAGAGTTAAAAGAGAAGTTTGATGACCTCGCTAGAACAGAGCTTTTAGCGTCCAAGATGGCGTCTATCTCAAACGAGCTAAGACAGCTGTCTGCGGTTAAGCCAGAAAGAGCGATAGAACCTATAAGACCAGATGAAACGGCTGCAATTGAGGCTGAGACTTTATTTAAACAAAAAGCTGCAACTTTAGCAGCGTATTTGAAAGTCAAAGCTGGATCGGAGTGTAGCCAATGTCACCAGCAAATTACTGAAGCCGTTCATTTGGAGATAACTACTAAACTAGAAAAAGAATCAAAAGTTTTAGAAGCTGAGAGTAGCCGATTAAGATCAGAGTTTGTAATTGAATTTAAACATTACATAGTAGAAACAGAAAAGTATAAAAAATACCTTACAGACCTAGAGCGGTTTAATCAAGCTGAGCTACGTAAGGCTGAACTACTATCAAACTATGTGGCTGTAAATTTTGATACCACAGCAAAAGCTAGTATAGAAGAAGAATTAGCCAATCTTAGAAAAGCTCGTGAGTCTTGGCAAGAACTAAAAGGGCAGCTCAGGCAAGTACAACAAATTGTTGCCAAGCTTGACGCTCTACTTTTAGATAGAGCAGCGTTAGCCTATCTAGACAGCTACGAAGATATTCCAGATTTAGAACTGCGGATAAGTACACTTGTTGATCAAGAAAAAAGACTGAATACCGAGCTTAATACCTGCGTGTCAGAGATAGCCTACACTAAAGGAAGAATTCTTGAGCTCGATAGGTCTATTATACAGATGCAAGAAACTAAGCAGTCTTTAGAAAAAACAGCTTTAGAAATTGCACAAAGAAAATTAATGCAGGATAACTTTATACTGTTTAAACGCTATTTAACAGCTAAGATTAGACCTTTGCTGGAACAAGTAGCCGAAACGTTGTTTCATAAAACAACCCTAAACCGCTACGCTGCGTTTAACTTAAGTAGCGATTACGAAATCTCTTTAACAACACATAGGGGTTATATAAGAAAGCTGACAACTATAAGCGGTAGTGAAAATGACTTAGCTTGCCTGTGTTTAAGACTGGCTATTGCTACTTTGC
>CALKWQ010000058.1 GCA_938003925.1 uncultured bacterium
TGATACGGCTACCACCGAGATCTACACTCTTCCCTACACGACGCTCTTCCGATCTTAATTTATATGCTATGATGGCGGGTTTGCCAGTGGGCACGCCTGTTAAATACTTTGTTGGTAATTTAGACAGAGCGACACCTGAGTTAGCTGACATAGATGACCAGTTAAAAAACACAAAAGATTTATCCGCTAAAGGTAAGCTTAGATTAGAAGAGACAAAGCAGAGATTAATTGACGAGCTACAAACGCGCCCTTTAGGTGATTATAACTTAGGGGATGTTGCTGTTATAGAGACAAAAACAAGCGCAGCCGTACAAAAACAGCTTAGAACTTTGCTGACTAACATTTTTGACACACCAATGTCGGCACTCGAAAAATCTAATCTGCCTAAGGCTGTAGAAGATTTTTTTGTAAAAGAGCTTAAGCTAGACCCGGCTAAAAATATTACAGCTCAAATAAAAGATGTTTTAACTAAAACCACTGGTGATGCAAATGTCAGCCGGTTACGTTCCGCTATAGGTGTAGAACAAAAAGTTGCTGAGGGTGAAGTCTCTATTAGTGAGGGTGGTAAAAAACCCCCTCGTCCGCCTAAGTCTGGTGGTGGAGAACCGCCTGACGATGACGACGATGATGATGATGATAAGGCTAGCAAAACTCGGGCACAAAAACGTGGCGAGGACTATTTTGACCCTGATGATACCAGGTTAGAAACGTATAAAAGAGACTTAAATCAGCAGCTAGCTGTAACTGATAAAGCCTACGCTAGCGCTGAATCTAAGTATCTACTGGCCGAGTCGAAAAGAACAGGCTTAATAAAGCTGGCTAAAGCTTATGAGGGCCCTGAAGGTCTGTATAAAATGCCAGCCAGCGTAGAGACCGAGTACGTGGCGCAGCGCGCCCAGGTAGAAAGTCAGCTAATACGCTCTTATAATGAAATGCGAGCCCTAGGGCTTGCTAGAGATACTTTACGTACCCGCATTAGCAAAGCTGAGGAGCCAGAACTTTTTGATCCAGAAGTTATACAAGCTTCGGCTACTAGTCAAAATATTTTAGAGTTACAAGCAAGGCAACAGGCCGCTAAACAGGCTGCGTTTAAAGCTGCAGTTGATATTGAAGCAAAAGGTCTATCTACAGCCACGCTACTGCCGGCAACAAAAGCAGCTAAAGAACTGCAAGCGTTGGGTTTAGAAGGTTCCGCCAGCTATACTGGACAAGCTTTACTTCAGCGGGCCTCAAAAGAAAAAGTAGCCTTCTC
>CALKWQ010000059.1 GCA_938003925.1 uncultured bacterium
TAGCCAGTATATTAGAACCTCTAGGCCGGAATATCTCTAAATCTATAGCTTTAATTGGTACTGATAATGTGCCAAGCGAGTTAACAATATCAGAAATAAGCTGCCTAACTAAACCGCCTAGTTCTTCAAGTTCAACTTCAGCAACAGCAGACAAAGATAACAAAGTGGTATCAACAACACAGCTAGGGTAACCAGCTTTAACATCGTACTTTGTTGAGTTAATGCTTAAGCCTATGTTATTAAACGAGCCAGCCAGAGTGCCGTCTACAACCACACCACAACAGCCTAACGCAAGATGACCAACGTTTAATAGGAGTGGCTGTAGTCCCCTGTTAAGCATTTTTAGTCCTACTCCCTCCAGCTTGCTCTGAAGCAGTTGGATTGCGGGTTGCAATCACAGCTTGTGCATCCACGGTAGCTTTATCTTGCTTGTAAAAGCCAGTACCACTTAGCCGTTTATAGCCAGCCGGTAAAGTAGGTGAACCTGTTAAGGTTTCAGTGGCTTCTTCGTCAGTAATCAGACCCAGTGAAAGTAGCTCAAGAACCCTGGATTGTTGCAAGGCTTTGTAGGCCTCGAGTTCATTTTCAGGCTTTAAGTTTACAGGGTTAAAAGATACTCTTACAAAGCCATTGCTACCTTCGAGTCTTAAAGCCAAGGTTAAGGCACGGCTTAGCATGTGAGCCGCAATTTCTTGTAGTGAAATAATTGATTTTGAATAGAGTAAAGCCTCAACACCAGAGAGTGTCTGTGAACTACCAAACTGCCGGCCCAGTATTGTTGGCAACGATTTTAAACCAGCAATAATCCGTTGGTCAATTACTTCTTTTAACGGTCTGAAGTCAACAGTAGTATTACCTTTGGTTTCTAGAACGTCTACTTCTATAGAGTCAAAGAATACAGCTGCATCTTCAGGGGCTATATTAGATAAAGAGGAAGAAATTTCACTTTTTTGGGCCCGAAGCCACTTTGTCATAGCTTCATCGTCGGCTTGAGCGGCAAGAGGCGCGAACTTACGTAAAGTCTGCTCAATTATCTTTACAGAGATCCTAGGATAGGCTACTCGCTTGACAACCCGTTCCAGATCTTGCATAACTGAGATATTAAACAGCACCGCTTGAATAACAGGCAAGAACGGAGGTGTTTCATACGGACTGTCCGCATCTGGGTCTAATAAGCCCCAGAAAAAAGTCGGTATATCAAGATTGATTTCTTTCCCATTACTATCGACTTGATATGGTTTAAACTGGCCTAATTTAGGATGCTTAAACCTAACTTTGATAGGGTCCACTATAACAAAAGTTTGTGCAGTCCTGGCTTGGTTTAAAACTAGCTCTAAACCGGCACCGCCACGTAGCAGGATATATTTTATTATTGTAGAGGCGACCTGGTTTATTGGCTTATGAACAGCCCAGTCTTTAAAGTTATCTAAACCAGAAAATCTAAACAAGATTAAATCTAGAGTTCTCTGTAATTTATCATCAGGTTGATGTTTGTCGGTAATAGCCGTGCACTTTAGCCCACTATTAGCAAGCCGCAAAAAATTCCAAATGCCTGCGGACACGTCTGGGTCAATTTTACTCAGCGTTTTTAACAGCTCATCCGCGTCTTGAGCATAGCGGTAATCTGTTATATTCAAACGATGAGTATTTCTATCTGCACGAGCAATAGGGTTTACAGCATCAATTTTTTCACCTGACGTAACCCGGCTTGCACTTAGCGTGCCAACAGGAACCATAGTCTGAGTACGGTTTGCTGTATTAGACGTGGCAGGCGCAAATAGTGAATCTAATGATTTATTAAGCCAATTTTTCATAAATTAGTCTTGGCTCCTGAAATTTCAATAGGGGCTAAACCGCCGCCAGAGTCTTGTCCAATCTCATAGTGGAGCGTTCTAGCTAGCATCGCATAAGCTGTGGCAAATGCGAAGTGGTCTTCACCAACTTTGACGTACTCAAAAGTTTCTACGCCGTCTTCATCTTCAGATTTAACACGCGCTAAATTCTTAGCGTGAGCCCAGAATTCATCGTAGTTCTCAATATTTGATCCAACAAGGATCTCTTTTTTGGGAAACCCGTCTGTCAAAACATCAAGCATTTGAGTACGGTTCGCAGTAACTTCAATCCCATCTCTGGTAGTTGAATATTGCTTTTTCCCACCAAAGAAACAGATTTTCATTTTATTCTTATTTTGAGGATGCTTAGCTGTCCTAGAAACATCTGTTGTGTAAGGCATTGCATCACTAACCGTATATAGCGCGCCGAATCGTTTTTGCAATTCTAGAACGTTTTCCAATTCTTCTTTTGGAAACTTTATAGCTGCAATAACTACCAGATCGGAAGAGCACACGTCTGAACTCCAGTCACGGCAAGTTATCT
>CALKWQ010000060.1 GCA_938003925.1 uncultured bacterium
CGGATTATACCACTTTTTAGCTCAAGTGTTTCCAAGCTATTGAACTATTGCGCTAAACTTTACTCTTGACCTTATTTATATTATCATATATAATATTATTAACGTTAAGGGTTAATAACAATATTATGAAATCCCCTCGTTTTACAAATTTAATATCTTATGTAAAAAATGGAAGTTCAGTATACCAAAAAAGCCTTAAAAAAAATGTGTCCGGATTGGCAATGCATCCGCTCTTTTGGTGATATCATTGGTAGAAAAATATTACAGAGAGTTAGGGAATTTAAAGCCACGAATTGTTTAGAAGATTTAAGAAATGCGCCTGGTCGACATGAGGAATTAACTGGTAATAAAAAAACACAACTAAGTTGCCGGTTAACTGCTAATTGGCGATTGATATATCGTCCATTTGGCAATTGGGAAGAATATCTTGAAAATGGAGGTTTATCTTGGAAGAAAGTGGATAAAATAGAAATAATTGAGGTGGAGGATTATCATAATAATTAATATATAAATTTTTGAATTTTAAATATATGACTAACATCAAAGGCAACGCTCCAATTTTGATTTTACCAGGAGAAACGCTTATTGATTTATTGGAAGAAAAGGGAATGACTCAGGCTGAGTTGGCAGAAAGAATGGGACGACCGTTAAAGACAATAAATGAAATAATCAAAGGTAAGACTAGTATTACGCCAGAGACAGCAATTCAACTTGAAGGCGTCTTTTCTGTTCCTGCTAGTTTTTGGATGAATTTAGAGAGCAACTATCAAGTTGCTCTAGTTCGTTTTAATTTTGAAGAAAAACTAAAAGAAGAATATAAAATTGCTGAAAAATATCCTTATAAAGAGATGATAAAATTGAGTTGGATGCCTGTTGTTAAAGACGCAAAAGAAATTGTCCAATCTTTGCTTAGTTTTTTTGGTGTTATTTCTTTGAAAAATGTGATTGAGAAGAACATCTTTGTTGGGGCGCAGTATAGAATTTCTACTAAAAAAGAATATTCGAAAGAGGCAATTACCGCTTGGCTTAGAAAAGGCGTTCTAGAAGCCCAAAAGATAAATACAAGCGATTTTGATGAAAAAAAACTACGAGATTCTATTTTAACAATAAAAAGTTTAATGTTTAGTCATCCTAATGAATTTATGCCACAGTTAACAAAAATATTGGCTGATTGTGGAGTGGCTTTAGTTATCTTAAAGAGCTTAAAAAATGCGCCTATTAATGGAGTAACTAGATGGATATCGTCTAAAAAGGCTTTAATCCAGATGAGTATCCGTGGTAAATATGCTGATATTTTTTGGTTTTCTTTATTTCATGAATTAGGCCATTTACTTCTTCATCGGAAAAAAGACATTTATATTGATTCTGAAGATGAAAAAGTTAATAAAGAACAAGAAGATCAGGCTAATAAATTTGCTTCCGAATGTTTGATTCCAGAATTAGAATATAATTCTTTCGTAAATAAATTTAAGATGTTTGCAAATATTGAATCATTAAAATTATTTGCGAGGAAAAATGGCGTAACTAATGGAATTTTAGTCGGCAGATTACAAAATGATCAAATTATAGGGCGTAATCAGCTAAACAGTCTGAGGGATAAATATGAGTGGGTTAATTAAAATTTTTTTCTATGTTAGTTTTTAGATATGAAAAAGCTAGGTTAAAAGAGTTGCAGGAATTTTTTATTTGGGAATTTAAAATTGGGGATAATATTAAATATAATTTAGATATAATATTTAACCTTGTAGAAGATTATAATAATGGAAAAAACTATAAAAAACCAATATCTATTTTATCCGTTTCTGTTATAGAAGCTATAATGGTTGATTTTGTTTATAGATTATATAGAGGCACAAAACATTTTCCAGAAAAATTGAAGGACAGAGAAGATGAAATTAAAGATAAATTAAGCAATGCTCTAATAAAAAATAAAAAAACATCGATGGATCTGTTACGTGTTTTCTTAAAAATTTTGGTTTTTCTGAAATGATAGATATTTATAGAAATTTAAAATTGTTTGGAGATGATTCCATGATTTATGATAATTTATCCAAGATGGTATTATTTAGAAATAGAATTCATATAAATAATTATCATGGCAACTTTGAAAAAGATGAAATTAACACTTTTTCCGAAAAAAGAGCGCAATTTATAATTAATGCCATGGAGTGGGTATTTCAATATTTTTTTGAAAACTATCAAAGAAAATGGTACAAGTAGTTCTTTGTACCGTCTCATTTGTCTCATTTTTCATTAAATAGAACACCGTAAAAACATTTTTATACTGTCCCATTTGTCCCAATTTAGCTCGACCCGCACACCGTCGAAACTATCTTAGAAAGACCCCGAAAGCCCTTGAAAGAACGGTGCTGAACCCGAACGGGGTGCTCTAATACAAAAGACCAGATTCTATCTGGTCTTTTGTATTTGTATTAGTTTTACTAAGTTAAGGTTAGTCGCAGTTTTTCTATTTAAATTAGGCCCGGAAAGCTTTTTATAAAAATATAGCTGTTATGCTATATTTTTTATTAATTAAAAAAGCTGCTCTGGTGGGAGCAGCTTTGGCTAGGAGAACTCTGAGTTTTATTTATTGCTGAAGGCTAAACGTCGTAGTTCTTTATTTCTAATAAAAGCCCTGTTGGTGCCTGTAATAAAGATTCGACCGTGTATAATTTCGTTAAGCACTATGCTCTGGTAGTTGTGCTCAACTTTCAACACTCTAGCTGCCAGCGTTTCGGCTGTATCATCCGGTCGGATGAGTACCGGTATCTGTACAATACCGGGACCACGGTCATACTCTTCGTTAACGAAGTGTATGCTTACGGCACTTTGGGTAATTTCACCCCTTTTGAAAGCGGCTATCACCGCTTCGTGTACATGGTGGCCATAGAGACCAGGGCCACCAAAATGGGGTAAGGGTCCTGGGTGAATATTTATCACCTTACCTTCCTCTTGGCCTCGCATAGGTTTGAGCCAACCGGAGCACATGATGTAGTCAGGTTGGAACTGTTCGATAATTTCATCATACTCCTCGGCCGTAAAGGGTCCGGGGAAGCACTTAAAGGGGATGTTCAGGGCCTGGGCCTTTTGATAGACGCCGCCTGCCGGATAATTGGAAACTACGCCCACAATGTCTGCTTTAAGTATGGCTGGCTTAGTGCGAGACCGCTCCACCATTTCCTGAAAACCGGAACCTCCTCCATTTTGATCGCCGGAGGCAAAAACAAGAACTTTTTTTCTCATGACTTGTTAATTTTATATTAAGGTACTAAAACCATTTGTCGCTGAGATATTACAATGATGACTTAATTATGTCAATGTCAGATAATATTTACCCCTAGCAGCCAAGCTAAATCGTTGATTTGTATTTGATTAATAGTAATACCTCTGAGACTATCCAGGCCAATTTTAAGTCCGGCTATATTGCTGCTGCTAAGGTCGGTATCTAGATGATGGCTGCAAGACATTTCCGTTCTAGCTAAGTCGCAATTATAGAAATTTACCCGCCATAGATTAGCGGCGTAGAAATCAGCTTCGTTAAGCGGGGAATCACGGAAGATAACTTCCTTGAACTTGGTAAAGCGGAATTGAGCAAATTGTAATTGACAGCGGTTATAGGCTACGGAGTTTAAAATACTTTCATTGGTAATACAGCCGGTGAGACGGCATTTTTGGAAATCAACATCTTTAGCATATAATTCTCCGATCTCGGTGTTGGCTAGGTCGCAATTTTCTAGAACTACATTAATTAAAGACAGTTTGGCTATTTTTAGTCCGTTGAAGTTGCAATGTTGTAGGCGGCAGTCTTTAAATTCCAGACTAGCTAGAGTTTGTCGACTCCAATCCGTTTGGCTGATGTCTAATTGTTCGTATTCACCTTCAACGTCAAGATCAAAATTAGCCACTTTTTTTAATAGCAGTGATAAGTGAGAAAAATTGGAGGTTGATGGTGGTTTTGACATAGCTTTATTATTAATTATATCACCGGGCTATCAGATATACAAGAGACCGTTTTTTTAGTAAAATGTAAGTATAATTATTTAATTTTGCCTTTATGAACTTAGTCAACAAAATCGCCATCGTTACTGGTGCCGGCCAGGGTATAGGTCGCGGTGTCGCTCTAGCTTTGGCGCAAGCTGGTTGCACGGTAGTAGTTAGTGATTTACAGCAGTCTGATTGCGAACGCGTAGTAGCGGAAATCAGCACTACTGGCAGCAAAGGGCTGGCTGTAGCTTGTGATGTAAGCCAGGCGACTGCCGTAGACCAGTTATTAGCCACGACTGTTAAAGAATGCGGTCGAGTGGATATCTTGGTCAACAATGCTGGTATTTATCCCTTTAAGCCATTTTTAGAATTGACTGAGGCAGATTGGGATAAAGTAATAGATGTTAATTTAAAAGGTGTTTTTCTCTGCGCTCAAGCGGCCGCTAAAGTGATGGCTCCTGGCAGTAAGATTATTAATATTTCTTCCATTGCTGCTTTCGTTGGTTTTGCTGGCCTGACTCATTATTGCGCTTCTAAGGGTGGTCTTAACGGTTTAATCCGTCCCTTAGCTTTAGAATTAGCAGCGAAGAGAATTAATGTGAATAATGTTGCTCCGGGAGCGATTGAAACTCCTGGTGCTGCTCAACCAGAGGAGATGAAACAACAGACTGTTGCTGCCATTCCTTGGGGACGCATGGGTACGCCTAATGATATTGCCCAGGCAGTTTTATTTTTAGCTTCCGAACAAGCGGATTATATCACCGGCCAAACCTTAGTAGTTGATGGTGGTTATATTTTAAGATAATAAGAATGACGCTCTCACTATCTTTAAATTCTTCCGCATGGTTATTATTAGGCGTCTTAGCGGTTGTTAATACGCTGGCCTTTGTTTTAATGTGGACTGATAAATATCGTTCCGGCCAAGCTGGGGTGTCGCGCATGCCAGAAGGGGTCTTGTTTTTTATGGCTGTCGTTGGCGGCGCTCTGGGTGTTTATATTAGCATGTTAGTTTTCCGGCATAAGACACGTAAGTGGTATTTTTTATTAGGAATTCCACTCTTAATTGCCCAACAAGTTGTTATAGTTTATAGTCTTTTAGTCGATTAGTTTTTTCATTTCGCAACCATTTCCCATAATCTTATTTCTGTGTTACGATAATTCTGCCTGAGGACAGTACTTAGCTGTCGGTCTGAACTTTGGCTAATGTATTAATAAATTTTATTATTCATCTATGAAAGATTTTAATGGCCCGAGAAAGTCTGGTGGCTTCAGAGGTAAGAGCGGTTTTGGTGATCGTGGTGGTTTTGGTAAGCCTCCTCGTGGTGGTGGTCGTGATTTCGAGCGCCCCATGATGCACAAAGCGGTATGTAGTGATTGTGGCCATGATTGCGAAGTGCCTTTCCGTCCAAATGGCGCTAAGCCAGTATTATGTAGTGCTTGTTTTTCTGTGCAAAAAGGTGGTGAGGGTCGTGGTTTTGGTGGCCGTGAACGTGACTTTTCTCCTCGTTCCGGGCGTTCATCTGAGCGAACTATGTTCCGAGCAACTTGTCAGGAATGCGGTTCGGTTTGTGAAGTGCCTTTCCGCCCAACTGAAGGTAAGCCTATTTTTTGTTCCGATTGTTTCCACGGTAGCGACCAGAGCCATAAACAGAGTCGCTCGACTGATAACGGTAAGGATCAGTTCAGCTCCCTCAACGCTAAGTTAGATCAAATTATTGCTCTATTAAAACCTTTGGCTCCAGCAGCTCCTAAGACGGTAGCAAAAGAAGAACCAATGTCTAAAGTAGATGCAGCTATTTTGTCAGCCCCCGTTAAGAAGGAGAAGAAGCTAGCTAAACCGGTTAAGAAAGAAAAAGTAGTAGCCAAAGCAGTAGTGAAGAAAGCTAAAGCGACTAAGAAAAAATAAGCAGAAATTACATTTAAGTTTAAACAAAAGCACCCTTTAGGGTGCTTTTGGTTTATTTTGGCCGCCTGACTCAGCCCTCTTGATTTTTTTAGTGAATTAACTATAATATATTTACTTATAGTTAGCTTTTATAATTATGTTTCAAATTACTGCTAAAACTGATTATGGTCTCTTAATTATGCTTCAGTTAGCTCATTTTCCAGGGGACATTATGCCGTTGTCGCCTCTAGCTAGACGGCTGGGGGTGTCCTCTCCTTATTTGAGTCAAATTGCTAAGTCCTTGCAACAGGGCCAATTAATTAAAAGCCGTGAGGGCGCTGGCGGCGGTTATTATTTAGCTCGCCCCGCTGAGAAGATTAAAATACTAGAAATTCTTGAGGCTTTATCTGGCGAGCTTAAAGTTCGCTGTGCTCATGGTGAGGCTAAGTCTTGCCCCCATTTTCAGGAGTGTGGTTTAAAAAGCGCCTGGCCGCTTTTATTGGGAGATATTAAGGAGAGTTTGGCCAAGCGAACTCTCGCTTCTTTATTAGTTAAAAAAGTATGAATATTTTAGAAGTAAAAAATTTAAGTGTTAGCGCTGGTGATCAAGAGATATTGCACGATCTCAATTTTACTATCGCCACCGGTGAAAGCGTTGTCGTTATGGGGCCAAATGGTTCCGGCAAGAGCACCTTGGCTAAGGTCTTGATGGGACACCCCGATTATTTACTTACCAGCGGTCAAATTATTTTTCAGGGCCAAGATATTAGTGCGGCTAAGCCAGAAGAACGGGCAGCGGCTGGTTTATTTTTAGCTTTTCAAGAGCCACGGGAGATTAATGGTTTAGAGTTATTTCCATTTCTTTTTGATGCCTATAAGGCGGTGCGGAGCGCGCGTGGACAAGAGGCCGAAAGTGTCTTTGCTTTTAAGGAAAAACTGGACGGGGAATTAGCGTCTTTGCAAGTTAAAGCTGATTGGTCTGAACGCCAGGTAAATAAAGATTTTTCTGGAGGTGAAAAAAAGAAAGCAGAATTACTACAACTAGCTTTAGCCGCTCCTTCTTTAGCCATTTTGGATGAAATTGACTCCGGTTTAGATGTGGACGCCTTAACTTCGGCTGGCCAGGCACTGAAGCGTTTTAAGAATAATACTAATAGCTTATTGGTCGTCACTCACTATCAGCGCGTTTTGCAATATATTAAACCAGATCGGGTATTAGTTATGTCTAAGGGTCGTATTGTTGCCAGCGGTGGACCAGATTTAGCTGCTCGTTTAGAGGCGGAAGGTTTTGTGGGTTTGGATTAATAACTATTACTATGGAAGAAGAAATAAAAACTCATGACTCCCTCTGGGACGACTATAATGAAGCTGGCTATATGGATCAGGCCGCCAGCGGGCTAAACGAGTCTTTAGTGCGGCGTATTTCTAAAGAAAAGGATGAACCAACCTGGATGTTAGATCAGCGCTTGGCTGCTCTTAAGCTTTTTTATCAATTAGAACTACCTACTTGGGGTCCGGACTTGTCCCGTTTAGATTTAGATAAAATTACCTATTACGCGAAAGCGATGGAAGGTCAGGCGCAGCGCTGGGAAGATGTTCCTACTGATATCAAAAATACTTTTGATAAACTTGGTATTCCTAAGGCCGAACAGGAAGTTCTGGCTGGAGTTGGTGCTCAATATGAATCTACCGTGGTTTATCACAGTTTGAAGGCAGAGTTTAAGCGCCAGGGTGTTATTTTTGAGGATTTAGACGTGGCTGTGAAAAAATATCCTGAATTAGTCCGGCCTTATTTTATGAAGGCGATGCCGACTTCACTGCATAAGTTTGCTGCTTTGCACGGCGCCGTCTGGAGTGGGGGGACTTTTTTGTATATTCCGGCCGGAGTTAGAATTAAGCAACCACTACAAGCCTATTTCCGTATGAATGCCAAGGGTATGGGTCAATTTGAACATACTTTAATTATTATTGAAAGCGGTGCTGAGGCGCACTATATTGAAGGCTGCAGCGCTCCTCGCTATGGCGTGGACTCCTTGCATGCTGGAGGAGTGGAAATCTATGTTAAAGACAACGCTCGTTTTCGTTATAGCAGCGTAGAGAGCTGGAGCAAGGATGCTTATAATTTAAATACTAAGCGAGCTATTGTGGAACAGCAAGCGCACATGGAGTGGGTAGGTGGTAATTTTGGTAGTAATACCACTATGCTGTATCCATGTTCTATTTTAGTGGGTGAGGGTGCTAGCGCTGATCATCTGGGTGTCGCTTTTGCTAATCAGGGACAGGTGCAAGACACTGGCGCTAAAGTGATTCACGCTGCTAAAAATACCAGTTCTAATATCGTGATGAAAAGTATTAGTAAAGGTGGTGGTCGTTCCATTTATCGCGGCTTGGTAGAAATTGCACCTCAAGCTGATCAAGCGATGGTATCGGTTAAATGCGATGCCTTGATTCTAGATGAATTTTCTGTCTCCGATACCGTGCCAGTGATGAAAATTAATAATGCCACCGCTACTATTGCCCATGAAGCTAGTGCTGGTCAGATTAACGCGGAGGATTTATTTTATCTGCGAAGTCGCGGCCTCAAAGAGGCTGAGGCGGCTGCCATGCTGGTTAATGGTTTTATTGAACCTATTACTAAAGAATTACCCCTGGAGTATTCGGTAGAGATGAACCGCATGGTGGAATTAGAAATGGAAAATAGCGTTGGTTAAATTTATGAATAATTACTTGCAATTGACAAATGAAATAGTGATGAAACTAGCGCCAGAATCCAGTTCCTTTTGGTATGAACATGCTTCCGAAGAAACCTTATTAGCTGAGCGCCATGTAGAGATAGGAGCTAGAGCTCGGGCACAGTTAGTTGTTATTGTTGACCGAGATAGTGATTTGATAAATTTCCAGCGTGATTACAGTTTGGGAGAAGAGTCATCTTTAGAAATTTATTATCTATTTTTAGGGGTAAAACCGCAGCACTGGCAACTGGCACATACAATAGGGAAAAGAGCTAGTATCACTAGTCATTCTTTATTTATTGGTCAAGGAGCGTCTAATTTAAGAGTAGTATCTGATTACAATTTTACCGGTCAGGGTAGTTACGGTCGTGTGCGGGTAGAGTCAATGTTATTTGCTGAATCTCAGTTGCGTTATGATGCTAACATTAACGTTTTTCCTAGCGCTCAGCAGAGCGACACACGCGTAGATATGCGCCTACGCCTAGACGGTCCGAAAACGCGTGGGCAGGTTATTCCCAGCTTAAATATTGCTGCTAATGACGTGAAAGCTGGCCATAGTGCCAGCACCTTTCAGTTGTCTAAAGAAGATTTGTTTTATTTACGTAGTCGCGGTTTGTCGCCAGTTGCGGTGCAAAGATTATTAGCTTTAGCTTTAGGTCGTAATTTTGTTCGTGGACTTAAGAACCAGGATATGGCTGACACCATCTTAGCCTTAATTACCAAGAGTTTATGAAAGATTATCATTTAGATTTCCCCTTGCTGACCAGACATTATCAAGGACAGCCATTGGTTTACCTTGACAATGCTGCTACTACGCCTAAGCCAGAGGTAGTTTTAGCTGCAGTTGATAATTACTATCGTCAGCATAATGCTAATGTACACCGTGGTCCTAATTTTCTAGCTGAAGAAGCGACTACTTTATATGAGGGCGCTCGTCACATCGTGGCTAAGTTTATTAATGCTGAGGTCGAAGAAATTATTTTCAATTCTGGCACTACCACTGGTGTTAATTTAATTGCTCGTAGCTGGGGTGAGCATAATTTGCGCGCCGGCGATGTTATCGCTTTGAGCAGAGCTGAACATCATGCCAATTTTGTACCCTGGCTGCAGTTGCAGGACAGATTAGGTGTAGTGCTGGCTTTTATAGAGATGGAGCCGGATGGGTCTTTTAATCAAGCTAGCTTGAACAAAATATTTGCCCATCCGCGCTTACGTTTGTTAGCTGTGACGCAAGCCTCTAACGTCCTGGGTCAGTATTATGATTTAGCCCCTTTAATAGCTAGAGCGCGCCGGGCAGGGGTGGTAACTTTAGTTGATGCTGCTCAAAGCATCGCCCACCAAGCGGTGGACGTGCGTGCGCTTGGTTGTGATTTCCTAGTTTTTTCTGGACACAAACTATTCGCTCCTGCGGGTATTGGTGTGTTGTTTGTGCGCCAGGAGTTGCTGGCAGATTTAGCGCCAGTCTTCGGTGGCGGCGGTATGATAGACCAAGTTACTAGCACCAATTTTACACCCACTACTGGGCCAGCTAAATTTGAAGCGGGGACTCCTAATATTGAAGGCGCCATCGGATTGGGAGCGGCTTGTCGTTACCTGCAAACCATTAGTTGGTTAGCTATCAAGGAAAAGGAAAGAGAACTAACTACTTATTTTTTAGAAAAATTATCCAACTTAGATTGGATGAGTTTATTAGGTGGGGAAGTGGAACGCTTGCCCTTATTTGCCCTCTCTTTTCAGAACTTACATCCTCATGATGTTGCTGATTTGCTTGGTGAACGCGGTTTTATTACTAGGGCTGGACACCATTGTGCTCAGCCGCTGCATGACTATTTTAATCTCAGCGCTACTTTGCGCGTCAGTTTGTCTTTCTATAACACCACTGCCGAAATTGACGACTTCTTTGCTGCTTTGATGGACATAAGGAAATTATTACATAGTTAATATGGATATTTACGCTCGCAACATCCTTGATCATTATCAGCGACCGCGACATCGCGGCGTTTTGCCAGAAGCTGACGCTTCTTTTGCCGCTTTAAATCGTAGTTGCGGTGACGAGATGACGGTGTATGTGAAACTAAAAGATGGCGTGATTAGTGCCATCTCTTTTGAGGGTCAAGGTTGCGCCGTCTCGGTGGCTGCCATGTCTATACTGAGTGAGACTCTAGTTGGTTATCGTCCGGAGGATGTGGCTAAATTAGGTTTAGCCGAATTACAACCTTTGCTTGGAATTGATATTAGCCCACGTCGAGAAAAATGTGCTTTAATCGGTTTGCGCGCCCTGCAGGGAGCTCTCGGCTTCAGCGTTTAACTCTAGCCACCTTTCTTCCTTGTCGGCGATTAGGCGTTTAATTTCTTCTAACTCTTGGGCTTTTTCTGGACGGTAGTCATGATAGTGTTCTAAGAAATAGGTGAGCAATTCCTGTTTATAGTCTTGTAATTTTTCCAGCTCTTTTTCTAGAGACTGGATTTTTTTCTGTCTAATTTTATTAGTTTGATAACGTTGACGTTCAGAAACTTTGTCATTAGCTGGTAAATTTGTTTCCATCTCATTAATATAGCGGAGACTCTTTTCCAGGCGGGTAACATAGTCGTTGTAGTCTTCGTGTAGTCTTTTGGCTCGGCCGTTATTTATTTCCACAATGCCGGTGGCAATAAGACTGGAAAAAGTACGATCGTGACTAGCAAAGATAATAGTGCCTGCAAATTTCTGCAAAGCTAGAGCTAGTGCTTCGGTGGTTTCAAAATCAAGGTGACAAGTGGGTTCATCTAGGACGAGGACATCCGGTTTAGATAGTAATAGTCCTGCCAGTAGTAGTCGCGAGCGCTCACCACCCGAGAGTACGTTTACAGGTTTTTTAAGTTCATCGTCTTTAAAGAGGAAATCTCCAGCCATCTTTAAGACCGCTTCCGTCTTTAAGTCAGTAGCTGCTAAACGGCGCAAAAAATCACCTGCCTGTTCTTGCCCGTTCATTTGTTCCATTTCTTCTTGTCCGTGATAAGCCAAACGGCTGTTGGTGGCAAAACGAAAAGAACCTCCTAAGATTGGCAAACGGCCGGTCAAAGTTTTAATTAAAGTAGTCTTGCCTTGGCCGTTCAGGCCGAGTACGGCGAGTTTTTCGCCGGAGCGGCAATCAAAATCAATGTCGGTTACTACGACTTGGTTGCCGTAGCCAATGTCTAGGTTGTTAATCTTTAGAGCTAAGTTGTTGCGCTTAGTCACGGGTGGAATATTGATACGAGTAATACCCGCTTGATGTTCGATGGTAATTCTTTTTTCCTCTAACTTACCAATTTTTCGAATCAAGGCTTGGGCTTGCTTAGCCTTAGACGCCTTAGAGCGAAAACGGTCGATAAATTCCTGCCAGTGTTCCTGCTGTCTTTCTAGACTTTCATTAGCTTTAATCAGAGTGTTTAACTTTTGTTCTTTAAAGGCAAGATAAGACTCAATATTTCCAGGATAATGATAACAGCCGTTTTTAGAGATTTCGAGTGTTTCTTGGCAAGTACGTTTGAGAAATTCGCGGTCATGGGAAATGACGAGAAAGCTGCCGCGATAAGCACGCAGATAGTTTTCTAAAAGCAGAATGGTGTTAAGGTCTAGATAGTTGCTAGGTTCATCTAGTAGAAATAAGTTAGGATCCTTTAGCAACATGGCACTCAAGCGCAGGCGCATGCGCCAACCACCAGAAAGACTAGCTGCCGGCTGATTCAACTTATCGGCGTTTAATTCAAACTTGCTAGCTAGTTGTCGTGCTCGCCATTCCGGGCGCCCGCTTAAACGTTGTAAATAAGATAGAGCGCTTTCTTGTGGTAACCAATCTTCATTTTGGCGGAGATAACCGATGTTAGCATCGGCGTGGATAATAATATCACCGGAGTCAGCTTTTTCTTCGCCACTAATAATTTTAAACAGCGTAGACTTACCGGCGCCATTGCGTCCAATTACGCCTATTTTCTGTTTTTCTGAAACTGCAAACGAGAGGCTAGTAAATATTTTCTGGCCGCTATATTCTTTGCTGAGATTACTAGTTTGTAGGAGGATGGGCATAATTAATTTAAGCGCTGATCTTGATGATGCGATAGGTTTTTAGTTTGCCATTAATAGTTAGACTAATTTCTTCATTAATCTTTTTGTTTAACAAGACTGCTCCAAGAGGGGAGTGGTGGGAGATAATACCGGCTACAGGATCGCTTTCACTGGCACCTAGGATAGTGTAGCTTTTTTCTTTTCCCTCGCTTACAATCGTGACGCGGTGTCCGACTTTAACCGTGCTCGTGTCTTGATCGGCCACGACTATTTCCGCTCGTTTGAGCAAATTTTCTAAGTCTAAAATTCTTTGGTTAAGTCCTCGTAATCGGCCTTTGGCTAACTGGTAACCAGCATTTTCCGAGAAGTCGCCCATTTCTGCTAGGCGCTTAACTTCAGCCGCTTCTTGGGGGCGCCGCGCCTGGTAGTGGGCTAATTTTTTTTCTAGTTCCCGGTATTTTTCTGGACTTAGATGGTAGTCTAAGGCGGCAAACATCCGGGCATCACCTTTACGAATAGGTACGCGCATAATTTTATAGATATAAGATTATCATAGGTGAAGCTAAGTTTTAAAGCAATATCTAGATTAGCGTCTATCCAGATTAATCTTTTTGGCTAGGCACTCCTTTTTTGTAGTCTAAAGTGCTAGAATATAAGAGTAATATTTTAAATTTTATGAAAAGAAACTTGCCTCCATTTTTATCTTATTTTATCTTGGTCTCTGTTAGTCTAGCGGCCACTTGGATTCTATGGCTATTTTTTGATCGTTCCGAGATTATATTACAGCCAGCCTCTTTAGTTGAGGTGCCTACTAGAACTGATAACGCCCCAGTTGTCTCGACGGCAACAATAACCCCACCTACCACTAATGAGGTGGAGCCTATTGAAGAAAATGTGGGCATAGCTAATCCAGCTTCACAATACTGTGTAGATGTTGGCGGCAGCTTGCAGATTAAGACCGCTGGTGACGGTGGTCAATTTGGTTTATGTTATTTTGAAGACAATCGCGCCTGTGAAGAGTGGGCCTTGTATAGAGGTGATTGCCCGATTGGTGGACGGCGCACGACTGGCTATGATACCGAGGCACAAAGTTATTGTGCTTGGCTAGGCGGCACAGTGCTAGCAGAAGTTAATGCTATTTGTACTTTACCGGATGGGAGAACTTGCTTGGCCGCTGATCTTTATCAGGGCTATGGCTGTGGGGACAGTTTAGATTAAGATGTGCTAGTTTTATTACAAAATAGACCTAATTATTAAGTTGTTTGACTTTTAAGTAGTTTTTGTGTTATATTGAAGACAGAAATATGCTTCTCCATATATTATTTATAATTGTTTGAAGTGGCTTTTAGCCGCTTATTTTTATGTCAAAAAAAGAACTCACAAATGAGGGCGCCAGTCTCGATTTTTCCGGCTTAGGCATCAAGGACTCCATATTGAAAGTCATTGCTGATTTAGGTTTGAGCACACCTACCCCCATTCAACATCAAGCCATTCCCGCCGCTTTAAACGGGGAAGATATAGTCGGTATTGCTCAGACCGGTACCGGCAAAACTTTTGCTTTTGGTATCCCTATGTTACAACGCCTGGCTTTGGTCAAGGGTCGCGGCTTAGTTTTATTACCGACCAGAGAGCTGGCCGGTCAAGTAGAAAACAGTCTGCGTAGTCTTGGCGGACCCTTAGGTTTGCGCACTGTGTCTTTAATCGGCGGTGAAGCGATTAATCGCCAGCTCTTCGCTTTGCGCAAACGTCCTCATATTATTGTAGCGACTCCTGGTAGATTAATTGACCACCTCAAGCGTCAGTCGGTGCATTTAGATGATATTTCGGTGTTAGTATTAGATGAAGCTGATATGATGTTTGATATGGGTTTTGCGCCACAAATCGAGGAAGTGTTAAAGCGCGTACCAACTACCCGTCAGACTTTATTATTTTCTGCCACCATGCCTAACGCGGTGATGAAATTAGCGGAGAAGCATTTGCGTACGCCGATAAGAGTTGAAGTAGCTCCAGCTGGTACTACGGCTGAATTAGTAGAGCAAGAAATGTATATTTTATCTCGCGATGATCGTTGGGAGCAATTATTGGGTATTTTACCTAATTATCAGGAATCAGTTTTAATCTTTGTACGTACCAAACACGGTGCTTCCAAATTGGCTAAAAAATTACAAGCCTCAGGTTTTAAGGCTGCAGAAATTCATTCCAACCTCTCTTTTACCCAACGTCAGGCAGCTTTAGCTGGTTTTCGTAGTGGCCAACATCGCATTCTGGTAGCTACTGATGTCGCGGCTAGAGGCTTGGATATTAATGGTATTCAATTGGTGCTTAATTTTGATTTACCGGATAACTCTGAAGATTATGTTCACCGTATCGGTCGTACCGCTCGGGCTGGCAAGAAAGGCAAAGCTATTTCTTTTGTCGCCCCAGATCAACGCCGAGAAATCCAGAAAATTGAGCGTTTGATTCGCCAGACTTTAGTAGTTACTCAGCTGAAGTCCGCTTCTGTGCCACGGCGCTTAAGTTCTGAACGAGGTGCTCAGGTTAGTTCTGTCAGAAACTCTAGACCATTGCGTAAGGCGTCTTCGCGCCCAGTTACGGTCCCGGTCAAAAAATTTGTTCAGCCCTCAATGAACAGTAATAATCATTATAGCTTGGGTTTTCGTAAGCGCCCCGAAGTAATAGATGTGACCGCCACTCCTGATTATTTACAGACGGCTAGGCGTTCACGTACGGAGGTCGGTATCGTTAGAGGTAATCAGGGCGCTCGTCGTCGTGCGCCTATGAACACTCCAGCTCGTCCAGGCAGACCGGTGCGACCTTTTGTAAAGAATAATCAGCGCACTTATAGTGGTAAAGCTGGAGAGATTACTCCACCTATTGTGAACCCGACCTTTGAGGGCGGTAATCGCTATGCTTTCCGCCGCGCTATGTATTTATTGAAAGAAGAAGCTAAGGGTCGTCTAGCTACTCGTCGTCCCCAGGCAGCATTTAAATCACCAGCGACTCCGTCAAGCGCCAAGAGCACTAGCTACGGCCGAACGCGTGACGTGGGTGTGCGCGCCTCCGGCTTTAAGGTGTTTAAAGGAGCTGAAGAAAAGAGGAGTGTTGGTCACGATAGTGTTCGTCCAGCTCGATCAGCTTTTAAAGCTAAGACTTTTGTGCCTCGCTTTAAGAAAAAGTAATTTATTGAATATTAAAACCGCTGTTTTTAAGACAGCGGTTTTTTTGTTGAGCTATAGCGTTTTAAGTTATTTTTACTTATAATAGAAGGGTATAATCAACATAATTTATGTCTAGCAATCTAGTATTTTTCGTTACTCCTAAAAAAATACAACTTCAGGGTGTTTGGTTGGGCGCTAAAAACCCAGAGCAGGTTTTTATTTTTATACATGGCTTAGGCGGTAACTTGTTTTCGCGCTCAGAACTAACATCGTTATTAGCCAGTGGTAAAAGCGCGGTGCTAGTATTTAATAATCGTGGTAGCGGCACCATTAATTATTGGAAACGAGGGAGTAAAACTAGTTCTAGTTATTTTTTGGCTGGGGTGGCTCACGAAATTTTTAGTGATTGTGTAGATGATTTAGATGGCGCTGTTGACTATGTTGTGGCTAGGGGCATAAAAAAGATATTTTTATTAGGACATTCTACTGGTTGTCACAAGAGTATTTTTTATTTAGCTAAACGTCCGCACAGTCTAGTATCGGGAGCGGTCTTGTTAGCTCCGGTTAGTGATTACGCTGGTTTAAGTCGCATGGTCACTAAGCGCAGTTATCGCCAAGCCTTGATGGCGGCACGCAGATTGGTGCGTTTAGGTCAGCCACAGGCTTTGTTGCCAGCTGGTTTGTGGCCTTCACCTTTATCTGCTCAGCGTTTTTTAAGCTTATACACTCCCGAGAGTCAAGAAGAAATTTTTTCTTACGCTTCAGACAAGTTACCAACAATGTTACGACGGGTAAAGAAGCCTTTGTTGGCTTTTTTCGCTGAAATGGATCAGTTCGGTGATCGTCCGGCTGAGGATTTAGCTGATTGGTTTCAGAAACAGAGACGTGGGCGGGAACAAAGTCAGGTAGCCATTATTGCTGGCGCTGAACATGGTTTTGGTAGTTATGAGACTATCTTAGCGACTCATATCAATGCTTGGGTTAAGGGAATTAGCGGGCCAAGGAAGAAATAGCAAACGCTTGGCGTATTGATTAGAGAGATGTTAAATTAGACTAAATTTTTATGAATTCAGAGGAGTTATCAAAACCTGTCGGCAGCTTTTACAGAGTCTTAATTAAACTAGACCGCTGGGCCGCGTGGCTATTAATGCTAGTAATTTTAACTTACGCTGTAACTGGTTACGGCATGACCAAGGGTTTAATTGACCCTAGCTTTGCCCGCGCTGGGCATTTGGGGTGGTTGGGTATTTTAGGCTTATTGTCCTTCATTATCCATACCGCTTGGGCGATACATTTATCTTTGCGTCGTTGGCATCTTTGGAATATGGTTAGCAAAATAGGTTTGCTCAGTTTTTATTTGGCGTTGGCCGCATTCTTTTTGTATATACATTTCTTTTATGTTAATACTGATCAACAGAGCGAGATTAAGGAAATGCCGATAGTCTATAATCAAAGTCTCGTAAAGTCTAGTTCTTCGAATCAGACGATTGGGAGCATGGTGTTTACTGCTGAAAGTCTGTCCGCTTATAATGGCCGTAATGGACAACCAGCTTATGCTGCCGTTGATGGACTGGTTTATGATTTTTCTCGCTTGTTTCGTAATGGTCAGCATGCAGGTCATGCGGCCGGAAAAGATTTGAGCACGGCTTTTCACAGCGAGCACCCCAATAACTATTTAAAAAAGTACCCCGTGGTTGGTACTTATAGTGAATAAACATGGATCAGATAGCTGAATTACCAGTTGACTTACGTCGGGTCAGAAGGTCTCGACATCTCCGTCTTAGTATTACCGCAGATGGACGCGTATTGTTAACGCGTCCTTTTTGGGTATCTGAGCGCAGAGCACTCCTATTTTTAGAGGAAAAGCGCGCTTGGTTGATAGAAAAGTGGCGGGAATTACAGGCCAGGCCCAATACTGGTATTAGACATAGTAGCCGGGAGGAATATTTGCGCTACAAAACAGAGGCGCGAGCCTTGGTGTTAAAAAAAATAAATCAATTTAATAATTTTTACCATTTTAATTATCGGCGCCTAAGTATCCGTAATCAACGTAGTCGTTGGGGAAGCTGTTCTAAAAACGGTGGCCTTAACTTTAATTACCGCATTTTGTTCTTACCGGAGCCATTATTAGATTATGTTATTGTGCATGAATTATGTCATTTGCAAGAACTGAATCATGGCCCGATTTTTTGGAGTCTAGTGGCCAAAATTGTACCGGATTACCTTGATCGGCGACGGGCTTTACGCGAATTATAAAATTAGCAAGACAGTCCTTTGGTGGGGCTGTTTTTTTGGGGATGACTGGTTAGATGCGTATCGACTTTTTTTCTGTTCTCCTCTTTCCTAAATAGCACCTTTCTTGCTATAATTAAGGTTAATATTAATCATGATTATTTTTAATTATTTATGAAAAAATTGAAACGATGGCTGTGGTTGTTAATATCGCTTCTAGTGCTAGCTGCACTTTTTTGGTGGTGGCGATCTAGTCGTAATCAGGAGCCCGCTTATTCCACGGTAGTAATAGAGGCTGGTCCTTTAGTACAGACTGTTAGCGAAACTGGTACTTTAAAGCCGGTGAAAGAAGTGGCTTTGAATTTCTTGTCTTCCGGTAGAATTAAAACAGTAGATGTAAAGATTGGAGATAAGGTTAGTGCTGGTACAGTGCTCGCGTCTCTAGATGACGCCTCTTTACAGACACGCAAAATTGAAGCTGAAGCTGGTCTAAGTATTGCTCAAGCTTCGCTGTCAAAAATTTTGGCTGGAGCGAGTTCAGAAACGGTAGCGGTCAGTCGCTCTACCATTTCCCAGGCACAAGCTAGCGTGGCTTCCGCTAAAACTGATTTGGAAAAAACACAAAAGAGTGTGGCCGAAAGTATTCGTCAGGCAGAAAAAACTAAAGCAGATCTAGAATCCAATTCCCCCACTACCGTTACCTCTCCTGAGCAAGCAGTAGTTTTAGCGCAAACATCTTTAGATAATGCTGGTAAGGTTGGAAAAAAGAATGTAGATAACGCTCGCAGCTCTGCGCTATTAAGTCTGAATGACAAGATTCTTAACGCCAAGATTGCCCTAGACAATCTCAATACTCTGTTGGAAGATGACGATGCCGAAGCGGTTTTAAGCGTAAAAAATAGTGCATTATTGACTAAAACTAAAGATGCTCGCTTAGTAGCTGTAAATTTAGTCCCAGCCGCGGAAAGGGAAGCTTTAGCTGCTAAGGCGGCTGGTAGTGAGGCGGCCATGGATGTGGCCAGTCAAGCGGTGCAGGCATTATTGACTCAAACTGATCTGGCCCTAGATTACGCCTACGCCATGCTGGAAGCAACCATTACTAGCGTTGATTTTCCACAAAGCAGTTTAGATGCCTATAAGACTTTAGTTAGCAACCAGTCGTCTCAGATTAATGCTGCTAGGTCAACGGTAGAAAATGCGGTGCAGGCTTTCCATAATGCTATTTTAAATTATGATACCTCAGTGTCGGCAGCTGCGGAAAATTTACGTCAGGCCGAGGCGGCTTTAGACAGCACAATTATTGCTGCTCGTAATGCCTTGAGTAACGCCAGACTTAATGGTGACCAGCAAATTGCTTCTGCTCAGGCGCGTTTGGAAGGCGCTAATCAGAATTTAATATTAGCTCAAGCGCAATTAAATAATACAGTTGCGCCAGCCAGAACTCAGGATGTGGCTTTAGCTCAAGCTCAGGTTAGTCAAGCTCAAGCTAGTTTAGCTGGTATCATCCAACAATTAAGTGAGACTATTTTGGTTGCCCCCTTAGAAGGTGTAGTGACAGCGGTCAACTATGAGGTTGGTGAGCAATTTGGATTGGGCGGAAAAGCAATGATATCTATCTTGGTTAATAATAGTTTTAATGTTGAAGTGGATATTGCTGAGTCTAATATTAGTAAAATAAAAGTTGGTGACGTCGCCGATATCACCTTGGATGCTTTTTCTGAAGACTTTGTGCTCAAAGGCGTGGTTAGTTTTATTGAGCCAGCACAAACATTAATTCAGGATGTGGTTTATTACAAGGTGAAAATTGATTTTGCTGATTTAGCGGCGACCATGGCGCAGATTCAAAGTCGTGGTTTAGCTTTAAAGTCTGGCATGACTGCTAATGTGGTCATTACCACTGATCGTCGGGAAAAGGTGTTGCAAGTACCAGCTCGAGCCTTACTAGAACGAGATGGTAGCAGAATTGTCAGGGTACTAGTAGATGGCGTAGCTCAAGAAGTTCCGGTGGAAATTGGTTTGCGAGGAGATGAAGGTATGATAGAAATTGTCAGCGGATTGCAAGTTGGCGATAATGTTATTACTTTTACTAAAAACGGTGATAGCGTTAAATAAGAAAATTATGGCTAAGGCCTTGATCGAATTAAATAATATCGGCAAGAAATATGTTAGCGGCGACTTAGAGACGGAAGTTCTAAAAGAAATAGATTTTCGAATTGAGCGGGGAGAATTTGTCTCTATTATGGGGCCGTCTGGTTCAGGAAAATCAACGTTAATGCATATTTTAGGATTATTAGAGAGACCAAGCGCCGGTTCGTATTATTTTGCTGGTAAAGATGTAAATAAATTAAGCGATGAGGAATTAGCACACTTACGTAATCAGGAAATTGGTTTTGTATTTCAATCCTTTAATTTATTGGCTCGCACCAGCGTCTTGGATAATGTAAAATTGCCATTGATTTATTCTCAAAACAAAAAGAAAATGGATGAGCGTGCCAGCAAGGTTTTAGAGAGTGTTGGATTGGGGCATCGTTTATCTTATTACACTAACCAGATATCAGGTGGAGAGAAGCAACGCGTGGCCATTGCTCGTGCTTTGGTGAATGAGCCGGCGGTCATTTTTGCCGATGAACCGACTGGTAATTTGGATTCTAAATCAGGTGTGCAAGTGATGGGAATACTTCAAGATTTAAATGCAAGTGGTAAGACTATCATTTTAGTTACCCATGAAACTTTTACCGCCGAGCATGCGCAGCGTATTATCCGAGTTCATGATGGTCGGATTATCGGTGATGATCAAGTAAAAAAGCGACGCTTTGCTAGTGATGGTGAACTGTTAAAATAATTATGTTAGAAAATCTCCGTCAATTAATGTCTTTAGTGTTCCGGGCCTTGCTAAGCAATAAGACCCGGAGTTTTTTAACCATGCTGGGCATTATTATCGGAGTTGGTGCTGTGGTTTTGATTATGTCCCTAGGCGCTGGTGCACAATCTCTTATCCTTGGTCAATTAGAAGGTTTTGGCAGTGATTTAATTGGTGTGCTACCGGGCCAATCGGATGAAAATGGTCCGCCGGCTTCTGTTTTTGGGGTTAAAGTAACAACTTTGCAGTTAAGTGATGCCGAAGCTTTAAGAGAAGAAAAGAATGTTTCCCATGTTGTGGCTGTTGTTTCCTATTATCAAACTAGCGTATCCCTGTCTTGGCGTGATCAAAATTATGACACCACTTTACAGGGCGTTAATGGTGATTACTTAGCCGTTGATGGCGGAGAAGTGACGGCGGGACGTTTTTTCAGTGAGGAGGAAATGGATTCCAATTTGCGTTTAGTAGTTTTAGGCAGTACTGTGGCCACGGAGTTATTTGGTCAGAATGACCCTGTGGGCCAGAAAATTAAAATTAAAAATCAGAGTGCTAGTGTTATTGGTGTTATGAAAGAGCGCGGTCAGGTAGGTTTTCAGAACTATGACGATTTAATATTAGCACCACTCCAATTTGCTCAAAAAGAAATTGCCGGTGTAAATTATCTTAGTTCCGTTAGAGTGAAAGTAGATAGTGCTGATAACGTGGATGAAAGTATGGAAATGATAGCGCAAACTTTACGCGAAAGACATAATCTGGATAATCCTAGTGATGATGACTTTTCTGTCCGCAGTTTTCGTGATGCCTTGGACTTAGTAACTAGTATTACAGACGCCTTACGTTATTTTTTGGCAGCTATGGCCGCCTTATCGCTGTTAGTCGGAGGTATTGGTATTATGAATATTATGTTGGTCAGCGTCACCGAACGTACTAGAGAAATTGGACTGCGTAAAGCTATCGGAGCTACTAATGCCCAGGTGCTGAATCAATTTTTGTTTGAGGCTATAGCTTTGACCTTAATTGGCGGTTTAATTGGCTTAATAGCAGGAGCTCTATTTTCTTATTTAACAGCGGTAATTGTGCGTTCTCTAGGTTATCGCTGGGACTTCGTGATTTCCTTATTTTCTATTATGATTGCGGTTGGATTATCTACTCTAATCGGTGTTATCTTTGGCTACTATCCAGCACGTCGTGCCAGCCGTCTAAGTCCGATTGAAGCCTTGCGCTACGAATAACTTATGTCTCGTTTTCTAATAGCTGCTCAACTAGCTCTGCGCTCTTTGCGTCTTAATATCTTGCGTACTAGCTTGACGGTTTTGGGCGTGGTTATTGGTGTGGCGGCTATTATTATTGTTTTTTCAGCCGGAGATGGTATTAGCAAATTAGTTTCGGGAGAGATAGAATCATATGGTACTAATGTGGTGCAAACTGAAGTAAAAACTCCAGGAAAGAACAGTGCTAGCTCGGCCGAAGTGACCACCCTAAAATTGGAGGACATGGAAGCTATTAACCAATTGGATAATGTGGTCGCCAGTTACGCCGCTTCTTTGGGGCAACAGAAGGTCAGCTATGGAGCGGAAAGTAAGAAAGTTTTTGCTTTTGGCGTGAGCGCTCCTTATGCCGAAATTGATACTAAAACCAAGTTGGCGGCCGGTTATTTTTTTACCGAAGAAGATGATCGTAGTCAGGCGTCGGTGGTAGTGTTGGGCGCAGACTTGAAAGAGTATCTCTTTGGAGATCAAGAGGCGGTAGGTAATTTTGTTAAACTTGGTACCAAAAAATTCCAAGTGGTAGGCGTATTATCGCCGCAGGGTGGGGGAGCGAGCTTTATTGATTTTGATAATGTTGCTTATATTCCCATTAAGACTTTGCATCGTCGTATTTTAGGCATTGATTATGCGATGTATTTTATGCATCAGTTGCAGGATGTAGACAGAGCGGAAGAGACAGCTGCAGAGATTAGATCTTTATTGAGAGATCGGCACGAAATTAGTGATCCTGATAAAGATGATTTTCGTGTTTCCACTATGGCAGAAATGCTGGATACTTTGGGAACTGTGACTGGGGCCGTTACCTATCTGCTCCTAGCCATCGTTCTTATCTCTTTGTTGGTGGGCGGTGTTGGTATTATGAATATTATGTACGTTACGGTTACTGAGCGTATCCCGGAGATTGGTTTGCGCAAAGCCATGGGCGCTACTAAGCAGGATGTTGTTTGGCAGTTTTTGATCGAATCGCTCCTAATTACTTTTTGGGGTTGGCTTCTTGGAGCAATTATTGGCGTGGCAGCAGCTTTTGGTCTAAGTTTGTTGGCTGACCTCTTCGGACTTAATTGGCAATTTTCTTTTCCTACTCAGGGCATAGGCGTATCTTTGCTATTTTCTCTACTCTGCGGTTTATTATTCGGCTATCGTCCAGCTAAACAGGCGGCTAAACTTGATCCAGTATCTGCTTTGAGGGTCGAATAGGGCGAACAACATTAATACTAGCTCGTCGGCGTCTTTTTTTGGGCGCTTTTTTAGATTAGATAATTTTTAGTTGCAAGAAAAATCTTTTCAGTACGTAATACTAGACAGAGGCGCCTGCTATAGCTCATTCATTAATTTGTAAATTAATCCCAGTTTTCTTGGTTTGCTTTATAGCAACAAGAAAAATGGCATATAAAAACATATGAAAAAGAAAAATATTATTACTACCAGTGCTTTAAGTTTGGCCACTGTTGCACTTGTCGCTGGATTTGCCTTTAATGCTTATGCGCAAGACAGCGCTACCGCTTTAGAAACAACTACCCATCGTGGGCAGCAGCGTAATTTTAGCCTTAATCTAACTACGGAGCAGCGAGCCGAAATGGAAACTAAGAGGACGGAAATGGAGGCTGAGCGAGCAACTCGCCAGGCAGCGATGCAGACGGCTATTAATAGTGGTAATTATGATTCCTGGGCGCAAACAGTGAAGACCCAAATGGGTGAAGATGCTGTAATTTTAACCAAAGTGACGGCTGATAATTTCCCCCAATTTGTAGAGGCGCATCA
Organism: uncultured bacterium; assembly: GCA_938003925.1. Taxonomy (GTDB): domain Bacteria; phylum Patescibacteriota; class Patescibacteriia; order Patescibacteriales; family UBA12465. The sequence continues at coordinate 23,908 of CALKWQ010000060.1, forward strand.
GTTAATGGTTCAAGCTCAAGAGAAATTTAAGTCCATGGGTTTAGAGGGTGATATGGGCATGCATATGGGTGCTGATAAAGGTCGCGGTCGCGGTTTTGGGCGCCATTTCCAGACTGAGACCAGCGCTGATGTTAAATAGACTATTATTATAACTTCTGGGCGGAGGCGTTCACGCTCCCGCCCAGGCGGAGACTCCCTTAAGAGGGGAGTTTTTGTTAGAGAGGGGATATTTTTGTGTAGTCGCTTTAGTCTTTAAGCTAATTCCTGGGTACAGTTTTTTATGTTATAATGAGTTTGTTACTTTTATTAATAAAGTTCATGGACTCCAATATCTTTTTACAGCTCAGCACCCTTTTAGCCATTACTGTCAGTGTGGCTTTTTTTGTGCGCTTAGCTCGCCAGCCGCTCCTAGTTGCTTACATCGTGGCCGGTATTATTGGTGGACCTTTGTTGCTTAATATCTTGGCCCCAGGAGAACATACCTACGATGCTTTCGCTAGTTTTGGAGTGGTGCTGTTGTTATTTATTATTGGTTTAGATCTCAATTTTTCTTATTTGAAAAAAATTGGCAAGGAGGCTGCTATTATTGGTCTACTACAATTTCTACTTAACTTTACTATTATTTTACCCCTTGCGCATTCATTCGGATTTAGTTGGCAGGGAGCTATTTTTTTAGCGTTAGCGGCTTGTTTCTCTAGTACTATTGTGGTTTTAAAATTATTAGGAGATAAGAGTGACGAAGAGTCGGTATATGGTCGTTATACGATTGGCCTGATGTTGGTACAGGATATGATTTCTATCCTAATCTTGATGGTATTAAGTTTCAGTTCTCCTAATAGCTCCTTAGTCGGAGCTTCTGGTTGGCTGGTGGTTAAGGCGGTGGCAGTGATTGCTGGTATTGTATTACTATCGAAATTTGTTCTACCATCTTTTTTGCGCCAAATCGCTGCTTCAGGAGAATTTTTGTTTATTTTTACTGTGGCTTGGTGTTTTGGTGTATCTTCTCTCTTGTTATGGTCGGGCTTTTCTTTGGAACTGGGCGCTGTGATTGCGGGCTTAAGTTTAGGTACTTCCCGTTATCAGGCAGAAATTGCTAGCCGGGTCAAGCCTCTGCGTGACTTTTTTCTAGTAATCTTTTTTATTCTATTAGGTAGCGAAGCTGATTTTAGCCAGATAGATGGCGTTTTAATACCAGCGTTATTGTTAGCGGCTGTGGTGCTAATTATCAAGCCAATTATTCTTTATATATTGTTCCGCTACCGCCACTTTACTCGCCGTAATAGTTTTCTAGCAGCTCTCACTTCAGGCCAATTAAGTGAGTTTGGTTTCATTATTTTATTTGCAGGTGCTGCTGCCGGTTATTTAGAGGGGAGAGAGCTGGCTATTTTTACCGTTGCAGCTATTATTACTATTTTTTTCTCTTCCTATCTCATGTCCTATAGCTACCGTTTATATAATTTTTTGCTACCAGTTTTCTTGTTGTTTGGTCGCGATGATTATGTCCAGCCGGAGCCGGTTAAAGAAAAATTTACTGCTTTTATTTTTGGTTATCATCGGACTGGCTGGAAGATTGGCGCAGCTTTAAAAAAGCAGAAAATTAAGTTCGCCGCTGTCGATTTTAATCCTGAAAGCGTCTCTCATGTGCATCACCAAGGGGTTAGGTCTTTTTTTGGTGACGCTTCCGATATTGAATTTTTACGCTCTCTCCCCATTGCAACGGCTAAAATAATAATCTCCACCATACCCTCGCCAGAAGATCAGCTAGTTTTAATTAATTTTGTCCGCAAACATAATCCTAATGCGGTTATGATTGCCAGTTTGTATCATAAGAAGTATTTACCCGCTTTATATGCGGCTGGCGCTGATTATGTCATTTTACCTCATTTACTTGGCGGCGCTTGGGCTGCTGATGTTGTTGGCAGGGGTGAGTTGGGGCGAAGGGCAGCTTGGCGTAAATATCGACGTCAACAGGCTTTAGATTTGGATGGTAGTTAGTGTAATAAATATATGATTAGTCAAAAACTTCTAAAAATTATTGCTATCACTTGTGCGTCTCTATTTGTTTTGTTAGTGACAATAGATGTGATTCTTTTTTATCGTCAACAGGCGGAATGGCGTCGCGGTAACGCTGAATTTGAAGAGTTGAGTAAGGCCGCTGCCGCCTTAACCCTAATGTCAACCGGTGAGAAAAATCCCCCAGTTGGCTATAAGGTTGAAGAATTTTTAGGTGCGTCTTGCCAGGAGGATAAAGACTGCCGCCTGCCTTTTGATTATGCTTTACAATCGCGTTGTGCTTTTATCGCGAAATGTATCAGTGGTGGCTGCGCTGTAGTTTGTCCTAATACTCCATTAGCTGAATAAGTGCTTATGCCTAAGAAACTATCTTTATCTAATTTAGCTTTTGCTCGTCGCCGTCGTGCGGTAAGTTATTTTATGTCCAACCCCTTGGTTGTCCAGGAGAGAGTTTTCCATAATCTCATTGAGCGGGGCAGACACACGGCCTGGGGCAAGCGTTACCATTATCAGGATATTCATAGCTATGCCGACTATCAGCGCTTAGTGCCAATTAGTCGCTATGAAGATTTACAAGAAGATATCGAAAGGCTGTTACGCGGTGAAAATTACTTACTGTGGCCGGAGAAGATAAAATACTTTTCTAAGTCTTCTGGCACTACTGGTAGCAAAAGTAAATATATTCCAGTTAGTTCCAGTGCTTTGCGAGATTGTCATTATCGTGGCGGGCGCAGTTTATTCGCTACTTATTTTGCTCAAAATCCCCATTCTAAATTATTGTTGGGTCAAAATTTTGCTTTAGGTGGCAGTAGGCAGCAAGCTGAAATTGGAGCGGATAAATATATTGCTGATGTGTCTGTGATTCTAATGAAGAACTTGCCTTGGTGGGCCAAGTTGCGCCGCAGTCCTCGTTTCAGCGTGGCTGCTATGTCTGAGTGGGAAGAGAAGTTGGTCAGTATCGCAGAAGTTATTGCACACCAAAACATTGTGAGCTTATCCGGAGTTCCTTCTTGGAATCTTATTTTGGCCAAAAAGATTCTAGAATTAAGCGGAAAGCCTAATCTCAGGTCGGTTTGGCCCAATCTAGAACTTTTTATTCATGGTGGCACTAGCTTTGCTCCATATCGTGCTCAATTTGAAAAAATTATCCCTGGGCCCGGGATGAATTATTTGGAGGTGTATAATGCCTCGGAGGGATTCTTTGCTTTTCAGGATGATTTAAATAGAGCGGATATGCTGTTGTTTCTAAATGGTGGTGTATTTTTCGAATTTCTGCCGTTAGAGGAATTGGAGCGGGAGTCCCCTAGGGCATTGTCTTTGGGTGCGGTGGAATTAGACAAAAATTATGCCTTAGTAATTTCTACTAATGCCGGTTTATGGCGCTACTTGATTGGTGATACGGTCAGGTTTACTTCTTTGGCTCCTTTTCGTATTGTTGTTACTGGTCGCACGAAGAGCTTTATTAATGCTTGTGGGGAAGAGTTGGTGGTAGAAAATGCCGACCAGGCGGTGCAGGAAGCCTGTACTCGTTGCCAAGCGATGGTGAAGGATTATTCAGCGGCGCCCCTTTATGGCAGCGACCAAGCTGCTGCTCGACACCAGTGGTTGTTTGAATTTTCTGTAGCTCCTCGAGATTTGGATAATTTTACATCTATTTTAGATGAAGAACTGAAAAATCGTAACTCTGATTATGAGGCTAAACGCCATAAAGATTTAAATTTGTCGGCACCGCTGGTTATTGTCGCTCGTCCAGATTTATTTTACGACTGGTTAAAAAAACACAAGCGAGTAGGCGGACAATCTAAGGTGCCTCGTTTAGCTAATAATCGAGAGTTAATGGACTCATTATTGGCTTTGAATCAGGATAATGTTAGCTGATACTGCAAGAATATGTTAAGTTGGAGCGTATTAAAACCATAAGGCAATCATCATGAACAAGCTAATTTTTGATTCAACAGTCGATGACGCAGAGCTGGTGCGCTGGAGTTTATTGGATCCAGATAAATTTTCTTATCTGATTAATCGCTATCAAGATAAGTTAGCGCGCTATATTCGTCGTTTAGGTAACGCTAATAATGAAGACGTTGAAGATATCTTGCAAGATATCTTTTTGAAGGTGTATCTAAATCTCAACGATTTTAATCAAGATTTAAAGTTCTCTTCCTGGATTTATCGTATTGCTCATAATCAGGTCATTAGTCATTTTCGCAAACGCCAAGCTCGACCCGAAGCACACTCTTTGCCGATAGACGGGGACGGCTTGCAGTTGCTGGCTGATGATATCGCCCTAGAACATCAGTCCGATTTATCTCTAGAGCGCGAAAAGATTAATATGGCTTTAAGTAGATTAGAGGCTAAATATAGAGAAATACTTATTTTAAAGTTTTTTGAAGATAAGAGCTATCAAGAAATCTCTGATATTCTAAAAAAACCTCAGGGCACGGTCGCCTCGCTATTAAACCGTGCTAAAAAAGCCTTAAAGCAGGCCCTGCCTGAGCAGGTCTCTTCTTTTTAAATATATGCCGGAAAAATTAGAGCAGAAAATCATAGAAAAAATTAAAAGTGGACACCTAAGCCCCAGGCCTCAGTGGCATTTTCTAATGAAAGAGGGGTTGATTTGGTCTGTGGGCGTCTTGGCCTTATTGGTAGGGGCGGCGGCTGTATCGGTAATAATTTATTTAGGTGGCAATAATGATTGGCTAGCTTATTCTCGAGCTGGGCGTAGTTTTAGCACTTGGTTACTCTTGTCTTTGCCTTATTTTTGGTTAGTTTTTTTAGGTTTGTTTCTTTGGTTGCTATCTTATAATCTTAAGCACACCAAACGCGGCTATCGTTATCCGATTTCTTTGATTGTCGGCGCGGCTGTGGTGGCTAGTATTATTTTTGGTTTTATTTTTTCAGCCTTAGGTTTGGGCGAGAGTATTGATAATATTTTGGGACGTCGAGCACCCTTGTATGATCGTATTTTTAACCCCCATATTGATTTTTGGTCACAGCCCGCAGATGGTCGTTTGGCGGGTTTAGTGGTTGCTCTGTCTGATCAGGAACATTTCGTCTTAGTTGACCGGGAGCGAAGTAGGTGGATGGTGGCACATGATGCTAAGGCGGATGATTTAATTATTACTGGTCAGCCAGTGAGAGTAATTGGTAAGATTAGTGGGGAGCGGGAGTTTACAGCCAAAGATATTATGCCCATGAAACCGGGTAGAGAGTTTTTTAAACGTTTTCAACCAGGAGATATGCCACCAGTATTGCCAGGCCCTCCTACTGGTTTTGATTGTGTTTCAGCTTGGCCAGAAATTTTAAACCAGTATCCAGAAGTAAAGGCGACTTTAGAACGTAATTTGTTAGCCGATAAAAATCGTTGGCGACCCATCGTTAATGAGCGTCGAGATTTTTTATCTGCGCTACAAAGCTTAGGTTTGAGCGATGATTTTTGGCAAGAATTATTAGCTGAATAAAATACTAATTATTACTTAAATAGCCCTCTTCAAGAGGGTTATTTATTTTAGGGAAGAAAACTTAAGTCAAGAGCGTACTATTAAATAGCAGCTATATTAGGCTTATTTTTTATCATATATGAACAAACAGTCCAGACCTGTTATAGGTGGAGTTGCCACTAAAAAAACTTTTTGGAGACGCTATCTGCGCTCTAAGTGGTTTTACTTCGTGTGCGCATTTTTGTGTGTTGGCGCTTTTTATTATTATAGTCAGGCGCGCAGTTCTAATGCCGAAACTCGTTATATTTTAGCTGAGACTACCAACAACACTGTTATTAATACTATTTCTGGCACTGGTCAGGTTTCAGCTTCTAGTCAAATTGAAATCCAGTCGGAAATTATTGCCGACATTCTAGAGGTTAAAGTTGTGTCTGGGCAAAAAGTGTCTGCTGGAGAAGTAATTGCTCAACTAGATGATGCTGATGTTAGGGCTAAAGTACGTCAGGCAAAAAATTCTTTGGATTCAGCTCGGGCCAATCTTAACGCTAAATTAGCTGGCTTAAGTGCTGAAGAGATTACCGTTAATCAAAAGTCATTGGATTCCTCCAAATTATCTTATGAAAACGCCCAGAAAAATTTAACTTATGTACAAAGTGCCAATGCCGATAATCTAGCCAAAGCGCAGCTGCAGGTTGATAATGCAGTGTTGAGCGTTAGTAAAGCAGATAGAACTTATACCGATGCGATTACTTCTTCTGGTTGGTCGGTAACATCCGATAATCAAGATTTAGATAAGGCTTATAGTGACGCTAAAAACACTTTAGCTTCAGTCCAGATTGCTTTGCGCTCAGCTCTTGTTAGCGCTGATAATATTTTAGAAAAAAATTATTATAATAACGCTAGCCATAGTTATAAGAATTATTTAGGTGTGCGTAATTCTGCTTCTATCAGCGCGGCCGATACTGCCTATGAGCGCGCTCGTGTTAGCTTTTTAGCTTTAGAAGAAAATTATGTCTCTGTGTCTGTCTGGGACAAAGACACTATTGGTAGCATGTTAAAACAGTCTCAGGAGACGGCTAGTTTAATGCAATCTTTAGCCGGTGCCGTTTCTAATGTACTATTAAATTCTATCACCGCTTCCGATTTTAGTCAGTCAGCTTTAGACTCTTATAAACAATCGGCTTCCTCTCAAGAGTCGGCAATGATTGCTCAGAGCACTTCTTTACAATCAGCTTCTAGGGCCATAAATAGTGCTGAATTAGGTTTTTCATCCGGTAATCTCAACGCTTCTTCCAGTGTAGAGAAAGCAAAATCTGATTTGGAGTCGGCTAACAATAGTTTAATTTCTGCTCAGAATGCTTTAAAGCAGGCGACACTAGATGCACAGAAAAGTTTAGACTCAGCGAATAATGAGTTGGCCTCTAAAAAGAATGCTTATGAAAGCGCTGAGGCGCAGTTCGCTTTAAAGATTGCTAAACCACGTGAGGTTGAGTTAGCTTCTTATTATTTACAAATATCCTTAGCCGAATCAAATTATCAAGACGCCTTAGATGATGCTAATGAGGCTGAGGTCAAAGCACCTATTGCCGGCATCATTGCTCAAGTGTCCAAGAAAGCTGGTGATAGAATTGGAGAAGATCAAACTTTGGCGACCATTATCACCGAAGAGAAGGTGGCCACAATTTCTTTAAATGAAGTTGATGTGGTGCAAGTTGAGGTTGGTCAAAAAGCAACTTTGACTTTTAGCGCGATTGAAGACCTTAGTTTGACTGGCACGGTCGTGGAGGTAAATAGCGTTGGCACTGTTAGCCAGGGCGTAGTTAGTTATGATGTAAAAATTGTTCTTGATACTCAAGATGATCGTATTAAACCACAAATGACTGTTTCAGCAGAAATAGCTGTAGCGCAAAGCATAGATGTTATAACTGTGCCTAACGGTGCTATTAAAATTGATGATAGCGGTTTAGAGTATGTCGAGGTGCTTGAATTTACCGGTGCGCCAGACTCCTCTGGAGTGGTATCTAATAAAACTCCAGAGATAAAATATGTAGTAACTGGTTTAGCGGACGATACTAATACCGAAATTAAAAGCGGTCTAGAGGCTGGCGTCTATGTAGTGGCTCGCACTGTCACCGGCGTGAGTAGTGAGAGCAAAAACAACACTCAAAGTGCTGCCAGCTTGTTGGGTGGAAGTGCTGGGACAATGCGTGGTGGTGGTATGAATGTCGGCGGCCCTCCCGGAATGTAATCATATGCCTAAACATAATAATATTGCTGACAGCGTAATTGCTTGTCGTCACATTAACAAGCTTTATCAAACTGGTGATGTTGTCACCCAGGTTTTGTATGACGTTTCTTTTACTATCAAGCGTGGCGAATTTGTAGCTATCACTGGTCCTTCTGGATCTGGCAAATCTACCATTATGCATATTATTGGCGCCTTAGATTCTCCTAGTAATGGATCCTATTTTTTAGATGGTCAGGATGTCTCTCAATTGTCAGATGATGAGTTGGCGGAAATTAGAAAAAATAAGATTGGCTTTGTTTTTCAATCATTTAATCTCCTTAAACGCTCTACAGTGATGCGTAACGTCATGTTGCCCTTGGTATATGCTCAGGTGCCGATAGTCGAAAGAAACATTTTGGCAGCCAAGGCTTTGCGAGCCGCCGGTCTTGGTGAAGATCGCTGGCAACACCTTTCCAATCAGTTATCCGGCGGTCAAATGCAAAGAGTAGCCATTGCTAGGGCTTTGGTAAATAATCCAGCTATTATTTTAGCCGATGAACCGACGGGTAATTTAGATACTAAGACTGGGGAGATTGTTTTGGAAACTTTTAGACGCTTAAATAAGGAAGAAGGTCATACTATCGTATTAATTACTCACGAGACCGAGGTGGCAGAACATGCTGATAGAATAATTTATATTAAAGACGGCCGTTTAGTCGAGTCTGCTTAAGTTTATGATGCTCAGAGACTTATATCAAGAAACTATAGCTGCGGTAACAGCCAATAAAGCTCGTTCCGGGCTTACAATTTTGGGTATTGTTATTGGTATCGCTTCAGTTATTTCTTTGATGGCCGTGGGACAGGGGACTCAAGATTCGGTTAAATCAAGTATTCAAGCTATTGGTTCTAACTTGATTATGGTAATGCCCGGAGCTCAACGTTCGGCCGGTGTTAGCGGCGGCATGGGTAGCGCTCAATCTTTAACTTTAGATGATGTGGAAACTTTAAAAACCGAAGTGAGCGGCATTAAAGCAGTTGCTCCAGAAATATCCAAGCGCTATCAAGTGGTAGCTGGTAATAGTAATACTAATACTTCCGTGGTTGGTACCAGTGTCGAATATCAGGTAATCCGTAGTTTAGATATTGATCTGGGCACTTTTTTTACTAACGCTGATGTCAGTGCTAGTCGTAAGGTGGCTGTGATTGGACCAACGACGCGTGATGATTTATTTGGCGAGGGAGCTGACCCGGTGGGAAAGACAATTAAAGTTAATAATATTAATTTTAAGGTCATTGGCGTGACTAAGTCCAAAGGTGGCAGCGGCACTAGCACGCAAGATGATCAGATTAGCATTCCTTACACTGTAGCGCAGAAATATTTTACCAATAATAAATATGTGAGCACTATCAGTATTTCCGCTGAGAGCGAAGAGGTCTTGAGCGCGGTTCAAGCAGACGTTACCGCCGTGCTTTTAGCTGAGCATGGTAAAACCGAAGATACTGCTGATTTTAGAATTATGAATCAGGCTGATATTGTTTCAGCCGCATCTTCCATTACCGAAACACTTACCTTGCTTCTGGCCGCTATTGCGGGCATATCCTTAGTGGTTGGTGGCATTGGTATTATGAATATGATGCTTACTAATGTAACTGAGAGAACAAAAGAAATCGGCTTGCGTAAGGCTATTGGCGCTAAAAAGAATGATATCAGTAATCAATTTTTAGCTGAAGCTATAACTCTAACTTTTTTGGGTGGCATTATTGGCGTAGCTTTAGGCTGGGTGATTGCTTGGGCGGTCTCACAGTTTGCTTCTTTAAGCACTACTGTTTCTTGGTCTTCGGTTTTGCTAGCTTTTGGAGTTTCGACAGCTATTGGTATTATTTTTGGTTATTACCCCGCCCGGAGAGCATCTAGGCTAAATCCGATTGACGCCTTGAGATATGAATAATTTTTTAATTTATAATTTTTAACTTTATGTTGAGTAAAAAACATTTACCACTCGTCATTATCGTCGGCTTGCTAATGCTAGGCACCGCTTTCTATACTGGTAGACTTTCGGCACCAACTAAATCATCTATGACAAGCAATAATCCACACTCAGGTCTAGAAGGCCAAGGGCGGGGAGCTATGAATGGTAATGATCGTAGTCAAGGAGATCAGATTGTGCGTGACAATTTAGTGAACGGAACGATTATCAGCCAAGACGAAAAAAGCTTAACTTTAAATTTAGCTGAGGGTGGTTCTAAAATTATATATTTATCACCTTCTACCAAAATTGTTAAAATGACTGAAGCCGCAATGGCTGATTTATCCATTGGTCAGACGGTTATGGTAAATGGCAGCACCAATAGTGACGGCAGTCTTAGCGCTCAGATGGTTCAATTAAGATCGTCGTTTGAATCATTACCTGTTCCCAGCGGTCTTCAGGTCGACAATGCGCTTGACGTAGAAACTAAATAGTCTATTTATTATCTTTCGTTATAGCGACTAGGGTTTTAAACAGCCTAGTCGCTTTTGCTATCAATTATGCTATAATGTAGTTATTAATTTAACTCACACTTATGAAGAAAAAAGATTATTTCTTACTAACGGCTAGTATTTTAATCAGTTTATCAGCTGGTGCTATCGGTTCCGTCTTCACGGTAACTGGTCCAGATAGTTGGTATGCCGGTGTGGCAAAGCCAGCCTTTAATCCGCCTAATTGGATTTTTGGACCGGTCTGGACCGCCTTATTTATTCTAATGGGTGTGGCCTTATTCTTAGTTTGGCGCCAGGGGTGGCACAAAATAGAGGTCAAAGCGGCTATAAAATATTTTTTTATTCAATTAGGCTTTAATATCGTCTGGTCATATTTCTTCTTCGGACTTAGTAATCCACGCTTGGCTTTTTTAGAAATAATTGCCTTATGGTTGGCAATTGTAGCTGCTATGACTGCTTTTTATAAGGTTGATCGTCGGGCCTCTTGGTTGTTGTGGCCTTATTTAGCTTGGGTGTCATTTGCCGCCTTTTTAAACTACACTATTTGGCAATTGAATTAAGGTATATAGCTATGGATTCGGTTATGATCGTGCAGCGGGAAAATTATGAACGCCAAAAACAACGTTTGTTGCTTGGCGGCTTTTCTCAACTGCAAGTCATCACTGATTTTGACCGCACCCTTACGACCAATTTTCATAATGGTCGCAAAACCGCGTCGCTTATTAGTGCTTTGCGTGAAAGTAAAATTCTGTCTGCTGACTACAACCTCAAAGCTCAGGCCTTATATGATTATTATCACCCCTTAGAAGATGATCCATCCTTAGATTTAGTTGCTAAAAAATCTTTGATGACAGAGTGGTGGCGGCGTCACTTTGATTTGCTTATTGCTTCTGGTTTAAAGAGGTCGGATATTTTTCAAGTGGTTGATAAAAACTTATCCTGTTTGCGCGATGGTGCTGATGATTTTTTACAAACTCTCTCCCGAGCGATGGTTCCGGTGACTATATTCTCAGCTAGTGGATTAGGTATTTCTGGTTTAAAATATTTTTTTGAACGCAAGGGCTTGTTATCCGATAATTTGTCTTTTGTGGCTAATGATTTTGTTTGGGATGAAGAAGGCAGGGCTAAAGAAGTTTTGGAGCCTATTATTCATACGTTTAATAAAAGCGCCACCATGTTCTCATCCTTTGGCATTTTAGATAAGGTTAAAAATAGAAATAATGTCTTGTTATTAGGGGATAGTTTGGGTGATGTTAACATGACGGCAGGCTTAAACCATCGGGCAGAGTTAAGGATAGCTTTTTTAAATGACCGCATCTTGGAATCTTTACCGTCTTATCGAGATGTTTACGACGCTTTAGTTTTAAATGACGGTAATTTTGACCTGCCTCTAGGTATTTTAAGAGAAATAGAACATTATGCCGATTGATCACCGTGGTATTAGGGTTTTAGCTTTAGCTTTAATTAAACATCAAGGCAAATTTTTGGCTTGTGCTGGCTTTGATCGCGTTAAAAAACAGGCACACTATCGTCTTTTAGGCGGTGGTGTGGAATTTGGCGAGAGCTGTCGCCACGCTTTATTTCGGGAAATTAAAGAGGAGCTGGGCCTGACTATCGCTAAAGCCTCTTTGTTGGCAGTGGAAGAAAACATTTTTTCTTTTAATGGCTTACCCGGACATGAAGTAGTTTTTTTGTATGCTGTCGAGCTTCGTTCGCAGCGAGCTTATCAGCGCGATAGTTTACATATTCTTGATTCCGATCGTGGTCACTTAGCCGAATGGATCTCATTGTCTGATTTAAAAAATAAAAAATTATACCCTCTGATAGCTAAAAAATATTTGTAACTATGACTTTTAACCTAGAAAAATTATTCGCTCCGCATGCTATTGCTGTTGTTGGAGCTTCTACTAGAGAGGGCAGTGTGGGGAGGGCTGTTTTTGATAATATTATCAACTCTGGTTTTAAGGGTGAGGTTTTTCCGGTTAACCCTAAAACTAATAAATTAGGACGATATCAGTGCTTTGCTACTCTTAGTGACATCAAGCGGAAATTAGATTTGGTAATTATCGTTATTCCTGCTGTATTGGTGCCCTCTGTCTTGCGCGAAGCCGGTCAGCTGGGGATACCGGCGGCGGTTATTATTTCTGCTGGTTTTAAAGAAGCGGGCAGAAGTGACTTAGAAACAGAGATAGCCATGATTGCTCGTACTTACAATCTCGCGGTTTTAGGTCCTAATTGTTTAGGTTTTATTAATACTCGCCTGCAATTGAATACTACTTTTGCTTCTTTAAACCCTAGTGCTGGCAGTTTGGCCTTATTATCTCAGAGTGGAGCTTTAGGCACGTCTATTTTGGATTATGCTCAAAAATTAGGTTTAGGCTTTTCCATTTTTGCTAGCGTTGGTAATCGGGCTGCGCTGGATGAAGCCAACCTTTTGGGTTATTTGCAGCACGATAAACAGACCAAGGTTATTGGTTTATATGCCGAACAACTGTCTCGTCCAGATAAACTTAGTTTAGTTTTAGATAATTTAAATCGAGCGAAAAAGGCCAAGCCGGTTATTGTTTTAAAATCCGGTAAAACTACAGCTGGTGCTAATGCGAGCTCTTCTCATACTGGCGCTATCGCTGGTAATGATGCTGTTTATGATGCCTTCTTTAGGGAGCATGGAGTGATTAGAGCGCAGGGTGTGGCTGACTTCTTTGATTACTTGCAAATTTTTAATTGCAATCAACCTCAAGTCGCGCAAAACTTAGCTATCGTTACCAATGCTGGCGGACCTGGGGTGTTGGCTGTCGATGCAGCGGTCGACGTCGGTTTGAATTTGTCATCTTTATCATCTAAAACTAAAAAAGCCTTAGCTAAATTACTTCCTACGGCCGCATCCTATGATAACCCTATCGATCTGTTAGGTGACGCTACCCCAGATCTTTATCGGCAAGCTTTGCGTTTAGTTGGGCTTGATTCAAAGGTTCAGTCTATTTTAGTAATTGTGACTCCGCAAAATATGACCGAAGTTGATGCTTTGGCTGAAGTCATAGCCTCTTGGCGACGCTTGGTTTCTAAGCCCATAGCTGTTTGCCTGATGGGGTCGGCTTCGATGCAGAGTGCGTCTTCATATCTACGTAACGCTGGTGTGGCTGTGTTTGATTACCCAGAAAATGCTGTTCGTGCCCTGGCTGCCCTTAATGTGTTTGCTTGTCGTTACGCTTCTAAGGTCGTGTCCGCGCCTTTGTTATCTGCTAAGGCTAAATCTCGCCACAAGGTGGGCAAAATTTTTGCCCAGCTTAAGCAGAGTGGTTTATTAGCTTTGGCTGAGTATCAATCCCTGCCAGTTCTGGCGGCCTATGGTTTGCCTGTGCCGACTTTTCGCTTGCTAACAGATGACTCTTCGGCTCATGCTGCGGCCAGGGAATTTAATGCTCCAGTTGTTCTTAAAATTGCTTCAGCTGATATAATTCATAAGAGTGAGGTGGGGGGAGTATTGCTTAATGTGTCAGCTAAAGATATCCCCGCTGCTCGTAGGCAGCTGTTAGCGGCGGTAAAAAAGAAGCAACCACAGGCTAAAATTGAAGGGGTGCTAGTGACAACCATGGCGGTCTCGACGGGACCAGAGTTAATTATTGGCGCTGTTAAAGACTCTAATCTCGGTCACGCTTTAATGTTGGGATGGGGTGGAGTTTATACGGAGATAATACAAGATGCCGCTTTTGCCCTATTGCCCATATCTAGAGATAAAATTAAATTAATGCTCGCCTCTTTAAAAATAGGCAGAGTTTTAGCTGGTGCGCGCGGCTTTAATCCATCTGATACTGCAGCCTTATCGGACATCTTATTTAAACTAAATCTCTTGTTACATGATTTTCCGGAAATTAAAGAAATTGATTTAAATCCGGTTATTGTTAAAACGAAGGGGGCTCTTATTTTAGATGCTCGCATAGTTTTATCCTAAGTTAGCTTTTATGAACATGTCTTTACTTTGGTTTTTACCAGCTTTCGTCTTTTTTTATATGAGTGTTTGGTTTCTCGCCTCCTTGCTCTCCAAGCGACGTGATGTGATTGATGTTGCCTGGGGTGTTGGTTTTATTTTTTTGGCTTGGATTACTTTGAGTTTTCGAGACTTACCTCTTGATGCTCGTTCTTATTGGCTATTGTTTTTGGTGAGTTTATGGGGGTTGCGTCTGTCCTTGCACACCTTTAGGCGTAATCTTAGTAAAGAAGAGGACTGGCGTTATCATCATTGGCAGAATGGCCGTGGTTGCAAATACTTAATTTGTTCTTTCGTTCAGGTTTTTATGCTACAAGGCGCTTTAATGATGATTATTGCTTTACCGATAGTTTATGGTTTGCGTCTAATTTCTTTACCCTTATTTGATGTTAATTACTTAGGTATTCCGTTGATGGTTTTGGGGTTAGTGTTAGAAACTATTGCCGATCAACAGCGTTATCGCTTTTTAATCAAGCCACAAAATCAAGGCCAACTTATTACTAGTGGTCTTTGGCGTTATAGCCGTCATCCTAATTATTTTGGCGAATTGCTTTTTTGGTGGGGGTTGTATTTTTTAGTTTTGGGCGCACCTAAATCTTGGATGTTAATCGTGTCGCCTTTAACCATCACTTATATATTGCTTTTTGTATCTGGTCTACCCATGGAAGAACGTTATCGCGGTCGTCCAGATTTTGAAGAGTATAAGCGGCGCACCAGCGTCCTTATTCCTTGGTTTAATAAAAAAGCCCGCTAACAGCGGGCTTTTTCTTGGTGTCACATCTTTTATTAATTATAGTTTTTTATTCTGAAGACGCAAGGAATTAAGAACGACGGAGACGCTGCTAAAGGCCATGGCAGCGCCAGCAAAAGCAGGATTAAGGGTAAAACCGAAAAATGGATACAATACTCCAGCAGCTAAGGGTATGCCTATTAGGTTATAGATGGATGCCCAAAACAAATTTTCTTTTACGGTTCTGAAGGTGTAGTGGGACAATTTAAATGCCGATTTTATTTTATGTAAATCTCCTCCCAAAATAGTAATTCCCGCGGCAGCCAGGGCAACATCGGTGCCGGTAGCCATGGCTAAGCTGCTGTCCGCTTGTGCTAAGGCCGGAGCATCGTTGATGCCATCGCCTATCATGGCTACTTTATGTCCTTGGTTCTGTAATTCCTTTACTACTCTTGCTTTGTCTGCTGGTAAGACGTTGGCCTTTATTTCCTTAATGCCAGTCAACTGAGCGATTTTAGCAGCTGCCATTAGTCGGTCCCCGGTCATCATAATTATTTTTAAGCCTTGTTGTTGTAACTGTTGTATAACTTTTGGTGCTTCTTCTTTAATCGCATCGCTGCAAGCTATTTGTCCAATTAAATGGTCAGCACAGATAACATCAATGACTGTTTCACCTTGATTACTATGATTTTGGGCCCAGTCATTGCTTTCTTCACCGCTTTTTTTAAGAATAATTTTTTCTTGTTTAATCATACCGCTGACTCCGGTCCCGCTATCAGCTTTGAAGTTAGTAACCGCCAATTGGTTATAGGTTAAATTTTTAGCTTGAGCAGCGCTAACAATAGCTTTAGCTAAGGGGTGTTCTGAAAATTGCTCGATTGCCGCGGCTAGTTTTAGTATATCGCGTTCGGTATATTTTTTGTTTAAGATATTGATGCTGCTTAGCTTAATATGTCCACTGGTGATGGTTCCTGTCTTATCAAAAATTATAGTATCAATTTGTCGTAGCTTTTCTAAAGATTCTGCATTTTTTATAAGGATGCCTTGCTTGGCGCCACGGCCGATAGCGGCCATGATGGCGGTAGGTGTGGCAAGCCCTAAGGCGCAGGGACAGGCAATCACCAAAACTCCAATCATAGAGCTTAGAGTTAGACTTAGGGCGGAGCTGAAACCCATTAGTGGTGATCCAATTAGCATCCAGATTAGTCCCGAGAGAATAGAAACGCCAAGAACAATAGGCACAAAAATAGCGGCAATTTTATCACTTAAGTCTTGAATGGGAGCGCGACTATTTTGGGCTGTTTGGACTAGTTGGATAATATGCGCTAAAACCGTATCGGCGCCAACCTTGTCGGCACGTATAATTAACGATCCTTGTCCATTGATAGTGCCTCCCATAACCTGATCGCCACCCTTTTTGTCTACCGGCATGGCTTCGCCGCTAATCATAGATTCGTCTACACTAGAAGAACCGCTAATAATGGTGCCGTCTATCGGAATTTTCATTCCCGGTTTAATGATTAGGTTGTCGTTAATCATGATGGCGCTGGTTTCTATTTCTTCTTCACCTTGGTCGGTTTGGCGATAAGCTTTATGGGCTTGTAGGGACATTAAAATTTTGATAGCGTTGCCACTTTTAGTTTTTGCTCGTTGCTCTAGATGTTTGCCTAAAATAACAAAGCCAATCACTACGATAGTAGCATCGAAATAGTAATGGTTGGGTAATTGTAAGCGTTCGCTTAAATCTGGCCAGAGGAATAGGGTTAGGCTATATAAGTAGGCGCTAGCAGTACCCAGCCCAATCAAAGTGTCCATATTGGCCGTGCCGTAGCGCCCAAAACGAATCAAGGCAGATAGAAAACGACTTCCTGGTCCAAAGAGAACCAAGCTGGCGCTTAAAAGCAGAAAAATATTCATTACCGTCATTGGTATAGGCAGGGCTGGTAATTTGGTAGCGCTTGCTACTAGATCGTAAATCATTGTTAGAAATACAAAAACGGCTATCGGTACCGTAAATAGAAATGATTCCTGTTCGGAATGATTCGGTGTCGCTTGTAATTGATTATCTTGTTTTGCTGTGCGTAGACCGTAACCAAATTTTTTTAGCTCATGATTCATCTCGTTAACGGAAATATCTTTTTTAGAAAATTCAATCTGAGCCTCTTCGCTAGCATAGTTAACGTGAACCTGGTGGATGCCAGGTAATTTTTCTAATCGTGATTTAATAATTTGAGCACAGCTGGCACAGTGCATGCCTTGCACGTGGTAATTATTTTTGGCCATATATTTAAACCTGATACCAGTCCAGACGCCAAGAGCGCAGGGTAGTTAAGCTATTGTTGAGGAAATTTATTACTTCATCGGCGTTGTCCAAAATTTCCGTGCGGCTAGATTTAGTTTTTATTTCTTTGGCCATATTTACGCCTTCTTCGTGGTGGGCAATTAGAGCGTTAAGGAAGCGTAAATCAAAAGTTTCACCCTCTGTGCCTAAATTTTGCCGGCGAGGAGAGGGAGCTGGTCGTTTGTCTCGGTACCAAGATTTTTTATAAGCATAAAGCTCATCAATTAGTTTAGGCTCATTAGCAATAATGTCGGCAGCTAAATCTTTAATTTCTTGTCTTTGGCTAAGCGCTTCCGCCTGCTTAGCTAAGTTAATTGCTTGCTCATGATGAGTAATCATGGCGTTGAGGTAGCGCCGATCAAGAAAAAAATCAGCCGCACCTAAGTCCATGCCATTTTTATTATACATATTAGCCTGATATTCAGGTGTAAGAGCATAGCCCAACCCCACTCCTATCATTAAAGCGATAGTTATTAAGCTGAAGGTTAAATATATAGAAATTTTTTTCATATTTTTTATTTACAGCCATTAATATTGCACACTGGCAGTGCTTTGTCGCTAGTTTCGTTGACAATATTAGTAGCAGGTATAACGGTTCCAGTCGGTAGCACTTTAATTGTGCCGCTGTACATGCCCATAGAACAGCTAAATTTTATTAGTCCAGTTTGAGTGGGTGTAAATTCAATGATGTTTTCGCCTTTTTTCAGTTGTTGATTAATTCTTAGGGCGGGCACCATCAAGCTGCTGGCACAAGAGTATGGAGCGGTGCTGTTAATAATCCAGCGCACCGGTTTATTTATTTCCACTTCTAGTTGGTTCGGATTGTAGCCTCTATTATCTTGGGTCATGGTTATAGTTTGCACTGCTTCAATTTCTGATTGTATTACGTTGGATTGGGAGATATTTTGAGTTGTGTGTAAACGTAATATTTTGTAGGCGTTAGTAAAATTAAATAAGCCAAAGACAATGACAATTAATCCAGCTGTTTTTAAAAATAGACTCCTGTGTTTACCTTTAATTAAGGAAACTAGACCGCCCAGACTTAAGAAACCAGGAGCCGTCCCCAGGGAAAACAAAGCCATAATAATTGCCCCGTTAAAGAAATTGCCGCTGCTGAGAGCGTATAGCTGCATTGACTGGGTAAAGCCGCAGGGAAGAAAGAATGACAACGCTCCAGCAATCATGGCGCCAAGAGGCCGATAGCGTCTATTTCTAGTGTTGGCAGGGATTATTTTAGCTATACTTTTGGGCAGACTGATATTAAAACGTTGTAAAGCGGGAAAGATTTCGATTATTTGTAATCCTAATAGAATAATAATTAGGCCAATGATGAGTGTTAGCCAGGCGCTGCTCAGCGGAGAAATCTTTAGCACTGATCCCGCTGCTCCCAGTAATCCGCCCAGGATAAAAAATCCTATGAGTCTGCCGGCGTTAAAATAAAGATGGGGCAGGAATTTTCTGGTCCGAGAAGCTTCGGGGTGGCGTTGTGCGTAGTCAGTGGCTAGAGCCATGACTATGCCGCCAACCAAAGCCATACAAGTAGAGACTCCGGCCACTAGACCAATCAGCCAGACGCCACTCCAACTTAGAGTTTCAGGATTAATATTGTCTGATATCTGAAAAAACCCGATAAGTTTCAGTGCCACGCTTACTGCGCTCGCAATGGCCGCTGCCATTAGTAGTTCGCGCCAATTTAATTTTGCCATGCCAATTTTTGAGCTGACCGATTTTTCGTCTAAATCATAGCCCAAAGCTTGTAATTGTTGGCGAATAAGTTGCAAATCTGGTGCCCGATCTTTATAGTCTATCTCAGCCTGTCCGCGGTAATGGCTGACTCTAACTGCTTGCACCCCTGGCAAGGTTGAAAGTTTTTCTTCGCTGAGCAGTTCGCAGGCTTTACAATGTAAGCCTGATACTTTTACTTTGAGGGTATGGTTACTCATAATCTGTTTTGATTGGCGATTATTTGTTTGCCAATTTATTAACTTTTAGAATCTCTGCGGTCATTTTTTGTTGCAGTCGCTCGTTATTGGATGACATAGCACTTTTGAAACAAGTGTTAAGATGATTTTCTAATAACATCTGGTGAGCAGATTTAAGCAAGCCTACAGCTGCTAGATTTTGTTGCATAATGTCAACGCAGTATTCTCCCGATTCCACCATTTGTACGAGCTTGTCGCTTAGGCTGCGCACTTTTTTGAAATTAATAAGGATTCTTTGTTTTTCTTTGGTCATATTGATTATTTTTAATACCTGGGGGGTAGGTATGTAAATAATAACAATTTTTTATTTTTATAGCAAGGATAGCCCTTGACTCCATAATAGTTTACTGATAAACTAGTTTGCGGGTTAAAATTTAAATATCATGAAACAAATTATCTACAATCAACTAGAAGAGCACAGGCTGGCCGGCTGGCTAGTCTTTAGCGCCATGCGCATGGAGGCATTAGCTGATCGTTTTATGTTAAAACCATTGGGCTTAACTACCGCCAGCTTTCGCATTTTAATGGCTTTAGAAAAATTAGGTCCACAAGCGCCCTCGGATATGATCGAGTTGCTAGGTAGTAGCAAGTCTAATGTTACCCAACGTTTTAATTTTTTAGTCAAACACGGCTTAATTAAATTAGATAGGCATGTTAGCACTGATAAGCGCCGAGTCTCAGCACAGATTACTGCCTTGGGCAGAAAAAAACTCGCTCAAGCTAAATTGATGTTTGCGGAAAAACATTTACATATCGAAAAATATTTTAATGATAAAGAAATGTAGGATTTTTTACGTTTGCTCCGTCAGCTTAATGCTGGTTTGGATCAGTGTGAAATGAGCATTAAAACATATTATGAAAAAAAGTAAGTTTAGTTTATTATTCCTCCTATTACTTCTACCTTTACTCCTGTCTGCTTGCGGTAAAAAGCCAGCAGAAGAAACAGTCGCTCCTCCAGCTATAAGCGTGCAGGCACGCAGCGTAGCGGACAGCAGAGAGATTAAGCAGGAATTATCGTATCCAGCCATTGTCTCCGCCGGCACAGAAGCCAAGCTGATTGCTAAAAGTTCTGGCACTTTGTCTGGAGCTGACTTTGCTAGTGGCGATCAAGTTGCTATAGGGCAAAATCTAGCTAAAATAGATGAGATTGGATCTAATGGTTTTAATGCTGGGGGTGTAAATAGCAATCAAGTTCGCCAAGCTATTATCGCTGTGGAGCAAGCTCAGGCCTCTTATCAGTTAGCTCGCTCTAATTATGAAAATTTATTGCTGTCATCAGCTAAGGATTTACGTCAAGCTGAAATAGCCCGTGATCAAGCAGCTAGGGGTGAGAGCAATTTAGGTCTCACTGTCAGTGAGAATATGAAGAGCGCGGAATTAGCTTATGAGACCGCTAAAATTGCTGCTGAGCAAGCACGCTTAACTTTGGTAAACAGAGAAAAGCAGATGGTTCAGGGCTCCAGCGATGCCAAAGATAACGCTGAGTTATCGGCAATATCTGCCGCTAACACAGCCAATAGCGTCTTATCCGGTATTAACAGTTTAACTGGTTTTAATGATAATAATGTGGTCAGCATTGCCTATCGCAGTAATCTGGGTGCTTTAGAGTCTGATGCCTACAGTCGTGCCGATAATGCCTACCAAGCAGCACAAGCAGCTTATGATCAGTATATGAATCAGAGCTTTGATAATATTGAGTTACGCGTGACCGCCGTGACCACCATGGTGGAGAAGGTCAAGGCGCTGGCTGACGCTAGTAAATATCTATTCGATAAAAGTATCCCTTCTTCTAGCTTGCCACAATCAGCGCCAGCTGGAGTTTCTTTGTCGAGCTTGCAATCATCGGCCGCTGGTTATCAATCTCAATTAAACACTATTTTAGCGCAATTACGCGGGGCAAAGCAGTCTTTAGCTAATGTCTCTTTGAATAATGATGGCACCCTAGATACTTTACGTCAGGCATATGAATTAGCAAAAAAACAGGAGGCCAGCGCTGCTCAAAATCTAAATAATTTAAAAGCCGGTAATACTAGTCAGCAGGATCAAGCTGGCTTCTCGGTTAATCTGGCTCAGAACCAATATGAGAATTTAAAGGTAAAGATTGATTCTCAAATTATGGCCGCTAAAACTCAGATGGATACCGCTCAATTGCAATATAATAATGCTTCGGTAGCTCTGCAAAGCCTCTATGATGTGCATTCTCTTGTTTCGCCTATCGCTGGAATTGTTACTCAAAAATTAGCTTCTAATGGAGATACTGTTAGCGCTGGTCAGTTATTGGCTGTGGTCAGCCAGATGGATAGTTTAAAGATTAAATTTTTTGTAGAGTCGGAACATATTTTGGAAATGAAATTGGGCACCCCGGTAACAGTTAAGGGCTCAGATGATAAAGTGTATCAGGGTTTAATCTCTGCGGTCTCTGCCCAGGCCGATGCTACCACCAAGCGTTTTCAGGTGGAGGTGCAGTTAGATGGTGATGAAAAACCACTTTTGGGCACGGTAGTAAGTGTGAACATTTCTTTAGCTAAAAGCGTCAACGCTGGTGACGGTAGCGTTATTGTGCCTTTGTCAGCCTTAGAAATCGGTCAGAATGGTAATTATTTATTTATTATTGATAACGGCCAAGCTAAAAAAATAGCTGCGGAGTTAAAGGCGGTTTTAGGTGAGATGGCTCAAGTTAAAATAGAGGCTAACGATGACACTATGATTATTATCGGTGGTAATAAATTCCTGCGTGATGGCGATGCTGTAGCTATTGCTCAATAAAATTATATGGAAATAAATTTACATAAGCCCCAAGAGGCTGGTTTGGATAAATTAACTGTTGATAGTAAAAATTCCGATCAACTCTATTTAGATAAGCTCAGCTTTAATCCTGAATTGCGCAAGAGCTGGTTAAATTTTTTTGTGGTCAATTTTAGAGTGGTGATCCTGTTAATGGTATTGTTAACCGCTTGGGGTTTATATTCTTCTTCAGCTCTGCCCAGGGAGTCAAGTCCGGAGGTAAAGATTCCAATTGCTGTAGTCATGACTGTTTACCCGGGAGCTTCGCCGGCCGATGTAGAAGAGTTAGTGACCAAGAAAATTGAAACCGAAATTTCTGGCATTAAGGATGTAGATAAGATTACATCCCAATCTTCAAACTCCGTTTCTGCTATCACGGTAGAATTTGATGCTAAGGCTGATTTGGAAGGTTCTTTGCGTACTTTGCGTGACGAAATCAATGGTTTAAAGGGGTCGCTGCCAGATGACGTTAATGACCCAGTAGTGCAGGAAATTTCTTTTGATGACACACCGATTATGACAGTTTCTTTAGCTGCTCCTTATGATGGCTTTACTCTGCGTCGTTTTGGGGAAGATATTAAAGATGAGCTAGAAAAGATACCAGGAGCTAGAGAAGTGCGCATTTCCGGAGGCGATGAGATTGAGTTGGCTATAGCTTATGATCCGCAGAAGCTTACTTTTTTTAACCTTTCGGCTGATTCAGCTAATCAGTTAGTAGCAGCCGCTAATCTTGCTATTCCGGCCGGCACTTTTAAGGGCAGGGAATATTCTTACCCCGTGCGAGTAGATGGTCGTTTTTTTAGCGCCGAAAAACTCGGCAATACTCCATTATTCCACACCGAAGAAGGGGCGATTATTTTTTTGAAGGACGTAGCTACTGTTACTGAAACAGCCATCGAAAAGACCGTCTATTCTAGACTGTCTACTCGTGATGGTGGCGCTCAGGCTGATATTACTTTACAAATTATCAAAAAGACCGGCGGCTCTATTATTGATACTTCAGCTCAAGCCAAAACGATTTTAGATCGTTTCACCTCTGAGCTGCCAGGATCTTCTTACGAAATTACTTATGATGCCGCCGAGCAGATTGATCAGGACTTCAAGCAGTTAACTCATGATTTTTTATTAACCTTGATTTTAGTATTTACGATTCTGTTCCTAATCGTTGGCTTTAAGGAGGCTTTAGTGGCCGGCCTAGCTATTCCGCTAGTTTTCTTTGCTACTTTTGGTGTGATGCTGATGACCGGTATCAGTTTAAATTTCTTATCTTTATTTTCTTTAATCCTGGCTTTAGGCTTATTAGTGGATGATGCTATTGTAGTTGTTTCAGCAACTAAGCAGTATCTACGTACTGGCAAATTTACGCCGGAAGAAGCTGTCTTGCTGGTGCTGAATGATTTTAAAGTCGTATTAACTACCACTACTCTGACTACGGTTTGGGCCTTTTTACCACTTTTGATGTCTACTGGTATTATTGGCGAGTTTATTAAATCCATTCCGATTACTGTGTCAGTAACATTATTATCTTCGCTGGTAATAGCTTTGGTGATTAATCATCCTTTGGCAGCCGTGTTGGAGCGCATTCGTTTAACGCGCAAGATTTTTTCTTTTTTCTTGGGCGGACTAGTCTTAGCCGGAGTAGCTGCTTGGCTGATACCTGCGTTAATTGCTAAAATCATTGTTTCTGTCTTGGCTTTTAGTTTGTCTGCTTTTTTAATTCGCTGGTATTTGCGCGGCGGCCGGCAGGAATTATTACGCAATAGCAGTTTGGTGGAACAAGAATGGCGAGACGACGAGATGATTAAGAAAAAATTACGAGAGCAGGGCAGTCATGAAGATGATAATTTTTTCAGCCGATTATTACACGGCGTGATTCATTTTAATCGCATCCTGCCTTATTATGAAAAATACATGCGGCGCATTTTAGAGACTAAGCGCACAAGATTAACCACCTTAGTGATAACATTTTTGTTATTTATAGCGGCAGTGTCATTGCCAGCCCTGGGTCTGGTGCAGAGTGAATTTTTTCCCGCTTCCGATTCCGATGTTATTTATATTAACTTAGAGGCTCCAGCGGGGCTACGTTTAGAAGAAACGGATAAAATTGCGGCTAAAGTAGAAGCGAGATTATTTGCTTATCCTGAAATTGTTAATTTTACTACTTTAGTCGGCGGCTCCGCTTCAGCTGATTTGGGAGGTGGTAGTAGCTCCGGCCATCTTGCTGCAATTACTCTTAAGTTAAGCAAGACAGATGAACGTGAAGTGACCTCCTACGAGCTAGCTGATAAGATTCGAGCTGATTTAAGCGATATTAAAGAGGCGGTGATTACAGTAGAATCTCCAGCCGGCGGACCGCCATCGGGGGCTGCTTTTGAAGCGCAGATTAAAGGTGACGATCTGCAAGTTTTAGATCAAATCGCTA
The DNA here is from genome assembly GCA_938003925.1 of uncultured bacterium. Taxonomy (GTDB): domain Bacteria; phylum Patescibacteriota; class Patescibacteriia; order Patescibacteriales; family UBA12465. Next base: position 48,314 of record CALKWQ010000060.1, read on the forward strand.
ATGATTTAGAACAGAAATTAAGCTCGGTGCCTGATGTGGTAAGCACTGAAGTTTCCTTAAAAGAATCTCCCGCTGATTACACTTTTACTCTGGACCCAGCGCGTTTAGAACTCTATAGCTTGAATGCTGCTTATGTTGGCTCTACTCTACGTATGGCTATTTCTGGCACTGAGGTTACAACAGTATTACGTGATGGCAAAGAAATCAAGGTGATGGCGCGTTTCGACCAAAATAAAATTCCTAATTTAGAAGCGATTCAAAATATTCAAATTATTAATTTAAAGAAACAGCCAGTTTTCTTAAAAGATGTAGCTAAGATTGAATTAAAGCCATCAGTGGAAACTATCACCAGAATTGATCAGGTTAGAACCGTGCTCTTAACTGCCGGTATTAAGGGTGGTGCTAATGCAGCCGTAGTTTTGAAAGATTTTCAGGAAAAAATTAAAGATTATGAATTTCCTGATAATTATGAAATTTCTTACGGCGGTGAAAATGAACAAAACGCAGAGTCGGTACTATCTATCATCAGAGCAATGGCAGTCGCTTTTATTCTGATTATCTCTACTTTGGTTATTCAGTTTAATTCTTTCAAAAAGGCAGGTATTGTGTTGGTGACTATCCCTCTGGCTTTAATCGGTGTTTTCTTTGGTTTAGCCCTAACTGGTATCAACTTATCCTTTCCAGGATTAATTGGCATTCTCGCTTTATTTGGTATCGTGGTGAAGAACGCTATTATTCTGGTAGATAAGATTAGTCTGAATCTGAAGAGTGGGATTCCTTTTGATGATGCTATTGTGGATGCGGGTAAGTCTCGTTTGGAAGCAATTTTTATTACCTCTATCTGTACTATCTTTGGTATTTTACCAATTACTCTTTCTGATGAGACGTGGCAGGCTTTGGGCGGTTCAGTTATTTTTGGTCTAATGTTATCTTCCTTCTTGACTCTATTCATCGTGCCTACAATGTTTAAAGTTTTTATCAGGGACAAAGGTCGTTATTAATATTCAGTTTAAATAAAAAGAAGAAGCGGCCTACCGTGAAGGTTCGAGGCCGCTTTTTTTGTTAGTTATCTCCTAGAAGACGGTAGGATAATTTGTGGCACTGGAGATGCGAAAGAGGGTAATTCTTTCCTCTTCCGTCATCATTTCGGCGCGTGGTCTTTCTCTTTTTTCCTTTTTTTTAATGGCTCTGGCCCACCGGAACAGTCGCCATAATTCTATAATTTTTTCCATTAGCTTATTTTTTGATAATTGCATATTACAATTATTTTATATTATTGTCAAGAATAGCGCAATAGTTCAATAGCTTGGAAACACTTGAGCTAAAAAGTGGTATAATC
>CALKWQ010000061.1 GCA_938003925.1 uncultured bacterium
GGTAGTGAAAATGACTTAGCTTGCCTGTGTTTAAGACTGGCTATTGCTACTTTGCGCAGCACTAAGCTTGCCGGCAGTTTAGGTTTCATTATTCTAGATGAGATTAGCGGAAGTTTTGACGATCAAAGAACAAGACAGACTTTAGAGGGCCTTTTAGAACTGAGGGATGTTATTCCTCAAATAATTAATATAACGCATAAGCCAGTTGAAATGAAGTACGCTGATAGACTAATAACAGTTAAAGAAGTAAATGGTCAGGCTATAGTTACTTGGTAAAGGAGGCTATATGGCTAGAGCGGCAGATAACAAAGGCAGGGGTTGGGATTTTCTGAAGGTTGGAAAAGTATACCAGTATAAAGAAGGCCCGCTAGTGGCCATGGTGGAAGTTTTAGAAGATAATTCAGATGAAGATTTTTACAGGTTTAAAATAGTTGCTAAAAAAGCCACGTTTAATATAGCAGAGCCGTTTGTAGTTACGCACAACAAAAGATTTCATGGCTACTGGAGTGACATGCCGCAGTTTTATCAAGAAGGTCATGAAGAGTATGTAATGTTGCCGATTGGCACGCCTTATCCCTTCATTTTTGAATAATAAAAACCGCCGGATCCGTTATTTGGATCCGGCGGTTTTTTATTCTCTAGACGGCAGTAACTTCATTTAATTTAAGCACTGCAGGTTGAGTATTATCCTTATAAACTGTTACTGACAGTACACCATCTGAAATAGAAAAAATTACTTGCGTGCGTATAGCAGTCTGATTAGTTATCGCATATAACTCGCCATCTCGCTGCCTAGTTAAGGCCACTCCTGACTGACTGAATAAGGCTATTGAGTCACCTGTAATAGTCAAGCTATTGTTGTATCTAGAGTGTACTTCAGCCGAATCATAGCCAGTGGTTGGTGCTACTGAAGTAGAGATAGTTCTGTTCAAATCTATAGCTGCACCAACGTCGTAGCGGTTTGTATCGAACAATAGAATAATACTGTCTGTTATAAAAGTAGTAAACACTTCATTGAAAACTTGAAACACAAACCTTCCAGCATACACAGCGTATTCTTTACCTGAAACTGCATCAGTAATTATCTGGATAATTTTTCCCTTATTTAGAGCCAGTATATCTGTAGTAGAATAGCTACTAGCATACGGAAGCTGTACAACATATTCTGGTCTTGGCCAAGTAGGTAGTCCCCTAACTGCCCAGGCTAAGTCGAAGTATATAAGCGGCCTAACCCAGTTTACTGGAGAAGATGTACTACGCCAGTCAGCTATGAGTAGTGAGCCGTACTGCGTATCACCTTGATTGTCGTACTGAGTTACTAGAAATTCTGTGTCTTTTAAGTATTCCGCCCTATTGCCTCTAAGCATAGCTGTGTGTTTAGCTACTACACTGAGATTAGACAAATTAAGAACGTCTAATTCTAACACATTTACAACCGGAACTACATCCCATGAACCTGGCGGTATTGTAATAGGCGCGGGATTCCAGTACATAGAATATCTAGTTAGGTATAGCGTGCCTGAGGCAGTTTGCTGGCTCAGCTCTAGAAATAATCTTGACCCTACAGTGGTCAAACCGTCCAGGCTAGATAATATACCTGGCTCGCTGTACATTGTTGATGTAACCGTAATGCCGGTCGTATCTATTACACACGTGTAAATACCAAATGGTGTACAAGTAACTTTACGGGACACTGTATCAATTACAGAACCTTGCTCCCATATATCTATGTTGTTTAGAGTACCTATAGCCGGTACGTCAGCGGTTTTTAACATTACTACTTTGTCAGTCATGGCGTCTATAACAATGTCTAGTATACCAATAGCGTGGTCTGCAGCCATTCCACCGACACTAAGCCAAGCGGAGTGGTCTGCGCCTGGAAATCTAATACTATCCCCGGTTAAAGTATCTAATACTATTAAATCAATAAACAAGATTTCTTTAGGGTACCACAGACCAAATAGGTCTGATGCAGTGCTAAAAGTAGACCATGCAACTAGAATATAACGTAACTCATTATGCGCCACGACTCTAAATAAGCTATCACGAATACGCCATTGTTTATACAGCTTTGTACCATTAGGTACCAAAATAGCGTCGTCTTGTTCATTTTCATCTTCTAGAGTTAGATGCTGGCTAAGATTAAATTCTGTTGTTTCTCCAGCGGCGGTTTTTTCAATCCAAGTTATTTTATCCTCAGCTAGATAGCCTATAGAATCGTTAGGGAGAATATACACAGGTCTGTCTATAGGTACTGACTGTTCTGTTTCTACTTGCAGTATACTTTCGTCTGTATTGAAATTTCCCAAACCCGTGTCTACTAACGTACTGCTAGCCTCTAATACGGTACCAAAACGACTTGTGATTTTACCCTCAGGATAAGTTTCATAAGTTTTATTTCTGGGCAAACTACCTGTAAACTCGTCTAAGGCAATATACCTAGAGCCTACTTTTCTGTATGGTAAGACTGCGCCATACTTTAAACTATACTGATGTTCTATAGGCACAGTAAAACCGCAGTCTAGCTTACCTAGTGGTGGAACCACACTAGTCACAGTAAGCATTCCTTTATTAGGCTCTAATAAGCCGTTCGTTAGCTTTTTAATACCTAGTTTTGCTAATTTTCTAGCCTCCTCTATACGAAAATCAATTATAGCGTTATGAATATAATCTCTAATAGACCTGACGGTTTTCTTTGATGTTTTAGCAGTAATATTCTGCTTTAGCATAGTATAAACTGTAGTGTCCAGGGCTGCTCTTACTGAACTTGTTCCAGCACGCCTACCGCCAGCGGCTATGGACTGTTTAATTGCAAGCTGTAGTTTATCTGACAACATAAAGCTACTCCTTAAGTTTTAATAGAGCTGTTACAGACACACTACAGGACGAGCCACTTGCTGTCATAGACACGCTTTGTATAATACCACAGTCTCCAGAATAGCGTGCGCTGATTTCAGGTATACTAAAGGTATTAAAAGGCAGTGGAAGCACGCTGTTGTAAATAAAAACACAGTTTGTAACTAACAATCTAGTGCCTACATTAGACAGTTCAGCAAAATGACTTACGTCTAACACTACGGCTTTATCAAACAGCTCTTTTAACTTAGACTTGTTAACGATATTAAATTCATGTTGTCTATCTTGTTCACGTCTGTGTGTAGTCCAGGCCAACGCCGCATTCCTTATTCCAACAAGCGAACTTTCAGCGCTGTACGCAGTTAGTGCTTTCTCTAGACAAGCTATTTTGTTAGCTGTAACCTCTGCCTCTAACTCCAATGAAGCTAGTCTGTCTTTTGAGTCGTCTAATTCTTTATTTAGCTGCGCTTCTTCATCAAAAGGATCGTCTGATAAGTCTGGTACTATCCAAGCGTCTGGATTAGACGGATCGAAATCGCTATAGTCTATACCTTCAACACTAGGAAGTTTATTCAGTAAGCAAATTGTTATTGGCTCATGTTCAGGGTCAGAATCGTCAAAAGCGTCTTCAAGATCTTTATCGTGATCAAAACCAGGCCAGTGTTTGTATTCATAATCTCCCCGTATAAAGCCTACAATAGGACCTTTTGATGAGCCTCCCTTAACTAAGACTCCATCTATTAAACCAGTATGATTAAGCTCTAAGTCTTTAACTGATTTATACGATACTAAACCAACTAATTTACCATTATCTAGAATGCAGTTTGCGCCGTCTTGTACCGGCCCTAGCAATTGACCACTATTCTCTGCTTCGTACAATAAATCGCCGTTTATAGAGTATACTGACGAGTTCGGGTGAACATAGCCCACACACTGATTATCCTTAACTAAAGGCCAGTAAGTTAAACTTATCTCACCTATAAATTGCCACGGTTGTACGTTTGCTACGGCATATTCTACTGTAACATTCAGTCTGTATAGTTGTTGGTCTTTAACTGCAGGACCCACGTCCTGTGTGACTTCGTCTATAGCTACATAGCCCTTCGGCAATGAAACAGAGAAGGCTAAGTATAGTCTAGTCTCATTTTCTATAAAACCGTTAACAGTTTTTGTTGTAACTCTTTCAACTGTTTTAACTAATGTCCAGGTTGATGCATTGACAGCTTCTGAAATATTGCTAGCTGTCCCCCGCATAAAGTATAGTCCTGCTGTATTAGACGGCTTTTGAACTTCCACCAGAATTGTTGCACCAAATAATGAATAACAGCCTTTATACTTACCTGTAGGCCTATTGTCAGTATCTACAAGCTCTACTATTTGGTAATATTTTCTTTTAGGATTATCTGGGTTAAGGTTGGATGCTGCCTTAGGCGTCCATACATCCCACTTACCACCATCTATTATACAGCTAGAATCTAGCTGTTGTGGTGCGTTACCCTTATGACCGAATTCAAAACCAATATCGGCCAAAAATGCGCGCCTGTTAATCATGCTTAGATCTTTTATATCTTCTTCATTTTCTTTAGCTAACTGCTCTTCTATTTTATCTATAGCTTCCTTTAGTTCTTCTATATCATCCACTAGCTCATCTGCTCTTATGTAAGCGTCTTTCAAATCACTAGAATTACTAGCTAATTCGTCAAGAATATCTCCGTGTAAAGACTGGTCTATAGACACTAAGTCTTCTGCACTGTCAAGCGTGAAATCGCCTACACTAAAATCTTTATCTGCTATAAACCAAATGCCGTTTTGTTGTAAAAATTGCCCGCATAACGCGTCTGCAGCAGACTCTAGACCGGAGATAATTCTACCACTGTAACTAAAAGATACAACATTTACATCAGGCACGCCTATAGTAACAGTAGTACCAGCTTGTGCGGCCATTTTACCGACCACATCATGCATAGAATAGCCCGTTCCGTCTTCTTGATCAGCAAAGTTAACACTTATGAATTCTTGAGTTAACGTCGGCCGTATACGACACTCTACTTTAAAACCAGAAGAACCATGCGCCACTAAGGGCCCAATACGCTCAACTTGGCAGTCTAGACCCTGGATGTTTATGATATCTTTTATAGAGTAATTAGGCAGTTCTGTCAGTGTGAATGACACTGTGCCTGATACCTTATCTAAATTTAAAGTAAAATCCTGTAAGCTAGAGGGGTCTAAAGAAAGTGCTATTTTCCTAGTTAATCCTGTCACTTTATACTCCCGGCTCAGGGTTTATACCCGGCATCATATTTGGAGCCAAGTGAACCACGCCATATTGCGTATCCACCCTAAGCCCAAACTTATTAACTACAGCTGCTCTAGCGAGCTGTAGTATTTCTACCTCGGTAGAGTAAGATCTTGTTTCTCCAGACAGCGTAAATGGTTTAAGTGTATACTTTTTAAACGGGCTTAGACCTACTATAACTCCAGAAGTACCATACCAGACACGTGTCATTAATGATCTAACTATATCTTTAGTGGTGTTAGCTACGGTGTGGGTAGACTTATTTAACTGAGCCTGACGCTTAAGTTCTAGTTTAACTTTATCCGGCGCCGCTAAATTGTCTTCCAAATAGCAAGCTATCACACCAGCCACAATTGGGCAGGCCATTGAAGTACCAGACAAATCGCCTATGGCACCGTCTGGAAGAGTTGATGTGATATTAACCCCTGGCGCCAGTATATCAACTGCTAAACCGAAATTAGACGTTCTGGCTAGGGCGTTAGTAATGTCTGTAGCTCCGACTGTAATAACCTCGGACATTCTGGCTGGCGAAGTATTACCAACATCTACCCCATTATTGCCTGCTGCAGCAACTACGGTTAAGCCATCCACAACTAAAGCAGCCACTGCCATCTCTAAACCTATGTCCATACCTCCGCCCATGCTCATATTTACTACACCCGGTGTGCCAGCAGGATGATTTTCTATAATCCAGAGTAAACCCTCAGTGACATAATCTGCTGGTGTAGCGTCACTAGTAAGTACACGAATGTCTATAAGCTTAGCTTGTTTAGCTACGCCGTAAGTTTTACTGCCAACTGAACCCGCCACGTGCGTACCGTGTGAAGAGTATATAGGTATATGACTAGCTACATCAAATTGTCTAACTGCCCTCCCTTCAAACTCAGGATGTGCTAAATCTATACCGCTGTCTACAACGTATACACTAACACCTAAACCTGTATTTTCATAGTTATACCTGCTATCGCTTCTTCCACATATATTAGCTAGGGCCCAGTAAGCATTATCTTGTATAAAAGCCGGTTGCATTGTAGTAACTTTTTCTATACTTAAAATTCTAGGATCCTGCTCAAGTTTTTCTGCTTCAGCTATATCTAACTTAGCTACTACAGTGCCTATGGCCTTTAACTCTCTGGTAATTTTATAACCTAGTGCGTCCTTAAGCCAGGTCCAACAGTCATTAAAGTGCTTATTTTCAGCCTCGTTACCAAACTGCTTAACACCTTTAGGCCTGCTACCAGCAACCAAAACAATGTTATATAGAGCTTGCATAAAATTCTACTCCTCCAGGTGCAGCAAGGCTAACAACGATTTCACCTTCTTCATTTAGACTTAGCGCTTGACTATTAAATAAACTTACAATAACTAGCTCATTTTCCACTAGATTAGCCACGTCGTATGCCGTAGTTAAATCGCTCTTAAAAAACAGCTCTGTGCTGCCAGAAAACTCTACACAACGTTGAAAATTATTACCGTCAGTAGACAGTAAAAGATTTCCTACTTTATCAGTTATAACATTCCTACTTAGGGCGTAGCCACTTCCTCCAACAAGTAAAGAAGCCGTGCCAGTAGCGTATAAAGTATATAATTCTTTTGGTAACGCGACTATCACTTCACCGGACAAAGGAGCTATATTAAAAGTTATTAACTGCTTGTATAAAGTTAATTTTGTCTGTTTTACATTATTAATGTATACAGCTGTAGGACTAAAATTGCATACAAACTTAGTAGTGTAACCATCGCCAATAAGCTTTTGTGCAAATACAGGCGTTACACTAAATGACTCATCGTAATAAAAACCTGGTGGTATTACAAAATATTTTACTACACTAACTTCGTCTAGTAGCATATTAAACTCCTAAATAAGCTAAAGCCGATAGACTAATGGCTGTGTCTATGTGCCTGCCTCTTGAAACAGCTTTAGCTCTAAACCATATTTGGTCTGGCACAGCCGAGCTTTCTAAAGTTGTGTTCCAAGGTCCAATACTTTCAAATGAAAACTCAAACAAGCTAGAAGTACCTCCTGATAGAGCTACACTACCAAGTTGAAAGTCACTATAAATGAAAAAACGGTTACCTTGTATAAATAGCTGTTTTGGTTTACCCGTACAGCTACTTAACTGTATATAGCTTAAGCTACGTTTAGACAAGAGTAAAACTAGGCCTGTCGGTGCATTGCCAAGTTTAACTATATTGCCAGTAACTTTATAGTTAGCTTGACTTTGCCATACACCGTTAACTAGTTCGTATACACCGGCTAACTTTTTAGGCTGAAAATTTGTTAAAGTATATGCTACACCCGACGGTTGAAATACTTGCGGTGTGTCTATTACTTTAGTGTAACGACTGTCTTCATATAACTTTAAACCTATATCTGTTAAAGAATTCCTATCTAAACTAACAGCCGGCATCTTAGTCTCCTAAGCCGTAAAAAATTGCTATTTCGCCGCCTTGGAAAATAGCACCAACTGCCACAGTTGACAAGTCAGGTGTAGACGCAATGCAGTAGCCAAAATAGTATTGTTGTTCTGCTGTAAAAATCGCCTCTAGTTTATTCACAGCTGTCCACGTGACTTCATTACGTTTAAGTGTATAAACTTTTCCAAATTCGTAATCTGCACTTCTAGCTGAAACTAATAACGTGTTTTTATCAGCAGATAAGGCTAGGCTTGATCCAAATAACGCTAAAGGCGCGGCATCATAGGGTCTAAATATTTGCTGCTCAATCCAACTATTGTTCGATTTTGTACAGATATAAATACAACCACTTTGCTCTAGGTCAAAACTGCTATTGCCAGGCGCAGAAATAACTAATAGACTCTTATCCGCGGATAGTGCTGGCGCACACCAGCCTAAGTCTTGTTGGTCTGTATTGGATAAAACTAAAATAGGCTGCTCAATCCAAGTATTACTAACGAGTTCAAAAGTGTATATTCTACTGCCAATATCAGTAGGTACTACCAGTGTTTTGCCGTCACTAGACAGGGTAAAGACTCGTGAGAAACCACCCCACTGCACTGCAGGCTTTATCATATGCACATTAGTCCATACGTTATTAATAAGATAAAAAGTATATATCCTATTAACGTTGGCTGCTCCAACTAGTATA
>CALKWQ010000062.1 GCA_938003925.1 uncultured bacterium
GACCACCGAGATCTACACTCTTTCCCTACACGACGCTCTTCCGATCTAGCTAGTCAAGACTGGGTTAAGTTACTGGGCGGTCCACCTGAGTTAGTTAAGCGGTTACAAATTGAAGCTAAAGACTTTGCGTATTATTTAGCTACTGAAATTGAAGAGCTCGATGCTACTGCTTACACAAGCCCACGGTTCACGCAAGCTAAAGCACAAGCCGTTGCACAAAGTTTGCCGCCGTTCACACGCTTAGCTCTTGCTATTAAGAAACATGACTGGCAAAGTCTAGAACTGCTACTACTAGACTACGGTATGACATTATACGACTTAATTGACGCGCGTGACAAGATTCACTATGATAGATTGTTGCCAGTAGCAAGTGCTATGTACCCTGGCACCTTAACTACACACGCTTTATCTAAAGAGTTAGATACTGTTGGCTTAATTAAGCAACGGTCAACTAGAAAGAAAGACGGCAAAGTTGTGCATACTTATTATATTGACGCACCAGGATGCTTTGCATACGCGGCAGATAAAGAATTCATACCTACAGAAGGAGACTTTGAATGAGCGCCATGCTAGACATGTTTCAAAAGTTTATGGCTGACGAGCGTGCGTGGGACATGTTTGTCTCAGGCCAAGCCGGCACAGGCAAAACCACTGACTTAGCTAAAGTAATTGAGTATTGCATTGAAGCTAAGTTAGACTATGTTGTATTAGCTTTTACCCACAAAGCTTGTAGTGTGCTTAGGTCTAAGTTACCGGACAAAGCTAATGTTAACACATTGCATGCGTTCTTAAAGAAGCGGCCAGGTGTTAACATTCACGCAACTAAAGAAGAGCACATCGATGTAGTAGTTAAAGCCGGTAAGCCAGCACGACCACAAGTTATCTTTATTGATGAGTTCAGCATGGTCGGTGAAAAAGACTACGTTGATATAGTTGCAGTGCAAGACCCTGAGTATGAGGGCCAGGCACAAGTTAAAGCTGTATACCTCGGTGATCCGTACCAGTTGCCACCAGTACGTGATATGCAAGCAGTGAATCCGCGCGCACCGTACTGGCTAAAGCTAACAGAAATTAAGCGCACAGACAATCCAGACTTACAGAAAGCTATGAATGACTTAGTTAGCTATATCGATGGTAAAGAGCCACAACCATTAGCTGAGTCAAAGCATTTGAAGCGCAACGTGCGTATAGTTGATAGCTATCTTAACTCAGAGACAGATGACAAGGTTGTATTAGCGTATACGAACAAAAGAGATCGGAAGAGCACACGTCTGAACTCCAGTCACGGCAAGTTATCT
>CALKWQ010000063.1 GCA_938003925.1 uncultured bacterium
CCCCTCCCAAATGGTCGGGGCACGCAAACGTAATATACCGCCAAACGTTAGGGCCAATAGCGGTCATATAATGGGTTAAGTGCTCAAAATAATAGAATGACGGGGCCAACATCTCATCGCGCTTCCAAGTGACTCGCCTCCGCGCCGTAACTAAGCCTGTTAGGAACTAAAAGAACATTAGAACCAATCTAGCACGATTGGCGAATCGCCCCACTTAGCTTCACTCCTCCGCCTCATTGTATATGTAGCGGTAATATAATGGGTTAAGTGCTCAAATGAATAGAATAAGGGGGCCAACATCTCATCGCGCTTCCAAGTGATTCGCCTACGCGCCGTGACTAAGCCTGTTAGGAACTGAAAGAACATTAAGAACCAATCTAGCACGACTGGCGATTCGCCCCACTAAGCTGCACTCCTCCGCTTCATCGGATATGTAGCGGTTCTATGAGTAGACAATGGAACCTGTACAACTGAATTCAAGTGAGATCGTTACTGTTTCAAATTGAAGTTTATAAACCGCTACAGTCCCTAACAGGCCGGTATAGCTCATTGCCTTCGGCCAGCCGATTATTAAACAAAATGAAGAGAATGTCCCCTACCCTGCTGGCCGGCCTACGCGCGGGTGAACTATTGTTTTTTGCGGTAATAACCTGGAAAGCTTAGAGAATTAATAGAGAAAAAGAACTATAACGGCCACTTGCCCGCTATTAAGGGAGGCAGTTCTCTGCCTTAAATGATTGGCGGGCGCAAAAAACATTCACCCTTGCTATGCTGCGGCAACAGAGCCATACCGCCGAACGTTAGTAACAATAGCGGGAATTTTCAATCAAGGGGTTTAGTGCTTGAATTCTGCAACTGGGGGGCCAGCATCTCCTCTCGCTGCGAAGAGACTCGCCACCGCGCCGTAATCTAGCCTGTTAGGAACTGAAAAACATTAACAACCAATCTAGCACGATGCGCTGTTACCCCCCAACTCAGCTGCTCTCCTCCGCTTGCTGGGTTTACTGCCAGTAGTTGCGTAGACATGGGGGCCTGTTCAACTGCACTCAAGCGAGATCTTTTTTGTTCCAAATATGAATCAGTAAACCGCTACAGTTCCTAACAGGT
>CALKWQ010000064.1 GCA_938003925.1 uncultured bacterium
GCTGGTATTCCTCAAGATCAAGCCCGCTATGTTATACCGGGGGCTGCCAGAAATGATTTATTTATAGAGACAAATGCAAGAGAGCTTATTAACGTTATTTTTCCTCAGCGTAGCTGTCGTAGAAACACACTAGAAACACGAGTGATTATTTCAAAAATGTACAACGAGCTAGCTTTAAAAGGATATGACTATCTTTTTGACGGTATCGGGCCTGCTTGTATAACCGCAGGGATTTGTGACCAAGGTAAGATGGCTTGTGGTAGGCCTTTTAAATCCAAAGAAGAGCTAAAACTAGAGCAGTTTGAAACGGAGTCCCTATGCAAATAACAATCAGTATGGATGAGGCTAAGTTTATAATACTTAAGCAATTAGGATTAGACGCCAAGTTATATAGCAGAGATGGCGTATCGCCTATTCTAGCTTCTCAACACAGTGTCGAAATACTAGATACAGTGCCAGCTGAAGGGCAAAATGTCAATACCTGAGTGGAAAAAAGCACAAGAAAAAGTTAAAAAGTTATTCGCTAGTTTTGAACAACAAAGAAAAGATTTTTGGTTTGGTGAATATCCAGATACTTACCAAGCGCAAGGTAATTTAATAAAAGAACAGCCCTCAGATATGTGGTGTTTATTTGCTGGAAAATTTCATTTGATTGAAATTAAGAGCTGTCATCAACAAAGGTTTCCATTCAAAGATGTACGTATAGGCCAGTTTAAAGGCGCTATGCGTGTAACTGCCGCAGGTGGACAAAGTTTATTTTTAATCGCTAGATTACCTGAGTGGCACTGGTATAAAATTGAAGGCATGGCTTTATTAGAGTTAAAAAGACAAGAAGAGGCATCTGTAAAATGGGAAAAATTAACTAGAATTAATTTTTCAATAGGAGATATATTTTATGTCTAGTTGTTGGCGTTGTCCTGATTGTGGTCAGTTAGTTTGTGGAGAAAATGAATGCTACCACCCAGGATGTCCGAGCATGGACGCTTACACGTACGAGGAGGCATTAGCCATTGTACAAGATAAGCAAAAGCTGTTAACTATTAAAAAACGTGCCGGCGGTACAAAATATGATAGAAAGGCTTTAGAGGAGTCAATACGATGCGCAGCTACGGCGTGATAGGGGATGCACACTTAGGGTTTAAAGCGTACGGTTCAGACAGAAGAACTCAAGAAGTTATAGATACCTTTGAAGTAGCTGTTGATTTGCTTGCGCATTGCCCAGTAGTTCTTATCGCCGGCGATTTATTTGACGATTCAACATGTCCTAACTTAGTAAAGAAAGCACTTATAGCAATAAAAGAAAAGCACGCAGATCAGAAGTGGCTAGTACTCGGTGGTAATCATGATTCTACAAAAACTTATAGCAGCGTTAGCGCCTTAGACGTTTTTGGGGAAGTACATAACGTTAGTATAGTAAATAG
>CALKWQ010000065.1 GCA_938003925.1 uncultured bacterium
ATTAAAGCTATAGATTTAGAGATATTCCGGCCTAGAGGTTCTAATATACTGGCTAGCTTATCAGGACATTTGCATCAGTCTTTTAAGTTAAATTTCTTAGATGAGTTTAGTAGCATACCGTTTACTTTTGAAGCCGTAGGGCAGGCTGAGTCCATAGTGACTTTTCAAGAACTTAGTCAAGTTACTTACTCTGCTAAGCCTTGGACTAAAGATATTGGAAACATATCAATAGGTAAGCCAAAAATAAGTGTAAACGGTCAATCTATAGGCGCGATACAAGGCGCGGAGTTAACGTTAACAACTGAGTATAAAAGAATAGAAACTGGCTACCCGGCAACGCTTAAACAACTTATACCAGTAGCTCATTATGTTGATTGTGTAGTTGCTTCAGAAGAATTTCAAGACTCTAGCTTAGCCGCGCTATTATTCATAAGTGATAATTTAGAGCTTACTTACGAAGTACCGCTTATAGGGAATGCGAGTTTTGGTTTAAAGATACCGTCTTGTAAACAAATACCTGGTAACTTAAGTCTTAAACAAAATGACTTTTCAGCAATAGAAAAAAGATTTTACGCCGTTAGTGATAACGTGCAACCTTTGCTAACCTTAATTTAGGAGCTTATTATGAGGCCTACAGAATCTCAGCTGGCTGTTATTAACAGCCGTTTGCCTGGGACAAAGCTGAAAGCTACAGATGTTGAAGTACTCCCTTTCAGAGTATTTAACAACAAAATTACTGACCGCTACACCATTATGACTATTGAGATGGCTCGTAAACTCGAGCGGGATCTCAATAATGGAAAAGCTGCATTTAACAGCTTACATCAAAGCCGGTCTACATTGCCAGTAGGTCGCAGCATATCTGGCCGTATTAAAGAAAATACGGCTGAGAGTGAGTGGGAGCTGCAAGCAATGTTATACGCGGCTCTAAAGCGGCCGGATGGCAGCGAGTTTACAGAAGGTAAAGACCTCGCAGACCGCTATAACATTGGCGCGGCCTTTGCATGCTCGGCTGGCGTTAGAGTTGGTCTCTATAAGTGTAACATCTGTGGTAATGATATTCGCGACTATAGCAAGTGCGAGCATATTTTAGGCCGAGCTTACATTGTTGATGAGCGGCCTAAGGTATGCGTAGCCTACATGACAGGCAGAAACATAAAAGATGGCGTAGCCGAAGATTGCGAAATTTATGAAGTTTCAGCTGTTACAGCAGGCGGAGTGGCCGACGCCGGTAGCATGACTGAAGCATTTGGCATGTATGAAGAAGGCGCTGACCCGATAGAGTTTAAAAAAGCCTTCAGCGAAAAGCCTGTTGTTGAACGATTAGGCTTGTTAACAGTTCACATGGAATCAGAAACAGACCCGGTATCAGAACACAACTCACAGGAGGTATCAATGGATGAAGCAAAAGTAAAAGCCATGCTAAAGGAGCATTACGAGCCTTTAGAGACGGCTAAAGCTGAGCTCGAAAAAGAGCTGGGCAAAGTCAAAGAAGAGTTTGAAGCTCTTAAAACTGAGCTTGAAACCGCGAAAGAGTTTCAAAAGAAAGCAGAAACGGCTGAAGCAGAACTCACCACAGCTAAGGCGCGCATTGAAGAGCTCAGCGGCTACGCGGCCGAGTATGTTTCGCTTGTTAAAGCCAACGGCATTAAAGCTGGCGAGACTATTGATGAGACTTTTAACTCGCTGCCATTAGCTGATTTGAAGGCTAAAAACGAGGTATTTTGTGCGGCCATCGCCAAGCTACCCGTAGGTCAGCAATCCACAGATGAGCCGGCTGCAGAAAAATTTGCGGCTCTTACTGACGAATTTTACAAAGCGTAATAACCCAAACATAAGGAGTTAACAGATGAAAATTTCTCGTCGCGAAATCTTGACCGGTGGTGGTGTTCCTTGTAGCCTAGCTGCTGCCATTAAAGTAGGCGTTGGCCAGCAGGCCTCTTTCGCCCACTACGGCAAACTTGCTGCTCGTACTGCCAATGCCGGTGAATGTGACCTCTGCGGTGCAGCTGCGGTACCCCTAGGCGTCTTTACTGACGTCTCGCCTAAAGGTGATTCTGGTACTGTAGAAACCACTGGTTTTGTCGATGTAAAAATTGCAGATTCGTCCACGGTTGCTGTTGGCGGGTTTGTTACTCCGGCT
>CALKWQ010000066.1 GCA_938003925.1 uncultured bacterium
ATTAATAAGATAAAAAGTATATATCCTATTAACGTTGGCTGCTCCAACTAGTATAGTAGAATTATCTGCAGAAATAGCTAGGCCCTCACCAAACCGCCCACTTCCAGGTGCGTCAGGGTAGCTTAATAGCTGTATAAACGTCCAGCCAGTGGGGTTATTTGCGTCACGTGCATAAACGTAGGCATTTCCATACTCATAATGTGGCACAGCGTAATAGGGATTACCTACTACCATTAACTGACCATCCGACGATAAAAACACGTTGTCAAAATTAGACCCTACTATGTGCTCAGGCGGTCTCAGTATTACTGCAGTACCAGAACTCCACACACCGGCAGTTTTTGTATGCGTAGTTATAAACTTAGTAGCTATACTCGCTGTTGGACCAGCTATAGCTACCATTGTGTTACCGTCTGCAGATAGCTGTATATGCTTTCCATACTCACCCCATCTGTACGTAGGGTCTACAGTGTAAAAAGGAGCTAACGTCATTTGTGAACCAACTATAGGCAAATCAGGTAGAGGGGCCACTTCATCTCCTAAAACTTGAATTGTTTGTTGTATACTAGGCGCAAATGCTTTAATTACAGTTGTATCTTTAAACCAAAAAATAAATGGTTCGTCAGTCTCTATAGCAGCAAGGCTAAGCACAGGATAGAAAATATCAGGAGACCCGCCCATTTCTACAGCAAATTCACAATTGGCTATGGAGTAAATGTATGCAGTAGTCAATTCGCCAGTGTAGTAAGACGGGTATGCCAGTTTAATGGTAGTTTCTGTATTACTTGCTATAATGCCTCTATAAGAGCCGTCGTGTATAACTGCACAACCGATTAAACTATTGGGAATAAGCCCAGTAAAACCGAATCCTGTAGCGTTGTTAAAATAAACTTCCGCAGAAAAATCTAACTGCGGTTTAGATAGATCTTTAGACAGGATGTTTATATTTCTGTAGCTATGTTCTGAGTTACGCTGTAAAGACATACGTTGAGTAGTTATAACTGTATCATTTAAACCCGCGTCAAATTGCAGCGCTAGATGGCCTACAGGAATAGCAGCTAATGTTTGGCTTAGCGTTAATGCCGTAGTGAGCGTTATTGTATTACCACTGACGGTATAGTGTTCTGGTAATGATAACTTAACAGGGTAGTCGTCTATCTTGTATAGCTCATGTAAGTCTTGGCCGGGAAAAACAGTAAGAGTAAAAATAGCCTTGTCAATGCCGTCAACGGGTTTAAACAGCTGGTAAGTCTGTAGTGGCGTAGCTATGTCGCCATATATTTTTAACATACTGTCTCCTATAGCTCAACTGGAATGTCATTGACAAAGGAAAAAGAAAATGATGTAACTATACCTGCTATAAACGAGCTCAGCTGGCAAGAATTACCCTCTGCAAACAAGACGTCGCCAGAAAAAAGTGGTGCTACCAAAGTTAGCTTACTCCCAGCTGCTCCTGAATCAAGCGCAGTTAAGCTTGAAATCAGCGCTGCAACTTTTGTTTTAGTTATGTCAGAATCGCTAAGTCTTTGTAACAGTAATGTGCGCTTAGCCCAATAAGTTTGTGCTGCAATATACTTTGCATAGAAGCGCGCAGCTTGTCCCTCGTCTAAAACTGAGCCCGATATAGATACTGTTCGCCTTAACATTTTTGAATAAACTTGGTCCAAGCCTGCGTCATTATTCATTGGCACAGTAGGCATATGTAGATAGTTTATTACTATCCGCTGGCCATAGATATTAGTCATCTCGAAACTCAGAGAGTCGTCAGACTCTCTGAGTTTCATAATAAATTCCCGCGTGAGCCAAGGTCTAGACCAGTCTACAACCTCAACTCCACTGACGCTAAAACCAGAGTCATTTATTTGTAAACCTACGCCGTCTAGCTTTACTGGCGAGTTAGAAATGTTTACTGGGCTTATGCTCATCTGCCCTCCTTAGGCCGGTATATTGTTGAGGTCTTCAATTATTACATTCTTCATCTTAGTGGTCATTTGCTGACTATTAACTATGGTGCTAGTAAATAATTCAGTAGGTGAAATATCAATTGTAAGTGAGGTTTGTAT